>CAWDWA010000001.1:0-37001 GCA_963805815.1 uncultured Verrucomicrobiae bacterium
GAAGACAGCGAGCAGTTGCACTGGACGGCTTGGAACGTCGCGGAATTTGCGGGCAAGCAGGCGCAGATTCAGATCGTCGACCAGAACAACGGTGGTTGGGGCCATATCCTCGTCGATCACATTGTGTTCTCCGATAAGCCCAAGAAGCGCGCGGACTGGATCGACTACGGCCGAGACTTCTACGCTGTCATCTCGTGGAACAACCTGCCTGACAACAAGAGGCGCTGGGTCGCCTGGATGAACAACTGGGACTACGCGGATTCGATTCCGACCTCCCCTTGGCGCAGCGCAATGAGTATTGTGCGCGATGTAAGCCTCCAGAGCGGTGGCGACGGTGAGATCTATGTGGTGCAGCAACCGGTCGAGACACTGCGTCAACTTCGCAATGGACCCCATTTCAGCGTCAGGAATTGGGAGATCAACAATGGCGAGATCCCTCTCTCCGGAAGGGGATCCAGGGGCAAAGCCCTGGAAATCATCGCCGAATTCAAGGTGGGTAATGCCACGGAGTTTGGCCTGAAGGTGCGCAAGGGCGATGGGGAAGAAACGGTCGTTGGTTACAATGTGGCGGCAGGGGAAGTGTTCATCGACCGGAACAAATCCGGCATCGTGGATTTCAACCCCCTGTTCACCAACAACCGTACCAGCTTCCCCAGTCGGGAAACGGCTCCGCTCGCTGTCGAGCACGGCAACGTCGTCAAGTTACATATATTCGTCGACTGGTCCTCGGTGGAGGTCTTCGCGGGTGATGGGAAACGTCTTATCACCGATCAGATTTTCCCGAGCGAGGATAGTCAAGGTGTTGCAGTGTTCGCCAACGATGGCCGTGCGACCTTGAAGAAATTGGATATCTGGCAAATGAAGTCGATCTGGTAGGAATCTCCGACCCTATCGACTCCGCTTGAAAAGAGCGCAGCGGCGTCGGGCGGCACTTTGGTGCTTTCCCGGCGCTCGTTGCGCCTCTCGGATCGCTAATGATAAGGCGGAGCTCTCCCACGGAAAATCTCTCAGAATCCCTGCCAATTGACGCTTGAGGAATTGGCTTACGTCTCGACTAATCCCAAATCAAAACCAAAATGAAAATAATAATGAAGAAGTTCTTTGCTGCCGTTTTGGTGGCCATCTGTTCGCTCACTGTGCATGCTAAGGAATTCATTCTGACCGACTCCCAGGCGGGAACTGACGTTGGTGATTGGAAGATCACCAGCGAAGAGCTGGGTATCAAAGCTCCTACTGCCTTCACGATCGAGAAGAAGCGCCTGCATGGTGGCCGGCAAGAAGGCGTCGATGTACTGATCGTGGACAACGGTGTGATGCAGATTACGGTGGTTCCAACGCGCGGAATGGGTATCTATGAAGTCAAGAGTGGCGATCTGCGCTTTGGCTGGGAGTCGCCTGTAAAGGAGATCGTCAACCCGGCGTTCATCGATCTGGAAAGTCGGAATGGCCTCGGCTGGCTGGACGGATTCAATGAAGTGCTGGTGCGCTGCGGCTATGAGTGGACCGGTCACCCCGGTGTGGACGACGATGGGTTCCTGAAAAGCCTGCATGGACGGGTGCAGAATATACCCGCTTCCTATGTCAGCGTGACCATCGACGAGAAGGAGCCCTACGCTATTCACGTCAAGGGCCGCGTGGATGAGCGGACCTTCAAATTCTGTGATCTTGTCACCTGGATGGAATTGAACGTCGTTCCCGGTGAAGCGAAGTTTTCATTGCATGATAAACTAACCAACAACGCAGATTACGAGAATGAGTACCAGGTCATCTACCACAGCAATTTCGGCGTTCCGATCCTGGAAGAAGGTGCCGTCATCAGTGCCCCGGTCGAGCAGATCTCTCCGTTCGATGACTACGCCAAAGCGGGCCTGAAGACGTGGCAGACGTATCTCGGCCCTACAAAGGACTTTGACGAGATGGTTTTCAATATTAAGCCCTATGCCGATAACGAAGGCCGTACCCTGGCCGTGCTGCATAACAAGGCTGGCGATATTGGTGTTGCTGTCGGCTACAACGTAAAGCAACTGCCGGTGTTGACCGTATGGAAGAACACCGACACAAGGAAGCAGGGCTATGTAACTGGTATCGAACCTGGTACGAGCTATGCCTACAACACGAAGTACCAGCGTTCACTTGGACTGGTGCCCAGTATCCAGCCGGGCGAAACCAAAAGCTTCGACCTGACCTATACTTTGCTGCGCAGCAAGGCCGATACGGATCAGGCGCTCAAGGAGGTTGCGCAGATCCAGGGGGATCGTGAAACGGAATTGCGCATGGAGCCTCTCGTGGAGTTGCCGAAGAAATAGCGCCCACTCAGAAGTCTTGAGCAAGCGCACAGGATTGCGCCTGCGCCGGTCGAGTTACAGCCGGCGCAGGCTTGCTTTTGATCGGACACGTCGCGGTGAAGCGATGATCAAGCAGCGCCGCCCCAATAGTTGCCGTAATCGTTGACCAGCAGGTGCAGCGGCGGCTCATCCTCCTCAATGTCGGGAAAGCGGCCCACCGGCTGGTAGAATTTGTTGTCGGTGTTATCGTCGTTCACCGTGGAGACCTCGCCCACCAGCACGCGTCCGCCCTCGGCCCAGAAACTGTGGTACAGGCAGGGCGGCAGGGTGATACTTTCGCCGGGGCTAAGACTGAGAACAGCGCCGGCCTCGTAATGATGCTCCACCCCATCCAGGCTGACGCTGATATTCGTCTCTGCCAGATCCTGGCTATTTTTCGCTGCGTTGTTAAGCTTGATCATCAATTGGCCGCCGTCGCGATTAATGATGTCCTCCGTTTTGTGCCAGTGGTAGTGCATCGGCGTGATCTGATTTTCGTCCACAATCAGCAGCTTTTCAGCGTAAATCTTTCCCGTGCCCGTTGTCAGGTTCTCCGGTGTGCCGTTGCGAATGGTGAACAGGAACAGCCCCAACTCGTTGTATCGACCCTGCCCAAAATCGGTAATGTCCCAGCCGAGGTGGTGGGTCACAATTTCGCTCACCTCCGGCCCTTTCGCGGCCCAGTCGGCGGGTGACCAGTAGGCAAAAGGCGGCAGGTGAAAGCCGTGACTCCTGATAAAGGCGTCCGCATCTTTCATAATGGCATTTATTTCCGAGCGTTTCATTGATTCTCTCTCCGGTAAAAAGTTGGGTGGGTAGGATAAGTTGCTGATACGATCACATCAATAAAATAGACAAAGCTATCACTGTGATCGGATGCCTCTCTCAGATCTCGTTTACCTACTTCCATGTGCTATACCGAAGGACAGTGAGTCCCACTCAACAGAAGATCGTGAAAAATGGCTCCTCGCTGTTTTGAGTGGGTAACTCGGGAACAGAAACGCCCGCTACTGATCTTCTCCACCCGAACGCGCTTTAAACTAACCGAGAGCCTACCAGCAACTCGGAGACATGACCATGTCACGGCGGCGCAAAAAAATTGCAGCCATAATCGACCCAATCGACCCAGAAGGCGCCTTCGGGGATCTGGAAATTAGGCCCAGCTGGTGCGGAAATATTCAATCTTCGCATTAACATTTCCGGCCGCACCGAGCTTGTAGTCGATGGCGGCTACGTCGGGGATCAGGTAGTTCCGCCTGGTCGCGCAAACAGCACCCTCGTTGGCAAAAACCTCGAAAATGCCGGCATCGAAGATGATTTCCAGATCCTTGATCCGATCCACCTTGGCCTGATAAAGAGCGCCATCAAACTGTTCCTGCAGAATCGCCAGGATACCCTCGCCGAAATTGACCGAAATCCAGCAGCTACCATCTTTCCTTTTCAGGCTGATGGTGAAGCTGTCTTGACCGTCCAACTGAGCCTTCAGCCGGAGGCACAAGGCTTCATCATTGCGACGAAGCTCGATGTCTTCGAGCCGCACGCCCTCGAGCAGCGCGTTGTAAGTCAGGTTGAGCACATGATCGCTCTCGTGGTAGGGAAGGTGTTTCTTGAGAAGATGCAGTCGCGAGTCAATCTCTTCGCGCAGGCCCAGCTTGTTAACCATCAGATGAATCGCTCCGATTCCTCCGCAGTTGATCGCCCGGCTCTTCCCGGCCATCTCATAGTGGATGTTGCGGGCGGTTATGATAGGCTCCGCCTGATTGCTCCACCCGCGCTTCGCGTCGAGACGGCGTTGAATTCGGCGCTTGCGATTACGCAGGATCTTCGGATATGTTCTTTTCACTCGAAATGACCTCCGCTGACAGTCTCACTGGCTAATACCAACGAGGTACTCTATCTGGTCAACCGCCCCGGGAATGTGGTTAGTCATGAGGGGTGCGTGCCGTGGATCGATCGGGCCATCGAGTTGGTGCGCCCTCATGCCGGAAAGATTACCTTGCGCGGCGACACGGACTTCACACTGACTGGCGAGCTGGATCGATGGGATAAAGGGGGCGTTTATTTCATCTTCGGAATGGACGCGCACCCGAAGGTGGTCGGGCTGGCCGAAGCCTTGCCGCAAGAGGCATGGACGCCGTTGGAGAGACTGCCGCGCTATGATATTGCCACGCGCCCGCGGCGCAAGGGGGAACGCGTCAAGGAGAGCATCGTGCGTTTCAAAGGGTATGAGAACAAGGTGCTCACGGGGGAGAGCGTGACCGAAATAGACTATCAACCGAATAAATGCTCGCGGTCTTACCGCCTGATCATCGTACGCAAGAACATCAGCGTGAAGAAAGGCGAGGAAGTGCTCTTCGACGATGAACGTTACTTTTTCTATATCACCAACCGCGTCGACTACACCCCGCCGGAAATCGTGAGTCTGGCCAACGGACGCTGCAATCAGGAGAACGTGATCGAGCAGTTAAAGAACGGAGTTAACGCTATGCGTATGCCGGTGGACGATTTGCTTAGCAATTGGGCCTATATGGTTATGACTTCCCTGGCATGGAATCTGAAGGCTTGGTTTGGGTTGCTGATGCCCAACAAGGAACGGGGAATGGAGTTGGTCAAGATGGAGTTCCGGCGGTTTCTGCACTCCATCATTCTGCTACCCACGCAGATCGTTCGCACGGGTCGGCGGATCATCTACCGCATCATGAACTACAACGTCTGGTTAAAGGAACTCTTTGCTGCATGGGAGCACCTGCGAGGGCTTCGTATTACCTGAAAGAAAACCTGGCAAGGAAGGAATAGCCCTGATCATGCACTTCACGCAGGCGTCCTATGTACAGGTCGCTCACTAATCCACGAGATAGCACAAAGAAGCCAACAACGAGCAAGCCGAGAAGCGTGATTATTTGGCCCAAACGCACCCAGTGATTAGCAGATCTAATAAATATGTGGATATCTCGTCCTCAAATGCCGACCAAATCGCGGTCGCCGGGCTTCAAGCTTTTTTCTCGCTTATTTTGGGACTAGGCTGTTTGCCATCCTCCGCGCCGCACTATGGAAGCGTCTCGATCTCTATCTACTCCTAAAAAGCTATGGGACAGCCGATGGCTCCTTTCGAGCCATGGCTACCCCGGAGCAGGCCTATTTTCCAGCTTTCGAGCGCTAATCCTATGGGACAGCACCGCCGATCAATGGCTCGCGCCCCCTGTCGATACGTTGAATTCTTAAACCGAACAGTCCGCAGTTCGACCGCAAACCCCTGTAGATACTTGACCCAACGTTCGTTCAAGCACCCCTATGGGATGCTTGTGATTTTCATAGGGCTTTATTCGGGCTGGTGGAAAGAATGACAACAATGACTAATGTAAGTAATTGTGGCCTCGTGGCTGCAGGTGCCGCGACGCCGAATGGGGCAGGTAGAGACATAGCATTTAGGAACAGGGGGACGGTATAAGACGTTAAGCAAAATGGCGCACGCTCTATTGAACTTTTGAATTTTTTCCGATTACGCCGCCGGCAACCCGTCGGAACTGCAGTGGACTCACATCGAAGGCACCCCGAAAATGGCGACTCAAATGCGCCTGATCGGCAAAGCCGGATTCGTACGCGACGTCCGCGATCGAGAGCTCACTCATTAACAAGATCTTCGTGGCGTGCTGCAGTCGGCAATGTAACACGTATCGGTGTGGGGAGACGCCAAATTGCCGGCGAAACAGGTTAGAAAAATGGGAAACGCTCATTCCCACCTTGGCCGCCATTTCTTTGCGGCTCATGCTACATTTGAAATTGGCTTCTATCAGCGCGACCGCCGGTTCAATTTGGCGCCTCTGAGCCCTTGAAAGTGGTTTCAGCGGGGTTTCCATGCGACTGGGCCGCGAAGACCCGGGAGGGTTGCGTTCTAGAAAAAAACGACAACTTTGTCAAATTCTCGGATGAAATAGTTTGGCAATCCTTGCAGGTAAGATTTGCCTTGGCGGCCGGCACCCCATGAGGCGTGCATTTGGATTGCCTTAACGCAGCTTCGATGGGGAGTAAGGCGGCCGGATCGATGGATGCAGGGCGAAAGGAAGATTTTGGAAGAGGATATTGGGATGTCGGAACATGTTCAATGGATGGGGATGTCAGCAGTAAAGGTTGAAGCGCGCAGGGATGACAAGGTTGTCAAAGTACGACTATTCGTCCGAAGGACAACGTTGTCAATTCGCGAAACTTTTTTGCGGTGCAGTGAAAATCAGTAACCAGGCGATCTTAAAATTATGCCCGGAGAATAGGCGTGTGAGCGGGCGCGCAGCTGAGAGGCCTTGTTCATGAAAGCGCCGCCGCATCATAATTTCGAAGTGCAAAAATGATTGACCGGACGGGCCAACCTGAAATAATTGAACCGGAATGTTCCCCTCATTCACATTCACGCGACTGGCAGGGATGTCGATACGCCGGGCCTGCGGGCCCTCCGATATCCTTGCATGCCCTTGCGGATCGTACACAGGCAGGTTTTACGTCATTTTCGCGGAATGCACGGCGTGGCGTCGCATGATGTTGTGCCTGCAGGGTTATCATGGCATCACGAACCGACGAGTAGGGGCCACACGCCGCATGGGCAGAAATAACTCGTTGAAAAGTACAAACGTTCAAGACGACGTGCGCCATTCTGCCTAACCATGAAATTTCCTCATAATTCCAAATCCCCACACTAGAACCCAAACAAAGAAAAAATACCCCTATGACAATAAGTAGTCTACTGAAAACCTCCCTATGCCTGCTTGCGGCGACGCTTATCGCCGCACCGACGCGCGCCGCGGAAAAGCAGCTCAAGTCGCTCGCCATTACGGTGGGCGACCTCGGCAACCCATTCTTCCTCCAGATCGTAAATGGCGCAAGCGCGCAAGCGAAGAAGATCAACCCGGACGTCAAGATCACGGCGCTCTCGAGCAATTACGACGTGAACAATCAGACGAACCAGCTTGACAACTTTATCTCGTCTCGCGTCGACATGATTGTTCTGAACGCGGCTGACAGCAAAGGCATCGCGCCGGCTGTGAGACGGGCCAAGGAAGCCGGAATCGTCGTCATCGCTGTCGACGTCGCCGCGGAGGGCGGTGTCGATGCCACCGTGATGTCCGATAACCGGCAAGCCGGCGAGCTGGCCGCACAGTATATTGTCGACAAGCTGAATGGGAAGGGTCAGATCGTCCTCGTAAATGGACCGCCGGTCAGTGCCGTCGTTGATCGTGTTGCCGGCGCGCTGGATGTGTTCAAGAAGAACCCCGACATTAAGATTCTTTCCCAGGATCAGAATGCCGGTGGCAGCCGCGAAGGTGGACTTCGAGTGATGACGGATCTGCTCACTGCGAACCCGAAACTCGATGCGGTGTTTGCCATCAATGATCCCTCAGGAATTGGATGCGATCTTGCCGCCAAGCAGGCTCAGCGAAACGAGTTCTTCATCGCGGGCGTCGACGGATCGCCGGACGCGGTGGACACGCTGAAGAGCAAGGGCAGCCTCTTTGAAGCAACATCGGCGCAGGATCCCTATACGATGGCGCAAAAGGCAGTCGAGGTTGGCTACGAGATCATGAATGGCAAGAAGCCCGAGGAGACGACAATCCTTATCCCGGTGGAGTTGGTCACGCGCGACAACGTCGACAGCTACGTCGGCTGGACGAAAGAGTAGGCCTATGAAGACACCAATCCTTGAGGTTCGCGGAGTCACGAAGAGCTTCCCGGGCGTTCGCGCTCTCAAGGGGGTCGATCTGACCATCTACCCCGGCGAGGTTCACGCCCTCGTCGGGGAGAATGGGGCGGGAAAAAGCACCCTGATGAAGATCCTGGCCGGCGCACAGCGGGCGGATGGCGGCGAGATCAAGCTTGAGGGGAAGCCGGTGAATTTCCTTACTCCGCATGAGGCGCGCGTCGCCGGAGTAGGGATCATCTACCAGGAGCTCACGATTGCGCCGAATCTCACGGTAGCGCAGAACATTTTTCTCGGCTCCGAAGAGCGGAGGATGAAAATCCTGGCGAACAAGCCAAACATGGTCCGACGGGCGCAGGAAGTGGTGGATCGGTTGGGTGCCAGCATGAAGGCTGGCGGGCGCGCCTCCCGTCTTTCCATTGCGAAGCAACAACAGGTCGAGATCGCACGTGCGCTTTTCCACAAAAGTCGGATCCTCGTCATGGACGAACCGACAACCGCACTTTCCGACCGTGAGACCGACCGGTTGTTCGATATCATCAACCAGCTCCGTAACGAAGGAATGGCGATTATTTACATCAGCCATCGCATGGCGGAAATTTATAAACTGGCGGACCGGATTACCGTTTTTCGCGACGGCGCGTATGTGGGTGAATTACTGCGGAAGGATTTTTCGTCGGAACGTGTGATCGAAATGATGGTCGGCCGTAAACTCGAAGAGCTCTACAAGCACGCGGACTGCTCGACTTCCGAGGTCGTCATGGAAGTGCGCAATATGAGCGATGGCGACATGGTTCACGATGCCAGTTTCAAGCTTCATCGAGGTGAAGTTCTTGGATTGGCCGGCCTGGTCGGCGCGGGACGGACGGAACTGGCGCGATTGATTTTCGGCGCGGACAAGCGGACCGGCGGGGAGTTGCTTCTCGAGGGCAAGAAAGTCAAAATCAACAAGCCGACGGATGCGATCGCAGCGGGCATCGGCTACGTGCCGGAGGACAGAAAACTGCAGGGCCTGTTTCTGCAAATGTCCTGCCAGGATAACATGGTCATGAACATTCTTCAGCGCTGCGCCCATTTAGGCATCCTTAATTCGAAAGCGACGACTGAACGCGCTGAAAACGTCAGCAAAATCCTAAGTCTCAGGGCAGCCTCGCTCGCGGCGCGTGCCGGCGGGTTATCTGGCGGAAATCAGCAAAAACTGCTGGTTGGCCGCTGGCTCGAGATTCAACCCAAGGTGCTCATCCTCGATGAGCCGACGCGGGGTGTCGACATCGGCGCGAAAGCAGAAATGTATACAATCATCCAGGGTCTGGCCCAGCAGGGCATGTCCGTTCTATTTATCTCCAGTGAACTGCCGGAAATCATCGGTGTCTGCCAGCGGGTGCTCGTGATGCGCGAGGGTCACATCATGGGCGAGGTCGGCGGCACGAGCGGCGAGGAAATCACCCAGGAAAACATTATGCGACTTGCCACGGGACTTGTGAAAGCCGCCTGAAAGCCGCCTGAAAGCCGCCTCAAGCACACTCATTTAATTAGACTACACTATATGGCCAACAAAGGTTCAACCACGGTAAACGAAATCGAGAGCGAAGCGCGCAAGCAAATGCTTCGCTCGTTCATTCAGATCGTTGGCATGGTTCCAGTTCTCCTTGTAATCTGCATACTATTCGCAGTCCTCACTGAGAACTTCCTTACGACGAACAACCTCATCAACGTCGTTCGCCAGGCGTCCATCAACATCGTACTCGCCAGCGGAATGACCTTCGTGATTCTTACGGGCGGCATTGACCTGGCGGTCGGCTCCGTGCTGGGCGTCACGGCAGTGATCTCGCTCGCGATGTCACTGATTCCGGCGCTCTCATGGGCGGCGATCCCGGTTGCGCTCCTCGCTGGAACCGCTGTCGGCATGGGCACGGGCGCCATCGTCCATTACTTCGGGTTGCCGCCGTTCATCGTCACTCTTGGCTCCTATACCGCACTTCGCGGAGCCGCTTATCTTTTTGCCGGCGGCACCACGCTCATCAACAATGACCTTCCCTTTGCCTGGATCGGGAATCAGTATCTTGGACCGGTGCCGTGGCTGGTGGTCATCGCCCTGGTGGTCGTGCTGGTCAGCGCCTTCATCCTTCACCGCACGGTCCTCGGTGTGCACATCTACGCGGTCGGCGGCAATCCGCTTGCAGCCCGTCTGACCGGTATCCGTGTCGCCAGCGTTCTTATTTTTGTCTATGCTTTGAGCGGATTCCTTTCGGGCCTCGGCGGTATCATGACTGCCAGCCGGCTTTACAGCGCGCAAGGTCGATTGGGAGAAGGCTATGAACTCGACGCCATTGCGGCTGTTATTCTGGGCGGCACCAGCTTCTCCGGTGGTGTCGGCACCGTGTTCGGGACACTGGTTGGAGCACTCATCGTTGCCTTCCTGAACAACGGTCTTACCCTGATGAACGTGTCATTTTACTGGCAATTGGTCGTCAAAGGCGCCGTCATCATTCTTGCCGTCCTCCTGGATCGCCTCCGCACCCGCGGCCAGACGCACTGAACAAGCTCTCAACCATCTCCACCACTCCGGTATCATTACATCTGCGTGTGCCAGGTGGGCGCTCGATTTGTGGCTCCTCGCTCTTTTGAATGGGTAGCTCGGGTGCAGGAAGGTTCCCGCAGCACATTATCAAAAGAAGCCATTTCGTCTTGATTATCCGCTAATCTACTAGCTTCCTTCATCCTGATTATCCTGGTTCCAGCAGGCCCGCAGCATGGTCGCACCTTCTGGAAACCTTCCTTGTCTTATAGAAAATCAAAAAGAACGAAGGGAGTCGCGTCGACGCAACCCGCAAAGCGAGAGCGCATTGAGGCACCTGGTGGCGTTGCACGCTCGGTGATCCGACAGCTGGGGGACAGAGGGGATGCTTCATCGCAACTGCCTTACCATTTCCCCAATGCCGCTCTCTCGCGGCCCCTCCCCACTTTTGGACATTCTCTTGTGCACTTCGGTTGCGGTTGGCAAGAAAGCGATGCGCTCACGGGTGGCAACGATGTAAATTCCGAGCTTGCACTCAATCTTCACAATGTGTTCTTTTGCACACATTGTGAAAAGTAAATTCATCTTCAAAATCCATCCGCGCGGGATCGAACAGGGATTTGAGCTTTCGTGCGAAGGCATCCTCCCTCAGCCACTCCAGGTCAAGCGGCTCTACGACGCGGTAATTTACGCTCTGCACCTTGGGCGAGAGTTGGAGGGTGAACTTCACCTATTCGATAGCAACGGGCGACTCGCTGAAATCTACCCGCTTCACCCCGAATTTCCAAAGTCCAACCCCTCGAAGTCCGGAACCGGTATTGGCTGCTCCATGGATGTTTCCTGAAATTTGGGGTGCAGGTAAGCACGCTTTCCCATCGAGATTGCGATGGATTTTGCGTTACCGGGCAAACGAATATCCCGACTCCAGAAATGATGACTTTAGCCGTGTCACCCGGGCCAACACAGGGGTGCCACGAAATTGGCGGCGTATACTAAACAAACACGTCCCAATTCGGACTGGTAATTGACGTCCACCAACGCAAACTTGATGTCGGAGAAAAAAAGCACTTCCGTCTCAAACCGACGGCAAACGGCGAGTCAACGCCGGCTGATCGCCGATTGTAGCTTCGAGGCGGCCTGAAACGCCTGCGATCGCAGCACGAAGCTCTGAGGTAGGACTCAGAAAGAGCAACGAAATTCTGTAGCAGTGCGAGCAGATCGTTTCGCAATCTACGATGATGCCCAGAGCGGAAATCCGGTGCGAATTCCCTGAAGCATCGCAGTAGCTGAAAGCCACGCGGAACTCCGTATCTAAGTCGAACTGCCATCGGGACTTGAATCGCATCCCGTGCTCAGAAATTTCAAATTCCTGGTCCTCGCAGGTCGCCTCGTCGGCTCCGTATTCAAGGTAAATGGAAGGTGAAAACTTCATTCGGCAACCGACTTTCACAAAGCTATCATGCGCGGCGTTCGTGTCAAAGATTTGAGCCCCTTTTACGAAGCCCCTTTCCCGGAGAGAAATGGTTCCCCGGGATCCTTAGCGTGCGAATTTTCAGGCACCTTCTTTTCTCTCACCTTTTCTTCCGCCTCCTGAACGATCCGTATTGCGATGCGGCCAAGCCATATTGTCACCGCCATGGTGAGCGCAAGTCCGCCGCCCCAGACGAAATAATCCATGACCTTCGGGTGATTGCGTCCCTGGAGTATGTCGATGCCATGCTGGGCGAGAGTGCCGAAAAATACATAAAGGAAAATTCCAGGCGCCTGTCCGATCAATACCCACAACATGCACTGCCAGAATTTGATTCTGGTTATCCCATACAGGTAATTGATGAGACTCGTTGGAAAAAGTGGATGAACCTGGCTCAGAAACACGATTTTCCAGCTTTCGCGTTCAATCGCTTTATCGAGCGTGCGCCATTTCTGATACCGGAATAAGCGTCGGGTAATCCATTTCCGACCTACCGTGCGACTGATGAGGAAGGCGAGTGCTGCCCCAAGAACATTTCCGGCCAGCACAATGGCAAATCCCCACCACAAGCCGAAGAAAAGACCTCCTCCGACTGAGAGTACACCGGCCGGAAGTAGCAGCACATTGCAGATCGCATAGAAGCATGGATACAGAATGCCGCCGAATGGGCCAAGTTCGGCAATTTCTTGTTGCGCCCCTTCGATCCATTCTACCACGGGAAAGAACATCAAGACCGCCACCACAATGAAGATCGCGAGCAATATTCCCAGCACCTGCAATCGCAACGCATTGGAAATACTCGACATCATTCAAGATTATCAGCGATCCCGGACGAAATGCGAAAGTTCAACCGTCGTCTCGTAGTTCAGAAACGGTGTAATAAGATACACGCCCGGAAATAAGTCCAAGGCGGCGCGACAGATCTCCTTGGCAAGTTCGACCCCCCGCTTTCGTGCATCAGAACCCTCACGGCCTGCCATTGCCGCTCGAACATGATCAGGAATCACAATGCCAGGCACCTCGTTGTGAAGGAACTCGGCCTGGCGCCCACTCAGGAGCGGCCAGACACCGGTAAGAATCGGGACTCCAATATGGCGGGTTCGCTTTTCCATTTCTTCAACCAACGCCGTGTCGAAGACGGGCTGCGTCATTACATACTGAGCACCCGCGTCAACCTTGCGTTCGAGGCGTTTCACCTGCGCTTCCATGTTTTTTGCATTCGGGTTGAACGTACATCCGATAACAAATCTCGTTGGAACTTTGATCGACTTCCCGATGTGATTGAATCCCTCGTTTAACCGCTTGATCATCTGAATGAGTTGCACCGAATTGACGTCGTAAACGGATGACGCACCGGGATGATCGCCAACCTTCGCGGGGTCGCCCGTGAGCGGAAGCACATGACGCATGCCCATGGCAGCCATTCCCATCAATTCGCTCTGCAGACCGAGAATATTTCGATCACGACAACTCACGTGGAGAAGAGGCATCACATTATAGCGATGCTTCAACATGGCTCCCATCGCGAGATTGCTCACTCGCAACACAGCGAGCGAGTTATCGGCCAGCGTCACGCAGTCCGACCCGGCTGATACGAGTGCTTGCGCACCCGTCAGGAATTTCTCGATATCGAGCGTCTTGGGTGGATCGAGTTCGGTCACGATCACCGTGTGTCCCTCCAGCATCCTGTCGACGATACTAGGCTCGAGTCCCTGCCGACTATCTTCTCTGGCAGGAGGCTCCGGAACGACTTCGATACGGTGCGGCTTGGACGTAATGGGATGCAGGTTCTCTATCGACCGTACCATCGCCTGAATGTGCGATGGATTGGTGCCGCAACATCCTCCCACGAGCCGGGCACCCTGGGAGACGAGTTTTCTGGCGGATGATGCAAAATAATCCGGCGTTGTGAAATAGAGATAACGGCCATCCACACGATGGGGGTGGCCTGCGTTCGAAAACACCGAAAGCAATCCTTCTGTCGGGACCTTCTCGAATAGTTGCACCATTGCATGCGGCCCGTTGAGGCAGTTGGCGCCGGTGATGTTCGCACCGCGTTCGCGCAGTGTTCGAAACGCTTCCCCAATCTCCATTCCATTGGGAAGTCGTCCTTCGGGATTGCAAACGAGCGAACAAATCACGGGTATCGTGGTGGCGATTGATGTTTTCACTTCGAGAGCCAGAAGCAGCTCCTCAAAATCGAGGAACGTCTCGAGCATCAGGACGGAAACGCCCCCCTCGAGCAGAGCCATCATCTGATCGCGGAAGACTGTTTTGCGATCGATCCCCTGCTCCTTTGCTTGCTCCGCTGCGATCCCGACCGGTCCGACGCTTCCGGCCACGGCGACATCGCTTCCCCTGGCGGCATCGACTGCAAGCTTCGCTGCAGCGCAGGCAATTTCCGACACGCGTTCTTCCAACCCATACTTCGACAGCCGGACCGCATTCGCTCCGAATGAGTTTGTCTCAATCAAGCGGGCGCCGGCAGCAATGTAATCGCTGTGAATTTTCGACACCACTTCGGGATTCGACACGCACAGTTCTTCGAGACATCGGTCGAGACTGTAGCCTCGCTCCATGAGCAGCGTTCCCATCGCACCGTCACCGGGCACGATTCGCGATTGTAGTTCGTCAAGAAGGTCCATTTAGAAAATACTCTCTTTAGCCCAGAGCAGATAGCGCGCAAAGCTTGCGTTGCAATCCGGCTCGGGCGGTCCTCTGAGCATTCACTTCGAGCGTCGGCTGTTAATTTGGAAAAGCGTGATTCTCGCGACCTTTTCAAGGCTTTCCGGACTCAGCTTGTCCAGTGTGTCATCAGCCGTGTGCCAGTAATTATACTTGAAATCAATCAGGTCAATACTCGGTATACCTACCTGATTTAGCGGCACATGATCATCCCATATTTCACGGTCTGAATATTCCAGATATTCTCTCAGGCCCAAAGCCTCGGCCGCGCTCCAGATTTCCCGTCTGAGCTCTTGCGGTGTGTCCGGCGGAATGGTCAACGTCAGGTCACGATCTCCGATCATGTCCCACAAGATCCCGTAATCGAACTGCTTTACCCGGCCACTCTCCCGGAGTTGTTGCGCATAATAACGGCTGCCATAAAGCCCATCTTCCTGTGTGAATTGCGCCAGGGCTTCTTCTCCATCAAAAAATACTAGCTCAACCTGCCTGGCCAGATCCCAGTCGAGTGCCAGCACCCTGGCCAACTCGATCAACGCACCCGTGCTCGAAGCTCCGTCATGCGCCCCGACAAACTCGATTGTACTGAACTTTTTTGTATCGTAGTGCGAGGCCACAATTACGCGCTGGGTATCGGTCGGCGCCGGCGCGTCAGGATTGGCCGCCTTGAATCGCGCAATCAGGTTTGTGAACTCAACCGGCCCGTGCGGTGTCGCGTTCGTGAAGGTCTGCCGCTCGACCTCCCACCCGGCCTCCCCAAGCGCATTGACGATGTAAGCTCGCGTCCTTTCCAGATTCTCGGACCCCGCGGGCCGCGGACCAATCTCGACCTGAGCGATGACGTGACCAAATGCTTTTTCTCCGGAGAATTCTTCCCAGATTTTCGCGGGCGCTGGCGGTGGTGTGGGTAATGGCTTCGGAGTCGGTGTCTTCCGGCCAAACCCGAACCACCCGTTCTTCTCCTTTTCCGCCACAGACTTCGTGCTAACTTTCGATGCAGACGTTGTGGCTGCCTGCCGGGCATCAACATCTCTCGGTTTTCGATCGCAGGCCGCAAATAGCAGAACGGCTGCAACGGACACTCTGAAAAAGGCTTGTCCACGACGATTCATCACAAAACGGCCGTCACGGAATTGCATGGCGTCGAAGACCCGCCTCAATCGATTTGCACTCCGAGAACATCCAGCAGTCGATTCAGATCGTCCGCTCCGTAAAACTCGATCTCGATTCTTCCGCGTTTGCCCGTGTCCTGAAGCGTTACGCGAGTCGCGAGACGTTCCTGCAGACGGTTTTGCACATGCTGAAGTGCGGGATTGATAGAAGTGTTCGATGCGGATGCATTGCGCGTTCCCTTTGGTGCGTTCGCGCCAATCTGTTGCCGTGCAATATGTTTCGCTACGATCTTCTCCGCTTCGCGCACAGTGGCACTAGAGCGAATAATTTGATCGGCGAGCAGCTCCTGTTCGTTCTTCGCCTTTACCGAAAGCAATACTTTTGCGTGACCAACAGAAATATGACCCTTCTTTAGAAATGTACGTACGGTAGGCGCCAGATCGAGAAGCCGCATGCTATTGGCGACGGCTGCCCGACTTTTTCCTACCTTTCGGGCGATCTCCTCCTGTTTTAGTCCGAATTCTTTCGCCAACCGCTCGAAAGCCATCGCTTCCTCAATGGGATTAAGACCTTCGCGCTGCAGATTCTCAACGAGCGCAAGTTCCAGAACCTCCTGATCAGTCGCCTCCCGAATGATGACCGGTGCCTGACTCAACCCCACCTCTGTGGCCGCCCGCCATCGACGTTCGCCAGCGATCAACTCCAACGCGTCGCCTTTCCGGCGGACGATAAGCGGTTGAATTATTCCTCGTTCACGAATCGACTCAACCAGCTCATGTAGTCCTTCATCCCGGAATTCCGTGCGCGGCTGGAGCGGTGTCGGGTTGATATCCGAAAGCCGAACATTCTGAATACGCTCGCCTGCTTCCTCAGCGGGATGTGGAGACGCGACGCGTGTATTGATCAACGCGCCGAGCCCTTTGCCTAGAGCGACTTTTGCCATGAGGGCGCGAGAGTAATCGACGCCTCGTGCCTTGGCAAATGGGATCGTTCAGTTTCCTGCAAACGAACATCGGTCTCTCACCGATCCTCTGGAAGTCCGAGCTTGGCGCGCAAACGGCGGTCTTTGAGATCGTGATGGTTCCAATAGTCGATCATCAACCGCTGTTTCAAAGTCGCCTTTGTTGTGAGAGGAATCGCTGAAGGGCCGAATCCGCTAAGATCCTTTTCCTCCCACCCCGAAATACGGTGGGGAAAATCCCTCTCGTAGGTAATCCTGAGCGTCCGCCGTATCTCCGGATATTCGATGCTGTAGGTATTCTGATCCCCATCCTGTTCCGCCATCGATGCCTGGGCTTTCTCCGGCTTTGGCAACCGATGGCGCAGCCTAGCCGACAGGCCACCGGGGATCATCATTATCCTCCCGCGAGGAAGTAAGGCCGGGTCAATCCGGATCTTCGTCCACACCGCATCCTCCAACATCGCTTCGCCCGCTGCAAATTTCTGGTCTCCTTCCGATTCGAAATAGGACCGTTGCTCCCCGAGATATTTGCCATCGCTCCAGTTTAGCTGAGTCCAGGTGTGGCCGCACCATTCCTGCGAAGAAACCGTTGTTTTGAGCGTTCGTGGAAACTTCTCCGGATTTACCGGCGTAAACACCGAAAGCATCATCGAGTAAGGATAGATCCCCGTAAGGAATTTCTTTGTGAGGTTCAGTTTCAGCACCTGGGTGTCGGCCTGATCGGGATTGTCGGCTTTCACTTGTTTTTGGGGATCAAACGGCTCCGTGACAAAGACCGTAACCGCTTCACCCGGGTGCACTTCGCCATAGCGCGCCTGCTCCAGATCGTAGCTGGTAATTTCCGCCTCACCGCGATTCCAGTATTTCCCGAAGCGTGGATCTCCCCCCTGTGCAAAATCCAATCCGAGCGCAACAATCCAAAGGAACGTTAAAAGGCACGTTTTCATGCACCAAACATGCGTCGCCAATCTTTCCGTGCAACTCCAACTGGATTCAGGAGGGGATGCGAACTCGCGGATCGAAGTCCTCGAACTTGTCGGGACGCGAGAGCGCCTGGAGCATGTTAAGGCAGTGATTCCCGATTCGTTCCATGTTGTTCACGAGATCGACGTAAAGCATCTCGGCCTGGATCTGCTGACTCGTTTGCATCCGCTGCATAGCGGCGCTCCTGAGGCGTTTTCGGGCACGGTTGATGTGCCCCTCCAAATCGACGCCGCGGGTCATATCGCGGGTCGTCACTCTTGAGCCGAGTGTCGAAACGCAGAACTCAATAAATTGCAGCACCCAGGTGGAAAAGTCCTCGAGCTGATTATCAATCTCCGGTGTCAGGGAGCGATTCTTGCGGTATCGTTTGGCTGTGAGTTTCACGAGGCGGAGGCAGCAATCGCAGATAGCCTCCAGCTCCGCGATCACGCGAAGCAGCGAAGTGACCTCGGCCGCGCTTTCCTCGCTCAACCGATCGCTTGAACAAAGTATCAGGTGCCGCGTCACATTCTCAGCCATGCGATCGGATGCTTCCTCCAGTTCCTTCAAATGGCGAACCCGTTCCGGAAGATTCTTGTCGGGTGACTGGTAGATTTCCTGAAAGCCACGAAACATATCGCGAGCAACCTTGGCGAGACTTCGAACCTCCTGCTCTGCAGCGACCAAATTCAGTTCGCCGGTCTGCGGCAACACGCGGCTGGTGTGAATTTGCGCGTAATCGCCGGTCGTTGAATCCCCTGATTTCACCAGCCAGATCGCAAGCTTCTCAAGTTGCGGAACGAACCCGATCAGGAACACAGTATTTGTGATATTAAACAATGAATGAAACAGGGCGAGATGCTGAGGGAGCGTCGTGGGAGTTTCTGGATTGCCCGGCATGATAACAAACATCAGATGCGTAAATGGCACAAAAAGAGCGAACATCCACAACACTCCGATCACATTGAAAATCAGGTGAAATCGGGCAGCACGCCGGGCATTTACCGTCGCGCCAATCGCGGCGATGTTGGCCGTGATCGTGGTGCCGACATTCTCCCCCAGCACAATTGCGCATGCGCTGGGAAAATCGATCCAGCCCTTGTAGGCGAGCGCCAGGGTAATAGCCCCCGCCGCAGAAGATGACTGCACAATCACGGTGATCAGCGTTCCAAACGCAAAAAATGCGAGAATCTTGAGAGCCGAGCCCCCTTCCCAGCTTCTCACGAAGGCGAAGATCTCGGGATATTGACGCAGGTCAGGCACGGAATCTTTCAAAAATCCGAGCCCTAGAAAGAGCAGTCCGAATCCGACCAGCGTCGCGCCGGCATCGGCAACGTTCAGTCGGCGAATCAAGAGCAATACCATGCCGACGCCGATCGCCGGAAGCGCAAGAGCGGTGACCGAAAACTTAAATCCGAGATAGGAGACAATCCAGAAAGTAACGGTCGTCCCGATGTTGGCTCCCATAATTACGCCGATCGCCTGACGGAGATTCACGAGCCCGGCATTCACGAAGCCTACAAGCATCACCGTGGTTGCCGACGAGGATTGTACAACCGTTGTCGTGGCAAAGCCCGTCACGACTCCGACGAAGCGATTCTTCGTCATGGAATCAAGAATTGCGCGAAGCCTCTCGCCGGCTGAGCGCTGCAATCCCTCGCTCATGACCTTCATGCCGTAAAGGAAAAGGCCAAGGCTTCCAATCAAAGTAAGTGAACCGTATAACATGAACGGCGCCAGTGAAGCAGACTCCCTCTTCGAGGCCAATCGAATGTTACAAATCGTAACGGCGCCCGCGGACGGGCCAGTTTGTTGATTTGGGCGAAGGAAGTGCTAAACGAGGAAGCCTTATGCTGAATTTCGTGAAGATGAACGGGGCAGGAAACGATTTCGTCGTAGTCGACAACCGCGGCCTGTCGCTGACCTTCGCCGCCGACCAGATTGCGCGCCTTTGCGATCGCCATCGCGGGATCGGAGCTGATGGATTGTTGGTGGTGGAGCCTGCGCGAAATGGCGCAGATTTCCGGATGCGTTACTACAACTGCGACGGCGGAGAAGCGGAGATGTGCGGCAATGGTGCACGGTGTTTCGCGAAGTTCGCAAGAGATTTCGACGGAGGAAAAGATGAAATCACTTTCGAAACCATGGCCGGTGCGATCAAAGCCACGTTTCCTGATGGACTCGTGAGGATCGACATGGGTGAACCCCGGGATCTCGCTCTGCGAGAGATACTTCCAGTCGTTGGCGAAACGTTGGAGGTGCACTCAATCAATACCGGCGTACCCCATGCAGTTGTTTTTGTAGACTCGCTCGACACCGTGAATATCGAAACGCTTGGCGCGGCAATTCGTTACCATGAGCATTTCGGACCGAAGGGCACGAACGTGAACTTCGTGGGGGTGAAAGACATGAGTCACATTGCGATTCGCACCTATGAGCGAGGGGTCGAGGGCGAAACGCTCGCGTGCGGAACGGGGATCGTCGCCTGTGCAATCATCTATCACGAACTGGAGGCCGCCGGGGCACCCGTAACCGTGCGCGTAAGAGGTGGCGACGACCTTCTGGTGGATTTCGAGGAACTCGCCGGTATTTACAAGAGCGTGACGCTCACGGGTCCGGCCGATCTCGTATTCGAGGGTAGAATTACAGTTTAACTCTTCAGCGGAGCCACTTAACGCAATTGCTGGACACTTTCCCCCCGGAGACTCAACACTTCCCAACAATGTTTCGCGGAACCTTCACGGCGCTTGTAACGCCTTTTGCAAATAACGCCCTTGATGAAGCGGCCCTTCAACGCCTGATCGAAAATCAGATTGCCGGCGGCGTCACCGGTATCGTTCCGGTGGGTACGACCGGGGAATCGCCAACATTAACGCACGAGGAGCACTTACGGGTCATCGAATTGGCCGTACAATGCGCGGGCGACCGTTGCACGGTCATCGCCGGTACGGGATCGAATTCGACGGCGGAAGCGATCGAAATGACGGTCGAAGCATCCAGGCTTGGAGCCGACGGCGCGCTTCTCATTGCACCCTACTACAACAAACCTTCACAGGAAGGACTCTATCTCCATTTCAGGGCGATCGCGGAATCCAGCCCTTTGCCCCTTGTGCTTTACAGCATTCCCAGTCGGTGCGGCATCGCGATCGAAGTTTCCACCGTGGCGCGGCTCGCGTCAGACTGTCCGACAATCATCGGGATCAAGGAAGCCGGGGGTGATGTGAATCGCGTGAGCGCCCTGCGCGGGCACGTTCCGGATACGTTCGACATTCTCTCCGGCGACGACGGGCTCACGTTGCCATTCATGGCCGCAGGCGCCCACGGAGTGATCAGTGTCGCGTCAAATCTCATTCCCGCCGAGGTAGCGAATCTCGTGAACACTTACACGTCCGGCAACGCTGCCGAAGCTCTTGCGATTCATGAACGGCTATATCAGCTTTTCAAAGATCTTTTCATCGAGCCCAATCCAGTCCCTATCAAAACTGCACTCGCCTGGGCCGGTCTGATTAGTCCGGACGTCCGGCTGCCGTTGTGCGGAATGACCAAAGCGAACGCCGAACGTTTGCGTAGCACTCTCAAGTCCCTGGATCTCATCCCATGAGTGATCCTTTACGCATAATAATCAACGGCGCCAAGGGTCGAATGGGGCGGGCAATTATCGAATGTGCCAAGGACGACGCGGAGGTCGCACTAGTCGCCGAAATCGACATGGGGGACGATCTTTCGTCGCTCATCGATCACTGCGACGGAGTCATCGATTTCAGCCATCACACGGTCACGGTGGACGTCGCCGAGGTATGCGGAAACCACCGTAAACTCCTTGTGATCGGCACGACCGGTCACACCGACGCGGAAATCGAGCAAATAGGCCATTCGGGTGAATCGATCCCAGTTGTCCATGCCCCAAACTTTTCAGTCGGCGTAAACACCCTCTTCTGGCTGACTCGAAAGGCCGCCGAAATTCTCGGGCCCGACTTCGATCTCGAAGTCGTAGAAATGCATCATCGGTTGAAGAAAGATGCGCCAAGTGGGACAGCCAAGCGCCTGGCCGAGATTCTCGCTCAAGTGCGAAACCTGAGCTATGCCACCGATACCCGGCACGGCCGTCAGGGAATCGTCGGCGAGCGGACTGATCACGAGATTGGCGTCCATGCGATTCGAGGCGGTGACGTGGTCGGCGATCACACGGTGATTTTTTCCGGAATTGGTGAACGGGTGGAACTGACGCACAAAGCATCCAGCCGACAGACCTTCGCGCGTGGTGCAATCCGGGCGGCAAAGTGGGCGAATGCACAAAAGCCTGGCCTGTATGACATGCAGGACGTCCTGGGTCTAACCTGATCACTGCCATGCGCACCGGGATTGCGCTTGGATCCAACGCCGGGAATCGTCCCGCTCACCTCGCTTTTGCAAAATTCGGCATCCAATCGCTCGGCAACGGCCCTTTTCTAACTTCGCATGTTTACGAAACGGAAGCCGTCGATTGCTCGCCTGGCACACCTGCATTCCTGAATGCCGTGATGGAATTCGATTACAGCGGAGATCTTTTCGAGCTGCTCGCTTCGCTTCATAAACTCGAAGCCGCCACCGGACGTCCTGCGGTTCATGGACGCAATACGCCTCGCCCTCTCGATCTTGATATACTCTACAGTGGCAACCACATTCTCGATCATGAGATTCTGAAAGTTCCCCATCCCCGAATTCATCAACGACGCTTTGTTTTGCGGCCTCTTGCCGACATCCGCCCGAAGCTGTTTCTTCCAGGCCATTACGAAAGCGTCGAATCCCTGCTGGCAAAAACACCCCTCCAGCCACAAGTTTGTTTGTATGCCGAGTGCTTCTGAAAAAATCACGCCGCAGAAGATCCGCGAATGCAAAGGCGTTCGTGGCATCGCGGCGCTTACTGCCTACGACTATCCGCTTGCGCGGCTCATCGACGAATCCGGCGCCGACATCATCCTTGTCGGTGACTCACTCGGAATGGTCGTGCTCGGCTATCCCGACACAACGCATGTCAGTCTAGAAGAAATGCTGCACCATTGCCGCGCTGCCGCCCGCGGAACGAAGCATGCCCTCGTTGTAGGCGATCTTCCCTACAAAACTTATCGGACACCAGAGCAGGCACTCTCCACTGCGCGCCGGATGATGGAGACCGGGATCGATGCCGTAAAGCTTGAGGGCGGCGTGTGTAAAGCCGAACACATCGCCGCTATTGTTCAGGACGGCATCCCGGTCGTCGGGCACATCGGCATGCTTCCCCAGAATGTGCTCGTCGAGGGCGGCTACAAACTCAAAGGACGAACCGAATCAGAAGCGCTCAATCTGATCGCCGACGGAAAAGCTGTGGAAGAGGCCGGCGCATTTGCCGTCGTGGCGGAGATCATCCAGCGCGACGCGACCCGCCGCATTACGGAAGAGCTGATGATTCCCACCATCGGCATCGGGTCGGGCAGCGATTGCGACGGTCAGGTGCTGGTAACCCACGATCTCATCGGATTATTCCCCTGGTTCGTCCCGAAATTCGTGAAGCCGGAAGCAGCCGTCGCCGTTGATATTCGACGAGCGGTTTCGCGATATGTCCAACGAGTTACCGGCACGGCGCGAACAAATCCTGTCTAAGTTTCCGTCTCACATTTTACATTGCTGCTGATGGAATTTGATCTCGAAGACCGGCACGCCGACCGCGCCTATAGCATCCTGGCATCACTCGTCACACCGCGTCCCATCGCCTGGGTCACCACACTCAATCCCGACGGGAGCGTAAACGCGGCGCCCTTCAGTTTCTTCAATGTTCTGGGCGCAAATCCGCCGATCCTCGGATTCTGTCCGGGCGACCGAGAGCCGGGCATTCCAAAGGACACCGCGCAAAACATCCGGCGCACGCATGAATTTGTCGTGAATCTCGTGGATGAAACGGTCGCCGAAGCAATGAACATCACCGCGGCGTCCTATCCTTTCGGAAAGAGCGAAATCGAAGCTGCCCGCCTCAGTACCGCCGCGTCCACCTCCGTGTCGCCGCCGCGAATCGCCGAAGCCCCTGCCGCCCTCGAGTGCGCGGAATGGGGCACTCTCCAGATTGGTGACAACCGACTGATCATCGGAATGGTTCTTCGCGCGCATGTCCGCGACGCCCTGATCGACCCAGAATCGCTTCGCATCCGATCCGACAATTTCGAGGTCATCGGCCGTATGGCGCCCCCTCACTGGTATTGCCGCACAACCGAGCGGTTCGAGATGGTGCGGCCTCAGTAATTACGCTGCCATTTCGCGTGGTCAGGCGATTTCCTCGCTCATGCAGTCGCTTTTGGATCACGGGTCAAGGAAAGGCAGGCCGGAAGGGCAACTGTTCGGGCGCCGAATGAATGCGAAAATGGCGATTCCGATCTCCGGACATTCAGGCGAAGGCACACTTTATGTCACGGCAAGAATAACCGTCAGCGAATTGAAGTATATCGGCGCTGGTTATCCGCCGAAAAGCTTAGACGCGCGGCTGAGGAGCCTCTCAAACCACCTCCAGCGGACACTCCGGCAGTGCGCGGAGGAAAGCCTTCCCGTAGAATTTCGAAAGGATCCGGTTGTCGAGAATCACAATAATGCCGCAGTCCTTCTTGGAACGGATGAGGCGCCCCACCCCCTGGCGCAGTTTCAGGATGGCCTCGGGAAGCGAGTATTCCGCAAACGGATCACCTCCTCGCGCCTGAATGAGTTCGAGCCGCGCTTCAATCAGTGGAGTGTCGGGCACGGCGAATGGCAGTCGTGTGATGATCACATTCTGGAGTGCATCACCGGGCACATCGACACCGCTCCAGAAGCTATCGGTGCCAAAGAGCACACATCCCCCACCCTTTTTAAATTCTGAGAGCAACCGGTGGCGCGGCATCCCCTGCCCCTGCACGAGTAGCCTGTATTCTGCCAGCGTCTCCGCCATTCGTTCCACCTGTGCCTGCATCGCGCGGTAACTGGTGAAAAGCACAAATGCGTTTCCATCTGTCTGTGCAACGAAATGCCCGATCCAGTGCGCCACCGCCTCGTCGTAGCTCTTGTCGCGTGGATCCGGCATTTTCTTAGGCACAAAGATCTTCATTTGCGCCGCGTAATCGAAAGGACTGCCGATCTGCAGCCCTTCGACCTCCATCGCGCCGACGCGCTCGCGAAAATACGCGAGGTCGGGACGACCGACCGACAATGTCGCACTCGTCATCACGCAACAGCGGTTCTCGCGAAAAAGCAGGACCTCGAGATGCGCTGCAATGTCCGTAGGCGCTGCGTTCAAATTCAGGAACTGGCCCGTTCTGCCCGTGCGTTCCATCCAGTAAACGTGTTCCTCCTCCGACTGGCTCAGGAAGGCCGCGATGCCGTGGCGCGCATCGCGAATCCGACGTCCAAGATCCTGGAGTTCGGATTTCACTATCTCGTCTTCGGTGGCATGCAGTGTCTTCACGACGATCTGTTGGAGCCGCGCAAGTTCCGCCGTAACCGAGTCGTCGACAATTTCAGGTTGCCGAACCCGGTATTCGCGCCCTTTGCCGAAATCCGCCCGCTCCTCGAGCTTCGAAAAGAAAGCGTCCATTCGATCGACGAGATCCGTGACCTGCCGCACCCCATCAGGACTTCGCAGCACCGTAAACAGCCCCTTTTTGGTCCGCGCGTTGTAAAGCCTCTGCAGCACGTATCGGAGACCAAACTGGGACACGCCTAACCCGATCTGTTTCGCTGCCACACTCTCGATCGTGTGTGCTTCGTCAAAGATCACGAAATCGTCGGCGAAAATGTAACCGGACTCACGCTCGTCTGCTTCCTCGATCGTGCCGAGATTCATGAAAAACAACGTGTGATTCATGACGATCACGTCCGACGACAACAGACGTTTTCGCGCGGTCTGATAGAAACAACGCGGATTCTGCCCACACGATTTCGTCGTGCAAATGTGGTGCTCGCTACAAACTTGCGCCCAGACGCCCGGGTCGGGCTCGACTTCGAAGTCGCTGAGCGTGCCTTCTTTCGTCGTCTGGCTCCACTCCCAGATGCGTTTCAACTCTTCCTGCTCGGGCGATGTGAAAAGCTCGGCAGCGTTTGCCATCGCCCGTTCCAACCGGGTTGGACAGAGGTAATTCTGACGCCCTTTCCACAGGGTCGCCTCGAATTCGACCGGAAGCAGCTTCTGTAAAATCGGGATATCTTTGAAGACGAGCTGCTCCTGAAGGTTGATTGTATAGGTGGAAATGACCGCCTTCTTCCGTTTCTCGACCGCCCAGAGAATCGACGGAATCAAATACCCCAGAGATTTTCCGACACCCGTGCCGGCTTCGACGACCAGATGATGATTCGACTCGAGCGCGCGCGCCACGGCAGCGGCCATCTGCTGCTGCTCGGGGCGGTATTCGAAGTTTTTCGTGCGCCCGAGCAGGCCATTCGAAGAGAAAATTTCGCTCACGCGGTCGGCGAAAGAACCGCCACCGTTATTCTCCGCAAGTCCAATCACCGCTGAAACCCGCGGTTGATCTGGGCGGCGGCATATCCCGCGCCGAAACCGTTGTCGATATTCACCACGGTCACGCCACTACCGCAACTGTTCAACATGCCGAGAAGCGCCGCAAGCCCTCCAAAACTCGCACCGTATCCGACGCTGGTCGGCACGGCGATCACCGGCTTGCTAACCAGCCCGGCGACAGCGCTTGGGAGGGCACCCTCCATCCCCGCGACGACGATCAATACGTTGCAGGATTCGAGTCGATCGCGCACAGCGATCAACCGGTGAATGCCGGCCACCCCGACATCAGTAATACGATCCACGTTATTTCCAAATACCTCCAGAGTGACTGCCGCCTCCTCCGCCACATTGAGATCTGAAGTGCCGGCACAGATCACCCCCACGGTTCCCCCCTGTTTTCGAAGAGGCTTGACCTCAATTGTAATACAGCGCGCACGGTCATGCCAGACCGCCACGGGAAATTCTGATGAGATCGCCTCGAAATGCGGCATCCTGGCGCGTGTGATCAGCAACACAGAATCCTTTGAGAGCACCGTCCGCGCGATCGCCATAACATCCGCCGGATTTTTTCCGCCACCGTAGATAACCTCCGGAAATCCACACCGGCGGCTCCGGTCGGTATCGACGCGGGCAAAACCAAGATCTACAAAGGATTCTTCTGCCATTCCGAGGATTCGGCAACGACTTTCTGACGGGGTGACATGAGCAATTTTCGCATCACAATGAGATTTGATTCGGCAAAGCCATGTGCCCTGAAAAAACGCGCCGCATCTTCCCGACCACGATCGGTGATAATGGTAATCCTAAGAAACTCCTTTTCCCTGCAGTAGTCGACCGCATGTTTCAGAAGCCGGTGACCGAAATCCTGGCCGCGATAGTCACGGTGAATGACGAGATCTTCGAGCCGCGCGACAAACCCACCCTCGGCTGTGCTTATAGTGAAAAGAATATTGACCATCCCCAGGATCATCCCGTTGCAGCGCAGCACGAAAATCCGACCGCGTGAAGGCTGCTCGAGAATGAGACGCAACCCCCTTATTTGCTTGGCGAGATTCGGCTTGAAGTCTGTTCCCAGTGAGAAAAGCTCCACCAGGAGATCCGCAAGCTGCGGAATATCCTCTATGGTCGCAGGTTCAATCGTAGTCTCGTTCATCGGAAACTCAATGCGTATAGCCCACCCACTTTCGAGACGCAAATCACGCTTTTGTCGATAATCGAATTAACAAAGGCTTCTATTGGTCACGCAATTTCCTCGATTTCACCTCGCGGGCGGCCGAATTTGATTCGACCTCACAGAAGAACTCGGTTACCGCATGATGAAACGAAACGAGCAAGATTTCCGCAATTGGCTCCCGGCTTTCGGGCGTGGATAATTTCAACGGGATGATATTCCGATATCCGGGTTGCCTTCGTAACCCTCGATTGATATGGAGGGTTGCAGGCTTTGTGAATTACGCTCCCTCTAGCATCAGGTTCAGCGCATGATTACTTCAGACCCGAAGTCAGTCCTCGAAGGGCTGCATTATTCGCAGGATCAACTGGAAGCGCTGTGCCGTGAACCGAAGCTTTCTATTCCGGAATTGACGGGCATGAACACCGGCTTCGGAATGGGAAGTATCGTGAGACGCTACGCGTCACTGCCGGATGACGAGCCACTCACCTTCGCGGCCGACCATGGCGTCCCGTTGAATCCGGATAGCGTCTTTGCGCTGGATTTTGAACACGGCCTGCCCGGTTACCTGGCGCCATATGAGCAGCGGGTCGAATTTCTTCGAAAAGCTGGAAAGATGCGCGTGCTGACATCGGCCATGCCGCTGCATTATGCGCGGAAGGTAATGGAGCGCGGAGGGATGTGGCTTCCTCCCGAGGAGAGGCGGGGAACGCTGGTGTTTCCATACAAATCCACGGACATGTTGGACATGTCGTTTGATTCCGATGCGCTGGCAAAGTGGTTGGTGTCCTTGCCAGAAGAGTATCAACCAGTTTGCGTGTGCATTTATTGGAAAGATTTCATCAGGGATCGACACCGCACCTACCTCGAAGCCGATTTACCGGTGGTGACTTGCGGGCACTATGCGTCACCGGACTTTCTTCCGCGGTTGATCGATCTTTGCACACGCTTCAAGTATTCTTGTAGTAATGCGGTTGAAGGCAGTTACTCTCTGAGCGTGGCCTGTGGTTGCCATTTTTTCTTCAAGGGCGTGGGCGAGGTGGAGCGGATTAACTTGGAAGATGGCTCTTTTGAAAAGATGAGAAATCCAGGCGCAGAATCCAAATTCGGAGCCAGGCTGTTCGAACTGGCGCCTTTTCCTCCCAAACAGGACTTGTGTGCTGAGCAACGTGCGTTGGCCGATTTTTTGACCGGTGCAGATCATATGCTGGCGCCGGAAGAGATTCGGGCATTACAGCAGTGGGGAAAACAATGGCTTCTCGATCATCAACCGGATCAAGTGAGTTTTGTCGAGGATGTTCCGCCGAGCGATCTCAATACATGGATTCCAATTAATGTCCGGAAAGACGGGTGGGCCGGACCGGACTTCCGGGTCGTGCTCAAGCCGCGTTCTGTGCGGGGAACTTTCACGATCTATTTCAAGCTCTCACCAAAAGTATGCGCCGGACCACAATCACTGACCGCACAGGTCGGCAGCGACCGGCCGATGGCGTTTAAGTGTGCGCCGGAACGTTACCGGTTGACACTACCAGTCCCTGCGGAAAAGGGAACGAACATCAAGATCGGGTTGCCGCCCGAGATCGCGGCGATCGAAACAGTGCGCAACAGCAAGGCAATGAGGATATTAGGTTGGAGAGTGAGTTCCGATCCCGTCAGGAAGCCAGCCTGTGAAACCGTCTCTAGAAACAAGCTACCTCCCTTTGTGGCGGTGCCCAAGGGTTGGTAAGAATTCGTGGAAGTGCCAGCCTCCAGGTATTGCATCATAACACCCGATGCCGTTGGGCCGGTAACCAACGGAGGGATTGGGACGCATTGCACGAATCTCGCCCGTCTTCTCGCCACCATCCCTGAGTCGGATGTGACACTCCTATTCACCGGCCCGGTAGAACGCGAGAACGCAGATTTCTGGCGCGACTATTACCGGTCGAACTACCGGGTGACATTCGTCGATGCCGAAACACTTGATCGGCCATTCGACGCCCCGGTGCAAGCCGCGACCTCGGCGCTCGAACGCTCTGAAACAATCCACGTTTGGTTGAAAACACAGAATTTTGACACGCTCTTCTTCCAGGATTGGCAGGCCAACGGATTTGTCACCCTCCAGGCGAAGCGCGCCGGCCTCGCCTATCAGAATACACTCATCACCTGCACGCTGCACAGCCCGACCGAATGGCAGCGTCAGGGCATGGAAAAGTTTCCCAGCAGCCGCTCGGATCTCGTGCTTGAATTCATGGAACGCTACGTCCTCCAGCACGCCGATGCAGTCATCAGCCCAAGCCGCCACATGTACGAATGGGCCGAGGTGAACCATTGGAAGATTGCCGCCGATCACCGCGTGCTGCCTTACCCGTTTTTCTTGCCCGAACGGGCGCCCACACCACGCGATTTTGACCGCCGGACGCTCATTTTCTTTGGCCGGCTCGAAACCCGCAAGGGTCTCGAGATTTTCCTCGATGCACTCGTCGAAATCGCGCCCGCATTGCGAGTCGATGGTAAACGCCTCCACATCCATTTTGTTGGAAAAATCGCCGAGACAAACCGCGGGAAATCAACCAACGTGATCGAGGAAACCCTGCGCCCCTCCGACAGCGTTTTCGACTGGGAACTTCACACGGAATTCTCCCAATCAGAGGCTGTGCGCTTTCTGGTGGACCACCGGGAAGGGCTTGTCGTCACGCCCTCTCTTCTCGATAATCTGCCGTTCGCCATCATCGAATGCCTCGAACTTCGACTGCACATCATCGCAGCAGCGACTGGCGGTATCCCGGAACTTTTTGAAAGCCAGACCCCGCTCTTCAAGGCCGGGAAACGGGCGCTGGCGGCAAAGCTGCGGCAAGTCCTCGCGGAAGGAATAGATCCAACCCTGCCCGCCTATTCGTCAATAACAGCCAGTGAAGGCTGGTTCGAATTTGCACGCTCGGCAGCCACCGAATCGAGTCCAACAAAAACCACGGCTCCGCGTATTTCCGTTTGCATTCCACACTTCAACTACGGGCGATTCCTTCCAGGACTTCTAGAATCGCTTTGCGCACAGACCTACGCCAACTTTGAAGTCGTGGCAGTTGATGACGGCTCAACCGATTCCGAATCGAGGAAAGTGTTTTCCGAACTTCGCGAAAAGCACGCCGGACGCGGATGGAAATTCTTCGAGCGCGAGAATGAAGGCGTAGGCAACGCCCGAAATTTTGCGGTTAGCCAGGCCGAAGGCGAATACCTGATATTCATGGATCCGGACAACATAGCGAAGCCGGACATGATCAAGGTGTTCGCGACTGCGATTCAACACTCTAAGGCAGATTGTCTCACGTGCTATCTCTGCGCTTTCAAGACCGAGGAAGACCTCGCAGCAGGCAGAGCCCACTATACTTTGCTCCCGGCGGGCGCCTGCCTCGAGGAGGGCTTTTCCAGCAACATTTTCGGCGATGCCAACCTCATCATCCGCAAGGATGTTTTCCAAGCACTCGGCGGGTTTCGCGAGGTCGCTGGCGTAACGGTCGAGGATTGGGAGTTTCTCTCGCGTCTCTGCCTGGAAGGCTACGAATTGGATGTGATTCCAGAATATCTTTTTCACTATCGCTATCACGAGACAAGTCGAACCGGCGACACGCACCGATACCGCAACACCAAATATGTTTTGGAGGCCTATGCCGAAAAACTTCCCGACTGGGCCAACCGGTATATTTTCGCGTCGCTTGGCATCGCCGAGCGAATTAACGATCCGGCTGTCCGCGATCGTATTGAAGACCTAAAGGCCAAAATCGAAAAGTTGAAGCGCGAGAAAAATACGTACAAGGATCGCACGGCCGACCTCGAGCGCCGCCGTAAGCTGAAATACCGCATCCGCCGCCTCTTCGGCCGAAAAAATGACAAGTAGTGTGATTTTAAGCCCCGAAACTTTCAAGCTGCCACACGGGAGATCAATTATTCCCAGAACCCAAATACCATCTCATAGCGCTGATCGCACTGAGGATTCTCAGCTCAGCATTTCCTCAGCAGAGAACGTGGAGCCGGATCTCGTACCCCCCAGCCACCTGGGAAAATGTAACCGCGGAGCCCGCACTGGCGATTCTACGCGCCAGGAGGCCTTGACAAGTTCGGCTCGAGACGCTCAGATCAGGAGAAAAATCGGTCAATGCATTCGGCGAGACCCCTTCCTCCCACTGAGCCCCCTCTAACCCTGCGGTCATTCGCCGCATCGACGCCGGGCCTGAAACAGCAATTTACAAGCAATCTAACTGTGGGTATGCAGGTCTCCGCGTTGCGGAATACGAAGAGACTCTCGCGCCGATGAAGGCGGCCGTAATCATCCTTCGCTTAGTTCGCGATGAGTTCCATTTTAGACGATCTGAGATTCGATCAGGCCGATCTGGCGAAGCTGTGCCGCCAGCCTGAGATCGCGCAACCGGAATACAGCGGGACCAATCACGGCTACGGGATGGGCACCCTGTTCCGTGAATATGCGGGGCTGTCGAGGGACGAACCACTCACTTTCTCGAGCGACCACGGCGTGCCGATCGATACCGGTCTCGAGGATCCGGTTGATTTTGACCATGGCCTGCCCGTGTTCCTCGCATGCAATCCCGACCGCGTTGCTTCCTTCGCGCGCCGGGGAAAACCGCGCCCCATCCATTGCGCCTTTCCGATTCACTACGCCCGAGCGCTCATGGAACGGAAGTTCGACTGGCATCCGCCGACCGAACGACTCGGCACCATTGTCTTTCCTCACAAGTCGGGCGGAACGCTCGATCGATCCTTCGATTTCCATGGATTCGGAAAATGGATTGCGGATCTTCCAGATGAATATCAGCCAGTGGTAATGTGCATCTACTGGATGGACTATCTTAAGGACCGTCACCTGCCTTATATCGAGCTCGGACTGCCAGTTGTCACCTGCGGCAATTTCTTCGATTCTCAGTTTCTCTTTCGTTTCATCGATCTCTGCTCACGGTTCCGATATTCGTGCAGCAACGGCATTGCGAGCAGCTTTCCACTCAGTGTTCTTTGTGGTTGCCACTTTTTCTCGGCGGACGCCGGACCGGTCCAGGAGAAGAAACCGACCAAGGAGGTCCGGAGCGTCTCAAATCCGGGTCAGAACACCGAAACGGGGCGGCGACTTGCGTCTATGGCTCCATTTCCCCCGGAACCGGGTGGCTACGCGGAGCAGCGTGGATACGCCGAATGGCTCACCGGCGCGGACCGCGTGCTTCCACCGGAGGAAATCCGGGAAATTCAGCAATGGTGCCACGACTGGCTGCTGGATCATCAGGCGCAGGAGATCCGCGTCGTCGAGGATGCAAAATTGAGTGACGTGAATACTTGGCTGCCGAAAGGCGTGGGGCGCGACGGTTGGGTGTCGTCCGGAGGTCGCCTGATCGCACGGCCACAGGGGGACCGCACGAAGTTCGAGGCGGTGCTGAAATTCTCCCCGCGAATCTGCGCCGATTCGCAGACGCTCACCGTCACATGTGGCGTCGGAAAGCCATTGCGATTCGAGTGCAGACCCGGTCTATACCACCTCTTGCTGCCGCTCCCGACGGCCGAGAGAGATTGCGAGATTCGGTTCGAGTTTCCAAAAGAGGCGGATCTCGGAGGGCTCGGCAATCGCAAGGTAGCGTTTCGATTCGCCGGATGGCGGCTCACAGACGACCAGGTGAAAAGCGCACGCTGCGAGCGGATCAAACGCCAGAATCTGCCGGAGTTCGCAGCAGTTCCGGAAGGCTGGTAAGTCGTTCCGAAATTAGGAAATTTAGGGGTCAGGCGATCATTTCTTACTGTAGGCAATTTAGGGGTTCTTGCGTCCCGAATGCGGCACTCTCACCCGGGTCCTTCCAACGGTTGAATTGCCGGATTCGTCGGTGGCTCTCACGATGATGGTGTAAATCCGTCCCGAACCGACGCCTGCTCGTTCAGCACGCAAGAGAACTACCAGATCGTCGCGGATTCCCCAATCCGGCGCAGTATTGCCGTCACCCCTGCCGTTGATTGGTTCGTTGGATCTGACCCTGACTATCTTGCTCCTCACCTTGCCACAGTTGTCTTCGGCGACCACTCTGAGTCTCACAGTTTTCATCTTGTGGTTCGGCGGCCAGAGAATTCGGGGGTCGACCACAATCCGTTTGATTATCGGCGGTTTTGTATCCTCAACAGTCACCTTCAGCACACAGGAATCTTCAGCTTCGTCGTCGTCCACTACGGTTACAACCACCGTGTTCGTCCCAATCGGGAAAATTCAACATCCGCCGAAGTCGATACACCGCCGGATGGCACCTCCATCTCGTCAATCACCTCGTCGTTGACCGTCCAGACAGCCTTCAGATCGTCCCCGTCGACGTCCTCGACTCTTGCGATCAAATCAACCAGCGTCCCGTCCGGTGATGTGCATTCGACCGTTGTGGATTGTGGACACTTTGCAATCGTCGGTGGCGTGTTGCTATGCTCGATGAGCTGCCCGCGAATCTCACCGCCCGGATTCGCACCGGTATGAATGTTGATGTAGTAAACTCGGGCCTTCAGTTCGTCAGCCTGCGGCTGCGTCAGCTGATACAAGCCCACAATCAGCCCTCCGCTGCTGAACGGATCCGGCGAAAGTATTAGCTGAGCGGGAGGGTCGAGCAAATTGATTAGCGAAGGGGCGGTCTGGTTGACGCTGCCCGGTCCGTGAATGTGCGCCGCCGTCACAGGTCCCGTCAAATCGGTGAACCCGGCATAAGATCCGTATCCAATCGAGATCGAAAGCTCGTTGGTAGAGTCGTCAAGCGTGATGCCCGTGAATACTTCGTTTCCGCTCCCGCTCCCACTGGAAGGCGGAACTTCATTGGCAGGACTCAGACCGACTGCCGGGCTGGTGCCACGCGGCGAGACGTCGAACTCGATAATTTCTGCACGCAGTGTAAAGCCTGCAACGCAGACACCGAGAATAAGGTGTAAGATCTTCCTCACGAATTACTTATTTGGATTCAGGTGCTTGCCAGGTTTTTTCCGTTTGCTCTCCCCTCGGGTGGGTTCCTGACGCAAATTTTATAGAAATTCGCAAAAACACGGAAATCTATCAAGAGTTTTGCGCCATCGTGAGGTTCACGTTCGTGCAAGCCCTACAATCCCCCTCCATCCGCTTGGTCACCCGCTCACCAGGTCAGACCTCACCAGCGCAATTCTACAAATTCATCCATTTTGGTTTTCCTTTCAGTCATGATAAAATTCTGAGACCGAACTTTCGAACAGTCTCTGAGTCATCTAAAACGCCCGCTCGGCGTTAGTTTGATCCTTTTGCGCAAAGAGCTTGTTATCCTCGCTTGCAGACATGTTTTACAGGTACGTAGAACTTTTTGGCACAATTTCAATCCGATACCGAAACGTAAACCCCTCCCCGGAACGACGGCGAATACGGAAGAAAACTGCCGGTCGGCAAAGACAACCGGTTCCCGTTTGCCCCGCTGAAGGATTGGACGCGCGGTCTACCAGCCTGACCCGGCCCGGTGATGATGTCGGCCGACCCGTCCCCGTTCACGTCACCTGACGCTACGTTCACACCGCCTCGAAAGCGGGAACCATACGCGAGAAAACTTCCAACGGGCCGGGGGAACTGAGCTCCGGTTCGCCCGCTGAAAACTCTTACATGTGGTCTGCCACCCTGACCCGGTCCGGTGATGATATCGGCCGACCCGTCCCCGTTCACGTCACCTGACGCTACGTTCACACCACCTCGAAAGCGGGGACCATACGCCAGGAAACTTCCAATTGGTCGGGGGAGCTGGGCCCCCGTTCGCCCGCTGAAAACCCTTGCATGTGGTCTACCGCCCCGCCCCGGTCCGGTGACAATATCGTCGATTCCGTCCCCATCTACGTCGCCTGACGCTACGTTTACTCCGCCTCGAAAGCGGGAATCATACGCGAGGAAACTTCCAATGGGCCGGGGAAACTGAGCTCCGGTTCGCCCGCTGAAAACTCTTACATGTGGTCTACCACCCCGACCGGCTCCGGTGATGATGTCGTCGAATCCGTCCCCGTTCACGTCACCCGACGCTACGTTTACTCCGCCTCGAAAGCGGGAATCATACGCGAGGAAACTTCCAATGCGACCGGGGAGCCGGGCCCCGGTCTGCCCGCTGAAAATTTTTACGCGGGGTCTAGCACCCGGACCCGGTGCGGTAATGATGTCGCTAAATCCGTCCCCGTTCACGTCACCAATTGCCACGCGCACACCGCCCTCAAACGACGGCGCGTTGGAATAAAATTCAAAGACCGGCTCTCCGTTTACTGCGTTCAGATGCCTCACAAGGGGAGGTCCCGACATCGTTCCCACCGCAAGGACCGGCCCTTGGATGGGAGTCGATAGGGAAACCGGCGCTGAAAGAAATACCCAATAGTGGAGGTATGGGCTTCCCGGCGCATACACATAGCCGACTCCATAGTAGGTTTGCTCTTGGAAGAAAACATCTTCTGCGAGGACATGAGTGCGGTGCCCCGGAGATGCAATCCAGGCATTAACAACTGCCGGCGGTGACGTGTACCCTGCGGCAATCGATTCGATGTTGTTGCCCGCCAGAGAATGATCATACCAGTCGGGTAGATGAAACCCTGCCGCTGACACCAGCGCGTTTGGGCCTATCCCGTCCGGATTCGTGTGACCAAAATATCCGCGGTTCGCCATATCCCGCGCCCGGCTCTGTGCCACCGAGGTGAGAATCGGGTGCTCCACCATGAAAGGGCGGCCCTGGCCTTGATGGCTCCGGATGAGATTCGCAACCTCCCTTTCCTGCCACGTGGTATCGGCCCTGGCCGGCAGAGCCACAGCGCAATATAGTAGTAATAATGGAAGGATAAGGGCAATACGTGGCTGTATCTTCAAGGTGCAGAACGCTCGCATCGATTCGCGCGGAAACTATAAATTCGCATAGCACTTGAAAAGCAGAGTTTCTGCCGTGAGACAGAAAAGCCGGACTACGGATGAACCAGGTTCTCTATTGAGAATTTCACACTCCCCGCAAACTGACGGAAAACCAATGGCACCCGACAAGCACTCCTGACCTCACGCTCAAACCCGCATTTACCTATGCCGGCCAAAGGTCTGTCATTATCCGAGCAAAATATGGACTGGGCTCAATCGCCGCCCGACTGGTCCGGCATGGTTCGATCTGGCGAGTTGTCCTCATCAAACGGTTCTCCCACTTCTTCAGGAGTGACAGGATCGGTGAGCCCCTCAGCCATCACGGGGTCGGTGAGGCCTTTGGGGATGGCTGGTTGAGGTTCTCCGGGCATAAGAGTGTTCGCGTGCATCGGGACATCCTCGATGTATTCGCTGCGGAATTTTTCAACCCCGCCATTATATTCAACGTAGGCAACAGCCAGGCGATTATGCACCGCCACTTTCAGCGCGAGCAGTCGCATTCCCTGGCTGTTCGGCTGTTCACGCACTTCGACTGTTTCGCCCGACTCGAGACGCTCGAGCCAGATCACCGGGGGCTCGGAATCATCAAAATCCGCCAGAAAATACAGCCTGGAAAGCCGATTCGCCAGAGCTGGCCGAGCTGGGGAAGCCATAGCCTTTTTCGAACGCGGAATCGGAAGACCCGGTTTCGCCACGGATGCACGCTGCCGAATTACAGAATCGCACTGGGACGT
>CAWDWA010000002.1:0-60833 GCA_963805815.1 uncultured Verrucomicrobiae bacterium
GGAGGGCGGCAACTTCCCTGCCGATAGGGTTGCGGCGGTGGCCGCCCTTCGGATTGCGCGGGACGATGCTGTTGCAGCCAGGGTTCTCTGCTGCGCTCGTTTTGGTCGCCCCGTTAGATGCCCGGAATGCGACATGTCCGTTGAGCGCGTCTGCTATGGCGACCGCGGTCCGTTGGCGCTGCGGATCGTCGTGCGCCCGCCGACGCTATTGCGGTGTAGAGGGGCGAGCCATTCGCGGCACGCCTTGGGCGGGGAACCCTTGCAGAGGGGGGCGCTCACCAAAGTCCATCATCCGCACCGTCGCGCCGCGATCAACCTCCACGCGTATGTCGCCGAAACACCTCCGCATGACCGTCTCCGATGAGGGGAGCAGGGCTTCATCCGAGCACAATGTGATTCCAGATCACGACGAGGGATTCGAGAGGATTTTCCGGGGATGAGACTGCATTTGTCCCACCTCTCTTGCTAGGATGTCGGCCACTTTCAGGTTCCTGCCGTGCGCACACCCATGATTATTCCTTGATCGATTTCGGAAGCGGGGCCGTAGCCGCAGGGTTGTCCGGCAGCCAACTGGAGATCCTGCATGTAGTTAGATTCTCTGGAACCTCAGGGTCACACCGGGAATCGGAGCCTGCTCCCCTCTGTGGAAAACGCCACATTTCCCGCTATTCGTGGCGTTTTCCACGGAAAAGCGGCCGAGCAGCGGCCGACTTTGCCCCAAGGGTCACGGCTCCAGAAATTCAGCGTCCGCTAGGCTGTCGCCAGGGCCCGTGTTCGAATGCGAAACATGATTGCGAGCGGCGAGGAATCGGAACCTTCCGAGGAAGGGAACAATACTTGGTGCCCTCGAAGGATTTCTCGCTTCGGTCCCAACTCCACGCATTCGATATCGCCGGTTTTCGGGTGCATTTCGTAGGTTTCGACGATCATCTCGAGCATCACCGGGGTGTCGGGCAGGACCTCGCTGAGTCTCGCGATCAGTTGGCCTGCGGTTAGTCCTTGGGATTTGTTCTGTTTCATAGCACCCGAGATACTTCTGACGGTTGCGAGCTGGACCGTGCCAGCCCGTGAGACTGTCGAATCAGTTTTGCGAATGGTGTGCGGATCTGTAGGATCTGCGACCGGAATGGCGAAGTGGATCTACAACCGGCCGTATGAATTCTGCAGCTCCTCCGTGGTCGATGTGGCCCGTGTATCGCGCTTCATCCAGCCAGCCCCTGCTGATCTGCCGCGAGGGCGCCGAAATGTTTGCGGATCTCGTAGATTTTTTTTTGTCCTGTCCTGCAGGTAGACTCTGACGATTTGGTTCAGGTCGCGGTAGATCAGGTTCTCTCGCTCGGTCACGTTCCTTCCGTTGATCATCGGGGCGTTCGTTGCCGCGGTGCGATTCGATTTCGGCGAGGAGTGCCGGCGGAATCGGGATCTTCCGCTCGCCTTTTCGGCCGTTCTTGGGGGTAAAGTAGCTCCGTTCTTTGATGACCATTTTGTCGTGTTCGATCCATTCCCATCGTGCCGCCAAAACTTCGATGTTTCGCATACCGAGGTGTCGCACCATCCCATATGCAAGGCGGATTCGTGGGTCTGGATACCCTGCGATGTGTTCGTCGATTGCCCGAAGAATCTCGTCTGGCAGCTCACGATAGGACATGTCGCTTTCCGCGGGAAGCATCGACAGGTCGCGCAGACCGGTCATGTCGGGGAGGGTGGGACCACCAACGAAGGAGCTTGACGCCTTCTCGCCGAATACCGATTTGGCCATTCGCAGGTCCGCATTGGCGCTCCGGCGGCGGCTGTTCTTCTCTTTGATGTCGCACTCGGACGATCCAGCCATCTTCGCATCCCGCCATTGGCGCATGTTCGCCACGCAGAATACGGAGAGCGACGTTTCCAGCAGCGCATTTTTGTCCAGAGGAACTTCGCTGTTCTTAAGACTGGTTATGACGCGGGCAATACGGAGGACGGCGTTGCAGTTCTGTTTCACAGTATCGGGCTTTATGCCGGATTCTTTTTTGAACATTTGCCCGATACGCCGCCAATACTTCGCCAATTGTGCCGCAGGTGCGCTTCTGCTTTAGTCCCTGCAGGATAGACCATTTTCGCTCTATGGCTTGTTCGATGATCCACTTCGCGCGCTTCTTCGCTGCGGCAAGATTGGTGGTTTCCAGGGCGAATTTGTGGAGCTTGGACTGGCTTGTGCTCGCCTCCGTCATCCAAAATTTCACGTGGTACACGGGTCGATTCTTTGGTCGGTAGACGCTGCACTTGCGTCCCGCGACCCTGAAGGACTGTTGTTCTAATGCGCTGGAGGAGTTCTCCATTGTTGCCGGTTAGGACGAGCAGCAAACGAGGAGTAGGAGTTTGGTGCGGGAGAGTGCACTTTTTTCGACCGAATAATCCCGGGTACCGGTTTGGGTACCATTTTCGATCCCCACAAAACCCTACAAGAATGGATGCGATCGAAGTAGATTTTCCGGCCCTTCCGGCATAAGACACTGGGGACGGGGCGCTTGCTCTCGTTGTAAGTGGTACACCGCGTAGGACTCGAACCTACAACCAATTGATTAAGGGTTGATTGGGAAATGTCCTGAAACCCTCTGCACTCTTTAAAGATGGCCTGTTTATGAGGTGACCGAAACGCGAATCAATTATTTCGGCCGATAAAACTCCGGCCATTCCACCAATGCCACTCGTCAATCATTGCTAGAACTCAATTCCGAAGGCAGTTTCGGCGGCATGTCGTCGCGCCTAATCCGCATCGCGGTTCGCATGCAGCTCGCGAGCGAGTACCCGTGTCTCTCTGCCCCGTCCTCCAGCCTGGATCACCTGCAGCCACCCGTGATAAGTAGCGCGCTTTCGGATCGCGACTTCTTTCACTCATGAGGCCAGGTAGGATCGATCCTCTAGGGAGAGAAGCAGAGATTTCAAAACCGGGGCTCCAATCAGCGGGGATTGTGAGCGAGCGCCCCTGGGGAGCACCTTCCGGCGACAAGATCCCTGGATCGCCATGGAATCCGCGTAGAAAACGCGTAGAAAAATAGACCGTCCCGAATGGGTCTGATACTGTCTGACCCGAAAATTGCACCACGGAATCCGAGTGGAGACCGAGATTCACAAGCCCTTGAAAATCAGTGGAATCCTGTGTCTGTAAGGGATGGTGGGCAGGGCTGGATTCGAACCAGCGAAGGCAGAGCCAGCGGATTTACAGTCCGCCCCGTTTGGCCACTTCGGTACCTACCCGATTAGTTTGGCGGTATCTGCCTCGAATGAAGCTTCAGGTTTCGCCATTTTTTCTTTTCAGTGGAGCGACCCTTATAGAATATGGAGTCTATGGACGCAAGTAGATAGGGGAAAAATCCCGCCCAGCTGGCATTCGCGCGAGATCAGCCCTTCGGAGTCCCGAAATCTTCGATTGGAATGATCTTGAGAGACCGGATCTCAAATCGTTGGCGGGGATTGTCGTTAGTGTCTACTGAGACCCGGCTGATCCGGTCGAGAATTTCCAGGCCTTCAATGACCTCGCCAAATACGGTGTATTTCCCGTCAAGCTCAGGCATCGGCTTCAAGGTGATATAAAACTGGCTGCCGTTCGATCGCCGGGTGGGGTTGGTTTTGTCCGAAAGCCGGGCCATGGCCACGGAACCTTTCCGGTGCTTCCGCTTGATCTCCGCAGGAATCGTGTAACCAGGCCCGCCCGTGCCGACGGCGGTCCGATCCTTTCCCCGACTTAGTGGATCTCCAGTCTGAACCATGATGCCAGGAAATGCGCGGTGGAACGTCTGCTTATTGTAGAATCGCTTCCTCGCGAGGCGCTTGAAATTCTCGACGGTCCCGGGCGCATCGTTTTCGTAAAATTTTATGATTACCCGCTTGGGTTCCTTGTCGTTGGGGAGCCGGATCTTCATAACAGCTAGCTCTTGCGCAGTGGCCCAATTCCCGAGGAGAACAATAGAAAGGAAAATACAAAACGTGTTTTTCATGAAATGAAAGGGAGTTGCCGAACTTCCGCTTCGCAGACGTCCGCTCCATTCGTGTCGCGGACAATTAGCGCTGCGGTCTTAATCCCAAGTTTCACATAACCGAGCGCTACCGGACGGTCCAAGGCAAAACTGAAGGCCCCAGAGGTCACTCTTCCAACGGGCTTCGCAGGAGTATTCGGATCGAAGAGTTCAAATCCCGCTACGAGTCCTGTCTTCCCATCAGCCGGGACGAGTCCGCAAAGAATGCGATTCACGTGACCGATGCTTTTCAGGCGTGAAATGACCTCCTGACCGATATAGCAGCCTTTTTCGTAGCTGATGGCCGTGTGTTGCAGCCCTGCCTCTATCGGAATGGTTTCTTCGCTAAGCTCATAGCCCCATCGAGGAACCCCGGCTTCAACCCGGAGGTTCTCCACCATTCCATCGTGGATGACGGGAAGCACATCCGATATCTCCCGAAATCTGGCGGCTATGATTCTCACAGGACCAGTGAGATCCACCCCGCGTACCCCGTATCGCGTGGACACCGCCGTCTCGATGCCCTCCGATTTCAGCTCCGCTTCGTCGCCACCAACGACGTGCAGTAATCCAATGGATCCGGACACATCGTCCAGTGTGACATCGTCGGCGATAATGTATCGCTCAAAACGCATCGGAAGCGTATCCGAAAGTGCCGGTTCGGCATCAACCTGCAGCAAATTCGGCATCGCCGTAATGTAAACGTCGCCGGACATGCGTCCTTTCGCGGTCATGACACAGGCGTACATTGCGGAGCCGGGGAGAAGCTTCCGGACGTCGTTGCTAACCTGACCGTTCAAGAAGCGGACGCGGTCATTCCCGGAAAAATGGAGGATGAGCCGATTTGAAAGGTCGATCACGCCACCTTCGCTACGGATTCTTCGATACGTTTCCACGTCGCTCATCTGACGAAATCAGCGGAAAAGGCGTCGTAACAATCCGCCTCTCCCCGAAGTCGCCCGCACGGCTCCCTTCTCGATTCCAGGCGATGCTGCGGGCGGCGTCTTTTCTCCTGTATCCAAATTCGATTTGTCAGTTTTCGGTGTTTCCCTGTCTTTGTCAGATGAAACTGCGACGGCTGGTAAAGTCACTTCCTTCTCATTTCCGGCCTCCCTCACCGGAACTGCGGGTTCATTAGTTAATCGGTCTCCGTGCGGCGGGGTTGCGGATAGCGGCTCGGGGGGTGCAAGCATCGCATCAGATGTTTCATCTCTCCAGTCACCCGGGTTTGCCGCGGCGTTAACCGTCGGCTCGTCACTCTCAGTATTGCAAGAGCTCTCAACCCTCGGTTCTATCTCTTCAGGCTTAGCTTCTACCGCTTCTGAAACGGGTTTCTCCACGATCGCTTCGATTAAAGGCGATTCGTTCGAGGGAGGACTTTCACTTCCGGGTTCCCGCGATATCGTTTCGGGCACCTTCCCGATTTCATTCTCGGCCTCTCTCTTTTCGGGAGGTGTCAACTCGGGCATGGACGCCGGTTCCGCCTCGTAGGCTTTGATCAGCGCGGAGAAATCCAAATCACCCCACCCTCGATAGAGGCCTTTGTGCAAAACGCCGGCCGTTGCGGAGCAGGCAGGCAGTTCAATTTCCCCGGATTTCGCCAATGCGAGAGCAAGCTGGACATCTTTGGAAAGGTTGCGCAGGGAGAAATGCGGCTCAAAGTCACCTCGCAACATCGTCGGCAGCTTCATGTCGATCAGCTTGGAGTGAACGGCATGATGCTTGAGCGCCTCTTCAAGGACGACCGAATTCACCCTGGCGGAATTCATCACCGCAATGGACTCCGCCAGCGCCTGCGTCGAAACCGCCACCAGCATATTAGTGGCAATTTTCACCGTGGCCGCCTGCCCGACATGGCCGACGCGAACCAATGCCTTGCTACTCGCTTTCAGTATCGGCTCCACGGCATCGAGAACGTCATCCTCACCGCCCAGATAATAGACGAGCTCGCCAGCCCCGGCCGCGTCGCGGCTGCCGGTGAACGGCGCATCAACGAAGCGCGCTCCTGTTTCCGCAATTCGCCGCGCCGCCTCGATTGTAGCGTCAGGCCCGATCGTCGCATTGCAGACGATAATGTGTCGCGGGGTCAACTTGTCCTCGAACAATTCGATAACTTCATAAACAGCCGTCGCGTCCGAGACGAAGACGTGAATGATATCGGCCACCTCTGCAATTTCCGCCGGCGAGCCGAGAAAATTGGGTTCTGCGCGTGGGGTACGACTCCAAACAAAGACATTGTAGCCGGCATCACGCAAAGCAACTGCGACGCGGCTTCCGATAATACCGAGTCCAATAAGGCCAACGTTCTTGGGTGATTTACGAGGCATTGGGACCGCAAGAGTGAAACGAATTGTTCCATAAATCAAACCCCCAGTCCTCATTCCATGTGCAGAATGCGCTTTCGTTGGACGACCTCTTCAACTTTGCGCCTTCTGGTAACATGCGTCCATGACGCGATTGCTACTGTTTATTTTCTTCTTCAGACTGTTTCTTCCCTTCAGCGAACTCCTGGCGCAGGCGCCGCTGCGAGTAGGGATGGAATTGGCGTATCCCCCTTTTGAGATGACCACCACTACGGGTGAACCTGCTGGAATCAGCGTCGAGATTGCGAAAGCCCTCGGGCAATATCTCGATCGCGAAGTCCAGATTCAGAATATCCCCTTCGATGGACTCATCCCGGCACTGAAATCCGGCAAGATCGACCTCATCATCTCCTCAATGACCGCGACCCCGGAGCGGGCACGAACCATCGATTTTTCGGAGCCCTACCTCACTACAGGACTTTGCCTTCTAGTCAGGGAAGGATCAGACATCGCTTCGATTCAGGATGCCGATCAGGACGGCAGAAAGGTTGCGGTTAAGAAAGGCACGACGGGACACCTTTACGCGGCAAAGAATCTCCGCAATGCGAAAATGCTGGTCCTGGACAAAGAAACCGCCGGCGTGCTGGAGGTTGTCCAGGGGAAAGCGGACGCGTTCATCTACGACCAGATGTCGACCTTCAAGCACTGGCAGAGCAACAAGGAGACGACGCGCGCGCTGCTCAACCCGTTCCAAACGGAATCCTGGGCTATTGGACTGCGCAAAGGTGACGACGAATTACGCAGGCAGGTGAATGAATTTCTGCAGAAATTCCGTGCGCAAGGCGGATTCAAACGTCTCGGCGACGAGTTCCTCGGCGAACAGAAAAAGGCATTCGCAGAGGAGGGAGTCCAGTTTTATTTCTGAGCATCCGCAGCAGCGAGCTCACGCAAGGAACGCGCAACGGTCGCGGCCGAGCGATTGCGGCATAAGGCCTCACCGATCGCTGCTTCCGTCGCGCCGACATTCCCGCGAGCCGCCTGGATTTCGGCGATGGCGACATAGGGGGCAGCCGCATGGATGTCCAGAGTCGAGGCTTTATAGAAAGCCTCAATCGCACCACGGATGTCGCCGATTTTGGCGCGAAGGGTTCCGAGCATCATGTAGCCAGGGTAATTCCACCAATGAGCATCCGTGTATTCTTCGACAACAGCGATCGCAGTCTCCGGACCACTGATTTGATTGAGAATGCCCGCGTGAAATGCGCGGAGGGCCCAAATGTGAGGGAATCGCTGTTCGGCCTCCGTGAGAATTTCGATCGCCTTGTCCGAATGACCTTCGGCATGCCGCAGCTTCGCTCGAAGGATGGGCTCGTTCCACATTGCGATATACTCAACGGAATTCGCGTCTCCCGCTTTCACTCCAGCGTCCAGAAGGGATTCTGCCTCCGCAGCTTTACCCTGGCTCAGAAGAACAGATGCAAGTTTAATGCGAATCGGCCCGGCATCCGGGAACCTTTGCAATGCATCCCGCAAGAGAGTTTCGGCGACATCAATCTCCCCCCGTTTCAGGTGAACAACCGCAAGATTCATAGACATCCGGGCAGAGACGTCCGCTGCCTCGATCGTCTTGGAAAAGAGCCGCTCATTCGAAGTCCAGTCGCGCACCTTGAATGCAGTTCGAATGGAGAACCCGACAATTATCGCGGCGATCGCATACCCCGCACTACGATGAACTTGGGAAGGCAGGGCCAAAACGCATCCCGCGAGGAACAGGATCGCGCCGATACTGGCCATGTAGATCCAGTGTTCCGCGACGGTGGCATTGAGCGGAATGAGGTTGGAGACAGGTAGGAATCCGATCAGAAACCAGACGGCTCCCAGAATCCGCACTTTGCGTCCCGGAACTTTCCAAAGGCATAGCACCGTGACGGCAGCGGCAACCCCCAGGCCAATCGGCGCGAGCCCGCCGCGGTCAAAGAAACCCCGCCACGAACCGAGGGGTGCGTCTCCCAAAATGGTGCGTTCCATGTGCAGCTCAGTGGGCAAAATCAGGATTCTCCAGTAGTCCCCGAGCGCTCGAAGAACGAGAATCAACCGTTCGGGGAATGGTTCCCCAGCCGGTCCTGGCGCGGCATGGCGCGCCTCCGGCAGGTGTCGAATGGCCCAGTATGCGAGGAGCGCGCCGATCACGCCGGCGACAGCGCCGGCTTTGTCCTTTCGGTTCGACCTCCCGTCGAAAAACAGTGTCCACACCAGGAATAGAGCCATCCACGTGATGGCGATCTCCTTCGAGCACAACGCGAGCACGGCGAGCAAGAGAATGACCGCCAGGCCAGCCATTCGCGCCCGAAAGCTACGCCAGTTTCTCGCGTACAGAAAAAGTAGCCATGCCCCAAGCGAGAACATGGTCGCCAGGCTGTCAGCGCGTCCGGCGACGTAGGCGACCGCGGCGTGATGAATCGGGTGTACCGCCCAGACCAGCGCCACAAAGAGTGGGACCGAACATCCGTTCCGGCGTTCCCCCAATTTCTCGGCGTTACCTTCCACACGCGGAAGCACCGAGCATAAAACAAGGTAAAGGAGGAACGCGCTTAGCGCGTGAAACAGGATATTTGAAAGATGATACCCGAACGTATTTTGATTCCATAGCCAGTAATCCAGGATGTAACTGAGGTTCTGGACCGGGCGGTAATAGAGAGAAAAGGATTCCGGATAAAGATAGTGGCGGAAAACCTCGAACACGAAAGTCGGGCTGCGAAAGAATTCGTTCGTCCCGATGAGAAATGCGTCGTCCCAGACCTTCTGCCCGCGTATCGCCGGTAGGTAAGCCACAAGCACGGCCCCGAACAGCAGCAGGAACACCACCCAGCTTCTAACGTACGCTGCTTTGGCAGTGCTTGGCCGAGGCTCTGCGGAGTTAGACCGCTCTATCTTTTGACATGTGGAGGAGTCGCTCGAGGGTGGCGAAAGCGGGAGTGACGCGGCCATGTTTCCGCCAGGAAAAAAGCACGATATGAGCCAGTGACTCGCGGTTCCTCATTGACCGTCTCATCTGGTTGCGTACCCGAATTCTGGGTTGCGATTTCGAGCTTCAATCTCGAATGCAGAAAACCTCCCTTTACGTTCCCCCGATCGAGCGCCGTTGGAGAACGTATATTTGAATGCCCGCGGTTTGCAGTCTTCCGTAATTTCCGTCAAGCAACGACGGAGCTCGAGCGAGGGAAATCGGCAAACACTCTCAGCCGTAAATAAGCGAGATGCGAACCACAAACGGTCAGTACGGTATGGGCTGTGCTTCGAATGATTCTCCTCTTCATGTAATGACCGTGTCTTCCACGTCTCTGAGGCACCCTTTCTACGCCATTGCCTTCGCTCTCTTCCTTAGTATTGGCATTGTTCTCCGTGTGTTACCGGGATCCGCTTTCGACCGGGAAGGACCTGACGAACGCTATTACGCGCTTTACGTGGGGATGCTCGAACAGACTGGACTGGGCGGGTATGCCGAGCTTTTTCGGGGCTATATCGATTTTCAGTCAGATCCCCAAAACATACTCATGCTGCCCCCCGGGCGCGTGACGTTCATTGTGGCCTCCTGGATAATCCACTCGGTGTCGGGAATGCCGAAGCACGACGCGATCACTGCCGTCTCGTGCACTGGAAGCGTGCTGCTTCTGCTGGTCTGCGGCCTCTTTGCCTGGCGTACGCGGGGTGGTCCTTTCGCCGTGGCCGTCACAGCGATTCTTGCCGCTGCACCACTCGAACTGCACTTGGCGCATCTGGCATTGATCGACTCGTTTTTCGCCTTCTGGGCGACGTTGGCACTCTGGGCTCAGTGGGAAGTGTTTCGAAATCCGAAGCATCGCGGCTGGCTCGCCCTATATGCCGCCGCTATCGGATTGATGGTGCTAACAAAAGAGAACGCCGCCTTCGTTATGCTAGCGCTCTGCGGCCTTGTTGTAGCCAACGTTTTCCTGAAATTCGGCGAGAATTCGCGGGAAATCTGGATAGCCACTATTGCCGCCCCAATCCTGGGCGCGTCGTTGCTGTTTGCACTGGCAGGGAGCTTCAGCGCGGTGCTCGAGACCTATCGGCTGAACGCCGAGCGGAGCGTTGTCTCACCATACGTCATCCTGACCGGTGACGGTCCATGGCATCGCTATCTGGTGGAGCTTGTTACGCTGTCGCCGCTGCTGTTTCTGCTTTTTTGTGGCGGGCTAGCACGACTGGGCGCAGCCGGAGAGACCGGGCAGTTCCTCCTGATTTTCTTCATTCTGACCTATGTACCGATGACGATGGTTTGTATGAACCTGCGGTACACAACCATTTGGACTCTGCCGATCGCATGGTTCGCGGCACATGCGGTCTGGGAAATTTGCCGCGGGTTGCCGCAACGCGCGGAGACGCTCGCGCGTGCAGGCGCGGTGGCGCTCGTGACGGCATCACAGCTCATTTGCTTTTGGACGATCTTTTGGTACGAACAACGTGTACGACCCGACGCCGAAAGCCGTGCAGCAGGCACTCTTCATCTTGAAGGGCTAGCGCCGGATACCGGACCAAACTCTCCCGGCACAATGCGTGCTCGTAAACGGAGGCAGTTTTCCGCTTCTCGATGCACGAAATACCAGCAAAAGTTGCCGTAATCGGCGCAGGTCCAGCGGGAGCGACCGCAGCATATCGCCTTGCGAAGGCGGGTGTAGCCGTCGATCTCTACGAGAGCAGCTACGCCGCGGGCGGCATGGCGCGCACGATCGAACTGTGGAACCAGAAGGTAGATATCGGTCCGCATCGCTTCTTCAGCAGCGACAGGCGGGTCAACGAGATTTGGCTCGACGTCGTGGGTGATGACTACGAGATGGTCAGGCGACTGACGCGTGTTTTCTACAACGGGAAATTCTACCACTATCCGCTGAAGCCTGTTGACACCCTACTCAAGCTCGGCCCGCTCGAGGCGGCGCATTGCTTTGCCAGTTATGCGGGCGGCAAACTTACGAACAGAACAGGGCGGGATCGCTCATTCGAGGACTGGGTGACCGATCGGTTCGGGCGGCGACTTTTCGAAATTTTCTTTAAGACTTACAGTGAGAAACTCTGGGGTATCTCCTGCAAGGATCTCGACGCCGATTTCGCGGCACAACGCATCAAGAAGTTTTCCCTTGGGGAAGCACTGAAGGCGGCGGTCTTTCCTGGAAAAAGTTCGCACAAGACGCTCGTGGACGAATTTGCGTATCCCCATGCTGGAACAGGCGTTGTGTATGATCGAATGGTGCAATACTGTACAGCGCAACAAGGGTTGCGCGCTCTATGGAACACGGGTGAATCGGGTTCTCAAGAGCAACGACCGCGTCAACGGAATCGAACTGGGTGACGGGGAGATCCGCCGCTACGACGAAGTGATTTCCACGATGCCGCTGACTCATCTCGTGAAGTGCTTCGAAGACGCGCCGGAGACTGTTCACGCAGCCATCTCGCAACTCACATTCCGCAACACCGTTCTGGTATATCTCCATGTGGACTCGGACAATCTTTTCCCCGACAACTGGCTCTACATCCATTCGCCCGAATTGAGGATGGGTCGGGTTACAAATTTCCGGAACTGGGTGCCGCAGATCAACGGCACCAGCCGTCGGACCATCCTCGCATTAGAATACTGGTGCTATGAAGGTGAGGCGCTCTGGAGGCAAGACGACAGCGACATCATTAGAATGGCGTCACGGGAATTACGCCGGACCGGGCTTATCGGCGACGTTCGGATCGACGACGGCAAGGTGTTGCGTGTCCCCCGCTGCTACCCCGTCTATCGCACGGGGTATAAGGAGTATCTCGCGCCGGTCGAGAGCTATTTGAAGTCAATTAACGGTCTTACGGTTATAGGTCGATACGGTGCGTTTAAGTACAATAATCAGGATCACAGCATCCTCATGGGACGGCTTGCAGCGGAGAACATCGCCAATAGCGCAGCGCACGATCTATGGTCGGTCAACACCGATTACGAAAGCTACCAGGAAGCGGCGACAATCACTGAAACTGGAATCGCCACACAAAACGTCGATTTCGACCCGCAACCACTCGCGGTGTAGTGGCAATGGGTAGCGGCCCGTATCGAAGCGGAAGAAGGCCACCCGCTTTTTTTAGCTTTATTCCGCAAGTTTGCATTTCACAGAACTGGAAATGCTTGAAATGTGCGCTTGTTAAGCGCTTTGAAAGAATTTCGTTTCGGCGAGTCACCGAAACTGTCCGCGGGACTGCGCAGCCAAGGAGCGGAGCGCGAAGCGCGGTGAGACGGACATGTTTCCGTCACGAGAAAAGCACGAGATGATCCAGTGATTTGCGGCTCATCCGTCAGTGTCTCGCTCATGAGGGCGCGAATCCTGCGTCGATTTCCAGCTTCGATTTCGCATGCAGAAAACAGTCCTTCAGAACCTCCTCGAATGAACAACGTTGGCGAACCTCCGCGTGGTTGCTGGCCGCGATGTTTGCAGGAATCACATCCTATTTTTCCTGGTTTCGATGGGCGACATTTCAGTACGCCAGCTTCGATCTTGCGTTCTATATTCAGGGCTTGTGGGAATGTCTGCATGGACGATTCAACGTTTCGCTGCTCGATGTCCCCATCATGGGGAATCATGCGGAGCCCCTGGTATTTCTCCTGGCTCCGCTATTTGCGCTTGTTCCGCACCCCATGCTTTTGGTCCTGGTGCAGAATCTGGCACTTGCGACTATGGCACCAGTTGGATACCGGATCGCGCGTCGTGCAGGAATTGCAGCGCGTCCGGCATTCCTTCTTGCATCGGCGATCCTGGTCGCTCCGGCTGCGGGCTTCGTGGCCCTGCATGAGTTTCATCCAGAAGCCTTCAGCGCTCCGTTGCTCCTGTTGCTCTTCGAGGCGCGGCAGCGAAGGTCGATCAGGCTGCACTGGATTTATTTTCTGCTGGTCTTGGCATGCAAAGAGAATTTGGCGCTGCTGCTGCTCGCTTATTGTGGCGTTTTGGCGCTGCAGGACTGGCGGCAACGTCGCTTCCAGAGTTCCGTCGTATGGGCCATTCTTCCGGCCCTGGTCGCGTTAGGCTGGTTTCTTGCCTATTCAAAACTCATCAGTCCCGCACTCAATGGGGGCGATGTCGATTATGCAGCCCTGTATGGCCATTTAGGGCAGGGACCCGCGCAAATTGTCCTTAACTTCATCCGAAAACCATGGCTCGCGCTGGGAGCCATCAGTCGCGCGCTGCGTGAAGGCAATCTCGTCTGGTTGCTCTTGATTCCCTATCTCTTTCTCCCGCTGTTGCGTCCTCACTGGTTATTGTTGGCAGCTCCCCTGCTTCTGCAGCATCTGCTTTCGTGGCGCGCTTCGGAATGGAACATTCACTATCATTACTCTGCTCCGCTGATTCCGGTCTTCTGGATGGCTACGATGGAGGCCGTCGCTGGTCCATCGCTCCCATGGATTCGAGGTGAGCGTTGCAAAAAATATCTGCCTTCGGTGATCGCAGCAGCCAGCACGGTCGTCACCCTGATTGCCGGGCCGATCCGCGGGATTATGGAGGATCTTCGAAACAGCTCGACGGCCTGGGCGAGGTCAGAAGTCGGGTATCAAATGCTTTCGCAGATTCCGCCCGATGTCTCCGTCACCGCGCCAATTCCCTATCTCTCTCATCTTGCACTTCGCTCGGAACTCTATTCGCTGCACCACGTCATCAAGGGGCTTAAAACGTTGAGTCGAGAGCGATATGTGCCATTCTCTCCCAGTCAGATTGTGTTTGTGGACTATGCGGATCTGGCCACATTCAATCGCGCGGCGGGTTTCTATCATCCGAAGCTTTTTGGAAGGAGCGGGGAGAAGCTCCCGTCGAGCGATATTCTGCTGCATGATTACCTTTCGGGTCAGCCCTGGAAGATCTCGCGCCTCAACGCGCTGACACTATACCGGATGGATGCATCTGAACGGAGAGATCACTCGCTGCGTCCATCGGCCAGGGCTCTCCTTACCTGCCCGGGCGGAACACGCCTATTGCGTGTGAAGTATCCCGAAGAGGAGTTCCTATCAAACCGGACAATCGAAGTCATTACGCTGGAATGGGAGATCCCCGATGGTAGAACGATTGTTCCGTGGGCATTCCTTCGCCTTGAAGACCGGGAGCGCGGTGAAGTCCGTTTATGCACCAAGGGGCTTTGCCTCCCGGAAGCCGGCGGTGGTTTCTTTGCGGAGACCTGGCAGTTCGTCGTTCCGCCGGGCATGGCGGCAGGGAGTTACACTACCACGCTTGTATTGGTCGACATGCCAACGCTTCTCTGGCGCGGGGACGCGTCGCTGGAACCTCCAACTCCGGCCACATTGCTGGGAACTGTCGAACTTGGATCATTCGAGTTCCCGTCCAACTGATCGGGGACGCCGTCGCCCGCCGTCGTTATCGTAATAAAATCGATTTTAGCACGAACGTGGCCATGATCGGAGGTAGGAGCGAAGATGCTACTCCCCGCCCCTCCCGCCAAACCGGACGTGCGGATCTCCCGCATCCGGCTTTCCTGTCAGTGCATTGCTCCATGGTGGAGACTGGCTGTTTCTTCGGCTCGGGCCGCTTCCAGGCAAAAGAGCCCGAGCTTGGCAAAGTAGCTGTTGTCCCATTGGTGATTGTCGCTCCCTCGCCCCCGGCCCCTGCCACCACGACGCTTGCGCAGGATGCCCCGCAGTCTGTTGCATGCCCAGCCGTCCATCTCCGCCAGCGCGTCCGCGTTGGCGTGCCTGAAGCAACCATACCATCCGCGAAGGATGGGATTGGGTTTCGCAACGAGGGCTTCCATGCTGTGGCCGTTGGCCCTTTTCGTCAGCGGTTTGATCCGCCCACGCAGGTTCCTCCGGCTCTTGGGGCGTATGCGGCGGCGCAGGTTTCCCTTCCTTCCACGCCAGAACCGGTAGCCCAGGAAGTCGAAGTTCGCTCCGACCTGCCCCATGTCCACCACGCGGGTTTTCTCCGCGTTGAGTTCCAGCCCTGCCGACTCCATCCATTGCCCGAGCTCCGCCAACGCCTGTCCGGCCTCTTCGGGTTCGCGACACAGGACGACGAGGTCGTCCGCGTAGCGCACCATCTCGACGCCCGATTGCGCCAGTTCTTGTAATAGTTAGTTAATGGGGGTCTCAGAACGAGGTTTCGAAGACGGTTGCAAATGGTGCGTGTATTAGCGAACACTATGGCTTTTCTAAAAAGAAAACCAGCCGCCCCAATTGGGGCGGCTGGTTCGTTAATTTGCGATTGTTAGATCGACTCTCGCTTACGGAGCATAAGATAGCCAGAAATCATCCGACACGACATCACTGAAGTTGTTATATGTGGTCCCATCGAAATAACCGGCAGTGTATCGATGTTGCCGAGAGTGATGGCGCCGCCGATCAAATCGGTATTGTCGTTTCCTGCAAGCTTGCCGGCCAATGGAGTTCCCTGCTTAACAAATGGGGCCAGCTGCGCCGCTGAAACAGTGTCGTTTCCAGCCAGGTTGTTTTCGATTGCATACTGATCCTTCGCTCCGTCGATCATCCGCATATCCTCGAGAATGCGTGTTGCCTGAGAGCGCTTACGGGCACGGAGGAAGTTCGGCACTGCGATCGCCGCGAGAAGGGCGATGATCGCAACGACGATCATGATTTCCACAAGGGTAAAGCCCCCACGATTTTTGCTTAGTTTCTGTAACATTGCTGTTGGTATTATTATTGCGTTGTTTGGTGTTAATTGAGCCGCGATTCATTCGCGATTCAAGACGATCGTAGTAGCAGTCTTGATGCCAAAAGCTACTTCAAGAATTTAATAATTATGAAAATTATGGCCGCATCAGCTTTGGAAACGCTTCCAAGACGAGAATAGGCGCCATTTTATGAGCCCACCCAACCATGTCTCGCTCCAGAATCGCGTCGCAGCAATTCTATTCATTCTCACAATTGCAATACGTTGGATCGTGCTGAATCGCTTTTTTGAGAGTCCGTTCTTCACGCCTGACTCTGGTGATACAGCCTTTTACAACTCCTGGGCGCAAAGAATTCTCAACGGTGATATTACTGATGGTCAGGCATTTTATGGTTTGCCTGGCTACGCGTGGCTCCTTGCCGGAATCTACGGCCTGTTCGGATACACACCATATGTTCCGGCTATGTTCCAAACTATTGCCGAGGGGTTTACTGCGGTGATTATCTTCCGCATCAGCTGCTTGCTCTGGCCCGAAGACCGACGGGGTCCGTTAATCGGCGCGGTAGCAGGGTTAGTTTGGATGCTCTTCACACCTGCGCAAGCGTTCTCGATCGTCCTTATGCCCACAAGCTACGTCGTGCTTGCATTCTGGGGGCTCGTGTATTGGCTGTTGCACATCCGATACGAAAGCGGAAAGCAGAAAGTAGGAAGCAGAAATGTAGGAATCTTGAATCCGTGGATATGGATAGGTATCCTCACGGGATTCACAGCGATGTTCGTGGCGACGATTTTTGCGATTTTGCCGCTAGCAATTGTGACGATTTTTCGAACTCTGCACTGGCGGAATGCCCTGGGTGCCTTCGTATTACTCTTCGGCGGGGTTCTAGTTGGGTGCTCCCCCTGCTGGATTCACAATTACTTCATTGCGCGCGAACCGGTGCTGCTTTCGGCACACAGTGGCATTAATTTTTATGTGGGAAATAATCTGGAAGCGACAGGGTATCCAAAGATTCCGACGGGAATGCGAGCGGACCAGGCCGGAATGCTGAAAGATTCGGTATTGCTGGCGGAACGCGAAACGGGAGGTCGATTGAGACGTGTCGACGTCTCGAAGTTTTGGTCGGATAAAGCGAAAGCTTATATTTCCGAAAATCCCGGTGACTGGCTCATGCTGATTGGAAAAAAACTACGAAACCTGGCAAACGCCTATCAGTATGATGATCTGAGTTTGATCGCCTTGTTCAAGTCCCAAGGGATTCTGTTCGAGGGATTGAGCTTCGGATTGGTTCTGGCGTTTGCGATCCCGGGCGCATTGGTGTTAGCTCAATCGCAGAAACGGGCGCTTTGGATTGTAGCGGCTACGATAGTCTATGCCACCGTGCTCCTTCCCGTATTCATCACAGAGCGTTATCGCCTTCCTCTGGTTCCCGGCCTTGCAATCCTTGCAATTGGCGGCGGCTTCTTTCTTGGCAGGGCTCTAACGGAAAGGCGGATGCTCAGTGTCGGGATCTATCTGGCCGCGTTGATCTCCGCCCTCTTCGTCGTGTGGTGGCCGGTGGCGACTCCTAAGATGCTGGCGTTGGATCAATTCAATGTGGGCAATCGGCTGCTGCGGGCCGGGAAACTGGAAACGGCGTCAGTCTATTTGAAATGCGCCTATGAGAATGCTCCGGACAATGCCGAGATCAATTTTGCCATGGGCAACCTGGCATTTGAGAACGGGGATTTGAACACGGCAAAGCAATTCTATCGTCGGACCCTCGAACTCGACCCAAAACATAAGAGCGCCTACAACAATCTGGGGGTAATGGCCATCCAGGAGAACCGCCCGGAGATCGCCAGGGAGTTCTTCGCGAGGTCCATCAACTGCGAACCTGACGATGCGAAGTCGTGGTATTTGCTGGCGCGGGTCCAATTGCAACTTGGTGAGAACGCTGACGCGCGCTCCTCGATTAACCGCGCCATCGAATTAAATCCGCAGCAGGTGCAATTTAAGCAACTGCGCGAGAAGATTTCAGCGAACGAACCGCGAATCGACGCAACTAGAACAAGCGTGCTGGATACCCAACCCTGATTAATATTGCCACGACGTGAAGAAACCTGGATTTCGGACGGCAATGGCTTCTTCCGCTTGCGGTAGAGAGTTTTGTGAAGTCGGTTTACTCGTTGGCGAGCGACCATAGGAGAGCGCGGATCATTTCCGGATCGATGGGAGCCAGAAGAAAGCTGCGCAAGGACGCGCAGCACCGAAAGCGCTTCGCGCGAAACATTTCGAGCCTGGCAGCTGCCGGGGTCTTTCGGAGTGCGCGGCGTCCCCGCAGCGCTTTCTTCACGCGCTTTGCTCCCTGCAATCGGCGGATTTTCTGACAGGCGTTACTGCGCGCGAATATCGGAATCTGAACCAACCGCATCCTTTCTTCTACGTCCTCGCGCTGACAAATATTTGCGACGACACCGCGCCAGCCTCCCAAACCCGGACTGATTGTTATTCCATGCCATCCTTCAGCTACAGAAATGGATCAGGATACTTTGAAAAATGAGTCTTCGCTTCGCTCAAGTTGACCTGGATCATGACTGAAAACTGGGTCTGATAGTTGACCCTGTCAATATCGTGTAATCTTCGCCATGAGCCCGCCACTGCCATCCCGCCTCACCTGATTTCTCTCGGAAAATCCGGACAGATTGCAGACTTATCAACGGCTGTTTTCGGATCCGCTTTCACAAAGAAGTGCATGTATCCGTGTTCATCGCAGAACCAGACTTCCTCCGCCCCTGCTTCGAAATAGAGGCTCTTTTTCTCCTCCATTTCAGACGCGGTATTGCTCGGGGATAGCACTTCCACACAAATCTCCGGAGCCGTTTCGAATGCCAACTGTCCCTGAACTCGTGCGAACCGGGAAGTCGAATACCAGGCGGAATCCACTGCGCGCACTCCGTCGATGGTGGAGATCGGACATTCGATCAGCGGTTGTCCGCCAAGGCGCTGTTTCAATTGCAACAGAATTTCCGTTTGCCGGTAACTGTGCCCTCCCGAAGCTGGTGGCGTCATCAGAATGTTCCCATGGGCGTTGGTTTCAATTTTGTAAGGCAACCGGGCGAGCACGCCATCGTTCAGCACCTCTGCCCATCGCCTAAGGTTGAAAGCGATCTGTTCTTCGCGAGGCGGAAGGTCAATCAGGAGTTGCATCAGTGATTCGGCTCGGTTGGACTTTGTTACTAATTAAGCGATTGAATCGATAGAACAAGATCGCAGATAACCTCGTTATTGGCGGAATATCTTCCGAAACCACCATTTCTGCGAGGGTGCCATGCATAATGACGGTTATTCTCAATTCATTTCTTCCGCCGAACTTCCCGCACCTTGAATGTGTTGAAATCAGGCCCCGCCCAGAACATCGAATACGGATGGGCCGAAACGGCAATCGTTCGCCCGTCCATATCCGCCGCGCGTGCCACCCAGAACTTTGCAGCCTTCTCGGGAGCGTATTCCGCCGCACATGCGGTGTCGATAGTGAAGGGTGGAAGCACTGTCCAGCAAACAAAAACAGCGCAGACAGTGAGACCAAATTTGAGAAGCATCGAAGCACGACGGTGAAGTCCTACCAGAGCTTCCGCAGCGAGATAGGACGCGGCAATGGGGACAAACAGCCAATAGCGCAACGAGTGGCTGAACGTGAGGAAAGCAGGAAGCGCCGCGCAGGATGCAAAGATGACTACCGGCATCCGGTCTAGAATCTTCATGCGGAGGCCGCAGGCGATCGCCGCGAGGAGAATCAACACGGTGGCAAAGAACCATCCACCCATCCGGTAGTGAATCGTCGCGTTTCTAGCGGGGTAGCCCTTTCCAGAGTCGAGCGACCATTCCATGGGAAACTTCGATTGCATGAGGCGATTGACTTCGAAAGCGGAATACAGGTAGCGCAGCGAAGCCGGAGTCTCCCATAATGCAATCGGCGTCTGAGGCCGCACGCTGCCCTCGAGCGCTGGGTTCTGCAGTTTTGCGCTGCTTTCGGGGGCCATCACGGGATTATAAATGGGGTGAGTCGGATTTCCGTAAAGCAGCGCGTTCTTCACGGGATGAATGAGGAAAATCGGAATTAGCAATGCTGCCGTCAGGGATGCCCTGCGGCCGATCCTAGCGTCGCTTCTCCAGAGCAGAAAGAGCCCAACGACCAGCCAGCCCCAAAGCACGACGATGAACGGCCATGACTGGTATTTGGAATTGAAAGAAACGCCGAGTGCAAGCAGGCACCCTGCAACGGCCGCTACCGGCGTCACTGCGGAATTTCCCCTCAGTACAAAGCGAAATAGCTGAACGAGAAAAACGAATCCTGTCGCGAGAAAAGATCCGTTCCACAGATCGATGTAGCTGCAATCCGCATGCAGAATCACTAGCGGTACGCAAGCAGGGCGGTAAGATACCAGCGGAGTGTCGAAGTTTCCCGCGTCATCCTCCAGACCGCCAGCGCCGAAGCGGCCAGCGCCACCAGATTGATCAGGTTTGCTGCGCTCATCCTACCGGACACCAGAACAAATAATCCCTGCGCAAAGTGCGCGCCGTGCGGAATACCCTCGAGCATCCCCTTTATTATCGGATCGGGCTCGTAGGTCGTCAGTCCAAAGAGTGTCAGGGCCGAGGGAAGATGATACATCATCGTATCCCAATGAGGTGTGAACTGCAGCGCCGCCCGGACCGCGAGAAAGCCGAACACCACGGCGAGCAGCCCCCAGTGGATCCAAGATCCTACGCATGAGGCGGAAATGCGCGGGGCCGACATTGGCGAGAGGGGCTGCCCGGGGTAGGATGTTCGTGCGGAAGGTTCTGGGCTGGCGAGCATTCGAAGTCCAGGGAGCAGCTAACAAGCCAGCGTCATATTCGCCATTTGATCGAGGCTTACCAGAAAGGCCATTGGTATCGATCATGCTCAATCAACGGAACTATTACCCGTTCGCGAAAGATGACATTTCCCTCTGTCACCATCCTAATTCCATGCCACAACGAAGAAAAAAGTGTCGCTTCGGTCGTAAATGATTACCGACTCGCACTCCCCGGAGCCCGGATTCTGGTCGTTGACAATTCATCCACAGACAGCACCTGCGAAGTGGCAGCGGCTTGCGGGGTGGGAGTTCTCCACGAACCAAGGAAAGGAAAGGCCCGGGCGGTCATTACGGCACTTGAGCAGATTGACACCGATCTTCTAATCATGGTCGACGGCGATGGAAGCTATCCCGCAGAAGGCGCACGCATTCTGTTTGAGCACTTTTGCACACAGCCTGCAGACATGATCACCGGCATTCGCTGCACCGAAGCAGGGAGCGGGGAGATCTTCCGGCCACTGCATCAAGTGGGCACCTCGCTGTTCGGCCGCGGGCTCAACCTCGCGTTCGGTTTTCGCTCCGGTGACATTTTCTCCGGTCTGCGCCTCTTTTCCAAGCGCTTCTACCAGAACGTTCCGGTCCTCTCCCGTGGATTTGAGCTCGAGCTCGAGCTGACGGTGCAGGCCATCGACAAAGGTTTCCTAATGGCTGAGACCCGGTGCCCTTCCGTAACCGCGCCGCCGGGACAGACTCGAAACTACGAACTGTGCGCGACGGAATTCGCATCGCGCGCTTTCTTCTTGTGCTTTTTCGCGATTACCGCCCGCTCGCATTCTTCGGCGCCGTAGCTTTATTCATCGCTTCGCTTGGCCTGGCCGCGGGTATCCTCCCTGTTATTGAATACTTTCAGACAGGTTTCGTCGGTGGTTTTTCCCCTTGCCGTGCTGGCTGCCAGCCTCATGATTCTTGCCTGTCTTGCGCTTCAGACAGGGCTCAATCTCGAATCCAGCCTCCGGTATCACCTGGAGGGTTTTCAAAACCGGATGCGATCTTTCGTGCGTGAAACGCAGGCGCGATCACGATCGCGTTTCGTGGCCTGAAGCCCGATGAAAACGGGATCGCTCTTCTCGAATTCATCTCCTCACACAGTATCTCTGGCCGGACTCTGCTCCGACGGGATTATTAGCGGAGTCGCTCGCGGAGTCGCTCAACGCTGCAGGCTATGAAGTGATGCTTGTCGGCGGCGGTGGCTCCTACCGCCCCTCGGAAACTGGCGGGCAGAAACCTGTTACTCCCATTCATCGGTTGCGACATGCGGTCGGAAGACGCGGCTCCCTGCTCGCGACCGTCGTTGAGTATCATTCCGTCACTTCCGAGTTCAAAACCTATATCGAGGAAAGAGTGTCCCCCTGCGAAATCGTCATCGTTACAAGCGCCCCGCCGACAACAAGTACCGGGTCCCGCGGAATCGATCCACGGGAAGGGCGCAAAAGCGATTTACTGGCTTCAGGACTACTATCCGGAATTGCTCCGAACGCTATGGAACTACCCGCAGCCCATCCGCAGCGTCGCCCACACCTACTGTGACAATCGGCTCGGGCGCTGGGATCTCGTCGTCAAGGCCGCTGGCAATCTCTTCTATCACGGCGAAAATGCGCGCGTTATCCGCAACTGGCCGACAATCGACGTCGGCAAGCCGGAACCGGCAATCCCGAAGACAGCGCTTTATTCCGGAAATCTCGGCTACTGTCATCACATCCCAAGCTTCCTGAATCTCTGCGAGGAACTGCGCGCTGAAGGCTACTCCATCAGGGGTTCGCGGCGACGGTGTCGGTCACCGGAGACTGCCCGACTGGATTCTCACTGAATTCTTCTTTGCAAGGCCTCGAGGAGCTACGCCGCAGCTACTGGCAGGCCGAGGTTCACTTAGTCGCAGCGCATCCCGACATCGGCGGCGCCGTCTTTCCATCAAAATTCTGGAACAGCCACGCCACCGGTCGTGAAATCCGGACGTCCGGTTTCGCTGGAGAGATGATTACGGAACTCGAAACCATACGGCGGGAAAAATTGGAAGATTCCAGGGCATCTTGGGTCGCTCTTCTCTACGATATTTTCGAGCCTCGGCGCCCGGCAGTCGTCGCCTGAATAGAAAATTCTACTTGCAGAAAAGGTTATGCCGCCAACCCCGATATCAAATCGACGAAAATCAGGCATCCCGTCTTGTGGACATGACAAAGGACGGCAGACATCCCGTAGTTGAACCGGCAGACAAGCTTTTGCCATCCGCCCCGATCCGCGAAATCCGCGGTATTTTCCCATGAGCCTCGCCTATCAATTTGGTTGTCGTGCCATCCGTGCTGCACTGAATGTTGCACCGCTGGCAACTGGTCTCTCTGCGTTCAGTCGAATCTGGTCTCGCCATTCCCGTATCTATCGGCACCTGCTCTCGGCCGGGGACTGATGGCGTTATCGACGGTGGGGCAAATATCGGCGAATTCGCCGGCCTCGTGCGCTCCGCGCTGCCCAGTGCCGACCTTGTGTGCGTCGAACCGCACCCTGGCTGCGCCACTTCACTACGCGCCGCAGGGTACCGCGTCGTCGAGGCGGCTCTATGGCATTCGGTGGGGACGATTACGCTGGAGCAGCCCGGAAAGGTTACGACTTCGTGTAAAGTAGTAGAATCTGGTGTCCGAGCGCACAGAAGCTGGGGAGTGGACACCATACGGCTCGACGATCTACTGATAAAGGGAGCTAGAATTCTGGTAAAACTTGATCTTCAGGGAGCTGAAATCATGGCTTTCAAGGGAATGGATTCGCTCTGGGAACGGACCGAGGCGGTACTCAGCGAAGTTTCTATTGGCCCGCAAGGAAGTTACGAACCAATCCGGGAACTAATGGCCCAACGTGACTTTCGGGAAGTCTCGACCCTCAACGAACTTGAAACGGAGGGGAAGATTGTCGAGGCGGATAAACTTTGGATTCGGACTGATTCCTGCAGTTCGAGAGCATCAATCTCTTATTGTTCGTGACGCATCCTATCAAACTTCTTGTGTATCCGGAAGCGGCGGTTGGGGGAATTACGCGCTATGACGGAACTCTGCTTTACTACAGCCGCGTCAACGCATTGTTAACTAGTGATGCGATTGTTCTGGATTATGGCTGCGGGCGCGGTGCGCATCTGGATGGGAGTGCACCGTTTTACAAACGCCTTTGTTCATTCAAGGGAAAGGTAGGGAAAGTCATTGGAGTCGATATCGGCGAAGAAGGAAGAAACAACGCAAGTCTGGATGAATTTCATCGCATTACAGATGGCTCGATTCCACTCGCATCTAAATCTGTTGATCTTTGTCAAAGCGACTGGGTCGTTGAGCACCTGACAGACGTGGACAAGACGCTCAGTGAAATCCAGCGGGTGTTGAAACCGAGAGGTTATTTCTGTTTCCGCACACCAAATCGCTTTCATTATTCTTCAGTAGGCGCCTCGCTGGTTCCGTTCCGCGCTCACCACAAGCTGCGGAGAATTCTCGGCCACTTTCATTCGGAAGAGGACGTGTTTCCAACAACCTATCCCTGCAATACAAAATGGAAAGCGTCCCGATTTTTGCGCATACACGGCTTCGACTCCATGATTTTTTATCACAGGGGGCCTTCCCATCTCATGGGATTGGGCTACGGCGCCGGTTTGCTGGGGCGGTGGATCGAGGCTATCACTCCGCTTTTTCTCTGTCATGAAATTCACGCTTTCGCACAGAAGAAGCAGTGAAAACCCTACATGTTGTCCCATCAATCGACGTTGCGCAAGGCGCCGGACTGGGCGCCTCGGCGTTGGAGTTACACCGGCAGATGCTTGTGGACGGATCGGAAAGCCGACTCCTAACAACGGGAAACATACCAGATCGGTCGCCGAACGTTGAAACCCTCCCTGTCGCATTTCAGAATCCTTTTTTTTTACGATCCGCGAAATCGCAGTTGTTTGAACTTGGCGACTACAGAGACGGACGTTGTCCACCAACATGGACTCTATACTCACTTGAACTGGTGCATTGGGGAGGCCTGTGCGGCACTCGATAAACCTCTGGTATACCACCCCCACGGGACGCTCGCTCCCTGGTACCTTAAAAGACGTCGGATCGCCAAGAAGGTGGTCCACTATCTATTCGAAGACCAAAACTTCCGAAGGGCGCGTCTCTGGCGCGCAACTACCGAGCAGGAGGCCGGTGAAATCAAAAACTTCGCTCCTCGGGCCAACATCGTCGTCGTCCCCAATGGGATTCGTCCAGAGGACTTCCCTGAGCGGGCGGATCTGGAAGACAAAACATTCTTCAAAGATATCGACTCGACCCGGCGCTGGCTCCTGTTTTTTGGCCGTGTGGCGCCTGTCAAAGGAATTGAGCTTTTGATCGCGGCTTGGGCCGGCCTCCCCCAGTTCCATGACGCCTGGCACTTAGTGATCGTCGGCCCCGACAGCGAGGGCTATCTATGCGAGGTAAAGCGACGGGCCTCCGCGTTATGCCGGCCGGCCCTGCCTCAGTTTGTGAGTGGCCTCGACGGTGAAAATAAGCTACGCATGCTAAACGCAGCCGATCTATTTATCCTCCCCTCGCGAGCCGAGGGCTTTTCCGTCGCCGCGCTCGAAGCCATGGCGGCACGGAAGCCTGTAATCCTTTCCGAAACCTGCAACTTTCCCGAAGTGCAGTCGAAGGGCATTGGATGGATTTGCCAAACCGAAGTCGGAAGCATCCGAAGCGCGCTGTGTCAGGGCCTTGGAGAAAGCGAGGCCGATTTGAAGGAGCGCGGAGTGCTTGCCCGATCTTTGGTGGAGCGAAACTACACATGGAAACGGGTCAGCGAGATATTGATTACGGCTGTCCAATCTCTATGAAAACAAATGCGCTTGCTGTGACTTCAAGGGTGCGACTGGCGCCTCTCAGGCTCCTTTTGCAAACCTGCCGCCGAAAGTCGAAAGCGCTGATCGGGATGGATATTGATCCTGTAATCGAGTATCATTGCGCGATAGAGCGCTTTGGATCCTATCATGCAGGGTGGACCGTCTGCCCAGATCTGCTTGGAGCAGATTCAGTAGTTTATTCGTTCGGAATTGGTGAGGATATTTCGTGCGATCTCGAACTCATCGCCCGCTTCAAACTTACAGTGTTCGCTTTCGATCCGACCCCCAAGTCTATTCAATGGGTCGAAACGCAGACACTTCCACCTAATTTTTACCTCCAACGCTACGGGCTGGCATCGGGGGACGGGACAATCCGTTTGCACAGTCCGAAGAACCCAAAATTTGTCTCCCACAGCATAATAGCTCCTCGCCGCGGTGTGACGCGTGAGATCGCAGTTCCTGTGCATCGCTTTGCGACGATTCTTAATCAACTGGGACACCGGCGGGTCGATTTACTCAAGATGGATATCGAGGGAAGCGAATACAATGTTATCCCTGATCTGCTCTCCGCCCCGACGCTGCCAACGCAGCTTCTAATCGAGTTTCACCACAGGTTTCCGAGAGTCGGCGCGGTCCGCACGAAGCAGGCGCTCTGTATGCTGCACGATGCGGGATACCGCATTTTTGCTTATTCGCCAAGCGGCGAAGAGATTAGCTTAATTCGGAATATAAACACAGCCGATTGATGTCACCTAAATGGACTTTTGCGACAGCATACTTAACTGCGTGTTATTTCCGTTACGCCAAATTAGAGGGTATATTGGCTCTAGAAACGTAAGGAAAGCGGTCAAGGCTGGGAGGTCGCTCCGGATAGTTGTTGGAACTTCCGGCCGATCGATGCGCGGATGGATTTCAACAGATGTGCAGTATCTTAATCTTTTGCAACCTGACAAATGGGCTAGTTTTTTTCGTGAGGATTCGATTGATGCGATCCTAGCCGAGCATGTGTGGGAGCATTTGACGCGTGATGAAGGCGTAATTGCCGCCCGAACTTGTCATCGTTTTTTAAAGCCGGGTGGTTATATCAGAGTGGCTGTCCCTGACGGTCTACACCCCGATCCGTCTTACATCAAGTGGGTTTGCATCGGAGGAACCGGAGGAGGGGCGCATGATCACAAAGTTCTTTACCATCGTGCAACGCTTGGAGACGTCCTGAAAGAGGCGGGATTCAAAGTGAGACCTTTGGAATACTTTGATTCGGAGGGACGATTCCATTTCGTCGAATGGAACTCGGAGGATGGAATGATCCGGCGCTCCAGTCGTTTCGACAAACGGAATCGAGAGCGCGCGCTCTGCTACACCTCACTCATTCTCGATGCTATCAAAGAAACAAACACAGACTCGTGATTCTTAAGACCTGTGCCAGACCTTCAATTCTCTTTCCAGCGACCGAATGCCCTTCTGGAACCCCCTCATCCGTCGTAGCGAAAATGGAAGTCGAAGCGTCCAGATCAATTGCTGCAACCGGTTCTGGCCGTAAAAGTGGGTCTTTTCCGTGTAGTGGTCCGCTGCCGCGTGTTGAGTAATCTGTCTCGGGTGAAGCATAGGGAATTGCATCGGCGTGGATTGCATGTTCGCGAAACGATTCAATTTCCATGTGTCGGTCGAACCTGCGCCGAAACCGATGTTGGAAACGAGGTTCTGTGACGGCAGTATTGCCAGCATTCCCTCTTGCCAACAGCTATATCGTCCATGGCACAGCCCAACTGCTAAGGCTTCCGGGCCTCCGGCTTGCACAGTCGTCAAAGACAGCCCTCCAATACCAGGCGGCCGTCCTGTTCCCGACACGGCGGCGAAGCCAGTCCGTCCGCCTTAACTTCGGCCAGGTGGTCATTTCACCATCAAACAGGCGCCAGGCACGCCGCCACGTTGCCCATACCCCCAAATATGGCAGTGTCGGGAAAAGTAATAACTCTCGGACAACGGGTTCTGACCAAATTGAAAATTCACTCCTCCGATCATCCCAATTTGCGAGGCATGCCTGTATCGCTCGAGCAGCTCCCGGCAAAAACGGAAGAAAGTTTGGTCAGGCAGACAATCGTCTTCGAGAATGATGCGCTCTATGTGTTCGAATACCCAGTCCAGTCCCTGCGAAACACTTCGTCTACAGCCAAGGTTTTCATCTCTGTAAAGCCGGAAAACTTCGCAATCCCAATCAACATTTTCTGTTACCGCGGAGTGCGAAGGCATATATCTATCGCTGGGACGAAAGGCCCTTGGACCATCTGCAATTACAAATAGGCTCTCCGGGGCGTAATTTCGGATTGTGTCAAAGCTTTCTGAGTTGTATCTGGTCGATTGAAGACGATCAGAACAACTGGAACTTTCTTTGTGGCGTTCGGCGACATCCGTTTGTCAAAGAACTGAAAGAAATTGGAATTGCCATTTAAAAAACCTACGGAAAGACGACGTCCTCATTGAGATTTCGAGTCGTTGAAGTTCAGGAGACAATCATCAAGCATCTACGGGTAAGAATTCTGACTTTAGATCCAAGACAGTTTTTCGTTCTATAAAGGACAGAGGTGCACCATCCATGCCTGGCGATCGGGCCGGGCCCCCAAAAATCGAGTCTTCTCAATCCGTGCCGAGCGAGAAGCGAAAGTCCCTCTTTGTAGGCTTCCCGCTCGCTGTTGTCCCACACGATCACGCCATCTTCCTTGATGCCTCCCACGGATGCCGAGGCGCATTCGATCCGTCTTCGACCATCGATCACAACCACATCGAATGCAGCTGGGTATTCGCGAATCATGTCCGGATAACGCTGTCCATCTTCAAGAGACCGCTGTTCGTAATTCACATTTATTGGAAGCAATGACCGCACCCGTTCCGCCCAGGCAATGTCATGTTCGCAGGCTACGACTTTTGCTGCACGGCGACTCCACCAAAGAGTGGAATATCCGCTGCCATATTCGAAAACATTCATGTCTTTGTGAACACGGTTTTCCAGAAAAGTAATTGCCGCATAGGTGTACCATGGCAGCGGATTGCCCGTCTGATCCGTGGGTTTGCCTTCGAAAAAGCTGTCGAACCATCCGTGATCACGAAGAAAACTGCCGCGGGTCCAAAGCGAAGTGCTGGCCACGATATTCGACAGTGGGCGACAATTCGCACATAGCTTCAATATGGACTCTTTTATCAATTCGATCTTCCTTTCGGCGTTGCGGCAGAGCGCTCGAAAGATTCGCTGTTACCGAGTACCCAGGCTTGCTACGAAACCACTGGTCGCGTCGGCACCATCTGATGAGCGGAACCAAGCACAGGGCTTTCAGTTGCATAATGAACAATGGAAATGTTCTCCGGGTGCTAGCATTCAACAAAAATCCCGCAAACGCATAGGAAGTTACGGTGGCAAATGCCGCACCCGATGCGCCGTATTTCGGTATCAGAAGCAGATTTAGACTCACATTGCAAAACGCCCCAAAAACGGTCCTGATGCACGTCAGCCAGTAGAGTTTCTCTCCTGCGTCCCAGAGGGTTTGTATCATTCCGAAGAAGACAAAGACGATCGACCATATATGTAATCGAAGAATGCCACCGGCTTCCGCAAAGGCCGGCCCATAAAGAACGTTGACAATGAAGGGCGCACCGATTGTCACGAAGCACGCTATTAGGATCGCGACAAAACTTATGCTCTGCAGAACGATGAGAAAGTGACGATTGTACGCTTCGAGACCGTTCTTCTTTGCACAAAGTATCATCGGAAATACTGCTGGAGCGATCGCTAGCGGTATGACGTTCCAGATCTCGGACACCTGTGCCGCGGCGGAGTAAATCCCGGTTGTCTTACTTCCGATCATCATGCCCAGCATTATAAGGTCGCTTCGGAGATAGATCATGACCGCGACTGCGGAAATTAGGAGAGGCAGACTGTTGTAGAGCATCGTCCCTGAACTACTGCCACTTGCACTAGGGGTCGTTGCGATTGTAGTTCTGCTGTGTTTCCGGTAGACGATAGCCAGACCAGCGGAGATCAGCGCGGCTTCTGCAGCCTCGAGGGCGGCAAACGTCACTACCGTGGCGCCTGCCAGGACTGCCGCCACCTTGAGCGTCGCAGCCAGCAAAATAGGAATTGTGCGTCCAATAAATGACGATTTCATCTGCCCCCTGGCCTGGAAAAAACAATCGAATGTATCGAATGTTTGAAGCAGAATCGCGAGCCCCGCGATAATCACGACTAGCCAAACGGTCTTATGATTTGGCAAAAAAATCGCGAGAAACAAAATCGCGGCGATTACCACACGAACCCCGAAATACCCTTCAAGAGCAGGCCGCCCCTTAGCACCGCGGTTGTGGCTTCTGGTTTGAGCACGAGTTGTTGAACAATGATCCGGTTAAGACCGAGGCCCGCCGCAATCACCCCGATCTTCACGACCGAAAGGCCAAACGCCAAAGAGCCATAAGCGGAAGGACCGAGATGTCTTGTCACGAGAATGATCACGAGAGTCATCGCCGCGGCCCGGGTCACCTGATTCGCCCCGGACCAGCCGAGATTGAAAAAAGAATCGAGACCAAGGTTCCGCCCCCAGAAACGGATACCGGCCGTTTCCGTCCTGCTCAACATGAGACTCAGCCGCGGAAACCTCGCCCAAACGATTTGCGTTTGAGCCAACCATAGGCCTCGCGGCCGGGAACCGTTGTTCGGGGATAACGGCAGCAACGTTTTCCATTGAAGACAGAGGTCTCTCCATTTGTAGCAGCCAGTCTGCCAATCTTTCACTAGAATCAAGTTGGGAAACCATGAGCACGCCTACATGGCACCGATGCTGCTCCGATTGAACCGGTAACTTTGCCTTTGTTCGTTTCAGACACCGGGCGTGGCCGTTTTTCAATCGCAAGTCGTAGAACCTAAATGAAACTTCTGCATTATGGGTTGCAGCGCAGCGGCACCAATTTTCTCGAGACAATTCTGAAGAAGAATTATCGAGTTCAGTTTCTGAACAGCAACGGGGATAGAAGCTCACCTTTGCAGAAACATTGCCGTCTTTATGACGAGAAAGGCATCATCCCAGCGCCTCAATATCGAAATGACATGGTCGTCGGAAACTTCGAGCATTTTGAACAACTCTTCAGTGTCCGACCAAATTTCTACCTTGTGATTTCGAAGGACCCCTATAGTTGGTACTTAAGTTACAATGACTGGGCTAAAAAATGCCGGTGGCCGGACGCCAGCCATCATTACATTGAGGAATACAACCTATTTTACGGAAAGCTCATGGAGCTTTCGTCCCAAACAGATAGGTTTGTCTTTATTCGGTATGTCGATTTGATCAAGGATGCCAATGCAGTGTTGAGTCATCTGGAGGCGAGAATGGGCCTCAAAAAAAACTTATTGTCCAGATTAGCGTTGCGTCGACCCCAGAAAGTATCGCAATCCTCCCGATTTACGGAAGTAAAACGAGCATACTATTTGAAGGAGAAATACTTGAGCAGATACGACTCCGAAGCTCTACAATTACTGAATAGTCGCTTGAGCCCGCAGGTCATTTTTCTTCTTGGTTATGAGAAGAGAGAATTTGTTTATTCGGCGCCGAACTTGGATTCGGTGACGGCACGAAAAGCTAAGTCGGAAATGCGTTTTACGTGGTAGGCGGGAAGCACTTCAAAGCGGCCGCTTTGTCGTGGCGGAATGGATCACACCAAAACTATGAAACGAAACCCACTCACCGTCCCTAATTCGTCCTTATCGCTTCCTCGCGATTCAAGGTTCGACTTCTCGCTCGCTAATTCTTAGACAGTTTCTAAGAAGCCGTGGGCATAAATGGGAATCCTGTGGCTGGCGGCCCCTTCCCGGTGGAAATTCTGGGTGATGACTGGTGGCGGTGCTTGCGCGCTTCTTCTGTACGTATTATAATTCCCGAAGAAGCGATCGGCCTCACCGAACCTGTTTGAGAGAACCGCAAAACCTGGAATCCCCCAAAAGGGCACCGGTCGATTTCTGGTATCTACAGGGTTGACTCTGCCCGCTCGCGTCGACGTTGCGACTCAAAATGGCGCAGGAGCTTCCAGTTCGCTACACTATCCGGCTCCAGCTCGACGAGCCTCCGCGCGTCTTTTACGGCAGCGTCCCATTGCTCCTGTTTCGCGGAGACCCGTGCCCGACACCGAAATGCATTTGGGAAGTAGGGGTACAATCGGATGCATTCATTCAGAGAACCGCGTGCCCCTCTGTAATCTCCGAGCTCGGCGCGAACCACCCCCAATTCAAGAAATGTCTTTGAAACTGTCGGATCGAGAAACGACGCCCGTTGCAGGACTTTCTCGGCAGCCCGCGGTCGACCCTCGCGAAAAAGCGTCTCTCCGAGCCCAACGTAGGGACTGTGCCAACGCCCATCGCTCAGTTCGATCGAGCGTTGATAATAGTGAGCCGCCTTATCAAAGTCCTCCGCATTCAGAAGCGCCTCGGCTAGATTGAAATTCGCCCTCGGGTTCTCGGGAAATTGCTCGACCATCTGCGTGAATAGCCCCACTGCCGTGCACCAGATTTTGGCTTGACCATGTGCAAGAAACACGAGCACCGCGAAAGCTCCGACCCACGATGGAAGGAGAATTTTTCGGAGCCGGGGAATTTGCAACTCCAAAAGCATTCCCCCGATCCCGAGCGCGAGACCGATCAGAGCGGTGTACATGTAGCGGTCACCCATCCTGGTGGCCCCAATCGGAACAATACCCGATACCGGCGCAATTACCGCAACAAACCAAAGCCAGCCGACGAGGAGCGATGGATATCGCCTACGCACCTTGAATGTTGCTGCGGTGATCCCGCCGAGTAAGAAGATTCCGGCAATCATCTCGGGAACCGCAACGGTTTTTAGGTGCGGGTATATCGGCGAGAAACCGTGGGGATAGACGAATTTCGCAAGATAAGATCCGTAGTTGCCGACTACGTTGGCACCGCGCACATGCCATGGAATCATGTCACCAGCGGCGGTTGCGCCGAGGTCCCGCTGTGCTAGCAAGGCAAGACACGATGTCGCGACGGCAATCAGGATCAGAGGCACTATTTCCAGTATTAGCCTTCGCCACCCCTTTTGCGCCATGCCGTCTCTCGTTCCGGGTGAACCCGTCCAACGGCATAGCGGCCAGTAGTTGAGAAGCAGTAGTACCACAGGCAGTGACACCACCATGGGCTTGGTCATGGCCGCTGCGCAGAATAGGCCGATGAGCACCAGATAGCGGCCCACTGCGGGCTTCTCGCAATATTGCACAAATGCGAGAAGTGTCAGGATCGTGAACAGTCCGCAGACAACATCTTTGCGCGCGGAAATCCATGCTACCGGTTCGACATTAATGGGATGCGCTGCAAAAAGCGCCGCGACGAAGGCTGCAAGGACCCAACGCCGCGTGAGTCGGCTGATGGTGAAATAGAGGAGGACCACGCTTGCCAAATGAATCGCGATGCTCGAGGCGTGGTGTCCGCGGGGATCGAATCCAAAGAGGGTTACATCGAGAAGCCGTGAAAGGAGCGTAATCGGCTGGAAGTATTCAGCCGTCGGAGTCGAATAGAAAAGGTGCGCCGAGAACGCCCACTTCACTGACTCGGCAGTGAGCCCTTCGCGCAATCTCCAGTTTTCTACAACGAAATGATTGTCATCGAGATTAATGAATTCTCCATGGAAAAGAGGCCACAATATGAGCAGCGACGTTGCCACCAAAGCGGCACAAACCAAAAAATCCCGCAGCCAACCCGAATTCTTCGCTCTCGTACCCTCACCGCAGCCCGCTGCACAATTTGGAAACAACACGCGTGAAATGCAGCACCTGAAATGCCATGCATCGAATTTACTGAAACCGGCCGTTGAACACTGCGCACGGTTTTGCTGCGTCGTCTATGTGCAAACCAGAACGACAATGCGATTTTTCAACGTCTGGCTCAAAGCTGCGGATTCCTGACGGATTTCCGGAGTTCTTTGCAGCCCGGAACAGCAAGTAGTTGGTTTTTGCCAAAAATCCGAACGTCGAAGCAGCCGCGGGCATAAGGATTGCGCATCGACGAGAACGGATTGCCCCTTCAGCGGGCGTTCCCATACGGACTTGAATTTTGAAGATTCCATCGCAGGCGTTTTTTGAAGAACCCCGCATCAGTCGGGTCGTTGAATGGGTACTCTGGTTTGTGGTTCTTGGAGTGCTGGTAACCATCCCGTTCAAAATCATTTCCGAGGGCTTCACGCCGGAAGATGATGCGCTCCGCCATGTGGCCAAGGCGATTTCCGGTCGATCCTGGCAGGATATCCTTCTGATGCGACCCGAGATCGGGATTGATCTGCACGCCGGTTGGCATTGGATACTTGGCTTTTTGCACAAAGTTTTTGCGTGGGATCAGGACGCGCTCCTGGTGTTTCTCCTGCGCCGGCCTTGCGATTCTGTTTCTTGTGGCGGGTCTGCCATGGGTTCGCTACCCGGAGCTCTGGGTCGCGGCCCTGCTGACCGTTCTGCCTTTTTGCATCTGGGTCCCCAGATTGATGATCGGAAGGCCGTTGCTCGTCTCAGCCGCAGTGGTAGTGACTTTGCTCTTTCTCTGGACAAGACCAGCCAAAATGCCTCCCTGGTGCCGTTTTGGTATCAGTTTCCTCTTATTCAGTGCCGACGCGTGGATCCATGGAAGCTGGTATTTGTTTCTCCTGTTGATCGTTCCATTCTTTCTCGCGGGGGAACGGCGTGATTCGCTTAGCCTGACTGGTTGCTGGGTAGCTGGCACGCTGGTTGCCGGGTGTCTGTCAGGAAACCCCTGGACCTACTTGGCTGACCAGGTTCAACATTTGCTGTTCTCAGTTGCCGGGTCGCTACCTGCCTCTGATCTCGTTGACGAGTTGAAACCCGGTAACGAAACTCCTGTGGCAATACTTGTCATCACAGTTGTGATCGTGGTCCGTCTCGCCAGCGGAAAACCCCTGCCGGATCTGCTGAGGATGCCAGCATTCCTAATGGCGGTCATTTGCTGGGGTTTGGCGTTCAAAAACGGTCGGGTCTGGCCGGATTGGGGAATGCCAGCCCTGCTGGTCTGGATCGTCCAGGTCATCGAACCCGTCTGGACGGCCCAGCTCCTGAAATCATCCCATCGCCGCCTTGCCACCGGCCTATTCATTTCCGCGTTTTTTTACCTCGCGATCACATCCGATCTCCACAGTCGATGGTCGAATTTGGGCGAATCCGCAAGGTTGGATCAAGCCATATTCGAACAGGCTCCCGAGTGGCTCCCGGAACCTGGCGGAATTGTCTATAGCCCAAATATGAGGGTTTTCTACGATCTATTCCACGCTTTCCCCGATCGCGATTGGCGATACGCCCTCGGTTTTGAGATCGGGCTAATGCGCAAAGAAAACCTCGACGTATATGTCAAGGTGCGAAAGTCACGCGATCTGCGCGCGTTGATTCCATGGACTGAGCGGATGCAACCAGCGGACCGCCTCATCATCTACCTGAAATCCCCCAAACCACCGCCGTTACCGATGCTTCAGTGGCGTTCATTCGGTCGCAATTGGTGGGTGGGGCGGCTTCCAGAAAGGGATCTCGAACCTGCAGCGCAAGCAGGATGACACGGAATCGAACGAGGAGTGACTCAAGCGGCTCACCGCATGGGTGATTTTCGATCCACTCGTGCCCAAAGTTAGGGGAAGTTCTTGAAAAATCTTCCGAAATTCCGACGACCTTAGACCGTCCCAACAGGCGCACTAACGTGCGGCATCTGTTTAGCGCCGAAGGCGCGGTTAGCATTTAGAGCCTGGGGCAACGCCCCAGGGAAGGTCGAACAAGACGCTCCAGCGCTGAAAGCGCGATTCATCCGGGCACGAATTTGGTGCATTATCAAGTCTATGCCGCAGTCGCTCAGCAAGGTCATTGTTCATCTTATCTTCAGCACCAGGGACCGTGAATCGTGGCTGGACCGCAAAGTCCGCCAGCGTATTCACGCGTATCTGGCAACCATTTGCCGCGACCTAGGTGCACAAGCCCACCGTGTCGGCGGCGTAGCGGATCATGTTCACATCATCACGACTCTGCCGCGCACACTTTCACAAGCGCAGATGGTCGAGCAGGTGAAGAAGACCTCATCAAATGGATCAAGAGCCTCGGGCCCGCATATCGCGGGTTTTTCTGGCAACGTGGTTATGCCGCGTTTTCGGTCAGCCCCAGCCAACTCGATGCGGCCCTCGCTTACGTCGACAATCAGGAAGAGCATCACCGGGTTCGAAGCTTTCAGGAGGAATACCGGGATATTCTGAAGAAGCACGGCGTTGAGTTCGACGAGCGCTACGTATGGGATTGAAAAGCTATTTACCTGATTACGAACCAACTGAATCGCGCTTTCAGCGCTGAAGGCTTTCTGGGCTTGGATTCCTGGGGCGTTGCCCCAGGCTAACATGAAAGACGCCTTTGGCGCTAAACACATACAACGTGCGTTCTGCGAGCGCTGGAACGGAAACAACTTTTGCGGGATGCTCGAGAGCGCTGGAAACTATCGGGAGTTTCCCCCAAGAGGCCTCGGAATATGTTCGCTTCTGGCAAGCCTCGGCTAGCTTGCGACGCCGCTGCTTTCGTAGATTTCCGACAAGCTGATGCTGGCGCCGATGCTCTTGAATTCGAGAACCGCCGGAGCCGCGGTCAGTATCTCCGAAGTCCAGCCCTGCTCAGAGCGGGTGAAATTCGTTACTTCAATCCTTTCCTGATCGACCAGCACGTATTGAGTGAACTCCGGAATGGTCCGATAGGCGAAGAGTTTCTCCCGCCGGTCGATTCGAGCAGTGGAGTCCGACATTACTTCGACGATGATGGATGGCCGGTGGCGGTAAAATAGCGCATTGTCGGCCGGATCGCAGGCGACCATGACGTCGGGATAGTAAAAATACGTGTCCCTGTCGGCAAACAGCCGCACTTTCATGTCGTGGATGAATGTGGTGCAGGGACCGCCCCGAAGTTGACTGCGTAAAGACGATGCGATGTTCAATGAAATGATGTTGTGCCGGGCGCTGGCGCCGCCCATAGCATAAACGTCGCCGCCGAGGTATTCGTGGCGCACGTCACTCAAGGGCTCGGCCTCCAAATACTGCGCCACAGTCATGGACTGTGGTTTCTCCACTGCAGTCATCGGGATGAATCTAGCGCAGACAAGGCGCACCAGTCGAGGAAATGAAAGCATTCTCAAGCCACTACCGCAGAGAATGTAGTTCCGATCACCGATCTGTGACCGATCAATCAGCATCCGCTCCTCCGATCCTGTAAATGCAGAAGATCCTTCCGGCTCGCGCATTTTATTCACTCGGACAGGTATGCAAGTAATCACTTCGCCGTCCGCATGTCCGGCATTGCGCAAAGATTCAATCCTCCTTGGAAACAATCTAAACTTTGAATGCGAACCGCACATCGATTCAAACATCCGCCGTGTCGTGGCGGAGCCGTTCACTCAGATTGAAGGTCTCACCGAGGAGGGCTTCGACAGTTGGGGCGGTCCTCGCACGGAAGAATGTCTGGTAGGCGAAGAGCTGTTTCCGTAATTTGATGAGCAATTCGTTGAACCAGAGAAGCGTATGGCTGAGTGCGTTGTCGCCGAGGGCCTTCGGGTATGGAGCGGGAATGCCGCGTGTCTCGATGACTTCAAACCCGCATTGTTCAAGCAAATCCCGGAGCGAGCGGAATGTGAAAAGCCGTGAGTGCGTGCGGTCAAGGATTCCTTTTCGGCCGTAGTTGAACTGTCCCAGCAGGAGCAGGATCCGCGTCACGAAAAAGCCGATATTTGGCGTGGTAAAATGATCTCCGGGCGTGTGGTGCCGGTGGCCGCTCGCAGGTCTTCCAGAAACTTCTCGGGATTGTGCAAATGTTCGAGGATGTCGAGGAGGAAGATCTGGTCAAATTCTGACGCGTCGACAGGAAGGTGCTGGGCATCAAGATCCGATCGGAGAAATTCGAGATTCGGTCGATTCGAGATCGCGGGCGCATACCGATCGATCCCGGTCACATGGGCGGCCTTCCGGGCGAACTCTTCGGCTACAAGTCCCCGTCCGCATCCGATGTCCAGGATTCGGGCGGCGGCGTGAGCCGCCTCGATGGCCATCGTGTGAGAGGATCGAAAACCTAGCTTGAGATCGTAAGTCTCCTCGATCGGACCGACGTCGAACTTCCGTTCATAGAGGAGGTTTCGCTGGTGGAACCATGCGCGCATCACGGCCTTGCAGACGTTGAGCGCGTACGCTACGCCGTTGACGTGACAAATCTCGTCACCGTAATAGGTCGGTATCGGCAACTCCAGAATCTTCTGCCGAGCCATCAGCAGTTGAATGATGATTTCGGTATCGAAATGAAAATTATTGCTGTTGCGGTAAAACGGAATCTGGCGCAACGCCCTCGTTGAATACAACCGGTAGCCCGAATGAAACTCGGAGAGGGAAGTTCCAAGCATCGCGTTCTGAAAACGCGTCAAGATCCGATTGCCATAGTATTTGTATGCGGGCATCCCTCCAATACGGGCCTCGCCGGGCACCACCATGCGCGAGCCGAAGACTGCGTCGGTCTCTTCGCTGAGCAGCGGTTGAAGCAGCTCCGGTAGCTTTTCGGGCGCATACTGCCCATCCCCGTGCAAAAGCGCGACGACGTCGAAACCCTTGTCAAGTGCGTATTGATAGCCAAGCTTCTGATTACCGCCATAACCCTGATTCTCAGGAGTTCTGAGCATGGTAATTCTGAGGTTTTTCTCTGCCTTTCCAGAGACGAGTCCTGCCGAGAACGTTTCGTCCTCTGAGAAATCATCGATTACCAGAACCTCCACTTGATCCTGCCGCAGATCCTCCGGAATCCGTCCGAGCACCGAAGCAATCGTACGCTCGGCGTTGTAGGCGACCACAAAAATCAGGACACGCTTACCGCGGAGATCGAGAGTCATATTTCCCGGAATCCAGGAGTTTCAGGGCATGTTTGGCCACCCGCTGCGATGAGAAATGACGCCAAGGCGCTCATGAACGACGAAAATAGGCAACAAAGCAGAACACTGTCAAAAATCTGCAACGCAATTACGAAAATGATGTATGGGATCGCCTGCGTCCGAAAACGCTATCCACAGATCGAGTATCGTTCCGCGCCCAGAATTCCCCACGAATTCCGCGGTGAATCGCTTCGGTATGTCGGAAACATTGCAACAATCTCGATGGAATCAGCGAATTGAGTGCCATCTCCAAGGCATTATTTTTCATACTTTCCCTCTGAGTCCGTAAGTTTGGGACATCGTTTGTAAGGGCTCAATCTCCGGCGGCTTGTTCGTCATTATGTCTATGCGATTGCCGGTTTTCCCAAACGGGGAGTCTCTGATACAGCCAACTCCGTTACTAACTCGAAAACCGCATAAACATTAACGCCGTCGCGAAATAACAACTTTTCATTCAACTAATCTCCAGGCACGGAAGAGCATTATTCATTCAATGCCTATATATCGATGATTGCATTCTTCATGAAGGGACCAAGTAGAGTCGCCTCGTGGTTGGTGTCCTCACGCCAAAAGTATTCAGGGGCTTCAATACATACGACATCACAGATGATTACAACGGCCCGAATTACGTCTCTACTGGTCCCGATGCGACATTCTCCGGCACGAATAGTCTTGAGTTCAGCGGTTACGTTTTGACTACAACCACGGCGTGTTTATAAAATACATCCCGCCAATCTCGCGGTGCTTTTTGCACCTGCCTTCGTTGCGCCCCGCGCCATTATTTCGCTCGATAGCGACGTTCGTTGCTGCCTCGTCCAGCGCAAATATCCCTCGCGACCTTTAACGAAAGCCATTTTACAAACACGCCCCAGGAAATTAATCCGAGCCGGCACACTATCCCTGATGATATGTCGCTTACGGATTCTCTATACGGCGGGGTTCTAAGTTCTCACGAAACCGATGGCATGAGCTGAATCGTCGTCATCCCCACATTCTCAAGTTTTAGATTGCAACACGGACTGGGGGCGAAGGAAAATATCAAAGGCCAAATTTTCTGGCAATCTCGGAACGCCCGTCGGCAGCTTATCAATCTCGAATGGGTGACAAAGGGCACACAAAACCCGTCCTGCCCGTCGCTGTTGCAATATCCAAATCCAGTTCTCCTACGTATGCTTGGAGCTTGGAGCCAGCCCTTCCCTTCACTCTTCATCTCCACCAAAGTCGGCGAGGGCCAAGACAAAAGCAGAGATGAAGCGAGAAGGGAAGAACGGCTAAATCGCGACTTTAGATAACAGCGGATTTCTCACTTATCCAGCGCTTCGAGCACTTTTCTTCGTCTTTTTTTGTGACAGAAATCTAAGCGCCGCTTTCTACTGAAATCACTAGAATTAGCGTAACGTCCATGGGGTGTTCTTGTTGAACACAGCGAGCTGAGAATAATTATTCGAAAAGACCTGACCACGTTTTCCAAAGACAGCGCAACATTGCCCCTTCCAATCGTAAAGCACGCAGAAGGCGGGAAAAAGACAGCTCCAGCGGGAAGCAACTAATCCATGCTATCAGCGCAGAGATTGAAAGCCTTATGGACTGCAAACGACCTGCACCACAGAAGGAATATTTTCTATGATTACAAGAAATCCGAACCTCGTGATCTTGCATATCAACATACAACCGAGTTCGGGACAGGTTTGCACATGCTTAGTTCGTTCGGGGTGGCACTATCTCCTCATTCGAGAGGTAGCAGCCAGGATCTTCAGCCCATGGGTCATTTGCAGCATGAAACGCGCGCGCACGGAAACCGCCACCGCAGATATCGAAGAATCGGCAGTTCGCACAGCGGCCTGTCACCGGACGCGGATAGGCGCGCAATCCCAGCAGCACCGGGTCCCTGGACTCCCTCCAGATTTTACTAAACGGTTTTTCTCGCACGTTCCCGAGCGAGATCTGTTGCCAGAACTGATCCGGATGAACATTCCCCTGACTGTCGATGTTTGCGATACCGATGCCAGAGCCATGTGAACCGCCGCCATTCCAGCGCATTAGTTCAAGCGCCCGTTCAGCTCGCGCGGCGTCCCGATTTCTCAGATGCATCCACAGGTAGGCACCATCTGCGGGCTGATCGACGGTCAGAACCTCGCGGCGAACGCCTTCTCGAATCCATTTCTCCACCCTTGCGATGATTCGATCGAGTGCATCGCGCGTCCGGTTATGCGCCAATAGCGAAAGCCCCGAACCACGACCGCTGTGGACCAGATGATAGAAGCATACCCGCCTAATGTTCTCGTTCTCAATGAAATCGAGAATCCGGTCCAGGTCGTGCACCGTGTGTTCAGTAAGCGTCAGCCGCAATCCGGCCTTTTGCCCGAGATTCTGGCAGAGACGAAAGGCTGTCACAGCTCTTTGGAACGCGCCCGTCCGGCCACGGAAGCGATCATGCGTCTCACCGATTCCGTCGAGAGAAATGCCAACGTAGGCAAATCCAATGTCGAGAAGGTGCGCCGCGTTTCTGCCTTCGAGCAAAGTACCGTTGGTCGAAAGCGTGAGCCTAATCCCGCGCTCTCTGGCATAGTTGGCAATCTCGAAGAAATCCGGATGAATCATCGGCTCCCCGCCGGATAGCAGCAGAGCGGGCACGCCAAAAGCAGCGAGGTCGTCGATCACCGCACGACATTCGTTGGCAGTGAGTTCGCCCGGATAGTCTCTATTGCTCGAATCCGAATAACAATGCTGACAGCGCAGATTGCAGCGTCGCGTGATGTTCCACACGACAACAGGCTTGCGCTCCGCAGCAGTACGGTAAGCGCCTGAGCCTATACCGTAGCGCAAATTATCAGCCGGCTGCGTAACGCCGGATAAAAGTCGCGTGAGGTTAATCATACAAAACTGTCTTGGTCTATACTGTGTCTTTATGCCGAATGCTGTAGAAGGCCGGTTGGTAAACACAGAGCGGCTCTTCCCCGAGGTAATCTCCGCTCGTCGCAAACGCTCGCGCTCGCGATCCGCCGCAGAAGGAGCGGTATTCGCATCGGCGGCATTTACCACGAAGTTGGTCAGGATCTCGCAACGCTCTAAACATGGGGTTATTCCGATACACATCCAGAAGCTCGGACGTTTGCACATTACCCGCTGTAATGGGCAGGAAGCCGCTGGGCTGAATCTCCCCGATGTGAGAGACGAAGACGAAGCCTTTGCCGTCGTTCGTGCCAAACATCCGCGGGGGACTGGCGTCTACGCGAGACTTCCACTGTTGAAGCGCCACGCGACGGTAATGCTGTCCTTCGGTGGTCTTGATCGCGTAGTGCACCTGTTGTGACACGTCATAGAGACGCTCAAAAAGGGATTCTAGTTCGTCGCCTCTCAACAGGTCCCGATAGCGACCTCTTCCTGTGGGAACGAGAATGAAGACATTCCACATCTTCGGCTGCAGATCGGTCATCAGGTCTATGAAGGCATCAAGCTGATCTATGTTCTGCCGGGTAAACGTGGTGTTTATCTGGAAATCGAAGCCTGCTTCTCGCACGGCGGCGATTGCCATCATGGTCGCAGTCCACGTTCCGCGAATACCGCGGAAGCGATCATGGGCTTCCATGGTCGCTCCGTCGAGGCTCAGGGAAATCCGTTTGAGACCGGCCGCTCTGTATTCCTGGAGGTCCGCCGCAAGCAATCGCTCTGTCGCGCTGGGGCTCATTGACACATTTAGACCTCGACTCGTTGCGTATCGAACAAGATGCAGCAAATCAGGACGCATCATCGGATCCCCACCCGTCAGAATGAAATGCTCGGGTCTGGCCCGCGATACCTGCTCAATGAAATGCTCGGCTTCCCTGGTCGAGAGCTCGAACGGATGAGGTGCACGAATGGCGGAAGCACGACAGTGCCTGCAAGCAAGCTCGCAGGCTCGAGTGGTCTCCCAGACGACCAACATGGGATGTAGAGACCAATCGTATCGATTTGATGAATGCACACTGAGTGGCGGTAGGGTGTTAGCTGTATTCATCAAGTTCCTGCGATTCTCGTCCCGATACTGCGCAATTCACCACACCGGGTTTGTTTTACTTCGGCCAGTTATTGCGCCAATGACCTTTCGCTTTTCTATTCCACATGCTCATCGCGTTCCACAAGCCATTCGGCGTCCTATCGCAGTTCTCCGAGGACGGGTCCGGACGACCAACGCTGGCCGGTTTCGGTTTTCCCAGCGAAGTCTATCCTATTGGCCGACTGGACGCGGATTCAGAAGGTCTACTGTTACTTAGTGACGAAGCAGGCTTGAATGCGCGCCTCTTACATCCCGATAATGGCCATCGTCGGGTTTATCTGGCGCAAGTGGAGCGTGTACCGGACGAAGCGGCGCTTGGACGGCTGCGCAGGGGCGTTTCGATCCGGTCAGGCGTAACCCTCCCTTGCCGAGTCAGACTCACCGACCCGCAACCCAAACAATTGCAAAGAGACCCTCCGATTCGTTATCGCAAAAACGTCCCAACGGCATGGCTGACGATCCAATTAATCGAGGGAAAAAACCGGCAGGTGCGTAGGATGACAGCTTCGGTTGGGCATCCCACTTTGCGGTTGATTCGCGTGCAAATTGGGTCTTTTGCGCTTGGAAATCTTTCAGTTGGTCGGTGGAAGAAACTAAACGAATCCGAGCGGGAGCTGGTACTTGCTCGTCCGTAGAGAACTCGGGCCTCGCTCTCAGCGGCCCAAACGGCATCGAAGATGGATGGAAAGACAGGGATCACCTGAGTTCGTTGCAATCATCTGGCCGCTTCATCATCTTCACCACGTTCAGCAGCTTCTCCCGCGTGCTGTGACGCGGCGGATTCGGACGCAGGCTCAATGCAAACAAAGAACTCAATCTTCTGGCTTCGCGCACACAATCCTCCGCCCTCTCACCAAACTCACGCCGGGCTCGACCGAACTGGACCAATTCTTCCTCGTCCAGTGCGCCGATTACAAACAGTCGCGCGAGATTTTCAAACTCCTCAAAAGTCATCGTTCTTGGTTTCAGGACATGTGTTTGGAGCTGTTTTCGTTTGCAAAAACCACACCAGTGGAGTGATTCGTCCATCGTTATATTCGATTTGGACGCCGTTTCGCGCCTTCGGAATCGCCGGATTCTCTGAAAATAGAGAAAACATTGCCGGTTATGATCCTGCGTGGATAAATGCGCTTGACCTCTGTTTTGGTAGGCAAGTCGAATTTTCCACAACGAATGAGCGTTCTAGATAATAAATTTTCCCGCCTGCTTCCCGACCCCATTCGGAAGGACATGAAAGTAGCGGATCTCATCGATTCCACATTCAAAGCCTACAATGGGGGTCGTCTCGCCGAGGCCTGCCGGTTGCTTACGGAAAAAATGCTGCCAAACGACGGCACCGTCGGACTTTCCGTGACAGGCGCTCTGACTCCCGCAGGGCTTGGGAAGGCCGCTATTGTACCTCTGATGAAAGCCGGTTTCGTGGATTGGATCATTTCCACCGGAGCGAACCTTTATCACGACCTGCACTATGGGCTGGGGATGGAGCTGTATTCAGGCTCGCCTTTTCTCGACGATGTGGAGCTGCGCGCGGACGGAGTAATCCGCATCTACGACGTGCTTTTCGACTATGATGTATTGCTCGATACCGATGCCTTTGTGCGCCAGGCTATCCAGGGGCCGGAATTCCAACGTTCGATGGGAACCGACGAGTTTCACTATCTTCTCGGAAAATACGTGCGCGAACGTGAGCAGAGACTCGGATTGAAAGAGACAAGCGTGCTCGCTGCAGCCTACCAATATGGGGTCCCGGTGTTTACGAGCTCACCGGGCGACAGCTCGATCGGAATGAATGTTGCCGCTATGGCGCTTCGCGATTCGAAGCTGCAGTTCGACGTGAATCGCGACGTGAACCAAACCGCCGCCATTGTCTACGCCGCGAAATCCACGAAGCACACCTCCAGCGTCTTTATCCTGGGCGGAGGGTCCCCGAAAAATTTCATACTCCAGACCGAACCACAGATTCAGGAGGTGATGGGCATCGAGGAGCGGGGGCACGATTACTTTTTGCAGTGTACGGACGCCCGCCCCGATACCGGCGGACTCAGTGGTGCTACCCCGGGCGAAGCCGTGAGCTGGGGAAAAATCGATCCCGATTCGCTGCCTGACTGCGTTGTTTGTTACGCCGACTCAACCATCGCGCTGCCGCTGATCACGGCGTATGTCCTGAGCCGTACACCTGCACGCCGGCGCAAGCGCCTCTACGACCGGCGCGAGGAACTCTATCAAATCCTCGTAAATCAGTATTTCAAATGCGGCACCGTAGAAAAAATCGGCCACCGCACCGAAATCCCGAAGGGTGCCGGGCGCACTCGTCGAAGAGATTGATACCTGGCTTTACGATTACGGGCTTCGGGGTCCGGCGGAAAGCGCGGCAAACCATCGCGGGCTAGCCACGGCCAATCGTTCTCAAGGAAATGAGATCCTCAGAAGTTGGCTCACCGGCAATGAGATCCAGCCATGTCGCTTCATCATGCAGCGGCATGACCAGAAGGACAGGAGCATCCGGATCGAGGCGTTCCCGGACCGCGACCATCCAGCGTGTCAAGTCCCGAGTCATCGCTTTGGCACGCAGCAACCTGGACGGCGGGTTTCTTCGGGGATGGAAACGGCCGCGGTGAAACTCGATGAATTCCGGCAAATCTCCAATGGTCCATGTGGTCGTTCCAGCCGGGATGTTTTCCAAACGCGCCCAGATGCACGCTTGGCGCCGCCGATTTGAACCATGCGCGGCCATCGTGAAGAAAGTTCCGGTAGAACGGACTCACAGCCCGAATTAGCGTGGACGCTCGAGTCCAAGTGAACGAAGGGTCGGCCATTCGCTAAACTCGGGCAGCGGTTCTTCGAGACGAAGCTCGATCCAGATCAGCTTGTCCGCCGCAGGCCTGAGGCCCACACGCCATGTCTTGCCGTCTTTCGATCGGACGGCTCGCTGTTCAAAGGGCAGGAGCAGCGCCGTCCATCGATCTGGAGTGGGCATGTCGACTGCGATCGTCGAGTCACTGAGCGACCTATGAAAATGAAAGTGGAACGGCTCGTAGAGTGTAAATTTTCCAAGTAACTTCTCTGAAGGTGCGCTGGTAGTAACGACGCCGTGCGTGCCATATTTGACAACCGAACCGTGAGCAATCGTCCCGGCGCGTAACTGGATACCTTTGAACGCATCAATGCCTGTGCTTTGGCCGGATAGCTGGAATTGCTGGCGCTCTGGCAGGAGGACGATCGAGGCGAATCGCAGACTGTGCTCCGGAGTCAGAAGCCCCTTGCGAATAGGGTCGAGCACAGAAAGTTTGTCACGAAAGGCTATGAGGGGAGCTGTATAATCGCGCGGCAAAGAATCCAGAACAGGCGATCGCAGGTCGGTTCCAATCTTTCCAAGCAGTGAGTCGGCCGCGCGAAGTCCGTCAGGAGAAAGCGCATTAAGCGGCAGCGACCACACCATCGGGAAGCGCACCTTCTCGAGCACTCTCTGCTGTGCCTGTTTAAGATAGTTTTGGCAGAATCTCTGCGAAGCTGCCTGGCGCGCGTGAGGCTATAGCGGCAGATGATGATCGCTTTTTCGCTCAGCTGGCCCCGATAATTCCCCACCTCAGCGTCAATGCGTTCGATATTTTCGAGCACATTGGTGAGCAGTTTCCATCCGGCACCTATGAGATCAAGCGCGTCCGAGTAGCGGAGCGGCGGAGAAGCGCGGATTGCCCTGTGTAGAAATCCCATCGCGTGAGGTAGTGCGGCTTTCCCGCACCTGAATCGTTCAAGTAAAGGTCGTCGAGCTGGCGCAGCTTGCCTCGATCCGCTTTGAGTGAGTTATTCTGGAAACGCGCCTGAGGCTCCCCGAGGGTGGGTCGTAGTCTTTTCTGGATTTCGCGGAATAGGACGTACTCCGGTTTGTCTGTTGCAGCGCCCTTGATCGTTCCCTTTAGCGCCCCTGTGTCGAGAACCGCGTTGATCGATTTCTCGATGGCGAGAGCAGTTTCCAGCTTATAACGGCCTCCCTCGAGCAGCCGGTCGTAAGCGGCGGTAAGCGTTTCTGGCCCATTTCCGAAAAGGCCTCTATCCCGGCCCATCGTCATCTTCGCGTCGTAACGACCCGCCTCCGTGTCTTCGGTAAAAAGCGCCGGGCCGGGCAGCGGACAGGATCGATGGTATGTCGCCCTCGCTGTAAGGGACACGCTTGGGTTTAAGTGTTTGACATCTATTTCCGTGAAAAGATGATCTGCCCAGATGACCTCATTCGGTTTCCCATATCCCTTCGCGGTATTCTTTCGTTCTTTTCTCTTCATCCCCTTTCTTCGTGCACCTGATCCCGCGACATCGCACGCCGCGTCGGAGTTGGAACGGCAATTCTAGATCGATCAGACTCCTTGTCACAGTACTGCAGGACGGCACCATGAGAGGCGGGACTTTCACCGGCCCGGGCAGTTTAACCGCACGTAGCCTTGCTGCTGCTCTTGCCACCTTACTTTTCGGGGGCGGTAGCGCCACGACAAGAGGTTTCACTCACGTCTTAAGTAATTCAATCGTGCAAACAGAATTATGAAACCAATCGTTCTATTATTTTGTTTTCTCTTCTGCTGTGTCGCAGCATATGCTGAGTGCTCAATTGGAGAACTTATTGATGGTCTCGATGACACGATAAGAGTTCTCGACAGCGGGCCGGGGTCGAAGGCAAACGAGAAGCGCGGAGCGAAAGAAGCTCTAGATTATTTGGCCGGGTTCACGGACTCAATGCGGTCGCTTGGCGGAGTCGATATACCAAAAGATCAAAAGTTAGTCGACCGCGACTCTATACCATCTTCCCCGATTACAATCGCCAGAAATGTTGTTTCATTGTTCCATGATCTACACTTTCTGCGAGATGGGAGCGCTAGTGACTTTCTACTTTCATTTTTTTTAATCAAGTATGGATCTACACAATCAATAAGGGATCGCGGCGTTGCTGTATTCGATAGAATAGTTATAAAACGTATTCATGATCTCATTGAGCGTCCTGAAGAGAGCACAGCCTTCAGCCGCTGGTTTTTAGACCTCAATCAAAAAGACCCTAATTCTTTGGAAAAATTGCCTCAAGTCGAACGTCTTTATTTTTTACAGACAAAGGAAGTAGTGGATCAATTAGGCAGATAATCTTCTGGCAGCTGGCTGGCGTTTCTATCCTCACTGCATCTTTGCCAGTGGAGCGGCGCATTCGAGGCGGCTGGTTTCCGGTCGGATCAGTATTTTTTCCTCTCGAATCGAGGAGCGTAGAAACGCGCAAAATCTTCTTTCAGCGAATGGCAGATTGACCTGCGCTTCCCTTTGGTTCGCGACACTTTGGTGGCCACATATCGGTGCAGAGCTCGTGATTCCGTTGTCTCTTCAGCAGCTTGCTCCGCCACCCCAAGCTTCAAAACTAGGAAAATCGCTCCTAAGAAGATCATCATTCCTTCCCGGCCTCAAGCGCGGAGTCGCAATCTCACTTTTCGGAAACGTTTCTGGAGATTGGTTACGCGGGCAGGAAGTTTTCGTTTCAGTGGAATCGGACGTTTATGCTCTCGACAATTCCCAACAGGCGACGCGGCGGCTGGACGGCAGCAGTTTCTATTTGCCTGTGCTCAAGAAGGTAACGCGCAGCTCCGGTCGCGTGCAGGACGAGCAGGGAAATGCCATTGAGGGAGCAGATATTGACATTGCGGTCTTGTTTGCTTCGATAGATGCCAAAGGCTGGTTCGAGGTTTCCATCCCAGGCGACCCGTGTGAGGCCGGAACTCGAACTCCATGCAAACGCCAGAGGGCTACCTGAAAAGCAACTACTCAGTTACCCGGAGCGAACAAGATCACGATTGTCCTTCACAGGATGCCATTCGCCATGATTTTTCGAGGAATCTGCTTCATTCTGCTCCTGCTGATTGTACAGTCTGTGGAAGCGGCGGTGCTGAGGGGCGTAGTCATCGAAAATGAGATCGGCGAGTCACCGTCGTCCAATGTGGGGATCAGCAGTTCAACAGGAAGCAATCCGAGCGTTTCCCGGGCCAGTGAGACATTCACGCTGGTATTTCCGGAACGCCAGCCCGGGGACACGGTGCGTCTCATCGTTCAGAAATCGAGGCATGTCGTCGACAATGACGTTCAATTGGAGCATACGCTGACCGCCGATCCCAATGTCAGGCCGCGTGTCATCCTTCTTTGCAGCCGGGAGCCGCGTGAGGAGATGGCTCGTCGTTTTTACCAGTTCAAGTCGATCGAGGCGATCGAGGAGAACTACCGTCAACCTCAGGAAGCTGGAGCAGGAGAAAAAGGCGAGCGTCAGTGAGCTGGCAAAGCTCGCAAAGGAACACGATCGGTCGATTGTTGCCGCCGGGAAGTCTGCAGAGGAGCTTGCGGAGATCGTTAAAGCACGGTTGCTAAAAGGGCAGCTCCTCAGTGTTCAGTTCCGCTTCGAGGAAGCTGAAAGGGCTTACGCCGCGGCGGTCGAAGCATCACCGGAGAGCTTCGAGGCGAACTTTGCGTTGGCGCGATTCGCGCATGATTTGAGCCGATTTCAAAAGGCTGGGAGTGTTTACGCCGTTAGCCTCCAATTGGCCCGGAGAGGAGGTGACGAGGTTCAGGTGGCGATGACGTTCAACAACCTGGGAGCTCTTTACTACACTCAGAACCGGATGGAGGAGGCGCGCGAGGCGTACGAGGATGCGTTGAGGATTTGGCGGCAGCTGGCGGAGAACAGCCCTGAGACGTATCTGCCTTACGTGGTCGACACTCTCAACAACATGGGAGTCCTTCACCGGAACCAGAACCGAATGGAGGAGGCGCGCAAGGCGGACGGGGAGGCATTGAAGATCCGCCGGCAGCTGGCGGAGAAGAACCCTGAGATGTATCTGCCTGATGTGGCCAAGACGCTCAACAACCTAGGAGTCCTTTACTGGAACCAGAACCGAATGGAGGAGGCGCGCAAGGCATACGAGGATGCGCTGAAGATTCGCCGGCAGCTGGCGGAGAAGAACCCTAACACGTATCTGCCTGATGTGGCCAAGACACTCAACAACCTGGGAGTTCTTCACTGGAACCAGAACCGGATGGAGGAGGCGCGCGAAGCATACGAGGATGCGTTGAGGATTCTGCGGCAGCTGGCGGAGAAAAACCCTGAGACGTATCTGCCTGATGTGGCCGGCACCCTCAACAACCTGGGAGTCCTTCACCGGAGCCAGAACCGGACGGAGGAGGCGCGCGAGACATTTGAGGAGGCGCTGAGGATTCGCCAGGAGCTGGCGGAGAAAAACCCCGAGATGTATCTGCCTGATGTGGCCGACACCCTCAACAACCTGGGAGTCCTTCACCGGAACCAGAACCGGATCGGGGAGGCGCGCGAGGCATTTGAGGAGGCGCTCACGATTCGCCAGGAGCTGGCGGAGAAAAACCCGGAGATGTATCTGCCTGATGTGGCCGACACCCTCAGCAACCTAGGAGTCCTTTACAGGAACCAGAATCGAATGGAGGAGGCACGCAAGGCATACAAAAAGGCGCTGAGGATTTACGAGACTTTTGCCGGGAAAAATCCGGAACAACCCGCTCGTTTGGGGTCCAGTTCGTGCAGAAGTCGTCTTACGCGCTCGACATCAGGAGTTGGTCCATCTACCGTGCGGTGAGGAACAGGCGACATTGATCCAGGTCGCCACAATCGTTATGCTCAATGAGATGCCTGAAGCCCCCCGCGGATTCCCATCCCAAAATATTCATCTCTTACAGGCACGATAGCGAGGCGCATAGAAAACGTGTGGTTGGAGTCTCGGAAGAGCGCGGAGCACTTGGGGCGCCTAGCCCAAGTGCGACAGGGGACGAAACTTAGCGCTGAGGCAGCATGCTAGCCGGACTTCGCGGATTCGAATGCCATTTTCTTGCTACGTAAGTCGTTGAACGTAAGCAAATCCTTAGGAAAAAAGAGAGTGGCTGTGGTGCGCCCCCCGACGCGGGTTCTCTATGAACGGGAGCATACCTGTTTCGTAGCGGAGTGCAGAAAGTGACGCAGGCACTCCGGAAACGGGGTGTGACGTTGCATCGGGCAGGTCGGCTGGATATTATTTGAGCAATGCCAAAACGCATCGGTAAATGCACGAATTACGCAAGCTGTCAGCTTGCGTTCCAGAACGCGGACATAGAGCCGGAAGGCGATTTTGTTTGTCCAGAATGCGGTCAACCACTTCAAGACGTGAAACCGGTGGTCGCTCGTCGGAAATTTCAGACGAGCATCCTGCTTTACGGGGGCATCGCTTTGGCCGTGCTCGTCATTATTATTCTGGCCGTAATGATCATGCTAAGATCTGGCGAGAAACCCGGGAAGGATTCTCTGGCCAGGACCAGGACACCCACTCCCGAAATGACTCATGAGGAAAGTCGGGATCTGGAATCCGTGACCCCGACCCCAACTTCAGCGCCGACAGCACCTCCAATCTTTTCAACGTCCGTCGAGAAGGAAGAAGACGAAGGGACGCCAACCCCGACCGCGACTCCGACCATGACCCCGACTCCGGCAGCGGAGCCGGTCGAGGAACTGATGCCGACAGTCCCCGATGTGTTCGATCGGAACCCGGCGAGCGAAGAGAATGCTAAGACACGGGGGGAAGTCCTTAAGCGGGTTGACTTGATCCCGAATCTGACAGACGCGGAGAGAGACAAACTGTATGCCCGCGTGAACGAAGCGCGAGTGATGCTTAAAGTGATCCTGATCCCGTTTGGATACGCCCAAAAGAAACTCTCTGCTTCGGCCATTGAGAAGCTTTGTGACGAGACCCGCAAACCCCAGATACAAGAGCTTATGCAGGATCCCACGGTAGTCTTTGTAGTGCTCGGATTTGCTGACGTGTACGGAACTGCGGCATCAGGCCTCAAGCTTTCGACTGAACGAGCTGAGTCCGTGGTCGATTCGCTGCGCAAGAATTGTGGTGTCTTAAACTTGATGCAGCCCGTCGGAATGGGAAGTTCCGAGTTTTTTGGCAGGGAGGACAAGGCGAAGAATCGTGTCGCCGAAGTTTGGGCGGTATTGCCTTAACGCAGTTGTGTCGGTTTGCTGGTAAGAAATAATCAGATTACCCCTCGACCCTATCAATGAGCGGCATCGAGGACGATCGGCTGTTTCCAGGACGCGAGACGATTGGAACCTTCCACGGCCATGGCATAGACGTCTGGCGCCACCTTCCAGAATTCGCCGAAGCCGATCGTTCTATTTATCGATGAAGCGCATACCCTGATCGGGGCCGGCGGCGCAGCCGGCCAGGGAGACGCCGCAAATCTCCTCAAGCCTGCTCTTGCCCGCGGCACTTTACGCACCATTGCCGCTACCACGTGGGCGGAATATAAGAAATACTTCGAGAAAGATCCGGCGCTTACCCGGCGATTTCAGGTCATCAAAATTGAGGAACCCGACGAGGAAAAGGCAGTACGCATGATCCGCGGTCTTCTCGCCAGTGCTGGAGTCGCACCATAAAGTGGATGTTCTGGACGAAGCGCTCGAGGCCGCCGCACGGCTTTCCCATCGATACATTCCTTCGCGCCAGTTGCCCGACAAGGCAATCAGCCTGATCGATACCGCATGCGCGAGAGTGGCGATCAGCCAACATGCCACACCTCCGCAGGTCGAAGATTGTCGTCGTCGAATTGAGTCGATCAAAACAGAGCTCATGATCCTGGAGCGCGAAGCCGCCATCGGGATCGATCAGGCAGAGCGTGGGCAGAATCTGGCAAAAACGCTTGAGAAAGAAACCGCGCATCTCGAAGAACTCGAGGGTCTGTGGAAACGGGAAAAAGAGGTGGTCGACGCGATTCTCAAAATGAGAAACGAACTGCGAACGCCTGCCGCGGAGGCGGAGAGCGCAGATACCGCCGGGGTCGAGAAGCCGGCTGCTGCGCCCGCAGGGGACGGAGAAGCAGACCGCAACGGACTGCTGGAAAAACTGTGCGCCCTCGAAACACAACTTCGCGAGATCCAGGGCGAGTCCCCCCTGATTTTTCCAAACGTGGATGAGCAGGCCGTAGCCGGTGTGATTGCCGACTGGACGGGGATTCCTGTCGGCAAAATGGTGAAAAACGAGATTCAGGCCATATTGAATCTGGCAGACACTTTGGAAAAACGCATCGTCGGCCAGCGTCATGCGCTCGAAGCAATCGCCCGGCGAATTCAGACTTCACGCGCCGGTCTCGACAATCCGGTCAAGCCGATCGGCGTTTTTCTGCTGGCCGGTCCCAGTGGCGTCGGAAAGACCGAGACAGCGCTGGCGCTCGCCGAAACGCTTTACGGGGGCGAAAGCAATGTCATCACGATCAACATGAGTAAGTTCCAGGAGGCGCACACGGTTTCCACTTTGAAGGGCTCGCCTCCCGGCTATGTGGGATATGGCGAGGGTGGCGTGCTTATCGAAGCTGTCCGACGTCGCCCTTATAGCGTGATCCTTCTTGACGAGGTCGAAAAGGCGCATTCGGATGTTCATGAAATTTTCTTTCAGGTTTTTGACAAGGGAATGATGGAGGATGGCGAAGGCCGACTCATCGATTTCAAGAATACGATCATTCTGCTGACCTCCAACGTCGGGAGCGACTTGATCATGAACCTTTGCAAAGACCCCGACCTCATGCCCGATTCGGAGGGCATCGCGAAGGCTCTCCGCCAGCCCATACTAAAAGTATTCCCGGCCGCGCTCCTCGGACGACTGGTCGTCATACCCTTTTACCCTCTAAGCGATGAAACGCTCAAAGGGATCATTCGTCTACAGCTCTCGCGGGTTCAAAAGCGTGTCATCGAAAACCATGGAGTCCCGCTCTGCTACGAGGACGCAGTTGTCGATCTCATCGCCAGCCGTTGCACGGAAGTCGAGAGCGGCGGACGCATGGTGGATGCGATCCTCACACAGACACTTCTCTTACCTGAAATCAGCCGCCAGTTCCTCAATCGGATGCTTGATGGAACGATGCCGAGCAAAGTTTCTATTGACGTCGCGGATGGGGAGTTTGCCTGCCGACTCGAATAAACAGCCCGATTGCTTATGCCGAAATATACCCAGGACAGACGACCGATCCGGGTAGACACCCCGCTCGGAAAGGATGTGCTATTGCTAACTGGTTTTTCGGTATCCGAGGCAATCAGCCAGCCCTTCACTTTCCATCTTGACATGCTCGCCGAGGGGAATCCAGCAGTACCTTTCGATAAAATGCTCGGCCAGGGGGTGACGATAAAGCTGGAGTTGCCAGAGAGAAAGCAGCGGTATTTCAACGGGATCATCAGCCGTTTCAGCCAGGGCGAACAAGTCGTCGGGCAGAACCCGAACGAGTATTTTACCGCGTATTGGGCCGAGATCGTACCGCAATTCTGGCTACTGACCCGGCGCGCGCAATCGCGAATCTTCCAGCACATGAAGGTGCCGGATATTCTCAAGCAGGTCCTGGAGGGCCTGGATGTCGATTACCGGCTGCAAGGAACTTTTCATCCGCGTGATTACTGCGTCCAGTATCGGGAAACCGACTTCAACTTCGCGTCCCGGGTGATGGAGGAGGAAGGTATTTTATACTTCTTCGAGCATTCGAACGGCAGTCATAAGCTTGTGCTCACCGACACGAGTTCCTTCAATTCCGTCCCGGAGTCTCCCAACGCCATCTACGAAACGGTGGCGAGCGGCGTTCGCGAGGAAGACAGGGTGCACGAATGGATCAAGATGCAGGAGTTGCGCTCCGGCAAACACACACTCTGGGACCATTGTTTCGAGCTGCCGCACAAACATCTGGACGCTGAAAAAACCATTCAGGATTCCGTCACATCCGGAACGGTGACGCACAAATTAAAGGTCGGCGGCAACGAGAAACTCGAAATCTACGATTATCCAGGCGAATATGCTCAACGCTTCGACGGTGTCGACAAGGGGGGTGGCGAGCAACCCTGCAGATGTGCAAAAGATCTTCGAGGATAACCAGCGCACAGTCGGAATACGGATGCAAGAGGAGGCAATGCTTTCGATGCACATCGATGGCAACTCCACATGCCGCCAGTTTCTGTCGGGGCACAAATTCACGCTTCAACGTCATTTTAACGCCGACGGGGAGTATCTGCTTACCCGAATTTATCACGCGTGTTCCACGAATGCGTATCGAAGTAGTCAGGGCGAGTTTAATTACAAAAACGATTTTCAGTGCATTCCGGCCGCCCTCCCGTTTCGCCCTTCACGAATTACACCAAAGCCGGTCGTCTCGGGCACCCAGACGGCCGTGGTGGTGGGCCCGGCTGGCGAGGAGATTTTCACGGACAAGTATGGCCGGGTGAAAGTTCAGTTTCACTGGGACCGTGATGGGCAATACTCAGCGGACAGTTCCTGCTGGGTGCGTGTAGCGACCCATTGGGCGGGAAAGCGGTGGGGCGCCATCCACATTCCTCGTATTGGTCACGAAGTGGTCGTCGATTTTCTGGAAGGAGACCCCGACAACCCGATCATCGTCGGCAGCGTGTATAATGCCGATCAGATGCCAGCTTACCTTGGCCAGGGTCCCGATTCGAAGCACAAACACGATCCGAAAATCAGCGGCATAAAATCCTGCTCCACGCCGGGCGGAAACGGCTTCAATGAAATTCGTTTCGACGACACGAAAGGGAAGGAGCAGGTCTTTTTGCACGCGGAACACGATTTGGACCAGAGGGTGGAAAACGATTCACGCGAAATCATCCACCATGACCGGCATCAGATTATCGGTCATAGCAGGGAGGGCGAAAAGCACGGCGACCAGCGTGAAGAAGTGTTTAAAGACAAGCATATTAAAGTCCACAAGGACCACATCGAGCATATCGGCGGCAACATGGAACAACTCGTCGGGGGCATCGACGGCGGGCCTGGAAATCAGGACATCAGCCTGAAGGGAGCGAAGAAAGAGACCATCGGCATGGACTCCCATGTCCACGTGAAGATGAACCGGAACGAAAAGGCGGATATGAACCAGTCGCTGACTGTCGGGTTGAACCAGAGCGAATAAGTGGGTCTGAATCACGCTCTGGATGCCGGCCTCCAGATCCATCTTAAAACCGGCATGACCGTCGTCATTGAAGCGGGCCTCCAGCTGACGCTGAAGGTCGGCTCCAACTTTATCGATATCAATCCGGCCGGCGTTTTCATTAACGGGATGCTCGTCATGATCAATACCGGTGGTGCTCCTGGCGTTGGAGCAGGAAGCAACCCGACCTCGCCCCAGGACGCCAAAAAAGCTTCCCCAACCAAGCCAGACGTGGCCGATGACGCAAAGTCCGGCAGCATTTCACGAACTTAACCCAAAAGGTTTACGATGTTTGCCGCTGCCCGCGTTCCCGATCCGATCACTCATGACATGCTGGTACCCTCCGGGGTGATTGGCCCACCCCTCGTGCCGCCACCCCGGTTTGGTACGGTAATCATTGAAGGCCTGCCTGCCGCGACAGTCTCTTGCACAGCCGTCTGTTCCGGAGCAATCAGTGTTGGTATCGTACATCCGCCGCTGCCGATCCCTCCGGCTCCCCCGCCAGTCAACGTCAAAGGCGATTTTACTGTGCTGATTTATGGATTACCCGCCGCCCGTTGGACGCCTGCTCTGGACGTGACGGCCTGCGGCGCTTTTCTCGGCGATCCCAAGCTCCTGGCCATGAGAAAGACTTTTATCGGAAAAACGCCTTAGCTGCCGATCGAAAACCCGGCACCTTTTCCAAATAAAAAGCCGATGTCCACTACCGAACCCATGGCCAGCGATCTTTGTGAGCGGATCCAGATTGAGAAGCGCTCGCGCGCTTTACTTCGTGATGATCTCACGGGACTGCAATTCGTCCAGGCACTGGCGGAGGCCGGTCAGTTCATAGACGCGGTGCGTATTCTGGCTTTTCTTCTCCCGGGGCGTGAGGGTGTCTGGTGGGGAATCCAATGCGCACGTCAGAACCCCCCGGCAAACGCCGAACCGGAATTTGAGGCCGCATTGGCAGCCGCAGAAAAGTGGGTGCTCGAAATGAGCGAAGAAGCACGCTATGCAGCTCAAGGTGCTGCAGAGAGCGCCGGATTGGGCACAGCCGCCGGATGCGCGGCCATGGCGGCTTTCGCAAACGGCAACAGCCTTGCCCCGCCCGATCAAGCGGCGGTGCCACCGCAACCCGCGCTAGCGTCCGAACTGGTCGCCGGTAGCATCCTAGCATCCGCGCTTCCTCCCGATCCCGCACAGGCACCTGAGCGTTTCCAAACATTTCTGCAACAGGGAATCGAACTACTCTCGGCGTCGCGGGAGGATTAACAGTAGGAAAGTCGTGCCTGAAGTCGACTCTACAATTTTCATGCAGCGAATCGAATTATACAGGGTGATCCTTTGCGAGGCACTCGCGTCTGACAGTAATATAGGGAATTTCTGAATGATGGGCGGTTCGCGGCGTAAACCTGGTCCACTAGGCGTTGAGCAATCCTCGGGAACGGCTCTCGATCGATACGGTTTCGATGCCGAGCTGCACAAGGATCCGGTCGAGGTCGGTTCCTACGTGAGTTTCCAGAGGGTCGGCCCCGGTTTCGATGCGCCGACAAAGCTTCGTGTTTATTTGAAGGGCAAAGAGATCTACCAGCACGATGCTCGCGGCTCGACCGCCGCTGAACTCACGGTTTATTACTACCTCTACCCGCTGGAAGAGGGTCGATTCTTTTCGGATATCAAGGGCGCCGTACTCGAAGCGGTCATCAAGATCAATCCCGCTCGAGAGTTCCCGAAGTTCGACAGTCCCAAATGTGCCGCGATCTACTCCAAGTTCAGCGAGGCGGAATTGAAGCTGAAGAACCGTAACGCAGCGCTGCGCAAGTTCTTCAAAGACCAAGTGGACCCGGGCCGCGAACCCTCTACTCGTGATACCCTGCCGCGTATCTGCACGCTCCACCACGAGGCCGGTCATGTGCGCCATGGCGAGAAAGATTATTGGAACCTGCTTCACAACTTCGGAAAAGAAACCGGCAAGCTGGGCCTTCGCTCGTCCCACCGTTCCCCGAACGCGCGGCTCCTCGATCTGGCAAAGTCCATGTGGAGAGCGTGGTGGTCGGATTACGACAGTAAGGAACACCAAGAGATCGTTTCCCAGCAGTGCGAGCTCTTTATTAATCTTTATGAGAAAAACCGCGGCCGCGGGTTCGCCAAACCGCTGGTCCACACGGGGGCTGACGTGGATGAATACGCGCTCGAAGTTCTGAAGCAGATCGGCGACAGCATCGAATGAAACGCTGCATTCCAACTGATAAGGCGCACTGAATTCGACTTTGCGCACTGCGAATGCTCGCTGCTCCGAAGATTATCGGCTGCCGGCCCTCAGTTCATTGTGGGCCTGCCTCGTGCAGGCTGCCCAAAAGGTAGGCGTTGCCGTCGAATTTGGCGCGAGCCGGGGCGCCGACGCATTGCCGATCCCCGTCCGGCGTCCTTTAGTCAACTTTGCAGCAATTCGTCTATTCGCTCCTTAAGTATGTCCTTCGGTTTCGCCAGGGATTCGAAATCGACCAATTCAATGAATTCCGGCCCGAGAATGCAGTGGCCGCCGAGATAAGATCATCCCGGTGGCCGAAAAGAATTGAGAACCGAAGTGATTGTCACGACAGGAAGACCGCCCAGATCTCCAGGAGTTTCCACCTTCAAGCCGTAGCGAAGATCAGCAAACGTAACCGTCCACGGGGTAGACAAGCCATGAGCGCGGGAGCGGAACGGGCTCAGGGACCGGCGGGCATGAGCGAGGGTGGCGGCTCGTTGCGAAATGAAGTTTGCACTGCTGCAGTCAGATAGGCGAGCACGTCACGTTTCTGGGCGGCGCACGTGGCCAGCACCGTCCAGATCCGCTCGCAGAACTGGCGGCCGCTCGCGCCCCGGGTGCCCTGGGTGATCAGACGGTCGATGACGATGAAACGGATAGCCTGCTCGGCCGGGTTGTTGGTCGGCTCAATCTCGGGCGTGGTGATGAACTCAAAATAGGACGCTCCGTATTTCTCCAGCCGCGCCGCGAGGTTATACGCAGCCCGAAGTCCCGCGCTGCCGGTGCGCTCCGCGGGAGCCTCCTGGCGCGCCACCTGCAGGATCCGCTCGCGGGCCGCTTCCAGTGGGCCGCGGATCGCTTCGCGCTTCAGCCCTTTGTCCTGCGCTCGCGCAATCAGTGCGAACATCTCCCGGATGGCTTCCAGGAGCTTGTGCCCGTAGGCCGGACCGGGACCCTCGGGCAGCCCGCAGAGGTAGCGGATCTCACGGATCAAATGGGCCAGACAGAACTGCACCCGCACATCGAACTCGCGCATGTATTTGCGGTAGGCACTGAAGAAGTCACAGCCCAGCACACCGTTGAACTCGTCGCCCAGCACGTCGATAAGGACCTGCGAGCTGCGGGTGTCCTCGATCTTGAAAAGCACGTAGAGTTCGGCGCGGAACACCCAGGTCCAGAACCGCTGGCCGTTGTCCTTGTGCCCGGTTTCGTCGACGTGCAGGGCGGGTTCGTTTGCCAGCGCGGCCATGAGCTGCTCGTAGGGATCCTGCAGGGCGCAGCTCACCCTGGCAATGAGCTTCACCAGATAACCGCGTGAGAACTTCAGACCAACCACGTTGCGCAGGAAGCGCCGGATTGCGGAATAGGAGGCATGGAGCGCGCTTTTCATGTATGCAATGAGGGCGGTGAGCTGCGGCCCACACAGGCCAGCTTTCTGCAGGAATGCAGAGGGTTGCGCATAGTAGACTTTTTGGCACCCGGCGCATCGGCAGGCATGATAGCGATGCTCCTCCTTGTAGAGGGGGATCTCCCTGATCTCGACGTGCTGGAGAACCTTCGGCTCCCACTCGGGCTCTGGAATGCCTTCGCCTCCGCAACAGGGACAGGTGGATGCATAGTGCTCGAAAGGCGCTACGCTGAGTTCCTCCTCACAGAAGAGAATTCGCTCGTGGCGCCGGTGGCCGGGCTGCCCGCCGATCTTGCGCCCGGCTTCCTTGCGAGCGCTGGGCCCGGGCTTGACGATATCGCTGGAAGGAGGCTTGGAGGAGTTTCGCGAGTTCTTGCTCAGTGCCGCGATCCGGGCTTCGAGCGAGTCGATCCGTCGCTGGGACACGGCCAGCTCTTCGCGCAACTGCGCCTGGCTGGCGACGAGGATCGTGTTCTCCTCGCGCAGCCGCGCGCAGGACTCGCAAAGCAAAGCGCCGGCGATCATGGCTGAGCTCCGGGCACCCCATCGCCGCGGCTCCGCGGCATCGCCTTGCTCTGGCAAAGGCGCTCCCGGAAGCGCCGACACAGCGGATAAACCAGCACATCGCGCACCGGTTCGGCGTTGCGGTGCGTGCGGTCGTTACGGCCGCGTCCGCGTGTCTCTCCGAGCCGGCGCCAGTTGGCCGCGCGGTAACAGGTGCCTGCAAAACGCTCACGCTCGACGAACGTCTCCGCCAGCACGATAGGCGTGGCATAGTGTGCCATCCAGTCGCGCCGCAGCCGCCGCAGACAATGCCCCAGAAGGAAGGAAGCCAGATGCGGCACCCGAACCCAGGGCAGAATCACAAAGCGGTCGTTGTTGACGACTCCGGGCAGATTGGCTTCACGGACGGCGGGTTCCCAGCCGATAAAAGCGTCCCGGCAGGCCACCTTCCATGCCGCCGCGCCGAAGCCCAGGGCGGCGACAACGCGCTCGCCGCAATAGCAAAGATACTTGAGCGCGGCCCCTGTGGGTTGACGGTATCCCAGATAGTGATAGCGGGCCACCAAACTGTTGTGGAGCCGCTCCCTGCGTTGCCTTTGACCAGCTCGACACGGACCTGCGGGCGGAGGCGCGAAAGCGGTGCTTCCAGAATCGCGGTGTCCATCGGCGGCAGGGGCGCCACGGTGTTGGTACATCCGGGCCGCCGCGCCGGCTTGCGCATCGCCGGCAGCACGATCAGACCCTTGCGATCGAGCTGCCGCAACAAGTCCCGGCAGGCAATCTCCCGGTAGCTCCCGTTGGCCTGACGCCACTCCCACCGCCGGCACAGAACCCTCGAGACATGCGTACACCCTGAGCCCCCTCTCTCGAAATCAGCCCCCGGATGAACGCGACTTCCGCCGCTCCAATCCTGCGTCCGCGAACGATGATCTCCTTGTCCATCGCCCCCACTCGTAAACCCAGCGAAATCGAGACTCCAGCTTTTTCTTCACCATTTTCAAACTACCCCGTGAACGG
>CAWDWA010000003.1:0-10149 GCA_963805815.1 uncultured Verrucomicrobiae bacterium
AGAGTCCTTGAACCGACGAAGTCGGTTGATTAATCAAGTTTTTCGGCGGTTTAGGTGTGACATAGGCATCGATCTGTGACTCGAAGTTATGGAAGGCACGGGCAGCGATGCATTGTCAGTGCTGGCTGAGAGGTCAATGATAGATAGTCCCGGGCGGATGAGTCTTGCATAGGTGCGCTGGTAGAAGACTACTGTGCGCAGACCCATCGCAGTAAGTCGGTAGCGGTGGCTCTTCTCTATGCGTTCTATGAGTCCACGCAGGCGCAGGCGGCGCAGTTCGTAGCTGACTCTACCGGCCTTGATGGCGCTCTCCTCCAACCCGAGCATCTGCGCAAGCAATGGACGCAGTTGCCGGTTGCGAAAGCCTTCCAGTTGTAGACAGAGCAGGAGCAGTACGGCGAAGAGCGCCTGGACTCTCCGGTCGCCAAAGCGCAGTGCCGGAGCACGCTGTCCGTCCATGGTGGTGGGAGTTTGCAGCCCCTCGAAGCTCTTTGCGCCGACGCGGCAATCGTGACTGGCTTTCTCCACCTCGAGCATGCGTCGGTTGGCCGCAAAGCCGATGCGCCGCAACGCGGGCAGGTTATGCAACAAACGTCCGACCTTGAAGTCGTAGCTGTTGTTGATTGTGGTTTCCGTGCGCAGGCCCGCACCGCGCCCGCACGACTTATGATACTGCTTGAGGTGCGTGTTCTTGTAATAGACGTGCAGCGAAGGGATGACTCCCTCAGTAACAATGCGCGTCCTGCATCGGCCGTCGGTCGCAGTCTTTCTCTGCATCCTGCGTGCAAAGATCAACTGCACCGTTTCAGGTCGGCCCAAATCGATGTTCTCCCGGATGACCTCCTCAAAGAACTCCCTTCCATGGCGCGGGCGATCCCACACCTGGGTCAGCGAAAACTCCGCCTGCAATACCGAGAGCCGGTGACAGTAACCGGCTTTGCAGTCTTCCGGCGGAAAGGGATAGGGCAGCGCTTTGAGCCACTTGCGGAAAAATCGCTCGATCTTCTTTTCATCGAAACCTTCCGCCAGGCGCTGTGCTGCCCCCGGGTTCGCGCAACGCAAAAGCCCGTTGTCGAGCGCTTCGAACTCGATGCCGCGCCGGGCCAGTTGCCGCTTGAGATACTCGTGCCCGTTGATGCAGAGCTTGCCGGTGTAGGGAAAATACGAGCAGAACTTGATGAAGAATGGCCCGAAGTCTCTGTCCACGCAGTAGAAGTAGTAGTGATTGACCATGGCACTGGTGTAGTCGATCCACGGAACGGTGCCCCCGCCCTCTCCGAAGCGTTTGCGGATGGTGCGCGGGACGGTTGCCTTTTCCTGCGCGATGCCGATGAAGACGACACCCTCGGGGGTCTTGAACTTCCGCAGGCGTTTCTGCATCACGTCGTCTTTACGCATCCCTTTCTGGAAACGGACAATCTCAATGTCCTGGCGCTCGGCAAAGTCGAACACCTGCCGGCGAAACCCCTCGCTCAATGCCACGGCGTCTTTGGTCGAGGCGAACCGGTGGCCCTTGTAGCCGCGGAAATAGGCAGCCACACCGCCCGCGCTGGTCAACTGGGGGACATAAAGGTTCAGATACATCCGGTCGATGCATTCCAACTCGAAGACAACGTTTTCACGCTGGAGTTCGGCGACGTTTTTTGGCGAAATCATGGCGGTGTCCGGTTGGGCATTTGTTAAATCTCCTCATTGGAGAATACCAGCCGCTTTGACGGCTCAATCCGGCGTTCCTCGTGGATGCCGCTATGCAGCTCCGGCCGGACGCCACCCGTTGCCAAACGCGCAGGAAGCCGCATGAACGAGAAGCCAAAATTTCCTAACGAGGCGGGGCCTCCGGCTCCAATTTCACGCTACGCTTCGATCTGACACTACATCTTGCCTGGTCTGAGGCCCCGCCTCGTTAGGTAATTGATCTCATCATTAGTAAGTTGGACATTTAGCTGCCTGCCCCGGATGCACGGCTTCCAGGGCTTGTAGGGACGGGTCCACGGCAGCGCCGGCGTAGACTTCCTCGGCACGACCCCTCTGGTGGATCGTGAACGCGTCGGCGTCATCGGTGTGTGCGCCAGCGGGGCTTTGCACTTGCCGCCGCTCAGATCGACCCCCGCATGAAGGCCGTCGCCACGGTCAGCATGTATGACATGGGTGGTGCAAAACGCGAGGGACTAGGCAAGACGATGACCGACGAGGATCGCCGCAAGGCACTTGAGGAAGTGGCCGCGCAGCGCTGGACCGAGTTCGCCGACGGAACGGTGCGTTACACCGCCTTGCCCGAAACGATTGAAGAGAATACTCACCCGGTCGTCCGCGAGTTTTTCGAGTACTACCGCATGCCGCGTGGACGTCACCCCCGCTCGACGACCGCCATTTCGTTGACCAGCGATGGCTCGTTCTTCCAGTTCCGCCCGTTCGATCATGTCGACACGATTTCCCCGCGTCCGATTCTTCTCATCGCGGGGGAAAACGCTCATTCGCGCTACTTCAGCGAAGATGCCTACAAGCAGGCTGCCGAACCGAAGGAACTCTACATCGTTCCGGGTGCCGGGCATGTGGATCTTTACGACGGTCTGGAATACATTCCCTTTGACAAACTCACGTCGTTTTTCACGGAAAATCTGAAATAGGGTGATGCGAGAAATCAAAAGTATTCATGCTCAATTGGGCGGCGGGCTCAACGCAGGAGGGAGCAAAAATTGCAGCACTCATCGTCCAACAAGCCGACGGACTGCGACCGCCGGCACATTGGGAGAAATAGAGGCCAAGGGCTGTGTCGTCGTCAAAGGCGCCGACCGTCCTGTCGCCGTGTTTCGCCACGAGGAACGAGTCCATGCAGTGGATAACCGCTGCCCGCACATGGGCTTTCCGTTCCTGAACGAACGGGCGGAAATGGCGATGCTGATCGCTCGAAAGTAATGCCGGTCGCCTCGTGACACGATATATGCGTTACCTCGTTAAAGCACGCGTGAAGCCAGGTCAGGAAGCGGCGCTGTTAAAGGCGATCGAAAGCGGCAGTCTCGGCAAAGGCTCCGTCGCCGGTGACGAATATATTCACGACATGCAGCAGGCGCGCGTGACGCACGATGGGACCGCGCGTTGGGTCGAGGTCTGTTTCTGCAAGGTTCCACTCGAGGAAGAGCGTCCGTATTGGGAGCAGTATTTTGAGCTCGTGAGCGCAAAGGACGCGCACGCGCGGCGAAACTGTCGGGATGCAAATGGCACCGAGGCATGGGCCTGCTGCGACTGCGATTGCACCCTTCGGCTGGAGGAAAAGCTCCGGAAGACGGGCGCGCCGTTTCTCCCGGCCTTACGCGGCGAATTGTAGCTAAAGTGGTCCTTGTCGGCTCTCGCGTCCTTCGCCATGCACATCTCCCGCCGCCCGCTTCGTCAAAACTGCCATTGCGGCTACTGCGCTCGGCTTCCCGGCAATCCCGCGCGGGCAAGCAATCACACCCTCAACAATAACAAATATGAAAAGAACCGTGCTTGTAACCGGCGCCAATCGCGGCATCGGCCTGGCCATTGCGCGCCAACTCACCGAGCTTGGAAATTCGGTGTTGATCGGATCGCGTGACCTCGAGGCCGGCGAGGAAGCCGCTAAATCGCTTCGCCGTCTTGGCCTCGATGCCGCACCGATCCATGTGGATCTTACTCTTCCGGCGACAATCGATGCCGCCATCAACGACATCGCCCAATCTGGCCGCCAGCTCGACGTATTGGTCAATAACGCCGGGGTGTTGCACGAAAAGCCACTGCTTGAACTGACTGATGCGCAGCTCGCCGACTCGATCGCCGTGCACCTGGCCGGCCCCCTGCGCCTCATCCGCGCGCTGGCACCGAACATGATCGCGCGCGGATACGGGCGAATCGTCAACGTATCGTCCGGCTGGGGGTCATTCGCCGAAGGGATGGGTGGACCGGGAGCCTACGGCGTGACGGAAGCAGCACTAAACGCGCTCACTGTGCGACTCGCAAAAGAGCTTCCATCCGCAGTCAAGGTGAATGCGATGTGTCCTGGCTGGGTGCGGACGCGCATGGGCGGAGCAGGAGCCACGCGAACGCCAGACGCGGGAGCGGATACGGCCGTGTGGCTTGCCACGCTGCCGGACGATGGTCCCACCGGCGGCTTTTTCCGAGACCGAAAGCCCATCGAATGGTGACTCCTGTGCCGGGAATGGGCCCCAGCGAACCGCCAGTGCACGGGCGCTTTACTCGCCGTCTCGGCGATGCTGCGCGCCCGACCAGTCGATGAACAAACTGCACAGAAAACCCATATGGTTCAGCGACTAGCAATACCGCAGGTAGTCTGCGTGACGAGGGGTTGGCGCGCCAAACGCGGAACCGTCGCAACCAGCCCGGCAGAACGTCTGGCGAACGAATACCGTGTCTTTTTGAAGCAGGAACGAGGGCTGGTCGTGCAACGATCCGCGACTACTCGCGGCATGTTCATCGGTTCCTCGCCGAGCAATTCGGCTGTATTGTGTTTTCTTTCTTGAACTTTTACTCCAGTTCGAAGGCAACCGTTACATTTCCGGAACCAACCACAGCAGCAAGCCCCTTGGCGTCATTGATGCCTCCGAGCCTTGTGTAGCTATAGGATGTAGAAAATGTTTTATAGAAGAACACAAGAGTATTGGAACCATATATCATCAAATCACCGGAGTGAATAGTTCGCGGATTGGATGCGTCGGTTGGCAGCTTGCCCGATAAATCAAAATATTTCTCGTTTCCATTCAGCTCAACCATATTTACGGTCATAGGCAACAGGGATTTGAATGCGGTTGCTGTGGCATTGTCATAAAGTGTTGCGGTGAAAGTATTGTTTCCAATCTTAACTATCATTTTACTGCCAGTCGGATGCGGGTTATTATCAGTATTGTTTCCGGCGCCAGGGTCACCTGATGCAAAACCAGTGAAAAGGGAAATTACACAGAAAACAAGCAAGAGTGAATGTTTCATGGAACTCGTTATTATTGGTTTGTGATCATGAAGTTGTGTAATTTGGTTGTTTTGCGTCTGTACCATTCAGATCCGGAAGGAGTGTAGTCATTATGCGCGACGCTGCTATTGCGATCTTGCGCAGCCTGTCGCATTCGTGCGGAAAAAAGATAGCGGCCTTTTGCAGGGCGGGTTATGGGACTGAGCGCCTTCGCCCACTATGCACGTCAGCGTGAGAACGACCGGCAACCGAAACCCGTTACCGGACCGATCAACAATCGACACCAGAAGGACCAAGAGACATATGACATCCATCCTCCACGTCGCGACGACCGGCTCCGACATTGCGGACGGCTCCGAAGACCGGCCGTTCCGAACCATCAACCGTGCTGCCAGCGTGGCCCAGGCGGGAGACACCGTGGTCGTCCACGAGGGCGTGTACCGCGAATGGGTAGATCCCCGGCACGGCGGGCGGAGCGACCAGCGGCGCATCACCTACGAAGCCGCCCCGGGCGAGCACGTAGTAATCAAGGGCTCGGAACGCGTCACCGGCTGGGAGCCGGTAGTCGGAACAGTCTGGAAGGTGACGGTGCCAAACTCTCTCTTCGGCTCGTTCAACCCCTTCGCCGAAGAGATCGACGGCGACTGGATCGTTTACTCCCGGGCGGACTCGCCGAAGAAGCATCTCGGCGACGTCTACCTGAACGGGCTAAGTTTCTACGAGGCGCCAAGCCGTTCCGAGGTGTCGGATCCGCCGCTTCGGACGGAAGCGATCGACGACTGGACCGATGTCGCCGACCGGATCCGCAACCCGGAACAGACGCGCTACGTGTGGTACGCCGAGATTGACGACGAGACGACGATCTGGGCTAACTTCCAGGGAGCCGATCCGAATGCGCAACTCGTCGAGATCAACGTGCGCCGAAGCGTCTTCACCCCGACCGAGCACCATATCGACTACATCACTGTGCGCGGCTTCGAGCTGACGCAGGCCGCGTGCCCCTGGACCCCACCGACCGCGGACCAGCCGGGCCTTATCGGGCCCAACTGGGCGAAGGGGTGGATCATCGAGGACAACGTCATCCACGACGCCAAGTGCTCCGCGATCTCGATCGGCAAGGAGGCATCCACAGGACACAACTACTCCACGACGCGGAGAGACAAGCCGGGTTACCAGTACCAGCTCGAATCGGTGTTCGCCGCGCGCCAGATCGGCTGGGACCGCGAGCACGTCGGCTCGCACATCATCCGGCGCAACACCATCTTCGACTGCGGACAGAACGGCATCGTCGGGCATCTCGGTTGCGTGTTCTCGACGATCGAGGACAACCACATCTACAACATCGCCCTCAAGCGGGAGTTCTACGGCTACGAGATCGCCGGCATCAAGCTCCACGCCGCCATCGACGTCGAGATCCGGCACAACAGGATCCACGACTGCTCGCTCGGCACATGGCTCGACTGGCAGACACAGGGCACGCGCATCTCCCGGAACATCTACTACGACAACAACCGGGACCTCTTCGTCGAGGTGAGTCACGGGCCGTACCTCGTCGAGCACAACATCTTCGGGTCACCGGCGTCCCTAGAGCTGTTCAGCCAGGGCGGCGCATTCGTCAACAACCTCGTCTGCGGCACCGTGCGACTCGAACCCGTCATGGACCGCGCCACGCCCTACCATTTGCCGCACAGCACCCACGTCGCCGGTTTCGCAGTGATCTACGGCGGCGATGACCGCTTCGTCGGGAACATCTTCCTGGACGGTAACGCCGCCCTCGCTTACGGGCCGGCCGCTGAGGGCCAGGCACCCGCCGGCTACGGCACAGCCGGGTACAACGGGCACCCGGCATCCTTCGAGGAGTACCTCGCACGCATCGACGAGCAACCGCCGGGCGACCACCAGCGCTTCCTCGGCGTGAAGCAGCCCGCCTACATCCGCGAGAACGTCTACGCCGCCGGGGCGCACGCCTTCGAGGGCGAACGTGATCCTCTGCCGCTCGATGAAGCTGCGACAGCCGTACTCTCCGATGAAGGCGAGGCGGTCTACCTCGAGACACAGCTGCCCGATGCGTTCGCACGAGCAATGGTGGGCGTCGTGAGCGGGCAGGACCTCGAGCGCGTCCGATTCGTCGACGCCAACTTCGAGGAGCGTGACGGCGCTCCGGCAGTCATGGACGTCGATCTGCTCGGTGATCGAAAGTCGCCCGGACAGACCTACCCGGCCGGTCCGATCGCCGCACTCAGCAGCGGAGCCTCGCGCGTGCGCGTCTGGTGACGACGTGGTGCGGCGAGGCTGTGGCTCCCCCGCGAGAAGGCGGCCCCCGTGGATGAAGTCCGCCGAGTGCGCGCGCGGCGAGGCCGCCCATGTTGGAGAGGGGCTGGCGGAAGGTTGAACCTCCTCCGAACTGACGGCCCCTCGACGGACCGATACCGAATTTGAAATCCCTAAAATAAATTACAATCGACTGCGGCGAATATTGGCCTCCTCCAACTAGGAGTGGGTTTCCGTCAGGGCATGACATGACGCAGCAGTGACCGCGATGACAACCATTGGAAGAATTGGCAGTCGGGGTGCTGATCCCACTGTAATGGCAAGTGCAATAAGATCCGCCGGATCTTTAGACACGAAAGCTGGCGCAATGACCGAGACAAGCACGCAGCGCGGTGCCGCGCATCATCGATCGGATCGGGAACGGTGCGCCTTTCTAATTTTTGCCCCTTTCGAGAGCACCCCCGGCTTTTTCATCATTTATTCAATGTATTCCTACTGCCTGCAGGATTTCATTTAGCCGGGCTTCGGTGAATGCGCCGCAGGAGATCGCCGGCAATTTTTTGACCGGCGTTTCGTGCGCGAATATTAGCTCCCCTACACGGGCTTTTCGCTGGGCGGCGATTTGTTCGGGAGTTAGACCGGCTTCGGAAGGTTCCTCGTTATCGACTAAATCCGCGAACCCCATTGCCTTGACGAGTTCTCCATAGAAAGCCCGCCCCTGCGGATGATCGCGAAAGTCCTTGATCATCGATTTCGGCGTCAGTGTTTTGAAGGCAATCTGCCGGGCGCGAACTTCCACCGCCGCCTGCAGCGGTAGATCTCGCGATGAGGTTTGGATATGCGGGTGGGGTTCACTTGAGAACTCCCTGCGCCCTGAAAACGCGGATTTCTGGCAAATGCGCGGATCAGGGCAACTCTGGCCGCGTCCAACGGGAGGACTTTGTCGTCGTTTTTCAGAAGCACAATCGCCTCGCCACCAACACGACGGGCAAGATTGTGGTGGGCTTCAGGAGCGAAGGTGGGGCCGGGTATATGGGATGCCCGGGCTTTGAGAACCACGGAAAGCAGTTGGATCACGGATTGGTCGAGTGCCGCTTCCTCGAGTTACCCTCCCGGACGGCGGCAATGATCTTCTTGCGGTTGTAGTCGCCGCTTCCGGGCATTTCCAGATTGCTTCCGGCCGCCACTCCCTTTACCCGGTCATTGATTGCGCCCCAGTCCGAGAAACGAACCCGTCAAATCCGGAGGGTTGCGGAGCAGGGTGAGTCAAGCAGTCACCGGTGTTCCGTCGCGTGGCAGCCATTGTCGCCATTGTCACGAGCCATCGCCCGAAAGCAGCAGTGCCTTTTCTTCAAGGGTCATCTGAGCGACCAGTTCTTTGGCTTGCCGCTCCTGATTTTTTCGAACCGGTTTCTCTTGAATTATTAGTTTCAGGCATCATTACGCTCTTCCAATCCAAAAAACGACATGGGGATGGGAGTTCCGCGGTTTTTCTATCGACCGCGGCGAGGATCTGCGATCGATCCTGTTTGTATTCCGGAGGGAGCTTACTGACGCTCTTTGCCGCAGGATAGGATATCCGGCCGCGGTTTTGGATTTTTTGGTCCTTATTTTGATTTGCGCACGGCTCAATGAGCATTCCGGCGTTCCGGACGATTCAGGACGAGCCGCACTATTTCAGGCGTGGGCCGCTCCACGAGGATCAATTCGCCGTCAGGTTTCATCGGTGTCGGACAATTCGAGTTCCAGGATCGCCTGGCCGAGAGCCTTCCCCTGGGAGTCGATGCGAAGCGATCGGCTCCCTCCCTTGCCCAGCACTCCGGTCAGGACGAAGTTCAAGGCGAGACGACCCGAAAGGTCTGTCCCTCCCTCAAGAACGGAGCGAGCGATCGCACAACGTCGACGAAGTCCCGCGCATATCCCGCGTCCGGGTCGCGCTGCCGCTGGATCGCCATGATGGAGAGCGAAAGCTCGGCCAGATAATCCAGCGTGAGAAAATCCAGATCCGGACATGCCTCGACGAGCCGTGCCGCCGCTCCCGGCTGATCCCCCGAAACCCTGGGCATTTCCGATCGCGAGGGGTTTCATGCCCGATCCTCGCGGTCCCGATAGCCTTTCCGCAGTTTTTCGTTCGTGAGTTTCTCCACCTCGTGCGCGGCTCGTTCGGCGGTGTCGAATTCCTTCGTTTGCGTCTGGCCCCGGCTGCCGATGCGGCCGTAGCGCACGGTAATCGAGCAGCCGTCCTGCGCGATCTCCCAGAACTTTGAGGAGCGTCCTCTGACAAATTCCAGGCGCCGGAATCTGACGCTCGGCAGTGTAGCGGATTGCGGGGCCGGCTCCGTCAGGATCGGTGGCTGGGTCAAGGGCTCTCTCGATGCGGGCGGCGGCACGTCGTCCTCCACTTCAATAGCCGGCTCGGCCTCGCCACCCACGAGACGTTCGATGCGATCCAGAACGGCTTGAGGTTCATGATACCAGTCGCGCGTCAGGACCAGGGCGACCTGCCATCCGAAAGCGCGCAAGATTCCAGGCTGGGTGACGCAGCGTTCGGCGACGTTCCGGTTCGGGTAGTGGCGGGCAGTATCCACGATCACAGCCACGCAATAATGCCGCACATCATCGTCGGCGCGCACTGCCAGATCGCAGCGAAAACGCGACTGGCCAACATGCTCGCCCACGACCAGGCCGCGGGCGTGAAGCCCTGCGGCGAGCTGAGCAATGACGGCATCGCTTTCACTCGACAACTCGAGCTGCTTGCGCGCGAGCGGATTCAAAGCCTCGAGGACTCCGCGTGCAAGGCGCAGTTCCCCGCGCGAAGCGCACTCGCGTAATGCAGAAAATTTTTCAGCGCGGCGGCGCCGTCATTGTAATCGTTCGTGATCGCATGGTGCCGGATGCTGCTGATCACGGCCATATGATGCCGGGCCCGGCTGAAGAAA
>CAWDWA010000004.1:0-11541 GCA_963805815.1 uncultured Verrucomicrobiae bacterium
TTATTGGAAAGCGACGCCGGTGGTCTCCTTCGCGTTCGGGATGATCTCGACCCACTCGTCGATGAGCAGCCCGGCCAACGGTTGTTGCAGCTTGATTGCGCTGGATCCCTGCATCACAAGAGACAACCGGCCGCCGGAGATTTGTTTGCCATCTTTGAGCGGCAGGCCCACCCAGCGGTCCGCCGGCTGATAGGGTAGTTGGCCGACGGCGAGTCTCAAATTCTCGCCTGTGTTCAACGCCTCGGCATATCGCAAAGACGCCGAGAGGCGCGCGACACCGTCGCGGACGCGAGATGTGCGCTGAAACCAGGTGACGACGGCGAGCGGATCGTTGTCCTGAACCTTCGTGCTGTCTTCAAACGCCTGCGCAAGTTCATCCGCGTTGCCGGCCATGAATCGCGGCAGGACAATGAAAGCTTTCCCGAACACTGTCCGCAGCCGTTCGATCTGGCGATCACGTTCCTCGTCGGGTGCTGCGGCGACAGCGACGGCCAGCGCGGACAGTTGTTCGATGCGTTGCGAGGCTTCTCTCGAAATCGACGCGGCTTGCGTGAGCAGGATCGCGCGTTCAGTCGGCGTGTCTCCGGTGGCGGAAAGCGGGATGGCGCTCGCGATGCCGAAGCCGGCAAACTGCAACATCACCATGCGCAACGCCTCCAGGTTCGTGGTTTCGGGCGCTTCGAGCAGTTTCTGAAAGTTCTGTTGCGCTTGGCGGAATGTCTGTTCCGCGCGATTGGCGCGCGTCTCGAGCTCCGCGAAGTCCACTCCGCTGACTTGTGGGCGCTCGGGCAGATTCAAATCGACGGCATCCAGCGCGCGCGCGCCGGTGATCAGCCTGCGCGCCGTGCGCAGCACTTCCGAAAATTCGCCGTAGCTCAAATCATTCGGACTCCAGCCTGCCTGCCGTTCCGGATGGATGCGCAAGAGGGAGCCGGCAGGAAAGCCGTCCGGCTTTCGAGTGATCGCGTAAAGGATACGCCGCTCGATTTCGGATCGTTCCGACTGGCTGCCTCCCTCGACGGCGTAAACGAAATCGAGCGGCGCAAGGCCAAGCTCGCTGAGCGTGAACTCTTTTGGCGCCGCCGCCACCTCGCCCGGCGGTACGTCCGTTCGCTCGACGACGCAACGCACGGTGTCGGGCGACCCGAGCAGTCTTGCCGCGAAAGCGTTCAGGTGCGGCTCGGCACTGGCGCGCGGGGAATGCGCCGGATCGATCCAGCCGGGTGTCGCTGCAGGGTCGCCGCTTACGAGCGTAACGAGCCGGTGCGTCAGAGCCACGCCGCTGCGAGGCGTGCGTACAACTTCCAACTCGGGCGGCGGCGCTTCGCCGCGCGCGATCGCGTCGAGCGTGCTGGCGGTCCGGGCTGTGTTTCCGCGTACCGCCTGATAGACGCTCTCGGCCACAACGGCATCGCTGACGGCGTCCACCGCCTCGCTCAAGGCATTCAATTCCGCTCTCACCGTATTTCGCACCGGGGGTGCCGGAGGCGGTTTGAGAGCAGAAAGAAAATCGGCGGAGGCATCGGGGTCGTTTTTCACCGCCTCCCACTTTTTCCGCAGCTCGAGGCCGTCCACGACGTTGTTCGCGGCGATCGCTTCGACTGGCTCGTTGATGTTCTCCAATTTACCGCCGAGCGGAGCGACATCGCGGAATGACTTGATCAAAGGATCGAGCTCCAGCTCGTGCAGGCGGCGTTCGAACCGGTAGCCGAGCAACGCGCCGAGCGGTTGGCCCTGCCGGACACCGTCGAGGAGATAGTTTGCAAGTCGGACACGTTCGGACGAAAGGTCGATCGCGAGCAGGTCGCGCATTTCCGAAGTTGAATGCGTAAGATGCCCGTTGCGCAAAAGCGCGACGGTTGCCGCCTGTGTGAGCGACGGTGTGTGGACGAAACCCGGGTCGTCCGGCGTTTGAAAAACCGGCGCTTTTTCGTCGGCGGGCGCGGCGACTTCGTTGCGCGCCGGGGCCGGTCTCAGATTCTCTACCCAGCCGTAGCCGCCGAAATAGACGCCGGTCGCAGATGTGTTCCGCATTGTATCGAGGCGTTTGGCGGCGAACGAAGTGATCCACGCGTCGAGCCTGTGTGCGCACAAGTCAAGGGTGCCGGCAAGCGATCGCTGGAGCGCCCCGCTGCTCACTGTTTTGAGGTGTGCGAGGCTCTGGCGGAATTGGTTTATGGGCGAAACGTCCGGGTCGGTGAAGGTCGTGAGCTTCAGCAGAAAATCACCGAGCGGCTGCTCGCCAGTGATGTTCGGAACCTTCTGCTTGAACTGCCAGCTCCACGTTGGTGCCGGTTTCTCCACTGCTGCCCTCGCATTCGCGTCCGCGATTGCCTGATTGAGTTGTGCCAGAGTCACGATCGATTCGCTCACACGGCGATGCGCAGCCGCCGCGTTAGCCTGCAATTGATCGCGTCGCTGGGTCAGTTGAGCAAGACGCCGGCTCCAGGTAATCCACGCCGGATTCGGACGCGGCGGCTTATTGGGCACTTCGATGGTCCGGTCAGGCTCATTTTGCTGATGCTCCGAGATTTGCTGCTCGATATCTGTAACGGCTTGATCCGCCGATGCCGCCGCAGCTTCGAGCGAAGCTCGCCGGGCTTGAAGCGTTGCTTTCTGTGAAGTTAGCTCCGCTTCCTCTTCTGCGGCAGACGCAATGTCGATCAGCTCCTGGTCTTCAAAGAGCACCGCTTGCGGCATGCCGTGCTTGAAAAGGATGCGCGAGGCGGCGTTCGCGTACTCGAGCAGCATTGAATGCCGGAGCAATGCATGCAGCAGGCTGGCCGGCGGCGTGTCGTCTGCGAGCAGGGCATCGAGGCTTGGTGCCGCCAGCAGGGGATCGATGAAATTCGTAGTGAGGCGTGCCGTTTCGGAAAGCTCGCCCGGTTGCGCCAGCGGCGCGCTCACCGGGTAGATCTCGTCGAGATAAATAGCGCGCCGGAGCCGCGACTTCCATTTCACCGCGAGCGTGTCAAGGATCGCGCCGGTCATCGCTTCCTGGTTGCGCCACCAGGCCTTACCGTCCAGGTCGGCGAAAAGCATCCACCAAAAATGCTGGAGATAATGCCGCCCCATGACGCTCCGCACGCAATAGCTTGAGGAAAGGGCATCGCTGCCCATGACATCAGCCACGTCCGCATCGGGATCACCGCTGCGTCCGACGCGGCCGGCGCCGGCGAGATTAGCGCGCCATACTTTGTCGCGAAGCCGTATGAGCACATCCTTCAGGAGAAGATCGCGTGCGTGCTGTGTTTCCTCTCCGGCTTTTGGTGCCCAGTGGTCGAGCGAGGTAACGGGTAGCACCCCATACGGCTGTTTGCCGATGCGCAGCGTGGGTAGCGGGCCGGCTGCGCGGACGTAGTTGATGAAATGCGCGCGCGCCCAGTTCAGGTCGTCCTCGGTCAGGTTGTTTTCCTCGCGGCCAAACATGTTCGAGAGGAAGTAGCCCCACGTCACAGCCCAGAGCGCGGCATTCATACACCGCGCATCGAGCTGCTCCCTGGCGGTGTTATTTAGCAAATTGGTGAGCGGCCTGGAGCCGTCGGGAAAAAGTCCCAACGCGCGGGTGAGCGTGTCGCCATTCGATCCGTCGCCGGGTTTGAAGTCGTTCGTCGCCTGCTCGGCGGAATAACTTTCCATCTGGCCGACGTCACGTGAACTGAAGGCTGATGGTGCATCGGATGTATTGTTCGATGGCGTTCCCTGGAGCAGAAAGCCGAGACCGTCGGTGAAGTGATGCGCATCGAGCAATGCTTCAATGCGCTTCGCAGAATCGATCGCGCTCAGCGAGGCCTTCGCCCCGAGCACGAGCAAGACGTCCAGCCCCGCTTGCGCGACATTCTTTGTGAGCTTGATGCGCAGACCCATGCCGGCTGCTTCGGCGGCGTCGAAATCCACCATCCATCTCATCGCGGGATCGATCGCCAGTTCCTCGTCCGTGGCGGTGACCGTCGCCCCCGGGTCCGGGCCGACCGGCAAGAGTTCGGGAATATTCTTGCCGGTGACTGTTGCCACCGGCGTCCCGCGCGAATAGGCAATTGCGACCCAGCGGTCGGGCAGCACGCGTGCCAGCGGCGCGCGCGACCAGCTATCGGCTCTGTTCTCCGGCGTCGGAAATTGAATTTGCTTTGGCAGCGGTTGTTCGGCGGGGACCGGCGTTGCCGGTCGATCCTGCGGATTCAGGGGCCTGAGGGTGCGAGCGATCCACGGTGCCCGTTGCGAGTCAAAGCGATCCGCCAACTGCTGCCACGCCCTTTTCCGGGCATCCTCGTCGTCGCCGGCGCGCCAGTTTTGCTCCCAGTAGTTTCGGCCCCAGGCGTTCTCATCTTCGGTCAGCCCGGGTTCGTGGGAATCGAGATGGATCTGGTCCGGGTAAACCCGCACGCGCAGCTCGGACGAACCATCTGGCAGCGTGAAGAAGCGCGTCTCCAGGCGCACAGGAAACAGCGCCAGCGGCCTGTCAGTCGCGATGAGCTCCTCCGCCATCTCCGGCGGAGCGGGGTCCGCCATTTCCGGCGGCGGGACAAACCAATGGTCAGGCATGGCGAGAATTTCAGGGAATCATTTGTGTCGCGTGAATTGCGATACGTACGGGCTGCTGGCGCGTAATGATGGCCATATGCGCCGAGTTTTCTCCCCACCGCGCTCCTTGCAGATCAACCGAAGCCGGAGGCGCCTGGATCGCCGAAACGTGCGTCTGCGTGCCAAAGTCTTCCGGCTCGTCGAACCCGAAGCGCGGCTCGGTCGGTTGCTCCTGGATAATGAAATACCAGCCCGGGTCGGTGGCATTACCTTGCGCCTGCCTCTTCGTGAGCTCAAAGCCGACAAAGGTGATGTCGGGCTGCAGCGTGCCGCGAAACATAGGTGGCCTCTCTTCCGGACCTGGCTCGCGCGGATCTCCGGTCGCCTTCGCGGCGTAGATGACCGCGTTCGGATACCGTCGCAACAACTCGCCTCGGATCAGGAGCACGAGGTTTTCGCCTCCGGTTGATTGGCGTAGATTCGTGCCGAGCGGTCTCGTGCCCCATTCGTGGATTGGTTTGATGTCGGGCTCGTTTCCGTCCCAGAACCGTTGGAAATAGGTGCTGCGCTGATCGCTCGGAAATCCGCGCCAGAGCAGCTCCCGGCCCATTTCCGTGTTCAGCCCGACCATGAACGATTCGACAAATCGCGCGTTAGTCTCGAGCAGCGTAACTGTGTTCGGTGGCACTTGCTCGAGCCCCGGCAGCAACAGCTCCTGCGAAAGATCGCGCAACACTTTGTACATCGGCTGGGGGAATGTGGGCGCGACCAAGATCGGGCGCAGCGGATCGGATGGGAGCGGAGCTCGCACCGCTTGCGATGGCTCGCGAGTGATCGTTGCCCGCACGCGCACCGGAGCGGTCACAGTCGGATCGAGACGAGAGATCAGGGAAGCTTTGAGAAAAGGCAGTTGCAGCGCGGACTTGGGCGGCTCGGGAGTGCGGAGGCGATTGATCTTCGTCTGCTGTGCCACCGCGGCTTTTCGGAAATTCCGCGCCGCTGCGTTGTCCAAGTCCTGGAATTGGCTCGATCTCCGAGACGGCATTGGTTCACCCTCCGGAATGACTCTGAAGTCTTTCGCCGGCGGCGCCGAACCGTCGGCGTTTGAGATCCTTTGAGCAGTAGCCCTTTCAGAGCGAACAAACTGTGCGAGCTCGGTGATGGTATCGGAGACTCGGTTCAGCGTTATCGCGCCCCCAATTCGCAAAGTGAACCGATCGTTTGGCCGGTTCAGCCTGCTGATGAAACTGCTGCCAATGTGCAGGCCCCCCAGGCAAACCTTGCATTCTTGCGCGGCGGTGGATCGCTCCACGCGAACGCGTCAGGCGGCGCGCCGCGGAGCCAACGGCAGCCGAGGGCAGGATCGCGCTGGCGATGCGCTGATTGAGCGAGCGCATTTGCACTAGTTCACCATCCGAGGGCGCGTCTGCCCAGACGAGGCGTGTCTGCGCACGCGCGGCAACTTGCAGCAGTGCTTCCTGGTTGAGACGGGCGAAATGTTTTACGTGCAGGACGGCGTTTATCGCGAAGCATAGCTGCTCCTGCCGAAGCCGCTGGTTGGCGCGGTCAAGCTCGCCGGCCTGCTCCCACGCCGAGGCCATCAGCGCCTCCTGCTCCCTTTGGACAACGGAGGTGCCGAACGCGGCCACGACACGCTCGCGTGGATCGAGGTTCAATTCATCGATCCAGTGCGACGGCGGCCAAAAAGCATTGTCCACTTGATGGCTGCCGCCGACGTAGAGCTGGCCGTAGATCGGCGGCGTCAGCAATGGCGCCGCGGGATCAGGTGCATTGTTGAGCAGCTTTTTCAACTCTTGCTGGAATGCCTTGCGCGAATCCTCAGACCATGCCGTTTGCGCCGACTGCGGCGCACGTAGCGCGCCCTCCAATTCGAGGGTATTTTGAGGAGGTGGACTGGACGGCAGTTGTAAACCGGGTGTGCTGACAACCATTGGACGCTTGCCGACTTCTTGCGGTATTGTGCGGGCTTCGAGCAGCCGCACCAGGGATTCGAAATCGCCCGCCGAGGCGGTGTGAAACTCCCAGAGATGGAAGACGGGCAGCGTGACCTGCGTCGCCGATTGCTGCCATGCCGGAGCCAGCTTGTCGATCGGTTGGAGTGGCGTGCCCTACAGCGGAATCGGTAGATTCAAGGTCGCCTTGCGTCCGACCTCGAACGCGGGGACCAGACAGGCCAGATAATCTGTCAACGGCTGCAACAGACGCGGGCAGAGAATTCGCGAGACGGAGTGCGCGGGTTCGGCCGCCAGAATCCGCTTCAGTTCATCCGCCGAGGCACCTTTCGCCGCGGAGATTTGCGCATGTGCCCATGCCCACGACTCAGCGAGATCGGGCAGTTCATCGGCCGGAATCGCCGGCGCGGCGATCTCCAAGACCGGCAGAGGCACCGAGCGATCCGAACGCAGCGTCACGCCCGGTTGCTTCTTTACGACGATCAGGCAAAGCCACGGACGCAGCTTTCCATTCACGCCCGGTTTGGCCGGAGTGAAAAGCCAGGGAAGATCTGGGCGGTCGAATTCGATCGCCGCCAGATAGTTCGGCTCAAACGTCGTGGTCCCCGGCTTCGGGTCGGTGCGAACAATCTGCTGCCGATCCAGGCCGGTTGCTTCAGCCGGTCCCAACAGCCCGACTGACACGTTCACGCTTTGCGTATCGTTGATCAGTAATTTCACCGGCACCGAAATGCGTGCAGCGAGATCGGGCGAGAGGTCGTCCGCTTTCTGAATCGTTCCCGCCGTGCCCCGGCGCACCCAGGGCAGGAAAACCGAGCTTGAGAGGATTTCGGAGTCAGACATGGCGATTGATTTTGCGATTCATGAGCGGACGATTTCGTAAGTCCGGACGACCTGACGCCTCTTCGCTTCGACCGGATCCTGCTGGTGCAGTTTTCGCAGCGCCTCCTGGGCGTCGATGAAGCTCATCGTCTGGCCGGCTGCGATGCCCGGGACCGAAAGCGGCGAAAGGTCTTCATTCGAAGCGATCGTCCAGCGGGGTTTGCTCACAGCCACTTCAGGCTCCCGGATGCGGTCTTGGAATTTGGCACTCCCGGTGCGCCGGATCTCGCTGCGAGCTGCGGCGCCGAAGCGCGCCTGTTGGTGCAAGTTCTCGAACTTGAGGACGTAGCCGGGCTTGCGGGGTGGAGGCGTCTCCGATTCCTTGTCCACGAGGATCGTTTCGTATGTGAGGTCTTGGGCGAGACTCACCGCCAGATCCAGGGCGAAGTCCTCCACGCCGACCATGATTCCCGCCTGCATTGCGTCGAACGAGGGGCTGGCGATCTTCTCCTCGTCGGTCATCTCGAAGAATTGCGACGGTGCGAAAAAGTCCAGCAACGGGGTTGCGTCCGTCGCCTCCGCGAGAGCAACGCTGAATCGCCGCGGACCGCTCGGCGTCGCGCTGCCGAATTTGTCGATGTCGCGCGAGAGGTTCAGCGGCACGATCGTTTGTTTCACGCCGAAGCGGCCCAGCGGATGAATTCGTGCCTCGCCGGGGATTGGCAGTTCTCGTATGGACCCCACCCTCCGCTCGCCGCCTGGCAGGACCTCCTGCCAGTTGCGAGGATCGGCCAGCGCAGCCGTCAACAGGTTCAGCACATTGATTGCAGGCGGCGGTGGCGGCGGTTCGCCTTGGACCATTGTCCTGTCGAAGCTGACCGATACGTCCCACCAGAGGATTTCGAAGGTCGCCTTTCCCCGCGCGCGCAATGGCCGCGGACCTTCCAAAGCTCCCGCGACTTTGACTTTGAACAAATTGCGCGAGCCTCGTTTGAGCTGCACCGAGGCGTGGAATTCAGCCAGGAAATGAAACGGCTCGAGCTGGATGAGCACGTCAAAACCGATATCCCCCTCGATGCTGAAACCGTGCGCGGAGGCATAGAGGTTCGCCCGCGCACCGAATTGCACGGTATTCGAGGTGACTGCGAAGTAGGCTTCGCAGATGATCCGCGGATTGTCGCCCGCGCTCAGATTGATCGCAATCCGGTCGAGGCGCGGGGCGGCGTCCGATCCACGTTGAGGCGGATCCAGAAAAACGTTTGTGCCGGGCCGCGTTCATTCAGGAGAAACTAACCTGTGGTTCCGGACAGGTGCTGCCCGGCCGCATGGCGCGGCATGGTCCTGTTCCGTCCAACCCTCTTGTGACTCGCGGCACGGTCGAATCGTCTGCGAAATTCTTCCTTTTACGTTGTCCTGAGGTTGTCAATCAAGCGGTGAGGGAGAGCACCCGCCTCCAATCAGTCCGCTGAGTTTTAAGTCTTCAACCCCTTATTCTGGCTGGTGGATGCTCTCCCAAAGTTTTCGTGGTTTGCCTGCGCAGTGCCGCGGTTTTTCTCCGGCCCGAAGAGACGCTCACCGTCATATTCGCTGCCGTGCGTGAGGATATACCAGACGGTTTTGGCTATCTTGCAGCCCAGCGCCTTCTTCATATGAACCGTGGAAATCGGACAGTTACCCCTGGTGCGCATCTGCAAATTGCGCAGGCTCAAGGAGAGCGCGGTCCGCCTGGCCACCAGGGAGGCGCGGCGGCGGAGAAGGTCGCGCACGGCGCGAAGTCGGCGATCGCCGACGTAACCTTGCGGCATGATGCCCAACCGCAGCACGTCGGCGAGGAAGAACGCATCGCTCTTGTCGTCGGCGTTTTGAGACCGTCATACTGGACCAGAGCAGCCGGATCGGCGAGTACGACCTCGTAACCGAGATCCTGGTAGCTGGCAAAGTGTTCTGGACTCGGGAAGCGGCCGATGTCGCCGATCTCCAGCACGATCGTCATGGCCAGGCGTGATAAAAACCAACAGCGAGAATCCCTTCGAGCGATTCGGAAGTCGGGTCGCGATCAAGCCGAGTGCGCTGACAAAAGGCCCCCTTCAATGTTCAACTGCACCGCGCCGGAACTTTTCGACTTCGTATAGCTCGCAGAAGAGCCGGGCGTCCTTGATACGTCGGCCCTGGGCATCCACGATGGCAATAACAAGGTTGTTGCTGTGTAGATCGATTGCTGCATAGTAGGAAAGTGCTTTCTTAATTACTGGGTCTTCCTTGCGGTGATGAGTTCAGTGTTAGTTAGTAACTGCAAAGACCGGCGAAGCCGGCTAACTCAACATACTGTGAGGAGGCCCCGATAGCACTTTGCCCTAGACCCTAAACAAGCGTGATGGGGATAAATTCATTGCCATAAAAAACTCGAAATGCCCTTGAATCCTTGGTTTGATGGCGGTGCTAAAACCAAAACCATCCAAAGAGAAAGGTCATTTCGAGTGAAAAGAACATATCCGAAGATCCTGCGTAATCGCAAGCGCCGAATTCAACGCCGTCTCGACGCGAAGCGTGGGTGGAGCAATCAGGCGGAGCCTATCATAACCGCCCGCAACATCCACTATGAGATGGCCGAGAAGAGCCGGGCGATCAACTGCGGAGGAATCGGAGCGATTCATCTGATGGTTAACAAGCTGGGCCTCCGCGAGGAGATTGACTCGCGACTGCATCTTCTTAAGAAACACCTTCCCTACCACGAGAGCGATCATGTGCTTAACCTGACTTACAACGCGCTGCTCGAGGGCGTGCGGCTCGAAGACATCGAGCTTCGTCGCAATGATGAAGCCTTCCTTGACGGCCTGGGTGCCCAGCGCATTCCCGACCCGACAACGAGCGGTGACTTTACGCGCCGCTTTGCTGAGGAGGACATCGTCAATCTCATGGAGATAACCAACACGGTGCGCCAGCGGGTGTGGGAGCAGCAGCCCGGGCAGTTCATGGCAGAGGCTTTTATAGATACCGACGGCACCATCGCGCCGACGCTCGGCGAATGCAAAGGCGGGATGTCTCTTTCCTACAAAGGCATTTGGGGGTATGCGCCGTTGACAGTCTCACTGGCTAATACCAATGAAGTGCTATATCTGGTCAACCGCCCCGGGAATGTGGTCAGTCATGAGGGGTGCGTGCCGTGGATCGATCGGGCCATCGAGTTGGTGCGCCCTCATGCGGGAAAGATCACCTTGCGCGGCGACACGGACTTCACACTGACTGGCGAGCTGGATCGATGGGATAAAGAAGGCGTCCACTTCCTCTTCGGGATGGACGCGCACCCGAAGGTGGTCGGACTGGCCGAAGCCTTGCCGCAAGAGGCATGGACGCCGTTGGAGCGACTGCCGCGCTATGAGATTGCCACGCGCCCGCGACGCAAGGGTGAACGGGTCAAGGAGAGCATCGTGCGTTTCAAGGGGTATGAGAACAAGGTGCTCACGGGGGAGAGCGTGGCCGAAATAGACTATCAGCCGAATAAATGCTCGCGGTCTTACCGGCTGATCATCGTACGTAAGAACATCAGCGTGAAGAAAGGCGAGGAAGTGCTCTTCGACGATGAACGTTACTTTTTCTATATCACCAACCGCGTCGACTACACCCCGCCGGAAATCGTGAGTCTGGCCAACGGACGCTGCAATCAGGAGAACGTGATCGAGCAGTTAAAGAACGGAGTGAACGCGATGCGTATGCCGGTGGACGATTTGCTTAGCAATTGGGCCTATATGGTAATGACTTCCCTGGCATGGAATCTGAAGGCATGGTTTGGGTTGCTGATGCCAAACAAGGAACGGGGAATGGAGTTGGTCAAGATGGAGTTCCGGCGGTTTTTGCACTCCATCATTCTGCTACCCACGCAGATCGTTCGCACGGGCCGGCGGGTCATCTACCGCATCATGAACTACAACGTCTGGTTAAAGGAACTCTTTGCTGCATGGGAGCACCTGAGAGGGCTTCGAATTACCTGAAAGAAACCTAAAAAGGAAGGAAAATCTCAATTCATGCCCTCACGCAGGAATACGTCCAGCTGATCACGAATTCATAAGATAGCACAAAGAAGCCAACAACAAGCGAGCCGAGAGCATGATTATCGGCCTGAATGCATCCAATGATTAGCGGGTCTAATAAATAAGCGGATATCTCGACCTCAAAAGCCGACCGATCGCGGTCGCCGTGCTTCAAGCCTTTTTCTCGCTTATTTTGG
>CAWDWA010000005.1:0-132238 GCA_963805815.1 uncultured Verrucomicrobiae bacterium
GAAGCCGCATGAACGAGAAGCCAAAATTTCCTAACGAGGCGGGGCCTCCGGCTCCAATTTCACGCTACGCTTCGATCTGACAGTACATTTCCTGGTCTGAGGCCCCGCCTCGTTAGGAAATTGATCTCATCATTAGTAAGTTGGACATTTAGCTGCCTGCCCCGGATGCACGGCTTCCAGGGCTTGTAGGGACGGGTCCACGGCAGCGCCGGCGTAGACTTCCTCGGCACGACCCCTCTGGTGGATCGTGAACGCGTCGGCGTCATCGGTGTGTGCGCCAGCGGGGCTTTGCACTTGCCGCCGCTCAGATCGACCCCCGCATGAAGGCCGTCGCCACGGTCAGCATGTATGACATGGGTGGTGCAAAACGCGAGGGACTAGGCAAGACGATGACCGACGGGATCGCCGCAAGGCACTAGAGGAAGTGGCCGCGCAGCGCTGGACCGAGTTCGCCGACGGAACGGTGCGTTACACCGCCTTGCCCGAAACGATTGAAGAGAATACTCACCCGGTCGTCCGCGAGTTTTTCGAGTACTACCGCATGCCGCGTGGACGTCACCCCCGCTCGACGACCGCCATTTCGTTGACCAGCGATGGCTCGTTCTTCCAGTTCCGCCCGTTCGATCATGTCGACACGATTTCCCCGCGTCCAATTCTTCTCATCGCGGGGGAAAACGCTCATTCGCGCTACTTCAGCGAAGATGCCTACAAGCAGGCTGCCGAACCGAAGGAACTCTACATCGTTCCGGGTGCCGGGCATGTGGATCTTTACGACGGTCTGGAATACATTCCCTTTGACAAACTCACGTCGTTTTTCACGGAAAATCTGAAATAGGGTGATGCGAGAAATCAAAAGTATTCATGCTCAATTGGGCGGCGGGCTCAACGCAGGAGGGAGCAAAAATTGCAGCACTCATCGTCCAACAAGCCGACGGACTGCGACCGCCGGCACATTGGGAGAAATAGAGGCCAAGGGCTGTGTCGTCGTCAAAGGCGCCGACCGTCCTGTCGCCGTGTTTCGCCACGAGGAACGAGTCCATGCAGTGGATAACCGCTGCCCGCACATGGGCTTTCCGTTCCTGAACGAACGGGCGGAAATGGCGATGCTGATCGCTCGAAAGTAATGCCGGTCGCCTCGTGACACGATATATGCGTTACCTCGTTAAAGCACGCGTGAAGCCAGGTCAGGAAGCGGCGCTGTTAAAGGCGATCGAAAGCGGCAGTCTCGGCAAAGGCTCCGTCGCCGGTGACGAATATATTCACGACATGCAGCAGGCGCGCGTGACGCACGATGGGACCGCGCGTTGGGTCGAGGTCTGTTTCTGCAAGGTTCCACTCGAGGAAGAGCGTCCGTATTGGGAGCAGTATTTTGAGCTCGTGAGCGCAAAGGACGCGCACGCGCGGCGAAACTGTCGGGATGCAAATGGCACCGAGGCATGGGCCTGCTGCGACTGCGATTGCACCCTTCGGCTGGAGGAAAAGCTCCGGAAGACGGGCGCGCCGTTTCTCCCGGCCTTACGCGGCGAATTGTAGCTAAAGTGGTCCTTGTCGGCTCTCGCGTCCTTCGCCATGCACATCTCCCGCCGCCCGCTTCGTCAAAACTGCCATTGCGGCTACTGCGCTCGGCTTCCCGGCAATCCCGCGCGGGCAAGCAATCACACCCTCAACAATAACAAATATGAAAAGAACCGTGCTTGTAACCGGCGCCAATCGCGGCATCGGCCTGGCCATTGCGCGCCAACTCACCGAGCTTGGAAATTCGGTGTTGATCGGATCGCGTGACCTCGAGGCCGGCGAGGAAGCCGCTAAATCGCTTCGCCGTCTTGGCCTCGATGCCGCACCGATCCATGTGGATCTTACTCTTCCGGCGACAATCGATGCCGCCATCAACGACATCGCCCAATCTGGCCGCCAGCTCGACGTATTGGTCAATAACGCCGGGGTGTTGCACGAAAAGCCACTGCTTGAACTGACTGATGCGCAGCTCGCCGACTCGATCGCCGTGCACCTGGCCGGCCCCCTGCGCCTCATCCGCGCGCTGGCACCGAACATGATCGCGCGCGGATACGGGCGAATCGTCAACGTATCGTCCGGCTGGGGGTCATTCGCCGAAGGGATGGGTGGACCGGGAGCCTACGGCGTGACGGAAGCAGCACTAAACGCGCTCACTGTGCGACTCGCAAAAGAGCTTCCATCCGCAGTCAAGGTGAATGCGATGTGTCCTGGCTGGGTGCGGACGCGCATGGGCGGAGCAGGAGCCACGCGAACGCCAGACGCGGGAGCGGATACGGCCGTGTGGCTTGCCACGCTGCCGGACGATGGTCCCACCGGCGGCTTTTTCCGAGACCGAAAGCCCATCGAATGGTGACTCCTGTGCCGGGAATGGGCCCCAGCGAACCGCCAGTGCACGGGCGCTTTACTCGCCGTCTCGGCGATGCTGCGCGCCCGACCAGTCGATGAACAAACTGCACAGAAAACCCATATGGTTCAGCGACTAGCAATACCGCAGGTAGTCTGCGTGACGAGGGGTTGGCGCGCCAAACGCGGAACCGTCGCAACCAGCCCGGCAGAACGTCTGGCGAACGAATACCGTGTCTTTTTGAAGCAGGAACGAGGGCTGGTCGTGCAACGATCCGCGACTACTCGCGGCATGTTCATCGGTTCCTCGCCGAGCAATTCGGCTGTATTGTGTTTTCTTTCTTGAACTTTTACTCCAGTTCGAAGGCAACCGTTACATTTCCGGAACCAACCACAGCAGCAAGCCCCTTGGCGTCATTGATGCCTCCGAGCCTTGTGTAGCTATAGGATGTAGAAAATGTTTTATAGAAGAACACAAGAGTATTGGAACCATATATCATCAAATCACCGGAGTGAATAGTTCGCGGATTGGATGCGTCGGTTGGCAGCTTGCCCGATAAATCAAAATATTTCTCGTTTCCATTCAGCTCAACCATATTTACGGTCATAGGCAACAGGGATTTGAATGCGGTTGCTGTGGCATTGTCATAAAGTGTTGCGGTGAAAGTATTGTTTCCAATCTTAACTATCATTTTACTGCCAGTCGGATGCGGGTTATTATCAGTATTGTTTCCGGCGCCAGGGTCACCTGATGCAAAACCAGTGAAAAGGGAAATTACACAGAAAACAAGCAAGAGTGAATGTTTCATGGAACTCGTTATTATTGGTTTGTGATCATGAAGTTGTGTAATTTGGTTGTTTTGCGTCTGTACCATTCAGATCCGGAAGGAGTGTAGTCATTATGCGCGACGCTGCTATTGCGATCTTGCGCAGCCTGTCGCATTCGTGCGGAAAAAAGATAGCGGCCTTTTGCAGGGCGGGTTATGGGACTGAGCGCCTTCGCCCACTATGCACGTCAGCGTGAGAACGACCGGCAACCGAAACCCGTTACCGGACCGATCAACAATCGACACCAGAAGGACCAAGAGACATATGACATCCATCCTCCACGTCGCGACGACCGGCTCCGACATTGCGGACGGCTCCGAAGACCGGCCGTTCCGAACCATCAACCGTGCTGCCAGCGTGGCCCAGGCGGGAGACACCGTGGTCGTCCACGAGGGCGTGTACCGCGAATGGGTAGATCCCCGGCACGGCGGGCGGAGCGACCAGCGGCGCATCACCTACGAAGCCGCCCCGGGCGAGCACGTAGTAATCAAGGGCTCGGAACGCGTCACCGGCTGGGAGCCGGTAGTCGGAACAGTCTGGAAGGTGACGGTGCCAAACTCTCTCTTCGGCTCGTTCAACCCCTTCGCCGAAGAGATCGACGGCGACTGGATCGTTTACTCCCGGGCGGACTCGCCGAAGAAGCATCTCGGCGACGTCTACCTGAACGGGCTAAGTTTCTACGAGGCGCCAAGCCGTTCCGAGGTGTCGGATCCGCCGCTTCGGACGGAAGCGATCGACGACTGGACCGATGTCGCCGACCGGATCCGCAACCCGGAACAGACGCGCTACGTGCGGTACGCCGAGATTGACGACGAGACGACGATCTGGGCGAACTTCCAGGGAGCCGATCCGAATGCGCAACTCGTCGAGATCAACGTGCGCCGAAGCGTCTTCACCCCGACCGAGCACCATATCGACTACATCACTGTGCGCGGCTTCGAGCTGACGCAGGCCGCGTGCCCCTGGACCCCACCGACCGCGGACCAGCCGGGCCTTATCGGGCCCAACTGGGCGAAGGGGTGGATCATCGAGGACAACGTCATCCACGACGCCAAGTGCTCCGCGATCTCGATCGGCAAGGAGGCATCCACAGGACACAACTACTCCACGACGCGGAGAGACAAGCCGGGTTACCAGTACCAGCTCGAATCGGTGTTCGCCGCGCGCCAGATCGGCTGGGACCGCGAGCACGTCGGCTCGCACATCATCCGGCGCAACACCATCTTCGACTGCGGACAGAACGGCATCGTTGGGCATCTCGGTTGCGTGTTCTCGACGATCGAGGACAACCACATCTACAACATCGCCCTCAAGCGGGAGTTCTACGGCTACGAGATCGCCGGCATCAAGCTCCACGCCGCCATCGACGTCGAGATCCGGCACAACAGGATCCACGACTGCTCGCTCGGCACATGGCTCGACTGGCAGACACAGGGCACGCGCATCTCCCGGAACATCTACTACGACAACAACCGGGACCTCTTCGTCGAGGTGAGTCACGGGCCGTACCTCGTCGAGCACAACATCTTCGGGTCACCGGCGTCCCTAGAGCTGTTCAGCCAGGGCGGCGCATTCGTCAACAACCTCGTCTGCGGCACCGTGCGACTCGAACCCGTCATGGACCGCGCCACGCCCTACCATTTGCCGCACAGCACCCACGTCGCCGGTTTCGCAGTGATCTACGGCGGCGATGACCGCTTCGTCGGGAACATCTTCCTGGACGGTAACGCCGCCCTCGCTTACGGGCCGGCCGCTGAGGGCCAGGCACCCGCCGGCTACGGCACAGCCGGGTACAACGGGCACCCGGCATCCTTCGAGGAGTACCTCGCACGCATCGACGAGCAACCGCCGGGCGACCACCAGCGCTTCCTCGGCGTGAAGCAGCCCGCCTACATCCGCGAGAACGTCTACGCCGCCGGGGCGCACGCCTTCGAGGGCGAACGTGATCCTCTGCCGCTCGATGAAGCTGCGACAGCCTGTACTCTCCGATGAAGGCGAGGCGGTCTACCTCGAGACACAGCTGCCCGATGCGTTCGCACGAGCAATGGTGGGCGTCGTGAGCGGGCAGGACCTCGAGCGCGTCCGATTCGTCGACGCCAACTTCGAGGAGCGTGACGGCGCTCCGGCAGTCATGGACGTCGATCTGCTCGGTGATCGAAAGTCGCCCGGACAGACCTACCCGGCCGGTCCGATCGCCGCACTCAGCAGCGGAGCCTCGCGCGTGCGCGTCTGGTGACGACGTGGTGCGGCGAGGCTGTGGCTCCCCCGCGAGAAGGCGGCCCCCGTGGATGAAGTCCGCCGAGTGCGCGCGCGGCGAGGCCGCCCATGTTGGAGAGGGGCTGGCGGAAGGTTGAACCTCCTCCGAACTGACGGCCCCTCGACGGACCGATACCGAATTTGAAATCCCTAAAATAAATTACAATCGACTGCGGCGAATATTGGCCTCCTCCAACTAGGAGTGGGTTTCCGTCAGGGCATGACATGACGCAGCAGTGACCGCGATGACAACCATTGGAAGAATTGGCAGTCGGGGTGCTGATCCCACTGTAATGGCAAGTGCAATAAGATCCGCCGGATCTTTAGACACGAAAGCTGGCGCAATGACCGAGACAAGCACGCAGCGCGGTGCCGCGCATCATCGATCGGATCGGGAACGGTGCGCCTTTCTAATTTTTGCCCCTTTCGAGAGCACCCCCGGCTTTTTCATCATTTATTCAATGTATTCCTACTGCCTGCAGGATTTCATTTAGCCGGGCTTCGGTGAATGCGCCGCAGGAGATCGCCGGCAATTTTTTGACCGGCGTTTCGTGCGCGAATATTAGCTCCCCTACACGGGCTTTTCGCTGGGCGGCGATTTGTTCGGGAGTTAGACCGGCTTCGGAAGGTTCCTCGTTATCGACTAAATCCGCGAACCCCATTGCCTTGACGAGTTCTCCATAGAAAGCCCGCCCCTGCGGATGATCGCGAAAGTCCTTGATCATCGATTTCGGCGTCAGTGTTTTGAAGGCAATCTGCCGGGCGCGAACTTCCACCGCCGCCTGCAGCGGTAGATCTCGCGATGAGGTTTGGATATGCGGGTGGGGTTCACTTGAGAACTCCCTGCGCCCTGAAAACGCGGATTTCTGGCAAATGCGCGGATCAGGGCAACTCTGGCCGCGTCCAACGGGAGGACTTTGTCGTCGTTTTTCAGAAGCACAATCGCCTCGCCACCAACACGACGGGCAAGATTGTGGTGGGCTTCAGGAGCGAAGGTGGGGCCGGGTATATGGGATGCCCGGGCTTTGAGAACCACGGAAAGCAGTTGGATCACGGATTGGTCGAGTGCCGCTTCCTCGAGTGTACCCTCCCGGACGGCGGCAATGATCTTCTTGCGGTTGTAGTCGCCGCTTCCGGGCATTTCCAGATTGCTTCCGGCCGCCACTCCCTTTACCCGGTCATTGATTGCGCCCCAGTCCGAGACAACGAACCCGTCGAATCCCCAACGGTCGCGAAGGATGTGAGTCAGTAGTTCCCGGTGTTCCGTCGCGTGGCAGCCATTCACGCGATTGTCACGAGCCATCGCCCGAAAGCAGCAGTGCCTTTTCTTCAAGGGTCATCTGAGCGACCAGTTCTTTGGCTTGCTGCTCCTGATTCGAACCGGTTTCTCTTGAATTATTAGTTTCAGACATCATTGCTCTCCAATTGAAAAAACGACATGGGGATGGGAGTTCCGCGGTTTTCTATCGACCGCGGCGAGGATCTGCGATCGATCCTGTTTGTATTCCGGAGGCAAGTTAGCCGCGCTCTTTGCCGCAGGATAGGATATCCGGCCGCGGTTTTGGATTTTCGTCCTTATTTTGATTTGCGCACGGCTGAATGAGCATTCCGGCGTTCCGGACGATTCAGGACGAGCCGCACTATTTCAGGCGTGGGCCGCTCCACGAGGATCAATTCGCCGTCAGGTTTCATCGGTGTCGGACAATTCGAGTTCCAGGATCGCCTGGCCGAGAGCCTTCCCCTGGGAGTCGATGCGAAGCGATCGGCTCCCTCCCTTGCCCAGCACTCCGGTCAGGACGAAGTTCAAGGCGAGACGACCCGAAAGGTCTGTCCCTCCCTCAAGAACGGAGCGAGCGATCGCACAACGTCGACGAAGTCCCGCGCATATCCCGCGTCCGGGTCGCGCTGCCGCTGGATCGCCATGATGGAGAGCGAAACCTCGGCCAGATAATCCAGCGTGAGAAAATCCAGATCCGGACATGCCTCGACCAGCCGCGCCGCCGCTCCCGGCTGATCCCCCCAGAAACCCTGGGCATTTCCGATCGCGAGGGGTTTCATGCCCGATCCTCGCAGTCCCGATAGCCTTTCCGCAGTTTTTCGTTCGTGAGTTTCTCCACCTCGTGCGCGGCTCGTTCGGCGGTGTCGAATTCCTTCGTTTGCGTCTGGCCCCGGCTGCCGATGCGGCCGTAGCGCACGGTAATCGAGCAGCCGTCCTGCGCGATCTCCCAGAACTTTGAGGAGCGTCCTCTGACAAATTCCAGGCGCCGGAATCTGACGCTCCGCAGTGTAGCGGATTGCGGGGCCGGCTCCGTCAGGATCGGTGGCTGGGTCAAGGGCTCTCTCATTGCGGGCGGCGGCACGTCGTCCTCCACTTCAATAGCCGGCTCGGCCTCGCCACCCACGAGACGTTCGATGCGATCCAGAACGGCTTGAGGTTCATGATACCAGTCGCGCGTCAGGACCAGGGCGACCTGCCATCCGAAAGCGCGCAAGATTCCAGGCTGGGTGACGCAGCGTTCGGCGACGTTCCGGTTCCGGTAGTGGCGGGCAGTATCCACGATCACAGCCACGCAATAATGCCGCGCATCACGGTGGTGATGGTCCTGCCATCGAGCGAGGGCATGTCGGAGAGGAGTTTCTGCGCAACCTTCTGTTCACAGCGTTGCGTGTTTTCCTTCTGATCCATTACGGCCATCGCCACCGGCGAGCCGTCCTCGACATCGACCAGACTGACCATGCCGATGATGTCACGGATCATCTTGCCATCGAGGGCCAGCGCGCCCGGCAGACTGCCTGCCTGCTCGCAGAGCCAGTCGCTCAGAAGCGCGGCGAAAGGTTCGGGGTCCATGCGGGTAAGCACGTCGTAGAAGACGTCATAGCTGGGCACTTCGTAAAAGCGTCGCGTGCCCTTCCTGATCGGCAGCCGCAGTTCGGCGCGCTGATTGGGTTTAAGACGGTTGGCAAAGCGGGCAATTTCGGAGATCTGCCGCGCTCCGCACAAGAGCGCCATGGCGGTGATGGTCAGCACCGGGCCGATGCGGAAGCGGGTGTTTTTCGCCCTCGGATCTGGGGCCTGTCGCAACAACTCGAGCAGACTGCGGCGTTGCTTTTGATCGACGGGCAGCACCCCGTGGGCGGCAGCCACCATCGCGCCCGCGTGTTCGGGGGCCAGCGGCACCGCGCACGCCTTCTTCCGGGCGCCGGCTTCGAGCTCTTTGAGCCAGAGCCGCTTCGGGCGACCATTGGGAACAAAATAATTGGCCCGGTGCCGGCTGTTTCCATCGCTCATTCCCACCGGTTGCCATCCCCCGGCCTTGTAGCACGTGCCGGCGTAGGCTTCCGGATCGGTAAAACTTTCTGCCAGAAGCGGCCGATAGCCAAAGCGCTCCTGCCACTGTGCCGGCAGGGCCCGGCAGGCCGCGGCCAGCGCCTGGCTGGCCAGATTCGGTTCCCGGCCCTTATCGTGGGGCAGCAGATAGCGACGGTTCTGCACTACCAACTTGAGGCGTTCGGCTGCCAGAGCCGGGTTCCAGCCGATCCACTTCTCACGGTCCTTGAGCTTGAGGGCGGCCGGCCCCCAGACCAGAAGGGCGACCCATTGCTTGTCACGCACGACCACCTGGCGCAGGAAATCGCCCACAGAGGGCGCCCGTCCGAGGTAATGCTTCGCCGCCAGCAATTCGTCGAAGCGTTCCCGCTCCAACGCTGTAACGACCTCGACTTTCAGTGATTGATCGGCCCGTAAAAGGCCGCTCCCGGCTTCTAAATCATCGACAAGAGATTTCATCCCAAGCCCACCACAACCCAAAACCACCAAATTGTCTAGTCCCGATTTCCGATCCTCAGGTTCAACCAACTACAAAATCACTATCAAGAGCCCTGGCTCCGCGAGGACGATCATTTTTTTGAAATTGCTTCATTCATTTTCCGGGCGTATGTCCAAGGGCTCGCGTCGTCCGTTCTCCCGATTCGCAACGACTGAAAAGCGAGACAAATGCGTGATCGACGATTTTTCTGAGCGTTCTACAGAGTAGTGTCAAAAAATCGAGTATCTTAAAAGACATCCGTCCGTGTCCTCTTCCTTCGCTTCCCCCCTTCGCCTTCTCACGGCAGTTCCGCTGTGCGACGGGCATGACAGCGCGATCAATACCATCAACATCGAGCTTGTCCGCAACGGTGCGGAGGTGATTTACGCAGGCTATCATCATTCCGTGCGCGACATCGTGCGGGCGGCGGTGCAGGAAGATGCCCGTGCGGTGGGCCTGTCGAGCTACAACGGCGGACACGTCGAGTTCTTTTCGGAAGTCGTGCAGCAATTGAACGAAGCAGGCGCGGGCGAGATTGGCGTTTTCGGAGGTGGCGGCGGCACGATCACGGTCGAAGATGCGGACGCGCTGAAGGAGGCGGGCGTGGAGCAGATTTTTTTCGCTGGGACGCCCCTCGCGGAAATTGTCGGATTCGTCCGGGCAACCTACGGCAAGCCGCGTGAGTCTGCCATGCCGGATCATTGGTGTCCTGACCTACGCCTTGCGCGGGTGCTGACGACGGCAGTCGCTTCGTCCGAATCTTCTAAAACACAGAATACGGAATCTTCAGCGCGCCGCGGTCCCCGCGTCATTGGGTTCACCGGTCCGGGCGGGGCGGGCAAGACCACTCTCATCGACGAGCTCGTGTTGCGCTTTCTTCAGCGCCGATCCGGGCGGATCGCCATACTTTCGCACGATCCGAGCCTGGTGGGAAAAGGAGCCCTTCTGGGTGATCGGGCGGCCATGATCTATTCGCAGGACGACCGCGTCTTTCTTCGGAGCCTCGCGACGCGCGGGCGCGCCGGAGGCCTGGCACCTGGCACCGAAGCATGCCTGGAGGAATTGCGGAGGGCCGAGCCCAATTTCGACCTCGTGCTGGTCGAGACGGTGGGGATTGGTCAGGAATCGCTCCCGTTTGCGAAAGGCTTCCTCGACTGCGTTGTCGTGGTCATGAGTCCCGGCTACGGAGGCCCGCTCCAGTTGCAGAAGATCGCGATGCTCGACATGGCGGATATTATGGTCGTCAACAAGAGCGATCTTCCGGGCGCGCCCACCGCCCTTTCCGAAATCGAAGAACGTTCGAGCGGCAGCGGGGCGACGCTGATCGCCACCACCGCAAAGAAACATCGTGACGCCGGTGTGGACCGGCTTTTTGCAGAACTGGATCTGTAATATGTAAGAAAAAATGAATCGACTCGGAGAAATCGTCAGGGCGGTGGAGAACTACGATCGCCACGTCGAGGTAGAAGTGCGTCGGGCCCGCGAGGATGCGGACTACGGCCGAAAAGTTCTTGAAGATTGGCGCCGTCTACGCGGAGGCATCGGGCGGACCACCACTCCTACCGGAATCGAACTTCCCCGCCTTGCCCTTCCGGATTTCGACGAATCCGGCGCCATTGTGCGGTATCTGCTCGAGGAAGGTTTGCCCGGGGAATTCCCGTTCGTCAGCTCCGCTTATCGAGAAATGTACCTCGAACCCGAGGACGCCGGCGCCGTCGGGCAACGCGAGGAGCCAACTCGCCTTTTTGCCGGGCTGGGTCTCGCCGAAGATACCAACGAACGGTTCCGATACCTGACCCGCCACCAGCGAAACATCCGCCTCAGCACCGCGTTTGACGGGCCCACCCTCTACGGCCTCGACAGCGATACGGAGGGGGCGTTCGGCAAGATCGGCGAAGGCGGCGTCGCGATCGATACTATCGAAGACATGGAACGGCTGTATGACGGATTTCCGCTCGATGATGCTGCGTTTTCCGTCTCCATGACCATCAACGGTCCAGCACCGGCGATCCTCGCCATGTATTTCGTCGCGGCGCGCCGGCGTTTCGGACAAAACATCTGGTGGAACCTGCGCGGGACGGTGCAGGCCGACGTCCTTAAGGAGGTACAGGCGCAGAACGAAATTCTCTTTCCGGTCGAGGCATCCCTGCGATTCCTCGCGGACATGATCGAGTTCACCACCGCCGAGGCACCTCGCTGGTATCCGGTCTCAATCAGCGGATATCACATTGCGGAAGCGGGGGCCACACCGGTCCAGCAGGCCGCCTACACCTTGTCGAACGGGTTCACCTACGTGGAAATGCTTCGGGAACGCGGACTCGTTGTCGATCGATTCGGACTGCGGCTCTCGTTCTTTCTCGATTGCGGACTCGACATCGAATATCTGGCGCTCGGGCGCGTGTGTCGCAAGCTGTGGGCCATCGGCATGAGGGACGTCTTCGGCGCCGGCGAGAATGCGCAACGCTTCAAACTGCATACCCAGACCAGCGGACGGTCACTCGTGACCGCCGAGTTCCAGAACAACCTCACCCGTACGGCGGTCGAACTCGTCCTTGCGTATGCCAACGCCACCAATTCGTGCCACAGCAATTCCGCCGACGAACCATTCACCACCCCCAGCGAGGAATATGCCCGCCTGGCGGCCCACGCGCAGAGTATCCTGCTGGAAGAATCGGGACTCTTCCGGCACATGATGAATACCCTGCCGGGTTCGCCCGGGATGAAAGCTGTGGAGCGCGCGGTCCAGCGGGCTGTGATCGACGAATTTCGCGAAATCGACCGGCTAGGCGGCGTCCTGTCCGCCATGGAACAACGCTATCAGCGCAGCCGGATCCAGTCCGCCGCCCATCGCATGGAAATGCAGATTTCGGAGGGCGTCCGGCCCGTGATCGCCGTCAATCGTTACGCCGGCCACTCGTCCGAGCCCCCCCGCATGAAGCTCGCTCGCCTGTCCCGCGAAAAGAAGAAGGCGCAGATCGGCCGTTTGCGGCAATTCAAAGAACGCCACGCCGGGGACTCTTCCGCGGCGCTCGACCGCCTCTCCAGGGTCGTCGAAGCGGGTGAGAACGTGTTTCGGGAACTGCTTCAGACCGTGGAATGCTGCTCCCTGGGCCAGATCACCGAATGCCTCCAGCACACCGTCGGAAAGTTTCGCCCGGGCATTTGATCGTGGGCTTCGCGGAACGGTCTTCGTTGGAAGGATTGCCGACGATGTATCCCGCACAATTGCCTAGGACATCCTAATCCTAACCCGACTTCGACTCTACACTGGGCGGAAAAAACGGTGATTTTCTGGCGTTGATGGCCCGCGAAGCCGCATGAATACAGGGTCGGATCTTCAGAATGCGCTGTAGTGAAGACCTACCCTCTTCTCCCGATCTAAGAAATGCCTAAGATTGCGTGCGGTCATGTTTCTGAGATGCACGCAGCGCAAGAAAGACGGCAAGGAACACCGCTACTGGTCCATCGTGGAAAATCGCCGGTGTGCGGGCGGAAAGGTCGTGCAGCGACCGGTGCTTTATCTCGGTGAACCGAAGCGAAGCGTAGATGGACTGCCGAAGGCAGCCCCGAAGGGGTGGAGCGAAGCGACATCAAATCAACGACAGTCAGCGGGAAGCCTGGTGCAAAGTCATCGAAGGCTTCGACGAGGACCACGCCGAGCAGCGCCCGCTGGCGCTCTTTGCATCGGATCGTGAGATTCCCGCCCATGCCGCGGACTGCGGGGTCGGCGTGCGGCTCAAAGACTTCGAGATGCATCGTCCCCGACAGCGGGGCGCCTGCTGGTTGGCGTGCGGACGTTGAACGCTCGTTCTTTTCTTCTTATCACGCACTGCGCCGAGCACGCGCAACGCCAGGGCGCGAGCCAGTGGCTCGAAATACAGTGGACCGTTCGGGCATTGATCCTCGGTCTCTTCCAAGTTGCGCCTTAATTCCTGTTCGATTCCATCCAGTATTTGCAGTGTCCCTTGTCTGGGGCGACGAGGAAGCTCCACCGTGAATTTGAATTGGAGAAAGCGAATGGACGGTAACCGCGCTCCAGAAAGCAGACTTGATCGGCGCCTGATATTTCTCCTGCATCCATCCCGGAGAGTTTGTCGAGAAACACCCTTTCCTCCCTCGGCTCGAAGCGGAACTCTCCTTCGGACCGCTTCTGAACGGGTTTCGTAATGGCTCGTGACTCTCTCGTTGCATGCGGCAAGCAGCAATGTCTGCAAAATCAGCGCAGTCGCCCCAAACGCTTTCATCGATTCAGGGAACAAGGAAGCTTACCGGTCCCGATCAGGCATAGAGATACAGCGGCATAGCGGCTGCGGCGATTCGTTCCGCGAACGTGGAAGTCACCTTGTTAGCATGGCCCACACCATGTTCGGAGAATGACCACCGACGCGGACCATGCGCACCCACAGTAGTGTCATGTGTTCAAGGTGAAGTGCCTGCTCAAGACCTCCCACATCGAGTGGCTCCCAGCCTAGCTGTTTGATCAAGGTGCCGACTGTTTTCTTGGCGGATTCGTCTTGCCCGCAGTACATCATCACCGGCTTGACGTTGTAGTTGGGAAAGCTTGGGTTCTCGAAATTCTCGAAACCGTAAATGGTGAAGGCCTTGACCACCTTGGCCTTTGGAACAAGTCCCTGCACCATCTCCGAGCCCGACTGCTTATTTTTCAGGCCGTGGGTGAAGTTTGGGCCGACGGGGTTGGTGCAGTCGACGAGAATCTTGCCCTTGAGTTCTTCCGCAACGGACTTGAGAGCCGCCTCATTCGCCTGGAATGGCGTAGCGAGGAAAACAACCTCGGCACCCTTCACCGCAGCTCTGGGAGAGGTAAGCGCGAAGTCAGGATTCTTTGCAACTGCGTTTTTCACGCTCTCCGATATAGGGTCTCTGGCCGCTAACGTCACAGAATACCCAATGCGTTGCAAATGATCGGCGAGTGCCGCGCCGACTTGACCGTAACCAAGGAATGCGATGTTCATGCTTGTTTAACTTCCTCATGCCGGCCGGGCCCTGAGAGACTGGTGTTTCGTCCCGATTTGTTGGCGTTGGAGCGATGATGGCGGTATTGGAAAATCATCATGGCCGGCTCGGTAAGGTGCTTCTGATTCGTCAGCGATCACTTAGTGCAAGCTTCAACACTTCGTCGACGGTCTCGACCGGCTCGAAATGGAGCTTGGCTTTCACTTCGTCGGGAATGTCGGGAAGATCCTTCTCGTTGAGTTTTGGAACGAGAACTGTCTGGATACCGGCGCGCATTGCACCCAGACTTTTCTCTTTCAATCCCCCGATTGGCAGTATGAGCCCGCGCAATGTAATCTCGCCGGTCATCGCAATATCGGCTCGCACCGGGCGGTTCATGAACAACGACGCTATCGCGGTGAACATTGCGACGCCCGCGGAGGGGCCGTCTTTAGGCACTGCGCCTGCCGGCACATGCACGTGGATATCGCATTCCTTGAATTCGTCGGATTTGATACCGAGCGAATCGGCGCGGCTCCTGACCAGACTCAACGCGGCCTGGGCCGATTCCTTCATCACATCGCCGATTTGTCCTGTCAGAATAACGTTTCCCTTTCCCGGAAAGCGTGCGGCTTCGATGTGCAGTATTTCTCCGCCGACGGGCGTGTAGGCAAGCCCGGTGACAACTCCGGGCATGCTCGTTTTTAGGCGCGTCTCACGCACATACTGCGGCGGGCCGAGCACCTCCGTCACGATTTCGGGAGTAATTCTTTCCTTGTGTTCCGGATTTTGTGCGACCCGGGCGGCGACTGAACGGCAGACCGCACCGATCTGTCTTTCCAGTTCGCGTACCCCGGCTTCATGCGTGTAGTCGCCGATGATCTGTTCCAACGCAGATTGGTCCCACTGGCATTGTTGAGGCTGAAGCCCGTTCTCCTCCAACTGCCGTTTTACGAGGTATCCCTCGGCAATTCGCAGCTTTTCGCTCTCAGTGTAACCCGGCAGCCGAATCACTTCCATGCGATCTCGAAGTGCAGAAGGAATCGGGTCGATGGTATTGGCTGTCGCGATGAACAGCACACGAGATAGGTCGAACGGCACATCGAGATACCGGTCCACGAAGGCGTAGTTCTGCCGGGGATCAAGCACTTCCAGCAGCGCACTGGCAGGGTCTCCGCGGAAATCCGCACCGATCTTGTCAACTTCGTCGAGCATCATCACGGGGTTCCGGGTGCCAACGCGCCGGATATCCTGGATCAGCCTCCCCGGCATCGAGCCGATGTAGGTGCGGCGATGTCCACGGATTTCAGCTTCGTCCCGGATGCCGCCGAGGCTCATTCGTGTAAATTTTCGGCCCAGTGCATCGGCGATCGACTGTCCGAGGCTGGTCTTCCCAACACCCGGCGGTCCGAGAAAGCAGAGAATCGCGCCGTGTCCCTCGGGGTTGAGCTTGCGCACGGCAAGATCCTCAATGAGCCGGCGCTTCACTTTGTCCAGATCGTAATGGTCACGGTCGAGTATCTTGCGCGCCGCGTCCAGATCGAGGTTGTCCTCGCTCAGCTTTTGCCAGGGCAGTTCGGCCAACGTCTCGAGATAGCTCACAATCACGGAATGTTCCGGGCTCTGCGGCGGGATCACGTTGAGCCGATTCAGCTCCCGTTCCGCCTGCTCTGCGGCCTCGGGCGGCAGTTTGGCTTCCTCGAGGCGGGCGCGCAGATTCTCGATCTGTTCCTCCCCGCCCTCGGCCTCGCCGAGTTCCCGGCGGATCGCACGGAGCTGTTCCCGAAGATAGGCCCGCCGTTGCGTGTCGGTAAATTCGGACTCGACATCCTCGCGTAATTTCTTCTGAAGATTCGCGATTTCGAGTTGGCGGGAGACGGCCGATTGCACGGCGCGAACGCGTTTGACGACGTCGAGTTCCTCGAGTAGCGATTGCTTCTCCTCGACTCCAATAGGGAGATTCGCAGCGAGGAAATCGGCGAGTTGTCCAGGATCCTCGATGTTCGCCAGCACGAGGCGCGCCTGGTCTGGAATTTCCGGGTTCGCGGCAATCAAGCGCCCGGCGGTTTCCCTCAGGTTATTTACTTCCGCAGTCCATTGGTTTTCCTTTTCGGGTGCCTTGCCGGGGTGTATCGGTTGGACCTGGGCTATCAGATAAGGAGTGGTTTGCGTGTAGTCGGTGACAGCAATGCGTTGAATGCCCTGCACGACAATTGCCGTTGGACCTTCTTGCTGCCGAACGAGTTTCAACACTTGACCGAGGATTCCCACGCCGTAGAGATCATCGGGGCCCGGCTCTTCTGTTTCTGCAGTGCGTTGCGTGACGAGACCGATCTTCTTGCTCTTCGGCAAGTTCTCGTCGAGCAGTTGAAGACTGGAAGGGCGCTGGAGGGTCAGCGGGACGATTACTCCGGGAAAAACCACCGTTCCCCGTAGCGCAATGATTGGCAGTTGCGTGACGCTATCGTCTTTGACGGTAGGTTCGGGTTGGTCTGTGCTCGCTTCTTCCCGATCCTGCCCGGCGGATTGCTCTTCTGCTGGTGAAGATGGAGTCTGGCGAGCTTCAGTCATGGTTCGAGATGGGCAATTGGATCCAGAGAAGTCCAATGGAGTGTGTTGCCGAGACACGTTCTGAATCAACAGCTAACGGCAGTTCGAACACACGTTCGAAAGGACCGTAGTCGATCTCCATTACCAAAATTTTCCGACAACGGTTTTCCATCGGGGGTTCAGGCAAAGGGCGGTTTCCTCGCACGATCAACCGGTTCTGCTCGACACGGATTTCGATCGACCGGGTCTCGACTCCCGCGAGATCAACGCAGATCTTCAGAGAGTCGTCACACTGGTAGGCATTAACCGCCGGTTCCCAGCCCGAAGGCTGGTAGGATTGTGTGAAAGTGACCTTCGAGTACCCGTAGAGTAAGTCGCCCAGTTGCCCGTGTAGTTTTTTCAGTTGCATGCTTTGCCGTTTCTGCATCGGTGTATCAATCTGTGTTCGGATGCCGCGGTCGGAGAGGACCGGATATTAAGTAAATTTGGCAGGATGTAACGGATGAGAAGAATGGCTGAGACCCGTTATCGAAACCGCTCGAGCACTCTTTCTGTTTCGCAGCTTCTCTGGAAGATGGACTCTGCAAAACTCTTCGCCGCGCGTCGTTTTTTGGAGCAGCGCAGGTTTTCGAGCCAAGATTAGTAAGGGCCGAGTTCACGGAAAACGCTCTCGAATCATGGAAAATATTACGAGTGTCACAGTCCTGCGCATTTCTTATGAGCAAACCATTTCCCGCCACGTTGCGCAACGGATGAGTCACACTGTTAACGATTACTGTTCCACGGTGCATTGCCGAGGAGAATCAGGCGCGAGGTGAAGTGTGCCGTTCGCGACCAATCAGTGCGAGACCCACCCCTCCAAGCACAGTTGCTGTAGATAAAAGCAGACGCATCGAAATGGATTCGGCCAGAAATACCACTCCTCCCAGGGCAGCCAGGACAGGCACTGCCAGTTGAACGACTGCGGAACGGGTGGCGGTGAGCCCTTTCAGCGCGACGTACCAGACTACATATCCCAATCCGGAGGCGAGGGAACCTGAGGCGATTGCCAGAAGAAGACCTTTGGTTTCGACGTGAAAGGTGGGAACCGCAATAATGCTGACGGCGAGCACGAGCGGAACCGAACGGAGAAAGTTTCCGGCAGTTTGTGCCAGGGCGTTGGGTGCACCACGTCCGAGGAGTGAATAGACGCCCCAGGAAACGCCCGCCAACGCCATGAGAAGGGAGCCGCCAAGCGAGGGCGCAGTCAAACCAGGAATGACGAGGTAGACAAGGCCTGCAAGAGCGATGGCAAGTCCGGCCCACTGCAAAGGATGCGGCCGTTCTCCCGACCAAAGTGCTGAAATGATCATCGTGACCTGAACACAACCGAATAGGAGGAGTGCGCCGGTTCCGGCAGTCAGGCTGATGTAGGCAAACGAAAATGGAACGGCGTAAAGGAAGAGCATGGCTGCCGACAGCCATGTGCCGGAATCTAGAATCGCGGCCCGCTGATTCACCCGGGTGATAAGGCCGAGCGTGATAGCGCCCGCGATGAGCCGTGCCGCGGAAAACGTTGCGGCGTCAATTGCGCCCTGCCCAAGGGCCAATCGGCAGAGGATGGAGTTTCCAGCGAATGCGAAAAGGGCAATACAGGTGTATGAGACTGTGCGAAACTTGCCTCCTGCGTTGAGCGTGGGTTTCATGCGACGGTTACTGCGTGCGGGAAAACGGATTGGCCAGCGGGATCGTAAACTCCTGCAATAATTCGAAGTTCATGCCACGCAGCAGGTTGTATGAACGTGCATGACAGTCAAAACCAGTGGCATAACATCCTGCGGTCGGACAATGATTGAGTTTGTTTAGCGCGCTCGTTTGCTGCTCGCTTCGTTTTGCGCCTACTGGGTCGCATTTGGAAGGGCAGTGTGGCTTTGCGCATTCTACCGGACGATCGGGTTCTGCCCAGATGAATCACCGCTGCACTGCAGGGGCCGTTAATGGTAAGTCCGAGGCCATAATTCGTGCTAGACTCGGCAGACGTCCACGCAGAAATTCTGAAGCGAATGACATTCGCAATTGTCGCGGTTCTTGCTGGTCTGGCATTGCTTTATTTCGGAGGCGAAGCGCTTGTGAAAGGAAGCGCTTCGGCTGCCTTGAAACTCGGTCTCACGCCACTTGTTGTTGGGCTTACGATTGTGGCGTTTGCCACCAGTTCTCCCGAACTTGTGGTTTGCATGGAATCTGCGTTGAACGGCTACGGTCCGATTGCCGTGGGCAACGTGGTCGGTTCGAACATCTTTAACATCGGAGCGATTCTTGGGCTCTCTGCTCTGGTCTGCCCGATGAGAGTTCAAGTGCAGCTCATTCGTATTGATGTGCCTGTGCTGATCTTTGCCTCGCTGTTGTCGGTATGGATGTTGCGCGACATCGTGGTCGGGCGAATCGAGGGAGGCGTGCTTCTGGCAGGTCTCTTCAGCTATGTCCTGTTTGTGGTGCTTCATGCAAGACGCGAGCGCATGCCGCAGGTCACAGGGGAATTTACCGAGGGCATTCCGAAACCGAGTCGAGCTTTATGGATTGACCTTCTGTTGATCATCTGCGGCCTGGCCCTTCTAGTTGCGGGCGGCCGGGTGCTCGTCATGGGAGCCGTCACGGTGGCCAGGGTGCTCGGAATGAGCGAGGCATTAATTGGCCTTACAATCGTCGCAGCGGGAACCAGCATGCCGGAGTTGGCCACTTCTATTGTGGCCGCCCTGCGAAAGGAGCCCGACATTGCCATTGGCAACATTCTCGGCTCGAACATTTTCAACCTGTTAGGGGTACTGGGCGCCTCCGCGCTTACCGTTCCGCTCTCCGCGCAGGGCGTCGCGACGGTCGATCTCGCCGTGATGATCGGCTTCGCTTTCGTGTTGCTGCCCTTGCTTTGGAGCGGGTTCGAGCTCAACCGATGGGAGGGAGGGCTGCTTTTGCTTGGTTACATCAGTTACGGTTTTTATCTCTGGCGTCATTAGCTGCGGAGAACGCGAATGGACATCTTCTTTGTCATCGGCCTGCTCACCTATCCCGACTTCGCGGTGCGCCGTGAAAAGCCACGGGTCTCCAGTGGGAGAGACAAAGAAAGCCCACCCTGGAAGTTGATTGCTCCACCCGGAACCACCTGAAGGGGCGGCGGAGGCAACGAAGTCGTTCAAGCATTCAGGAAAAGGGCCGCATCAGCTGGCTCAAGGAGCACGCAGGCCGTAATTCGTATGAGTGAACACCGAGCAAGCTTCGAAAAGGGTAATGCGGACGCCGAGTCCGTCGCGATAGGGCGAAGGCCGCCGTTCCGAAGGCAAATTCTCGGTCCGGGTTTACAAGAAGAAATGAGCAATCGCGGCCCGAAGGAAGTCCGCCGGAGTATTGGTGACGGCATGTGTGCGAAGGAAACTCGCAATAACACGGGAGATCCGCATCCACGGGGTGAAAAGACCCCAACGAGACGTCCGCGAGGGACAGGCTCGGTGGGTGCGGAAGTCGGAGAGGTCCATAGTGTGCGCCCGACAGCGCGTGAATCAGACGGGTGGAAGTCCCGTTCACCCCGTGATCCCGGGGTGGTATCCAAAAGCGGGTGTAGAAGCTCGCTGGCCGGAGTCATCGGATAAGGAAGAAACTGAAGAAGACACAACTTTGGAAACAAAGAGCGAACAGTGCTGGAGATTCCTAAGTCCGGGGATCGGGAAAGGCTGCGAGGCCGGACCCAACCGGAGGGCAGGGTGTCCGCCGCGAGGCGGAATCCGAAGGGCATGCGGAGAACCGCCGGGCCGTAATCGAAGGGCGCGAGCCCATGATGAACTGGTCGGCCAAAGACAGGAAATGGTCGAGCCCGCACTATGGGGGCGAAGGCATTGGGATTCCATCCTGTCGCACCAAGGTGTGTGCGGACGGCACGGCGGGAAAGATACACGTGCGACTCGGGGAGACCTCGCCGCGTCCCGCCCATGGCAGGCGGGAAAGCTGACCTATAAGCCAGAGAAAGGCGAAATGGGAAGCGATGCGCGGCGAGGAGTCGGACAGCCGGATAGTACCTGAGCAAGCCATGGGAAACCATGTGCCACCGCCACCAGGCGCGGCAGCCCGGAGTGGGCTGGGGAAGCCGGCTGACAACAGCGGAGGAATGAAGGCCATGAAACAAGCGAGTAGGAGAATGCGATGAGGAACAGTTCGGAAGACGAAAAACCCGTACGCCGCGCTCCGAGGAGACTTGTAGACTGGCTGAAGCCTTCACACGGAAACAAGGTCCACTCACTGGTGGACAAGATATACCATCCAGGGAATCTGCGACTGGCTTGGGAAAAGGTGAAGTCCAACTGCGGGAGCGGGGGGATCGATGACGAAAGCATCGGAGACTTCGAGTGGCGGTTGGAGGCGAATCTCCAGCGCCTGCAAGAGGAACTCCGGGGCCGGACCTATCGCCCCGAACCCGTGCGCGAACACCTCATCGCCAAGACCGGCCAGCCGGGGAAGTATCGCAAGCTTGGCATTCCGACGGTCTATGACCGGGTGTGTCAGCAGGCGATCAAGAACCGGCTGGAGCCGATCTTCGAGGAGGTGTTCGATGCAGCCAGCTTCGGATACCGTCCGATGAGATCGGCCCAGGGCGCGGTTGACAAAGTGACAGAGGAAATCGGGGAGGGCTGCGAATGGATCGTGGACGCTGATCTGAAGGACTTTTTCACTACCGTCGACCATGCCAAGCTGATGGAGCTGCTCAACCAGCGCGTGTCCGACGGGCGCGTGCTGGGAATGGTGGAAAGCATCCTCAAAGCGGGCGTTCAGGGAAAGGAGGGCTACCGGCCCTCCGGCCAGGGGACTCCGCAAGGAGGCGTGATCTCGCCGTTGCTCAGCAACGTGCTCCTGACGCCGTTTGACAAGGAAATGCGCAAGCGGGGCTACCGGCTCACGCGGTACGCCGACGACTGGTGCATCACCTGCCACACCCGCGACGAAGCGGCCAGAGCGCTGCACGTCGCCGGGCAGGTGCTCGCCAGGCTCGGAGTCACCCTGAACCGAGAAGACCCGCATTGTGCACATCGGCCGGGGGATTGAATTCCTCGGATTCCGCATCAAGCGAGGGTATCGCAAACTGGAGCTCGGGGCGGAACGCATCAAAAGCGGAGCGCGAATAGGAGCCGTCTATCGTTATCCGACCCAGCAATCGCTGGATGCCTTCAAGGAGAAGGTTCGGAAACTGACCCGGCGCAACAATGGACTGAGCACGCGGCAACAGGTCGAGTGTCTCAATCCGTTACTTCGGGGCTGGGGCAACTATTATCGCAAGGCCAATGTGCGCAAGCTCTACAACCGGCTCGACCGCTGGGTCGTCCGGCGGATCTGGTCACACCGCAAGGAGCGCTGGCGCAACTGCGGATGGCGGGAACTGCCGGAGCCGCGGCTTTATGGCGAGTTCGGACTGGTGAATCTTGTACGACTGACCGTTGTACATCCGTGACCGGGAAAACCCGGAGTTGTTGGTGAAAGCCGGATGCGGGAAAACCGCACGTCCGGTTTGGGAGGCGGACGGAGGGTCGCGCTGCGGCGCCCCTCCTCCGACCCGACAGTGAGGAGGCGGTTAATCACCGTTGAGCGAAGGGGCCTCAGTTCCAGGGCGACGTGACAAGAAGGGACAGAGCGGAACCGAGGCGCCGGGAGGCGAACGAGATAGACTGCCGACAGGCAGGGCAAAGCCCGACCGAGCTGGAGCGAGGGAGTCAAATTGGCGCGAACCTACCACCTCCAATTAAACTCTGGGAACTGCGAGAAGCGTTGCATGCTATAGTGAAGGGAAACCGGAGTTGTCGGTTTTACGCCCTCTATGACAAACTATGCCTAATGGACGTGCTGGCGGAAGGGTGGCGTAAATGCCGCGCCAATGGCGGTGTGGCCGGGGTAGACGGAGTCCGCTTCGAGGACATCGAGGCGCAACCGCGCTTGCGGCTTGGCTCGGAGCGGGTGTTTGGCTTGAACTCTGGTCGTGCATACGAACTCAATGCCCTCTTAGCTAAATTCGACCTCCTCCACCTCTTCGCCGCCCCGCCCGGGTGGGCCCAACTTCCCGACACAGCCCAGATGTAGCCCGAAAAAAATCGGACATTCTGTGTTTATCGGCAATTCCAGCCTTATTCGGGGGAAGTTAGGCTATCGGACCAAAACAACACGTGTCACGACAACAAATCGGTGCGATTTCGAGCAGTGCCGTGCCTTGCGCAACCGCGCGCCCAGGCTCATTCTCACCGATTCACACCAGCCACCGTAAAACGAATCTTCTCCCCCCGGTTTCAGTGAACCGGCTGCAACTCACGCGTTGGATAAAGTCTTGCCCTTAGGACGGCGAGTGAGTGGGCTTGCAGGGGAAACAGGTCCATGTGCTCGAAGCTTTGCTGTTCGCTGGCGGCGGCAGTGTCGAGAACGCATATCCAACTCACGTCGCGCTTGCGAACGCCCAGGCGGAACGGAACTGCGTAATGGTGGGCGTTGAACAGGATGACGAAAGAGGCCCCGAGAATACGTTCGCCATTCTCGCTGGTCTCTTCAATCTGGTTGCCCGGGAGACCCATGCCGAGACAGCAAACATGGCCGGCGTTCCAATCTGCATCTGTCATCTCGTCGCCATCAGGTCTTGCCCAGTAGATATCCTTGATTTCTTCGCCGTGGATCGGGTGGCCCTGGAAAAAACGGCGGCGGTGAAAGACGGGCTGCATTTTGCGCAGGCGCACCACGCCGCGGACGAAGTCGAGCACCGCGCGCTGTTCGTTCGACCATACCCAATCCAGCCACGCCACGACGGAGTCCTGGCAGTAGGCGTTGTTGTTGCCCTGCTGGGTCTGGCCGAATTCATCTCCAGCGAGCAGCATCGGCACGCCTTGAGAAAGGAACAGCGTGGCGAGGAAGTTCCGCTGCTGACGGGCGCGCAGGGCGTTGATCGCCGAGTCGTGGGTCGGGCCTTCGGCGCCGCAGTTCCAACTGTCATTGTGGTCCAATCCGTCGCGGTTCCCTTCGTCATTCGCCTCGTTGTGCTTGTGATTATGACTCACGAGATCGCGGAGTGTGAAACCGTCGTGCGCGGTAATGAAATTGAGGCTTGCGCTCGGGTGTCGCCCGTCGTCGTTGTAGAGGTCGCTGCTGCCTGTGAGGCGTGAGGCGAATTCGCCTACGGTGCCGCCATCGCCTTTCCAGAATCGCCGGACGCAATCGCGATACCGGCCATTCCACTCGCTCCAAAGCACTGGAAAATTACCGACCTGGTAGCCCCCCGGACCGAGATCCCACGGCTCCGCGATCAGCTTTACCTCGGAGAGCACAGGATCCTGATGAATGATGTCAAAAAACGCGCTGAGTCGATTGACCTCCCACGACTGCCGTGCGAGCGCGCTGGCTAGATCGAACCGGAAACCATCGACGTGCATTTCGAGCACCCAGTAACGCAGCGAGTCCATGATGAGCTGCAGCACGCGTGGATGGCCGACGTTGAGGGAATTGCCGCAACCGGTAAAATCCACGTAGCGGCTGCGGTCGTCCGCCAGCCGGTAATACGAGGCGTTGTCGATGCCGCGAAAGGAGAGGGTCGGGCCGAGATGATTGCCTTCGGCGGTGTGGTTATACACGACGTCGAGAATGACCTCCATGCCGGCGGCGTGCAGCGTGCGCACCATCGACTTGAATTCTTCCACCGCGCCCACCGGCCCGCTCGCGGCGTAGCGCGGATCGGGGGCGAAATAGCCGAGAGTATTGTAGCCCCAGTAGTTCACGCGGCCCTGATCGGTCAGAAATTGCTCGTCGATGTGGAAATGCACGGGGAGCATCTCGATGGCGCTCACTCCCAGGCTGCTCAAGTGGTCGATCGCTGCCGGCGACGCCAGGCCGGCGTAAGTGCCGCGCAGATTCTCCGGCACTCCAGGGTGTAGCTTCGTGAAGCCTTTGACGTGAACCTCGTATACAATCGTTTCGTTCCAGGGCGTTCGCAGCGGACGGTCATTGCCCCACGAGAACGCACGGTCTATGACCCACGCGAGCGGCGCCGTCCTTGAGTTGTCGCGCTGATCCGGAGCGCGATCGTCGGGGGATTCGACGGCAACGTAAGAGCTCAACCCCCGAGCAATCGCTTTTGCGTAAGGATCGAGCAGGAGCTTCCGCGGATTGAATCGATGCCCGCGTGCCGGCTCCCAAGGGCCATGCACCCGAAAGCCATAGACCTGCCGGAGCAGGACCTCGGGCAGGTAACCGTGCCAGACGTAGGCCGTCCGTTCCGGCAACGTAATACGATGGCTTTCGGTTTGCGCTTCCGGCGAATCGAAGAGACACAGCTCCACCTTCGTCGCGTGCTCCGAAAAGAGCGCGAAGTTAACGCCGCTGCCGTCAAACGTTGCGCCCAGCGGCGACATTCGGCCTGGCCAAACTTGCATTGTTATAATCAGTGGGGCGTGACAGCCGGTTATGATATTAGTGGCAGCCTGGGCCTGGCGGGAAGAAAAAAACTTGAGGACTTCCAGGGGACGGGACGAAAAGTATTGGCATATGATCTGGTTGTTCTGGCGGCGGCAGTAATGACGACGAGACCTGCACCCCACAGCAGGTCGGCTCTAGCCGCCTTTGCTGTGAGCAACTCCGCGGGCGGCGGGGAGTTGTTCATGCCACCGGAAACAACCCAGTTCGTAATGTCTCAATACGATAATTTGCTAGTCATTCGCTGCCCGCAAACCTATTCTCGAAGAATTCCAGTGTCTCCCCAAATCCATTACTGGTCGCGAAAAGTACCTCCGGCTGATGCGTTTGAGAGGCCGGATCCCCGATGGCACGTATTGAGAAGGGCAGTTCAGCAACGACCTCTTTCGAGTGAAATTTCAGGCTTAAATTTTGACCGACCCCCGACCCGACGGGGTGCAACCAACGAATTGATGTATGACAAGATTGACAGTCCGGGAAGACGCCCAGCAAACTGACCCGCTTGAACCGATTGCGATGGCCGCTCTGGACGCCGGCCGTATCTCGATGGAATCGGGGTCAAGTGCGCAAAATGTGGATAGAATTGTCACCCAGGTGGCGCGTGGGCTTGGGGCCGAGCGCGTGGAACTGCGGATTGGTTATGCTTCGCTTGCAATTACCGTTGGGATTGGCAATGAGGGCGTCACCCGCATGCGCAAGGTGGGACATATTGGAGTGAATATCCGCGTGGATCAGGCCGTGCGCCAATTGGCTGCGCGGATGACGAAAGGCGATTTAACGGCCGAACAGACCCGCTCAAAGTTGGAACGCTTACCGGGGAAAACCGCCCGCCATTCATCGCTGGTGATGTCCGTGGCTGTTGGATTGGCTTGCGCGGCATTCGGGCGCTTGCTTAAGGCCGACTGGCTGGCCACTCTTCCGGTGTTTTTGGGGGCGACGATCGCGCAATTCGTGCGCCGAGATCTGGCCGGCCGACATGTTAACGTGTTCATCGGCGCGGCGGTTGTCGCCTTTATCGGGGCGACGCTGGGTGGATTGGGAGCGCGATTAGCCGGAAGCCAGACAGTGGCGACGGCCATGATCGCCGCAATTCTACTCCTTGTGCCTGGCGTCCCTTTATTGAACGCGCTGAATGACATTCTCGAGGGACGACCCACGCTCGGAAGTGCCCGGCTCGTGTGGGTGGCCGTGATCTTAATATTTGCGACTTTGGGGCTCTGGCTCGGCCAAACCATACTGCAGGAGGCGCACTGAAAATGGATCTTCTCTTTCTCTTGCATCAAACGGTTTGCGGGGCCATTGCCGCAGCAGGTTTCGGCGTGTTGTTTAACATTAGTTTTCGTTCGCTCATTTGGTGCGCGGCCAGCGGCGCGCTTGCGGTAGGGGTGCGCACGATTTGCCTCGAATTAGGCTGGAATCTGGAAGCCGCTTCGTTTGTGGCGGCGCTTGCGGTAGGTAGCGCCGTGCACGTTCTGTGTACTTACACGGGCTTTCCACGGAATGCACTGGATGTTGCCGGCTGTATTCCCATGGTGCCGGGTAGCTTTGCCGCCAAAGCGATCCTGGGATTGTTTGCGCTTACGTCGCCGAATCTGGCAAGCACCGCCGAGACCGAGGCTCTGGTCGGCGCCGTGGCATACACGCTGCGTGTGATGTTCATAATCGGAGCCATTGGCACGGGGTTGGCCATTCCTACCCTGCTTTTGAGGGTTCGGGTTGTACGATCATGATGTTGCCGATGCTGAAGTAATCGAACGGTTTGATTCGATTTTCGCCCGCCAATCGGGGAGGATCACAGGAACGATTTTTCAGGTGAAATCGGGGTGGCAGAAATCAGTGGCTTCGATCGGATTATCCTGAAGGCCCGCGCAACTTTCTGCACCACTCCCAACTTCACCGAACCTTCGCGCTTCGAGTCTCGCTCATGTTCTTTAGCGACGCGGGCGTTTTCTCTCCCGCTTCCTCGGATCCGGTCAGCAGTCGCCGGGCAAGCCGCCTGGCCTGCGGAGACAGGATTTTTCCCTTGAGCAACACCAGCCCGTACGTCTTCTTCGGGAAGAATCGCTTCACCGGGACAACCTCCAGCCGCTCCTCCCCTGTGATGCAAATGCTCATCGTGATTGAAATGCCCATCCCCATTTCAACGTATTTTTTGATTACATCCCATCCACCGACCTCCATCGCCATTTCGTATTTTAATCCATGCTTGCGAAAAGTCGCATCAATCAGGGCCCAAGTGTTCAGGTATCTCGGTGGAAGCACCAGCGGATACCGGCTGATGTCCTCAAGCGTAATCCGCCGCTTTTTGCCCAACGGATGCCCGAGGCAGGTAATCAGCACCGGATCATAAGAAACCACCGGATGAAATTCGATGTCCTCCGGGACCTCCAGCATCGGGCCCACTGCGAAATCCACCTGGCGAGCCCGCAGCATCGCCAATCCCTCAATCCCCGTCACGTTATGCAGCCTCAGCTCAATCTTTGGGTGCACTTGCCTGAACTTCTCCAGGGGATCCGGAAGCACATAGAGAATGGTGGACCATCCCGCCGCGATATCGATCCGGCCCTCGTCCGTTTCCTCGACTAGACGCTTAAATTGTTCATCCAACGCCTCAACCTGCTCTACCAATGGCATCGCCATTTCGTAGAGCAGTTCGCCATCCGGCGTGAGCACCACGCCTCCCTGTCTGCGTTCGAACAGTTTCACTCCAAACTCACTCTCCAGAGTCTGGATCTGCTGCGACACGGATGGCTGGCTCAGAAACATGCGTCGCGCAGCGCCCGATACGCTCCCTGTCGCAGCGGAATAACAAAATCCCCGCAACTGCTGAAATCGGTTCTGTTTGTAATGATGATCGGCAGCCGTCATGAGCCTCTTCCCGGAAACGTAGCCACCCCCGGCTGACGGAACAGTACGGTATCGGCGACACAAATACTGGGAATTGAAGATACCTATTTGAACCTTTTTTTGCAAAAGCGCAAATTATTCACGCTAGAACCCCTGAAACGTAACTGCCCCAGGCTGACCGGACAGCTCAATATCGGCGACACGAATACTGGGAATTGAAGCTACCTATTTGAATATTTTTTTGCAATAGCGCAAATTACTCCTCATGAACGTTTCCCTGACTGCTCAGCCTTTTTTGATGCCATGATCACCGCAAATCTCGAAATCCTGGGAGAAGTCACGGGTCGGCAAGAGGAAATCCTCACGCCCGACGCTCTCGACTTTTTCACCGAACTCTACCGTCAATTTAATCCGCGCCGACTTGAACTTCTGGACGCCCGCAAAGAGCGACAGGTGGCGATCGATCACGGCCAGATGCCGGATTTTCTCGAGGAAACCAGGGCCGTCCGCGAAGGAAGTTGGACCGTCGATCCCGTCCCTGCCGATTTCCAGAATAGACATGTAGAGATCACTGGACCTGTTGACCGGAAGATGGTCATCAACGCGCTGAATTCCGGAGCGGACTGTTACATGGCGGATTTTGAGGACGCACATTCTCCAACCTGGGAAGCTACGCTTGACGGACAGGTCAACGTTGCAGACGCCGTTCGCTGCACCATTGATTTCACAAGCCCAGAGGGCAAACGGTACTCCCTGAAGGACAAGATCGCGACTCTGATCGTTCGCCCGAGGGGCTGGCATCTCCCCGAGAAACACGTCCTTGTAGACGGCCAGCCTGTGTCGGCGAGCCTTTTCGACTTCGCTCTTTATTTCTTTCATAACGCCCGAGAGCGGCTTGAGCGCGGCTCCGGAATCTATTTTTACCTACCGAAGCTCGAGCATCATCTCGAAGCGCGGCTCTGGAACGACGTCTTTGTCAGGGCGCAGGAACTTCTCGGGGTCCCTCAAGGCAGCATTAAGGCCACCGTCCTCATTGAACACATCCTGGCGACATTCCAGATGGCCGAAATCCTCCACGAACTGCGCCACCATAGCGCCGGTCTCAATTGCGGCCGCTGGGATTATATCTTCAGCTACATCAAGAAATTCGCCAAAAAGGAGGAGTTCATCGTCCCGGACCGGGCCCAGGTTACGATGACGACTCCATTCATGCGCGCCTATAGCCTGGCCTGCATCAAGGAGTGCCACCGGCGCAACGCTCATGCCATGGGCGGAATGGCCGCCTACATCCCCATCAAATCCGACCCCGAGGCCAACGAAAAAGCCATTTCCAAAGTGCGCGAAGACAAACGGCGCGAAGCGACCGAGGGGCACGACGGTACTTGGGTAGCACATCCGGGGCTCGTGCCGATCGCCAAAGAAGAGTTCGAACGCGTTCTCGGTGACAAACCGCACCAGATTTCCCGTCAGCGCGATGACGTCAGCGTTACTCCTGCCCAGCTCGTCGAAGTGCCGAAGGGGACTATCACCGAGGAAGGGCTGCGCACGAACATCCGTGTGGGTATTCAATACATCGAGGCCTGGCTCGGAGGGCTTGGCTGCGTCCCCCTTTACAATCTGATGGAAGATGCAGCCACAGCCGAGATCTCAAGGACCCAGGTTTGGCAGTGGATTCACAATCCACACGGGGTGCTTGACGACGGACGTCGGGTCACCATCGAGCTGGTCCGTGAACTGACCCGCCAGGAATTGGAACGGATTCAGCGCGAACGGGGCGATGAACGTTTCAATTCCGGGCACTTCCCTGATGCCACCCGCCTTTTTGACGAATTGGTCGCCTCCGACCATCTCGAAGAGTTTCTAACCCTTAAATCCTACAATCTAATCAACTAAGCAAAGTATATGACCAAACAAACATTCACTTCTCCTATTTCTCCGGACGCCATTCGCGATCTGGAAGACGACTGGAGATCAAACCCCCGCTGGCGTGGGATCATCCGTAGTTATAGTGCCGAGCAGGTGCTCCGACTTCGGGGTAACATGAAGATCGAACACACTGTTGCCGATCGCATGGCACAAAAACTGTGGAAGCTGCTCAAGGAGGAGCCCTACATCAATGCCCTTGGCGCCCTGACGGGTAACCAGGCGATGCAGCAGGTGCAGGCTGGTCTCAGGGCAATTTACGTGAGCGGCTGGCAGGTAGCGGGTGATGCCAATCTCTCGTGCGAAGTGTATCCTGACCAGAGCCTCTATCCGGCCAACAGTGTCCCGATGCTGATCCGTCGCATCAATAAGGCATTGCGGCGGGCTGACCAGGTGCAGATGCTCAATGGCGGACCGATCCGTGACTTCTGGGCGCCAATCGTCGCAGACGCTGAGGCGGGCTTCGGTGGCGTGCTCAATGCCTTCGAGTTGATGTCGCAAATGATCGAAGAAGGGGTTGGGGGAGTCCATTTCGAGGACCAACTCTCCTCAGCAAAAAAATGCGGTCACATGGGAGGCAAGGTGCTGGTGCCGACTTTCGAGGCGATCCACAAACTCACGGCCGCCCGGTTAGCGGCGGATGTGGCGGGTGTTCCAACCGTTTTGATCGCCCGTACCGACGCGGACTCCGCGACGCTTCTCACCACCGACTTTGACGACCGCGACAAGGCATTCTGCACAGGAGAGCGCACAGAAGAAGGCTTCTATCGCGTGCGCGCCGGTATCAATCTCGCAATCGATCGTGCCATCTCCTATGCCCCTCACGCTGACCTGATCTGGTGCGAGACGAGTCGGCCAAATATCGAGTATGCCCGGAAATTTGCCGAAGCGGTGAAGAAGGAATATCCCGAGCAGCTTCTGGCATACAACTGTTCTCCATCGTTCAACTGGAAGGAGAATCTCGACGATGCCACGATTGCGAAGTTCCAGACGGAACTCGCCGCGATGGGCTACAAGTTCCAGTTCGTCACCCTTGCCGGGTTCCACGCGCTGAACCTCTCCATGTGGGATTTGGCTCGAGGATACAAGGATCGCCAGATGGCCGCATACACCGGGCTCCAGGAACGCGAGTTCGAGGCCGAGCGTGAAGGCTATCGTGCCGTCAAACACCAGAGCTTCGTTGGCGCCGGCTACTTCGATCAGATCTCGAAAATTTGTGGCGAAGCCTCAACGATCGCGCTCAAAGGTTCCACCGAAGAAGAACAGTTCGAGGAGGAAATGATGCACCACGAGCAACGTTAAATCAGCGGGAGACAGCCGGAGTGTTTAACGCAATGCACAAACCAGGTTGCAAAATGCGTTAAGATTTTTGTGCAATTGCAAAAAACTGAATTGACGTTTCGCTCTGTCGGGCTGAGATTGCTCGTAGGCACCGGAGATTTTTCCGGAGCTACAACAAACAAAAGAACCAACAATATCGAGGAAAAGAAATGAGTGATTCGCCTTCACTAAGCATTGAAGATATCCTTCGCGAGACCATGGACAACTACGAGAAGGCTCTCAAATCAGGCATTAAACTTCAGGAGGACACAATCAACCACTGGAAAGACGCGTTGCAAAAATTTGGTTCGCCGGAAGAACTCCAGGCCAAACTGGAAGAGATCACCGCTGAACTGTTTCCAGCAGCGCGCAAGCAGATGGCGGAAGTAATTGAAACACTAAGCAGGACCAGCGACCAGGCGCTTTCGTTGTGCGAAAAGACGGCTGCGGTATACAAGGCGCCCACGCTGCCGGAAGCGCAGCGTCGGCTCCAGGACGTGACTGAAAGCTATTTTGCTGCAGCGCGAGACAATCTGAAGGTCGCCTTTGATTTCAATTCCCGGGTTATCGGGTATTGGAGCGATCTGACCGGTCGATTGGTGACCACCGCGAGGTAATTGGCTGGATTGCACAGAGGAGCCGCCCACGGTCAGGCGATCTGACCGTGGGCGCGACTCTGTCAATCTGCCGCTATCGAAAGGCATCGGGATGTCAAGGAACCGTGATCAAGTCTCGACTGCTCGATCTTCTGGTCTGATCGAACAAAGGGAGGTTTGTGCACATCACTCGACCTCTCACGGTCGGAAGGGGAGCTCGGATGCCAGCTTAGCATTGCCGTTTGAGATCGAACGGATCGATGCTGATGATATTTTGGAGGCGCTCCCGATTGGCGCATACATTACCGATACGAATCGCCGCATCGTATCCTGGAACAGCGCGGCAGAGAAAATCACGGGTTGGCGGCGTGAGGATGTCATCGGGAAATACTGCCAGGACAATCTCCTGGCGCATGTGGATAAGGACGGTCACCTCCTGTGCGGCTGTGAGCACTGCCCGCTTCATCGTTCGATGGTGACCGGCGAAAAGAGTCGTGACCCCTCTTTGATCTTTGCTCGCTCTAAAACCGGGAAGCAAATTCCGGTGGAGTGTTCCGTAGGGCCGATACGCGCTCAAAGCGGAAAGGTCGTGGGCGGTATCGAGCTGTTTCGCGACATGACGCCGATGATGGACGAACTGAATCGCGCGCGTCGCATACAGAAGCTGTTACTGGTTTCCGCTCTGCCAAAAGACGATCGAATGCGCTTTGCGACGCGTTATACTCCGCACGATATGGTCGGTGGTGATTTCTTCCGGATTGAGCAGATTGACAAGGACTGTTATGCGGTGCTGGTGGTCGATGTCATGGGGCATGGTGTCGCCGCCGCCCTCTACACAATGCAGATCCGGTCCATTTGGGAAGACCACCGCAGGCAGTTGGGATGCGCGGGAGAATTCATGGGAGCGCTTAACAAGAGACTTTTTTCGCTTACCCAGGGTGGCGATTACTTTGCGACCGGGGTATACGCTGTGATTAACGCCTCGACTGGAAGCGTAGATTACGTGCGAGCAGGTCACGAGGCGCCACTTATCGTAAGGACTACGCATGAGGTCGTTCAACTGAAGAAGCGAGATGTGGGCCTGGGGCTTTTCCCCGGCTGTATCTATCAGCCCGGGAGTGCGCAATTGGAGCCCGGCGATAGTCTGCTGATTTATACGGATGGTGCGGTCGAGGTCACAAACACACGAGGTGTCGAACTTGGTGTCGAAGGATTATCCGAAATGCTTTTGAAGAGACCGCTGTCCTCCACCGAAAGGGCGCTCACACAGCTCGAAATTAGTTTGCTCAAATACAGCAACAGTATCCGTCTCCCTGACGATATGACGCTCGTTTGTGTGCAACGCGTTGAACGCGAGAGCAGTGCACGTGATGCTGCGGCTCACTCGCCACTAAGCGATTGACGAGTCGAGTTGTACTTGCTGGTTGATTCCGAGTTCACTGCGCCGTTCCTGCCGAAATTCGAATAGCCTGACCCGGTTTCGCCAGCACGTGAAAATCGCGTCGTTTACTGTTCGACCTTCGTTATCAGGTGTAACTCGGGCGTAATCTTTTCGAGGCGCGAGAGCCATTCGTCCATGCCGTTACCTGTTCGTGCTGATAGTTCGAGAATCTCGGCGTCCGGGGCGACAGCTCTGATATTCCGACGCGCGCTTTCGACGTCAAATTCCGCCGGACCGGCGAGATCGATCTTGCTGATCACGACCAGGTTCGCCGAACGGAAGATGGGCGGGTATTTCAGTGGCTTGTCTTCGCCTTCTGTCACAGAAAAGACCACCACGCGGATATCCTCACCGAGGTCGTAGGCAGCCGGACAGACGAGATTCCCGACATTCTCGATGATCAGCAACCGGCGTCCGTCAAGGGGTAATTGCTCGAGCCCGCAAGCGACCATTTGCGCGTCCAGGTGGCAGACATTTCCCGTCGTGACCTGGACCACTGGTGCTCCTTTGTCCCTGAGCCGTGCCGCATCGTTCGCCGTCTCGAGATCTCCGACGATTACCGCTGCCGGCAGTCGGCCGTTCAAAAGATCCAGCGTCCGCGCAATCAGCGCTGTCTTTCCGGAACCGGGCGACGACACAATGTTGACCGCGCACATGCCTTTTCCTCTGAGAAATCCGCGTGTCCTTTCCGCGAGCAGTTGGTTCCTTTCGAGCAATGGGGTATGCACGGACACTGTGCGAGTATGGTGCGAATGCGTATGTGCACTTTCTCCGTGCTCGTGCTCGTGAGAATGGCCATCATGCGAATGCACCTTTGGCACGATCCTGCTTTCTACCAGCTGCGTTTTGCGTTCCGGAGGGTCTTGCATCGGTTGCACTCTGAAAGATTCGACTACGCCGCATCCGCATTCTTCACACATTTGACGATACCTCCATCTGGGCAAGCTCAAGATCGCTTCCGCCTCCGCGCAATGCAAGCATACCGCCGCATTTTGGGCAGTCGTATTCAATGAAGTCCCGCTCCGTTTCGCGCCCACAGACGGAACAGGTAAAAATGGCCGGCACGCGTTCGATCTCCAGTTTTCCGTGCTCCGCCAGCGTGCCGTTCTTCAACGTTTCGAAAGCGAACTCGAGCGCTTCGGGCACGACACCGGAAAGCACTCCGACCCGAAGCCGAATTACGTCGATTGCGAAGGCGTTTTCCAGTTGGGCTCGTTCCCCGGCGATTTCGAGCGTGGATTTCATGATGGCGATTTCGTGCATGATCTCATGCGAAATTTCACCCGGCGTGAAATTGATCGCAAAGGTTTCGTACTTCCCGCAATGCGGCTTCGATGCCTGTTTTAGCGCGAGCGGAAACCCGCCGGCCAATCTCGAAGTCTTCGCCGGGGATCGTTACGCACCACGCCTTTGGGCAGTGCCCGTATAACGCTTCCGCCAATGCCAGCAAGGTCTGTGGGTCACAGGCATGGGTCAAAACATCTCGTGCGGAAGACGGCGTAATTGATTTTCGTTCGACTGTCGCGTCGGCACCAGCATCCACGGCATCGAGAAAAATTACACCGCGTGCTCGAGAGACTGCCTCCGCCATTTCTGGTAAGAGCTGTCGCCCTGTGGTGACTTCCACGCCGTCGAGATGAAGATCCTGCACTGCTTCTGCCGCGAGCACTCCGGCCGCGTCGTCGCAGCGCAATTCGTTTCCGTAGCCGACGATTAGGACGGCTTCCATGGCTTTAGCCACGTAAGCTTTCTGCAACCACCTTTCCGTCCGGTCCGATAAGTCGAATTCGCATCGGCATCTGCCCGAACGCGTGCGTCGAACAACTCAGGCAGGGGTCATAACAGCGAATTCCGGCTTCGACCCGGTTGAGCATGGGCTCGGGGATCTCGGGCCCGCGAACGTAGTGGCGCGCAATCTGAGCTACGGTTCTATTCATCGGGAGGTTGTTCTGTCCCGTGGCGATGATCAGGTTAACCTTCTGGAGAATGCCGTTCCGGTCGATCTTATAATGATGGAACAGCGTGCCACGCGGCGCTTCGCTGACACCCACACCCTCCAGGCGGTTGATTCCCGCGTCGGCACGAAGGTGGTCACTGAGAATCTCCGGATCGTGCAACAACTTCTCCGCCCGTTCGATGCAGGCAAGGATTTCGACGAGGCGCGCGTAATGGTAGAGGAACGATGAAGTTACCGCGCCCTGACTGATTGCGCGGAAATTTGCCAGTTCTTCGTCAGCCTGCGGCGTTCCCATGCGCTCGCATACATTTAGCCGGGCAAGCGGGCCCACGCGATACATCCCATCCGGGAACCCCATCGGTTTGTAATACGGCGATTTCAGGTAGGACGAATCCTGGACCGCTTCCCCGATGAATTCCCAATACTTTTGCACGTCGAGTTGGTCCGCGACGATTCGGCGTTCGCTGTCCACAAAGCGCGGTTTGCCGCCGTGATGCTCCCAGGTGCCGTCGGGTTCAACGAGTCCCATGAACAGGGACGGGAAATTTCCGAACTGCTCGATCTCGACGCGGTGCGTATCCATCGTCTTCTTGAACAGCTCGAGTGCCGTTCTCGTAGTGGCGTAGGCCTCGGGGAGCCAGGCCTGGAGCTGGTCGCGTCCCGCTTCCGTGGGGCCGTTACGCACTCCGCCGGGTACCGCCCATGCGGGATGGATCTTCTTTCCGCCGAGCACCTCGATGATCTCCTGCCCAAATTGCCGCAGCCGGATCCCGGCCCGCGCTAACTCGGGATTCGCTGCGATTAGACCGAATACATTGCGCGATTCCGGCCCAGTCTCCCAGCCAAGCAGAAAATCCGGCGAGCTGAGATGGAAGAAGCTCAGGGCATGCGACTGGATGATCTGGCCCACGTTCATCAGGCGGCGAAGCTTGTCCGCTGCGGGAGGAATCGCCACCGCCATGAGTTCGTCGCCGGCTTTTGCCGACGCAAGGACATGGCTTACCGGACAGATGCCACAGATTCGAGGGGTGATGCTCGGAAGCTCGGAGAACGGCCGGCCTTCGCAGAATTTCTCGAAACCACGGAACTCGACGACGTGGAAAATCGCATCGTCTACCTCGCCCGCATCGTTCAGAAAAATACTGATTTTTGCGTGACCCTCGATGCGGGTTACAGGATCGATTACGATGCGTCTGGCCATGATTTTCTAGCTCATCCGAATTTGATGTCGAGCCCCTCGAGATGCGGAGTCTCCCCGGCGATGATTTGGGAGAGAAGGGTCTTGATTCGCGAAGCGGGAGGCGGACATCCTGGAATAAAATATTCCACCGGCACGACTTGATGCAAGGGCAGCACCTTTTCCAGAAGCGGTGGAACAATCCCTTTTTCGACCGGTAAACGTGGATTTGTATCGGCCAGCTCGATATAGGCGCGCTGCAGGACATTCTCCACGTTACCGGGTCCGAGTTGATTGCGAATCGCCGTGACGTTTCCTGTCACTGCACAATCACCAAATGAAATGAGCGTCTTTGTCTTTTTGCGGATGATGTGGGCAAGCTCGATGTGATCTTCATTGCACACGGCGCCCTCGATGAGCGCCACGTCGACGTTCTCCGGGTATTTTTTGGTATCCACAAAGGGGCTGAATACGATTTCCGCATGCTGCGCGAGCTCGATCAGGAATTCATCCAGATCGAGAAATGACATGTGGCAGCCGGAACAGCCGCCAAACCACATTGTTGCAATCTTCAGGGCAGCCATTCTTTCTTCTCCCGAGCGTTGACGATGAACTCCAGTTTTTTCCGGTCGTGCTCCATCTCTCCGACCGTAGAACCCTTATAAAAGAGGGCACCTGTGGGACAACCCATCACGCATTTCCCGCAGCTTGTGCACGAGTAGGATTCGCCCCATGGCTCGTCAAGGTCCGTGATGATGTGCGATTCTCTGCCACGCCCGGCAACGTTCTTGGTGCCCGCTCCTTCGATGTGCCAACAAACCCGAACGCACCGAGTGCATAGGATGCAGCGGTTGTGATCCATCCCGAAAAGTGGATGCGTGTTGTCCACGTGCCAGCGCGGAGAGCGATAGTCGAAACGCACGTGGTCCATGCCGAGGTTGTAGGCCAGAGCCTGCAGCTCGCAGTGACCGTTTGAAACGCAGACAGCGCAAGTGTGGTTCCGTTCTGCGAACAGGAGCTCCAGCGTCATCCGACGATACTTGTTCAGTCGATCGGACTGTGTCCTGACATGCATACTCTCCGCCACGGTCGTGGTGCATGCAGGCAAGAGTTTCGCAGATCCGGCAATCTCGACGAGGCAGAGCCGACAGGCACCAACGGCATAAACACCCTCGAGATTGCAGAGCGTCGGAATTTCAATACCTGCTTCTTCCGCAGCATGAAGAATCGTTGCGCCTTCCTGGACGCTAACCAGCGTGTCGTCGATGGTCAGTGTTCTTACGCTCATTAGATTGGTCCTCCGAATTGCTCGATTTCTGCACTTCCTGGAGCAGCCGTCTCCTCCTGCATGTTTTCCAGCGAGAGTGCGAACGGGTCCGGCTTTAGTCGTTCCAGATATTCGTTCCGGAAAAAGCGAAGCGTGCTCAGCACGGGGTTGGGCGCCGTCTGACCAAGCCCGCAGAGGCTTGTGTGTTTCACCATGTCACACAAGTCTTCGAGAATTTCCAGATCTGCTGCCGTGGCTTCCCTGCGCAGGATCTTCGCCAGGAGCTCGTGCATCTGGACAGTTCCTGCGCGGCACGGGATGCATTTTCCACACGACTCTTCCATGCAGAACTCCATGAAGAATCGCGCGACATCCACCATGTTCGTCGTCTCGTCCATCACGATCATCCCACCTGAGCCCATGATCGATCCCAATTTCACGAGCGATTCGTAATCTACCGGCACATCCAATTCTTCGAATGGAATACAACCTCCCGACGGACCGCCCGTCTGCACCGCCTTGATACTCCCGCCGCTAGGGGCTCCGCCGGCTATCTCCTCGACAATCTCTCGCAGAGAAGTGCCCATCGGCACTTCAATCAACCCACTGTTTTTCACTTTGCCCGCGAGTGCAAAAACCTTTGTCCCTTTGCTTCCCTTCGTTCCAATCCCAGAGAACCATTCGGCGCCATTACGAATAATCGTCGGAACGTTCGCGAATGTTTCCACGTTGTTTATTAAAGTCGGGCATTCCCACAACCCTTTCTCCGCTGGAAAGGGTGGACGTGGTCGCGGCGTGCCTCGCTTGCCTTCCACCGACATGATCAGCGCGGTCTCCTCGCCGCAAACAAAAGCTCCCGCGCCGATCCGGATGTCTACATTGAAATTGAACGGAGATTCCAGGATGCCGCTTCCCAGGAGACCGTTCCGTTTTGCTTGCTTGAGCGCTTCCTTGAGCCGGCTGATCGCCAGCGGATACTCTGCCCGGATATAAATGAATCCGTGGCTTGCTCCTGTCGCATACGCAGCGATCGCCATGCCTTCCAGAAGCCTGTGCGGATCGCTTTCCAATACACTGCGATCCATAAACGCTCCGGGGTCGCCCTCGTCGGCATTGCAAATCACATACTTCTGATTGCCGGATGCCTTTGCCACCGTGTTCCACTTAAGGCCGGTTGGATAGCCGGCTCCACCCCTTCCGCGCAGCCCGCTCGACGTGATTGTCGCCACGACTTCGTCGGGACTCATATCGCGCAGGACGTTGCGAAGCGCCCGGTATCCGTCCGCAGCGATGTAGGACTCGATCCGCTCGGGATCGATTAAACCACAGTTCTCCGTAACGATTCGCACCTGCCTTTCAAAAAAGGGCGTCCGCCGATCTGCGCGACGCAAATTCGGTGTTTCGCCATTCGAAAGAGCGGTCACGATTTCGGCCGCCTGAGCAGTTGCCACTTTTTGATACTGAACTTCGCTGGGATCGACCTCGACGAGCGGCCCCTGGGAGCAGAGTCCCATGCAACCCACGCTGCGCACCTCCACGTCCTGTTCCATCCCGGCTTCTGCGACCGCCTTTTTCAGGCTCTCCTTCACCCCGCGGGAATTTGCCGATAGACATCCTGCCGCCATGCAGCACCGCAACGTATGCTTCTTGCGCGCTGCCAGCTCCTTTTCCCGAATCTCAAGCAGATTATCGAGTATCATTGCAGCCACTCCTCGATTTTTGACACCGCCGACTCCGGGGTCTGGCTCGCAACCACTTGATCGTCGTAGATCACGGTTGGCGCGAGTCCACAGGCACCGACGCACCGGGCTGTGAGCAGCGACAGTTTTTCATCCGGCGTGGTACCGCCCGCGTCGATTCCAGCTCGCTTTTGGAGGGCGGAAAGAATTGCGTCCGCTCCTTTGACGTAGCAGGCGGTGCCCGTGCAGACGACACACGTGTGTTCACCCTTCGGTTTCAGCGTGAAAAGATGATAGAACGTCGCAACACCATAGACCCGGCTCGGAGGCAACTTCAGCTTGCGTGAGACGTATATCAGGAGGCCGTTGTCCAGGTAGCCGAATAACTCCTGCGCCCTGTGCAGCACCTCGATCAATGCATCCGGCCGATGCTGGAATCGCTTGATGTGCACTTCCAAAATTTTGAAACGCTTGTCGCCGCTTGGGTGCTCCGGAACCGGCGGCGCCAACTTTCTTTTCCTGGCGAGATGGGGGATCATGGAACGCAATTAAAACAATCTCCGAAACCGGCTCCACCGGCCACCCGTTAATTGGCGATCTTCCGCTCTTTTTTGTTTAGGAGAAGGGTATCACGTTCCCTTCTTGAGGTGCCCATCCAAAGCATGACGGGATCGGTTGTTCGGAGCTATCGAATATTTTCGTGGCTCTCGCGCGATTATCGCCACAGGTGAGGCGTAGACCCGAATTCAGACGACACAGAAAACTGGACGCCTGACTCGACGAAGCGATTGCGCTGGAGAGTGTTCGAAGCGGTGCGCGGGCCTTTCGACGGAATGAGGCGATCTCGCCACTGGAGCAAGGGAAACTCGAGCAGGCGGCTGGTTAGTATCGCCAGGGCAATGGAACCTCCGAAATAGAGCAGGTATTGCGTTGCTTCCCCGGGGACGTCGCCTGGCAGGCGCTCGTAAAACTTCGGAAGGAGTTTCTTGACCGGAAGATGCCAAAGATAAATTGCGTAGGAGTAGAAGCCGATAAACCGTGCCGCCCGCCAGATTCGGGCCGGCCGTATATCGGAATGTGAGCTTGCATTCACAGCGATAGCAACCCATCCGGCGCAGCCGAGTGCGAGCAGGGTAACGCCGATCGTCCGGATCGCGATCATCGGGACGATTTCATACTTCCCGCCTGGATTTTGCCGCTGACTACCGAGGGCTTTGCGGATGGGTGCTGCGGTAGATGGCGCCCCTGTGTTCCGGGAGGTAATGATGATCATTGGCAGCGATCGAAAACGATTTGAAGTCCTATCGCGTTCGGCCCGTGCGAGTAATCCCACGAGCGCCGCAAGCAGGAGATAAAAGTGCTCTTCAACTGCCAAACTCCATGTGTGTTGCCAGACGCCGGGTAGGTAATTCTGGATGAAGAAGGCTTCCGTCAGCATCGGCGGCCACGGAATACGATTTGTCATACTTTCGACCGCGACTATCGTTACGGCGAGGAGCAGGTAGAAAGCGGGATAAATCTTGAATCCGCGGCGGACGAGAAATCGCGAAATCGAAACGTCCCCGATCTCGGCGATCGGTTTAAGTAGCAGCGAGCCAACGAGAAATCCGCTGAGAACAAAAAACAAGTCTACTCCCATCCACCCTGCTGCCATGAATGGAGAAAGCGCCATCTTCAACCAATTCGGGGTGGCGTCTGGCAGCGGTGTCATATGGCGGAAAAGCACGAGCATCACCGCTAGACCCCGGAGCACGTCCAGCCAGAGCAGTCGCGCCGGATTGGCCGTTGGCGAAAAGCCGGGTACAGACAGGTCGTTCTTGATGGGCATCTAAACCTTTTTAGCACGGACCATTCCCGGAATTGAGCTGCCCCTTTCCGACTGGTTGCGACCCCGCCTGATACGGCGACTCGCGCTCGCGTGCCCCATGCGACCGGAAGGGGCGACGCGGATGCACGAAGAGAGATTTAGGGCCGGGAGACTCTTTTGCTCCGAACACAAGGGCAGAACCCTCATGCGAAAAAAGATCCTTCCCCAATCACCCGACGACACAACCGCGCCTGCTGGGAGTGGCTGGCTTGACCTGGAGACTGCTGCGCAAGTCGAAGTTTCATCTGAAGACAGCGCGCACCCAATCGAGGCGGCCCTTCTGCCCGACAATCCAGGCGGATGGCGTGCGGCTCGGGCCGGAGAGCAGACGATCCGCCTTCTTTTCGACGAACCGCGGAGTTTAAGGTGCATCCGGCTGCTTTTCGAAGAACGCGATAGGTCCCGAACGCAGGAGTTTGCGCTGAAGTGGTCGCAGAAACCGGACGGCACAATGCAGGAAATCGTGCGTCAGCAATACAATTTCAGTCCTCCGGGCACGATACGGGAACTGGAGGAAATCAACGTGGAGTTGCCAGGGGTCGTTGTTTTGGAGCTCACTATCACTCCTGACACCAGTGGTGGGGATGCGCGCGCTTCCCTGGCAGAGCTTCGACTGGCGGCACTCTGATTTGAACATTTCTTCGCAGCGTTCGCGCGGTGGCTACTAAATAAGGAGATCTCTGTTGCCAATCCCACCCAGCGGGCGCGTCAAGGAATGAAGACATTTCGGGAACTGGTGGATTTGCTCAATGAGGCCGTTGTGGAATATCCGGATTGATCGCGTTTCGTGGTTCTGTGTGGCTGCTGAAACCCCTGCCGGGGTGGTGCGGCTGTTTGGGGCATTGAAAACCGGTGGTGTCTCCGACTACCGGATCAACCACCGGCTACTGGCTGCGAGCCCCCTGGGCTCGGTGGTTAACGATCTCGTATTGAGGTGGATTATGCTCGACGTCTCTTGGTTGCAGGGTGAACGGAATTGAATGGAGCAACGTTAATAGAGCCCGCGCTTACGATTTCGCTTCCGGGTGGTGTGCCGGTGACCTTTCAGCGCATCGAACCAGGTGAGTTTTTGATGGGGCAGCGTGGGGAAGACGCGGAGGAAGAGCCGGTTCATTGCGTGCGGATCACGCAGGCGTTTTACCTTGGTACGTTTCCCGTGACGCAACAGCAGTTCGCCGCGTGGACTCGGACGGCGAAGATTGAGCACTCGAACGAATTTGAGGAGCGGGCGGAGCATCCGGCGGTGAACATTGACTGGTTTCAGGCCGCCGACTTCTGCCTTTGGCTTGTGCGCTCGGGGCAACTTCCGGAGGACTGGATGGCGTGCCTGCCTACGGAGGCGGAATGGGAGTATGCCTGCCGCGCCGGAACGGACAGCGAGTACTACACCGGCGAAGGGGAGGCGGTACTCCGTGAAGCGGGATGGTTTAACAGAAATTCCAACCGAGTGACGCATCCGGTTGGCCAGAAGGAGCCTAACGAATGGGGTATTTTCGACATGCACGGCAACGTCCGGGAATGGTGTCGCGATGTTTGGGACGAACACGCCTATTGCTCAAGGATGGATGGGGTGTGCGACCCAGTGAAGTCGATTCACGATGGGGACTACAGCGCAAATCCCGATCGAATCCTTCGCGGCGGCTCGTGGGGCTCCGGATCCTGGACCTGCCGCTCGGCGTCGAGACTATCATCTCGGGCAAACTTCCGCTCCGGCTACAACGGCTTCCGTGTGGCTTTGGTCCCGGATTGGATGGCGATAGAGATTTGAAACAACTGGCCAGAGTGCAGATCCTCAGCTGGAATTGGAGAGCAGGAAGAGCACGATTTCGAAAATCGGGAGTGAAACGAGATGGCCTCCGTTTCGACGGGGAAAGGGCTAACTGCGTCGCGGGGCAGAATTTCCTTGTTGAATTCTGGCGCTCCCGTGGCACGACAGCAGCCCGGAGGGCTGCCAGATTGTAGCCGGTGGTTGATCCGGCTGCAGCCGGAGACAGCACCGGATAGGATTCCAAAAAACGCATTGCACCCCGGCAGGGGTGCCAGCGATCACCGCCGCAATAATGCCTGCGACTTTCATGAACCTGCATTGTCACCTGGTCTATTGGACGATGAATCGTGGTCCGCTCATCTCTCCCGCGTGGCGCGGACGGTTGCATTGGTAGCTGGGCGGAGTGGTCCGCGGGCTGGACAGCGCGCCAGAGATTGTTGGAGGCGTGGCCGATCATGTTCACCTGCTCATATCGTTGCGTTCGACCTGTTGTCTCGCGGATTTCATGCGGGGATCAAAGAAGGCGTGGTTGGCGTGGGTTCATAGGATTGTCCCTCTGCCGCAATTTTAATGACACGCAGGGATACGGGGGGTCACGATTGGCGCCAGCCAGCATGTAGGGGTGAAAGATTACGTTGCCAACCGGGAGGTCTATCATGCAAAAAGGACCCTTAGGCATGAACTGGTCAATTTGCTCAATTAGGCGGGGGGTGGAGTATGACCCTGACCCTGAATATCCAGATTGATCGCGTCTTGTTGTTCGCCGGTGCTGCTGGCACCCCTTGCTGCCAGGGTGTGGTGGTTTGGGGATTGGAGACCGGTGATGTCTCCGGCTGGGGTCGGTTCAACCACCGGCTACAGGCTGCGAGCCCTTGGGGCTCGGTCGCTGGCGGTTTCGTATGGAGGTGGATGGGGCTCGATATTTCGAAGTTGGAGGGTGGACGGCTTTGAGTGGAGCGACTGTAATAGAGCCCGCGCTTACGATTTTGCTTCCGGGTGATGTGCCGATGAGCTTCCAGCGCATTGAGCCGGGTGAGTTTTTGATGGGGCAACGTGGGGAAAACTCGGAGGAAGAGCCGGTTCATTGCGTGCGGATCACTCATGCGTTTTACCTCGGCACCGTTCCTGTGACGCAGGCGCAGTTTGCCGTTTGGACGCGGGCGGAAAAAATCGAGCATGAGAATCACATTGGGGGTCGGCCGGAGCATCCGGCGGAGAGCCTGGATTGGTATCAAGCCGCCAACTTCTGCAAGTGGCTCGCGCGGTTGGGGCAAGCTTCGGAGGGGTGGATGGCGTGTCTGCCGACGGAGGCGGAGTGGGAGGTACGCGTGCCGTGCCGGGACAGATACGGAGTATTACACCGGATATGGGAAGGGGGCACTGATAGAGGCCGGTTGGTTTGGTGAAGACTGGGATACCGGCTCAACACACTCGGTTGGGATGAAACAGCCCAATGCCTTCGGGCTTTACGATATGCAGGGCAATATTTCGGAGTGGTGTCACGACGTCTGGGACGAAGACGCCTATTGCTCAAGGGTAGATGGAGTGTGTGATCCGAAGAAAGCAATACGCGATGCGGACTACCAGGCGAATCCTGAATTCCAGGAGGACCGTGTCCAGCGCGGCGCCTGGAACTATTCGGACCGCGTCCTGCGCGGCGGCGCCTGGATCGACGGCGCCGGGTACTGCCGCTCGGCGTTTCGCATCAGGCTCTGGCCGGGCTACCGCTTCGGGGGCATCGGGTTTCGTCTGGCTTTGGTCCCCGGTCCGGTGAAAGGAAGAGCATGAAGGAGCAAGCAAGAGAGCGGAGCCTGCCGGCTGGAGACGGTGGGCGAGCGCTGAGCGGAGCGAAGCAAAGGAGCCCTGAGTCGGAAGCTGCAGGCGGAGCGAGAGGTGCCTACACTGTTAGGGAGAAACACTTCCCCGCGAAGCGGGCGAAAATTTTTTGAACAAAAGGAACTTTAAAAATTCTGTGAGTACGACGAGATCCGAACCCAGGGCCCTGTGTTCCAAGGACGGACAAACCTGGACGCACAACGTCGGGAACGGCCCGGTGGTGAAGATCGTCATCGGCGAGGCAACGATTTGGTCCTCGCTGGCGCGGCTTTCCGATGAAGTAAGACAGGATTTCGAAACGTGTTTGCCGACGGTCACGCACCTTTACCTCTGGCAGATTGAAAATCTGAAAGCATTGCCTCCGCTCCCTGCCCGCCTCAAGTGCCTCGACGTGCGCGGTTGCGCGGAACTGAAGTCCCTGCCCGAATTGCCGGAGGGCCTCGAGAACCTGGATGTCGCCGGGTGCAGCAACCTGTCTGAACTGCCGGATGTCCTTCCGAGTCGCTCGAAAAGATTTTTCTGCACGGTTGCTCCGGGCTCAAACGCTTTGAACCGGTCCAGCGCTGTCTGGCGGGGCTGAAGCGACTGGAATTGTATGGATGCCATTTCGACGATCTGCCGGATTTCCTCTGCGGGGAGGAAAAGGAGAATGTTGTGGAAAAGGTTCGAGCGCACTTCGCAGCGATCGAGGCACAGGGTGCTGCGGTTCTGCCGGAGTGCAAGATCGGAGTGCTTGGAAATGGAGGCGTTGGCAAAACTTCGCTGGTTCGCGCGCTGAAGGGGCTGCCGCATCGGGAGTCTCAGACCGCCACGGAAGGGATCAGGTTGTGGTCGTGGGATGGAGGAGGCTTTGTCCCGTTCCCCGGTTCGTCGGATGAGAAGGTTCAGCTCAATGTGTGGGACTTCGGCGGGCAGGATCTTTACCACAACACCCACCGGATGTTTCTTGAAAGTCGGGCGATCTTTCTCGTCGTTTGGCGGCAACCGCGTTCAGACGGCAGTCCGTTTCGTCCCGAGCATCCCGAGGATCCGGTGCGGCCACTGAACTACTGGCTGGACCAGGTGTTTGCCGCCAATCCGAAGGCGCCGGTTATCCTCGTTCGCACCGGGATGGATGAAGACGCAAAGCACCGGCCGGAGGACTGGAAAGCGCAGGTACGCGAGGAATATCGTTCCCTGCCCGCCCTGGAGGTCAGCGCGCGGGACCGAAGCATCGGCCAGCTGAAGGAATTGAGGGATGCGTTGCGCGAGTCCGTCGTCCGTGAGCTGCGAAGTGAGCAGGCCATCCGCCTCGGGCGCGGGCGCCGGGCCGTGAGAGACGAACTGCGCCAATGGCAGCCCGCCGTATCGGGTGAAGAGAGCTCTGCTCCGCCATCGGCAAGGCCTCTGATGCGGGTTCACGAATTCGCGTCGATGGTTGAGGAAGTTTTTCGCCGCGAGGGATTGGAAGCTCCTCCGAAGGACGAACCTCTGCTTCTGCTCGACTATTTGCACAACTGCGGCGCGCTTTACTGTCCGCCTGCCTGGCACAAAAGCTCGGAGCTGCAAGGAGCATTTCCCGTGATCGTCGATCAGCGCTGGGCGATCGAGGGCATCTATGAGCCGTTCCGGCCAGGGGAAGCGCGTGACGAACTGGTGGCCGCGCACGGAAAGGTCACGGAGGCAACGTTGGATGAGGTCTGGGAAGCGCGATACGATGCCGCGGCCCAGTGGGTCTTTGTCCGATTCATGCTGAGTTGCGGTGTGCTCGTTCGCGCCGGCTCATCGAAGGTGTTATTGGAAGAGGAGTTCATCCTGCCGGAACTATTGCCAGGCCGGCATACACTCGAAAGATTGCTGAGAGCGGATCCGCTGGTCGCCCGAACGTTGGCAGAGGGAGAAAGCCGTGATATTTGATACGACATCGCTCCCTCGGGCAGGGATTCGGATGCTTGCTGGTCGGACATCTCGCGCAGATTTTTGGACGGGTGCCGCTCTATCGTTATGGTGGCATTGGCAGGATTCGGGTATGGATCGGTGAGCATTCCTCTCGCAGTTACCACGATGCGGTTGTACGGCTCGAGTGGCACAAGGAGAAGGAGGATGCGTATTTCGGTGACGTAATCGTGACGGTCTTTGGAAAGGCGGACTTCGATGCCGAGGTGCTGGATTATCTGGAAAACGAATTGCGGAGTGTTCCCGGTTTCCCTTCGGAAGCGGCGTTCGAGGATCGATCCGGTTCCCTCCCGCGGGTGTTGGAGGAAAAGCTCAAGTATTTGAGAATGCCGCCTGCCGACGTGCGCGGCACACCAGCGCGCACAGAGCCCGCGAGCGGCGTCGTGAGGTTGGGGCTTGTTGGGTTTTCGGTAGCGGGCGAGGACGAGAAGAATCCCGGGATAGAACGCTTCCCGAATGCACTGAGAGTCCGTCTGAACAGGAATCCCGACCGCTGCTTCGACGTGCTCTACTACAAGTCGGACACGGACCGAAAAACGATCTCGGAATTGATCGGCGACCTCGTACGAAGCGATCTGATGCTGGCTTTCGTCGGGCGCAAGTATCTGAACTCCGAATACTGCATGGTGGAGCTTCTTGAAGCTGCGCGAAAAATACAGCCCGATGAAACGTTTGATAACCCCTCCAGGTGGCCCCACAGGCTCTGGCTGATCCCGATGCCGGATGCCGACGCTCTGATTGGATTGACGGACAAGGACGGAGGGAGCGATTCGGAAGCGGCAGAGATGGAGTGCCAGGAATGGAAAAGAAAGTGGGTCAACAGCGGAGCCAACTATCTTCGGGACGTGATCAACGAGTTCAGGGGGATGAGCAAGGCAAATGAGGAGGCTCCGAAGAAATATGTGTTCGACTCCTGGATGCGATTTGCCGCCGATGGCGAAGAGGGAATGGGGATGCTCCTGGCGTCGCTGAACCAGACACGACTGCGGCTGACGACCGAAGAGTGGAATTCAAACCATGTGGAACCTCTGGCAAAGAGAGTCGAAGAAGAGATCGCGGAAATTACCCGCCAGTTGACGGCAGAGGAACGTGCGGATCGCCTGAGTACGTTGTGCCGTCGGCATTGGAATGCCGGAAAACGGGAAATGGCTGCCGACGCTTTCGAGGAGTGGCTGCAGATTGGACAGCCGTATTCGCCGGGGAGCCGGCAGGAGGCTCTCAATCCGAACAAGAAACTCAATGTCCCAGAACTGGAACCTATTCGCGCATACTGGCGTGAGCGTCAGTGCCCGAAGTAATCGTGTTCTCTTTGCTGAGGGAAAAGTATTCCGAAATTGCCGACGGTCATAGACCGCCGACGAAGTGCGAAACGGAGAATGCTCCGCCCCCCCCTCTTCAGGCTTTAACGCGTTCGATATGGGCGCCGAGGTCGTTGAGTTTTTCGTCGATCATTTCGTAGCCACGGTCGATGTGATAGACGCGATTGACCTCGGTAATGCCATCGGCCTCGAGACCGGCGAGGACGAGTGCCGCGGAAGCGCGGAGGTCGCTGGCCATGACGGGAGCGGCGCTGAGGGAGGGCACACCGTTGATGATCGCGGTGGCACCCTCGAGATCGATCGCTGCGCCCATGCGTTTGAGTTCGGCGATGTGCATGAAGCGTTGCGGGAAGATTTTCTCCGTCACGGTGCTGATGCCATGGGTTTTTGCCAAAAGCGCGCACATCTGCGCCTGCATGTCGGTGGGGAATCCCGGGTAGGGCTCGGTCACGAGTTCGAGCGATTTCGGATCGCCGTTGCCATGAATGGTGACCGTTTTCTCGGCCTCAACAATCTGGTAACCGGCCCTGCGAAGCGGCTCGATCGTCGACTCGAGGTGTTTCGGGTTCACGCGCGTGCAGGTGACTTCGTCGCCTATGATCGCCCCTGCAACGAGAAACGTGCCGGCTTCGATGCGGTCGGGTATGACCTCGTGTTCCGCGCCGTGCAGTTCCTCGACACCCTCGATGATGATTCGTCGCGTGCCGGCACCTTCGATCTTTGCGCCCATCGCATTCAGGAAATTCGCGAGGTCCACAACCTCGGGTTCGGCGGCGGCTCCCTCCAGGACAGTGACGCCGTCCGCGAGAACGGCGGCCATCATAACGTTGTCGGTGCCCAGCACAGTGGAACCGAATTTACCGCGCATATTGATCACAGCGCCTTTAAGTTTCGGCGCAAAGAGTTTCACGTTGCCGCCTTCGACGCGGACGGCGGCGCCGAGGGCCTCGAATCCCCGCAGGTGCAGGTCGATCGGTCGATCCCCGATGACGCAGCCGCCGGGCAGGGAAACCGAGGCTTCTTTCATGCGGCCGAGGAGGGGACCCAGCACGCAGACGGAGGCGCGCATCCTGCGAACGACTTCGTAGGGGGCCTCCGTGTCGATCTTTTCGGCATGGACGCAGACGGTGCCGCTGGCGCGCTCAACGTGGGCGCCGAGGCTGCCCAGAATCTGCAGCATGAACTGGCAGTCGCTCAGATCCGGAACAGGGCGGATCGTACATTGATCCCTGGTCAGCAGCGTCGCTGCCATGATTGGGAGGGCGGAGTTCTTTGAACCGCTGATTTTGACTTTTCCGGAGAGACGCTGGCCGCCGTGAACGAGGATTTTATCCATGGATTGCGATTACAAAGCGCTGAATGTACTGATAGTCGGGGAACGCGCGGATTCCGTGATAGCCCTCCTTCGAGAGTTTGTCGATCAGTGTTGTTGCCTGATTGTGTCCCACCTCGAATGCCAGGGTGCCGCCGCTTCGGAGGAAACGTTTCGATTCGATTACCAGGCGGTTGAGCAAATCGAAACCGTCAGGTCCGCCGTCCAGCGCGAGCATTGGATCGAATTGAACCTCTTTCGCCAGTCCCTTAATCTCGGGTCGGGGGATGTAAGGCAGGTTGGCGACAATGAGATCGTAGAAGCCATGCGCCGCGCCGAGCAGATCGCTTTCGAAAAACGTGACTCGCTCGGCCAGATGGAGCCGTGCTGCGTTCTCCCTGCTGAGGGCGAGAGCGTCGGGCGAGATGTCGAAGGCTTGAACCTCGGCATCGGGCAATTCGGCGGCAAGTGTGAGGGCAATCACGCCGCTGCCGCAGCCGACGTCCAATGCGCGAGGCCTGCCCCCGTTTCTGCACGCTTTTTCCGCCAGAATGCGTTCGACGAGTTGCTCGGTCTCGGGGCGGGGAATCAGGGCGCGTTTGTCGCAGAGAAACGAGCGACCGAAGAATTCCGATGTGCCAAGAAGGTGTTGGAGGGGCTCGCCCTGCGCCCGTCGACGAACGAGTTCGCGCAGCGGTGCGAGTTCCGTTTCCGACAGCGGGCGATCAAACTCCATGTAGAGTTCGAGGCGTTTTTTTCCCAATGCATGTCCGAGGAGATGCTCTGCATTCAGGCGCGGACTCTCGACTGAATGCTTTTCGAAGTAGCCGGTGGTGGCCTGAAGAATTTCCAGCACCGTTTTCATCGGCTCTTTGAAGGTCGCATCAAACGGCGATTCCGGCCTCTTCGAGCCGCGCCTGCATGTCGCTTGCCTGAAGCGCCTCCACCATTTCACCGATATTGCCTTCCATGAACGAGTCCAGGTTATATAGCGTGAGCCCGATGCGGTGATCGGTAACCCGGTTCTGGGGAAAGTTATAGGTTCGAACCTTCTCTTCGCGGCCTCCGGAACCGATGAGGTTCCGACGGTGTGCGGAGTATTTTTCCGCCTCCTCCTGCTGTTTGGCTTCGAGCAAACGGGAGCGCAGGATACCGAGTGCTTTCTCCTTGTTCTTCTGCTGACTCCGACCATCCTGACAGCGAACGATTTTTCCGGTAGGAATATGCATGACCTGGACCGCGGAATCAGTGGTGTTCACACCCTGGCCACCGGGGCCTCCGGCGCGGCAGACTTCGATTCGGACATCGTCGGGTTTCAATTCAAAATCCACTTCCTCCGCCTCTGGGAGCACGGCGACCGTTGCGGTCGAAGTGTGGATTCGGCCCTGGGCTTCCGTTGCGGGTACCCGCTGGACGCGGTGGACCCCGCTCTCATACCGCATCGAACGGAAGACAGAGTCGCCTGAAATGCGGAATGTCACCTCCTTAAGTCCGCCCAACTCGGAAGGGCTTGCTTCGAGTTCCTCAATCTTCCAACCAACCATTTCGGCGTAGCGTCCATACATCCTGCGCAGATCGGCAGCAAAAAGCGCAGCTTCATTCCCGCCTGTTCCGGCCCGGATTTCCACGATGGCGTCGCGGTCTTCGTTCGGTTCCGGGGGGAGCAGAGAAATCTGGATGCGGCGTTCGATCTCCTCGGCTCGAGCTGCGAGCTCGGGAATCTCCGTCTCAGCCAGCTCGGCGAGCTCAGTATCATCCGATTTTGCCAGATCCTCGTTTTCTGCAATCTGGTTTTGTGTCCGTTTCAGACCTTCCCAGTCTTCGAGGAGCTGCTTCAAACGAGCATGTTCGCGCATGATCTCCCGCGCCTTTTTCGGATTCTCGAAAAGGGAAGCGGAAGCGATCGCTTCCTCCAATTCCTGAAAGCGATCGATTTTTGATTCGATTAGCGGACCAAAATCCATGCGTGTAAATACAAAGACGGTGACTCCGGATACGCCGGGGTCACCGTCTAAAAAATCAGCAGGAGGCGCTAGGGGCGAACCTTTTTTCGATTGCGCCGGAGAAGCGTCGTGCCATAGCGGCGGGAGAATTTCTCCACGCGTCCGGCGGTGTCGACGAATTTCTGCTCGCCAGTGAAGAATGGATGGCACGCCGCGCAGATACCGATCTGAATATCCTTCTTCGTGGAGCGCGTCTCATAGACTGCCCCGCAGGCACAATGGATTATCGTGTCGGTGTATTTAGGGTGAATATCTGCTTTCATAACTAAAAAGGGAGGTGGAAAATAGGCGTCCCCGATGATCACCGCAAATAAAAAGAATGCGATCCTGGATCGCTGGGCGCGAACGCTCGAGCAACGGCGCGACGATGCGGCGGTTTTTTTTCCGGATGGTTCGGTTTCCAGCACGTTCTCGGAAATCGAGACCGAAGCGGAGGCCTTTGCCGAGCAAATGGGACAGCCGCGGGGTGGAAGCGTGGTGGCGATCCGGGCGGGAAACAGCATTCTCTGGCCAGCCATCCTGCTGGCTTGTTTCCGGCGGGAACTGATCCCTTTGCCGATCGGACGGCACATGGCGAAAAGCGAGTTCGATCTGGCCATGCGATCATGCGACGTCTCCGCCGTGCTGGAGATCGCACATGCCTGCCTGGAAGTCGTTCCTATCGAAAGTTCGTCAGTGAAAACAGTTAAAGGGATCGAGTTTTTCAAACTTACCTCCGGGACGACGGCGGCCCCGCGAGCGATTGGCTTTCAGGCGCGGCAACTTGTTGCGGACTGCGACAATGTTTGCACGACCATGGGGATCACAGCGGACGATCGGAATTTCGGCGTGATTCCGTTTTCCCATTCATATGGTTTTAGCAATCTGATGACGCCGCTCATCTGCCGAGGAGTTCCGGTCGTCGTAAGCGACGACCGGATGCCTCGCGCAATTTTGAACGATCTTGCGCGCAGCCGTGCCACCGTGTTTCCTGGGATGCCGGTTTTCTACCAGGCCTTTACCGAATTGGCGAACGTGCCCGAATTGCCGGATCTCAGGCTCTGCATTTCAGCCGGAGCGCCACTTCCTACTTCGTTGGCGGACAGGTTTTCGGCGAAGTTCGGCAAGAAGATTCACACGTTCTACGGATCGTCGGAATGCGGCGGAATCAGCTATGATTCGAGCGACGAGTTATTTTATGAAGATGGTTACGTCGGAACGCCCATGGACCGCGTTTCGATCGAGCGTCTGGATAATAGCGAGTCCTCACGCATCAAGATTCGTAGCCAGGCCGTAGGGGAAGGATATTATCCGCTGCCAGATTTTGATCAGCTCTCGAGCGGAGCATTCACCCCGGCCGATCTTATCCGCGAAACGCCGCGTGGCATGTATGTTGTCGGACGCGCCTCCGATATCATCAACGTGGCGGGTCGAAAGTTGAATCCACTGGAAGTCGAGTCGCAGATCATGAGACTGCCGGGTGTTCGACACGTTGTTGTGTTCGGTGTGCCGTCTATGCTGCGGAATGAAGAACCCGTGGCCTGCGTTGCGGTCGAGGAAGGCTTGGAAGAAGAAGATCTGATGGAGCGATGCCGTGCAGTCTTGAGCCCGTGGCAGATTCCAAAGGATTTCTGGCTTCTGCGCGAGATTCCGGTGAATGAGCGCGGAAAAATTAATCGTCGCGAACTCGCGGAAGCTTATCTTGCACGATGACCACGCCCGCCCGCAGCGCCCTTGTCGCCGATCCCGCGTCGCTCTTACATCTCACCGGATTCGGTCATCCGGAGCGCCCCGAACGTTTCAATGCGGTACTGGAGGCGCTTTCGGAGGCGACACTTCTGGATCGCCTTTCGAGGCTTCCTGTGGAGCCTGCTTCAGACGAGGCTCTTCTGAGATGTCATACGAAGGAATATGTGGAGTTGGCCAGGCGCGAGATCCTGGCCGGATTTCCGGAGTTGAGCACAGGCGATACCGTCATCTGTGAGGATTCACTTCAGGCAGCTCTGATGGCCGCCGGGGGAACAATTGCAGCGGTCGACGTGGTGATGAGCGGGCGCGCGACGAATGCTTTTTGTGACATTCGACCGCCAGGACATCATGCGACGCCGGATCGTGGAATGGGATTTTGCATTTTCAACAACGTGGCGATCGGAGCCAGGCATGCACAGGAGACACACGGGATCGGCCGGGTGCTGATCGTGGACTGGGACGTGCATCACGGGAATGGCACGCAGGATATATTTTATGAGGACGATAGCGTAATGTATTTTAGCACCCATCAGTGGCCGTTCTATCCCGGTACAGGAGCACGATGGGAGACTGGTGCCGGTAGTGGCAAGGGCACAACAATCAATTGTCCTATGCGCGCCGGTTCGGGGCGCACGGAGATATTTGAAGCGTTCGAACAATCGCTGCTTCCCGCCGCGAAGAATTTCCGTCCTGAGCTGGTAATGATTTCTGCGGGGTTCGACTCGCGCGAAGGGGATCTACTGGGTGATTTGATGCTGACAGATCAGGATTTTGCCGATCTCACCCAGATGATGATGTGGCTGGCCGAAGATCACGCGGAGGGGCGGATTGTTTCGGTTCTCGAAGGCGGATACAGCCTTTCGGGTCTTGGAAAGGCGGCGGTCGCGCATGTAGGTGCTCTGCTTGGATGAGTTCTGAAGATTCTTTCGCAGGGGCTGCGGTCATCACTTTCAAACAACTGGGCGACACGTTGCTCCTGGAGCCGGCGCTCCGTCATCTCCGGTCCCGATTCAGTGTTCCCGCGACACTTTTTGCGAAACCGGGATTCGAACCTTTGATCGAATTGATGACGGACGCCCATTTGCCGGCCGAGTCCAATGGGCGTTTTGCGCAACTGTGGGTCTTTGAGCCCGGTAGCAAAGCGGCCGGTAAGGCGCTATTCACACGGGCAAAAGAGAAGCAGGTCGTGCTTTTGCGCCCCAAATATATCCAATGGTATCACCGTCTCATTTTCGACAGGATCCGCACTGAAAAGCCCGGGTATCACGAATATCGAGCCCGTTTCCTTCATCGTGAGGTGGGAGGTGCTGACGCGGATTTTCGCCCGCCTTCGCTGAACGCGCCTCCGGAGACCTGGGCGCCTCAGGTGTCTGTTCCCGCCGACTATATTCTACTGTGTCCAACGGCGGCCTGGGAATCGAAGCGCTGGTCGGCCGAAGCATGGGGAGAAGCGGTCGAGGGGATTGCGGTCCAATGCAGCCTGCCGATATTGATGGTGGGCGGCGGGTCCGAGTGGGAGCGAGTTCATGCATCGCAGATCGAGGCGTGTACCTGCACCGGCCATTACGAATCTTGTCGGGCGCACCTCGCTGCGCGAACTGCTTTTCCTTGTTTCGAAGGCGAGAGCGGCGCTTTGCATCGATGGAGCAGTGGCACATCTGGCCGCGGCGTTCGAGGTGCCTTCAATTACGATGTTCGGACCGACGCGCTCAGACGAATGGCATTGGACAACGTCAAAATCCGTAGCTTTGTGCGCGGCAGATTATTCCAACGAAGCACTGCCGTCGCTCACTTGTCTGCCTCCGGAACCAGTGGTCTCGGCGATTGGCAGCATTCTTAAAACCGCGCCTTAATCGCGTCGGCGATCGCTTTCGCGAGTTTCTCTCGATAGCTCGATGTTCGCACGAGCCGGCCATCAATGGGGTTTGTAAGAAAGCCGCATTCTACAAGAACCGCTCGTATGCGGGTTTTTCGAAGTACGTAGAACCCGCGCCTTTTCACCCCGCGGTTCTCGGTCCGCGTTATGCGGAGGAGATTCCTTTGGATCTGAGCAGCGAGTCTGTAGCTGGAGGAGCCGTAAAAGTACGTTTCGAAACCACGCGCGCCGACCCGCCGAGCGGAATTGAAGTGTACGCTTACGAAAAGGGCATTTCTGTAGCGATTCGCGATAGCGACCCGCGTGCCGAGCGGGACGAACACGTCGCGGGTTCGCGTCATCACCGTCCTATACCCGGCGGTTCGCAGTCGTCTCTGCAGCCGATTTGCAACGTCCAGAGCGTATTTTTTTTCCGACAACCGTTGTCCCGGTATGCCTCCGCGATCATGTCCTCCGTGACCGGCATCGACAATGACAGTCTTCGCTGAAGCCAGTGCTGTAGAGATCAGGCAGACGAGAATGAATGATGTGAGAAACCTCATACGAAAGCAGGGGAGGATACGAGAAAATCGCAATGTCTCTACCGAAACCGGAGCTTAAGGAAGTCCGGAGGGACGATCCGAAAGTTTTGGGCGCACCGTTACGCCCTCTGGTAGTTGTGGCTGTACCTCCTCAACGCCTCCCACAATGCCAATCGATCCATCTGCCAGGCGATCCAGATGAGGTGGTCTTCTGGAGGAGGCGTAACGTTTCTGCCCGAGCAAGTCTCCGTTCGCCCTGACGACAGAATAGAGATAGGTACGGGGCGCCGCAAGCTGGAGCACATGGACACTGTTGTCCGAAGCAATGACAACTTCAGGTTCCTGAGATTGAACCAGACGACCAAGGCGATACATGGCATAGACGACTCCCTCATCCGAGTTTTCCATTTGAAAATAGAGGGTCTTATCTTTCGTTCCGCGAAGTGTCAGAAGCTTTACCATCCGTAATTCGCCGGCCCCATTCATTCCCGAAGGCACTCCGATCATCTGATGCCAGATGAGCTGACCCTGCACAATCTGTACGTTCATCGCCTGTGCAGAAAAATATCTTCCAAATGCTTCAGAATAAACGAGCGGCTTAATCCGATACAGTCCTGGCGCTCTGATGCCATAGAGGGGAGTGAGATTAACGGTGCGTCGCACGGTATCACCGGTAGCGATGCTGAGTGAGGGCAGCGCGTAATTCGGATTGATCGGAGGAACAATCCTGCCTTGGGCGGTTACAATGTTGAAACCAAACCAGTGATGGACACCCGAATCCCGTAACACGAGATCCCGACCGGCCAGATTCGTGAGGGTGATTGTCGCGATGATCGGCTCATACACTACGTAAAGTTTTCGTTTCATGGAAATCCCCACCTTGATCTGGGCATTCGCTGCAGAGCCAAAGCTTGTCAGAAACAATAGAAGCAAGGTGAGACAACGTAGGCGTGCCAGCATTTGAGAAAGGATGGCGCGGAAACCCTTGGACGAGCGGAAAGCTTTCGTTTCAGATGCCAGCCGGTTCCGCGTGAGCGGTCCAAGTTGTTTTCGATGCTCGGTTACTCGGTGGGCAGCGTTGTTGGCGGAGGGTAATGCTTTAATAGACTAACCGGTTTCGCTCGCACATCCTCGAGATTACCCTTGTAGTAGAGCCGTACGATGTAGCCGTAGTATTTTCGTGTCTCGATCCGCTCTTCGCCCTTTTCAGGTTTCGGCTGCATGTATTCGACTTCCAGGATTTCGATTTCGTCGTCGCTCCAGTCTGCTGGAAGTGTGCTCCAATGAGAACGCACGTTCGCGTTAGTCTGAACAATGTCCTGCCCGCCGATGATATCGTGGAAATACACCTGGATTACGACATCCCGCACATCGATATCCATCCCCGGCCGAGCTTTCAACGGGATCCGTAGCGTAAAACTTTGGAACGCATTTTCATCCGATTGTTCCGTTTGCTCGATGGTTCCAATGCCGAGGCTCATGCCAGGCTGGATGCCGTTCACCACTCCTGCCATAGGGTCTGCCTGTGAAGTGCCTTCGCTCAGTTTTGCTTTAGCTGCCGTAAAGTAGATGCCTGCCGACTCGCCAAGATCGTAGATCTTTCTCCACTGTTCATACGCTTTGTCCAAGAGCCCCATTTTTTCGAACGTGATGGCGATCTCCGAGGTGATGAGGGCGCTTCGAGGGGAAATTGCCTGAGCTTCACGAAGCCGTGTTAATGCTGTGCTCGTATCGCCCTTTTCGCGGAGTGATCGCGCCATTTGCACCAGTTCCACCAGGCGAGCTTCAGTAGAAATATCGCCTTCCACTTGCTGGACGGGGGTGGGGCGTGCCATCGCAACAGGGCCTTCGGTATCGGCCGAACTTGGTTCCTCCCGGGGAATAAGTTTGCCCACTGCGGTCTCGTCGTCGCCGACATTGTCCAGCAGCGGCGTTTCCATGGGATCGATGTCGGCCGTCGCGTGATATCGCTTTACGAACACCCAGCAAACCGCACCAACCTGAATGACCGCGAGTGCACCGAGAATGCTGATAGCGACGAAAAACGTTTTTCCGACCGATTGCTTTGAAATGGGCGAAGTAACATCCATCCGAAAGGGTCGCAGGTTAGGAAGCCTGTGCAACGCTGTCAAACAGGACCGCGCAGGGATTGGCGCAATGATCCACACTGCGCGGCGATAGGTCTGCCGATGACCACAAGTTCGAGGCCGCCCGGACCGAAGAGTGCCAAGGACAATGAATGTTGTGCTGACGCCAGGACGTTTCTGCCGGAAGGGAGCGGCGAGCGTTGCCTGCCGACCGTTCAATACCGACGGAAAGACCTTTGGGAAGCCCGACGTCCAGCAGGATCTTCCTATTCCTGCGGCGTGGAGAGCCGAATTAATGAGGATCGCCGACAACAATATTGCAGCGTCTGAACATCATCAGGCGATGGTAAGCGCGCTGCGGTTTTGGACCCGTCGAGTGAAGGGAGTCCCGCTTACGGCTTCATTCAGTAATCGTAGAGACCTTCGTCACGCGCATACCCACCGCCGATTCCCTGTGAATCCCCTTCGTCGCCCAGGAAGCCACCAAGGACATCGCCCATGTCCTCCTCGATTTTTTCCGGGTCCTCACCGGCTTCAAGGCGGCGGATCGCGACATCAAGTTCCCGGGGCATCGCATCCGCGGGGAGGATGTCCTTCATTTTGCGCATTATATGCGCCATGTGCTTCGGATTGTTCTCATCGAGATGTGCCATTTCCCGTTCCATTTCGGCCATAGCCCGCAGGACTTTCGGGTCATCGAACTCCGGCATGCTCGCGTCCTCTCCGCCTCCCGGGCTGGAACCGGGTTCCTTTGCCCCGCGAGGGGTGGCAAAAATGCTTATCTCTTTTTCGAGATCTTCGTTCCCGCATTTTGGACAAACCGGCCCGCGTTTCGGTTGAATGGTTTTCGAGAGGAAGCTGTAGATCTTCCGGCACTTTGGGCAGGCAAACTCGTAAATCGGCATGGTGAATGAATCCGCTTGACCTAGCGAGAATTGATGGAAAATGCAATCAAAGCGCGTTTTGGCGTTGTAAGCTTTCAACGGGGCATAAGCTACAATTCGCCATTACGGTCGTTGTGCGGGTTTCGATCGACCCGCAATCGAAAATGATGCGTTTTGCTTTAACTCTGGGCACTCAGCCTTCGATCGTATTTATCTCGACGGGTTCAACCTTGATTCCGGTCTCCTCTAGCCAGGCGATCGCTTTTTTGATCTCCGGGCGCTCACCTTCCAGCTCGATCGACACAATGCCCACCTCAGGTGTCACACTGGCCTGCCGAACATTCGTTACAACCTGAAATTGCTTTCCAAGTTCGTATATAATGGGTCGCGTGATAAGGCGGCCGGGATACATCAGCCATAAGCGGCTAGTCTCATTGCTCATGCTGGCAGTTTGTTACAATCCGGCGCAAGAGCAAGCGCATCGAGTTCGCAGGCGAACGAAACGATCTAGCCGCCGGCGATCGCCGGGACGATGGAGAGCTCGTCACCATCCTTCACGTTGGTGGATTTGTCTTCGAGGAAGCGGATGTCCTCGTCGTTCAGGAAAACGTTCACAAAACGGCGGATGTTTCCTTCCTCATCGCAAATCCTCTCTTTCAGGCCCGGGTAGCTTATTTCGAGATCATCAATAATCTCCCCGACGTTTGAGCCGGAAGCCTCGACGATTTCAAGTTCTTTCGTGAGTTTGCGGAGCGGTGTGGGAATTCGTACGGTGGTCATTTTTGGTGGTAATTTATCGGGTTTCTGGTTCCGAAAATGGTGTCAGTTAGGCTGTCTCGGTTATTTCACTGGCGATCATCGCCTCGAACTCACGGAGGCTCGGATTAATCAGGCGCGGCTCACCGCATTTTCCCATGATGGCTTCCTGAGTCTTGAGTCCATGGCCTGTGATGCAGAGCACGATGCTTTCGTCAACTGGGAGTTTGCCGGTCTGAATCAGTTTTTTGGCACATGCTACGGTGACTCCGCCCGCAGTCTCGGCGAAGATGCCTTCGTTCTCGGCAAGAAGACGGATGCCTTCAACAACCTCTTCGTCTGTTGCGTCCTCGGCGGCGCCTCCCGTCTCTTTCATGACCCGAATCGCATAATACCCATCCGCAGGAGTTCCGATTGCAAGCGATTTCACGATGGTTTGCGGTTTTGGAACGGGTTTCACGATGTCGACCCCTTTCTTTTGCGCTTCGCTGATCGGGGAACATCCGCTGGCCTGGACGCCGTAGATTTGCGCCGGACTCTTTTCGACAATCCCGAGCTTCGTAAATTCGTTGTATGCCTTGTGAATTTTCGTGAGCAGGGAGCCGCTCGCCATCGGCACCACCGTATGTCTCGGCAGTTTCCAACCGAGTTGCTCAGCGATCTCGTAGCCCATCGATTTCGATCCCTCGGCATAGTAGGGGCGAAGATTTACATTCACGAAGCCCCATCCGTATTTGCCCGCAATTTCAGAGCAAAGGCGATTGACCTGATCGTAGGCGCCATGAATGCCGATCACATTCGTGCCGTAGACCAGCGAACCCAGTACTTTGCCCTGCTCGAGATCGGCAGGAATGAGGACATAGCTCTTGAATCCTGCTGAGGCCGCATTGGCCGCGACAGAATTAGCAAGGTTGCCGGTAGACGCACAGGCGACGATTTTGAAACCAAGCTCGCGGGCACGGCTGAGCGCCACGGAAACGACGCGATCTTTGAAGGAGAGTGTCGGGTAGTTAACCGTATCGTTTTTGATGTACAGCTCGCGCACTCCAAGAGCATTGGCGAGCCGATTCGCCCTAACCATTGGGGTGAAGCCAACCTGTGTGCCGACGGTCGGCAATCCATCGATTGGGAGCAGTTCCCGATACCTCCACATTGTGTGAGGGCGGGACTCGATCACTTCCCGGGAAAGCCTCGCTCGGATCGCTTCGTAGTCATAAGCGGCTTCGAGCGGGCCGAAATCGAATTCACAGATATGCACCGCCTCTTTCTCATAATGGCGGCCACATTCACGGCAGCTCAGGTGCGAAAAGAAAGGACTCGTCTGGTTATCCATAAAAAAAAAGTTTTCAGTATCCCTCGTCGAGAGATCCGCGGAGACGAGTGACGACACGCCTGTGGAGTGTTACACCCTCTCATCTTCCTCCGGTAATGCCGAAGCTGCACCAGAGCTGGATTTGGCACCTGGCCCCCCGGTGACGCACTTTCGCACGCGAACCGGGGCGGTTGCCGTGGCTTCATCGGGCCAGTCCCTCTGCCACTCTCGATAAGAGTGCGCGCAAATTAGAAGCGGAGATTTCCAGCGTCAACCCAAAAAGCGCAACGCTTGACAAGAGGGGGACGGCGCTAGGAGAGTGCCCGCTCAATTCTCGCAATGCAGCGCATTCTCTCTGGTATCAAGCCAACCGGCAAGCCTCACATTGGTAACTATTTTGGAATGATGAAGCCTTCCATTGCGTGGCAGGAGCGCGGAGAGGCGTTTTATTTCATTGCCGACTATCATGCGCTCACCACAGTCCACGATCCGATCGCTTTGCGAGAGCACGTGAGGGGAGTCGCTCTGGATTTTCTGGCATGCGGTCTTGATCCGGAGAAAGTGGTATTTTTCCGCCAATCGGATGTCCCCATAGTGACGGAGCTTACGTGGATTTTGAGCACTGTTACGCCAATGGGATTGCTGGAAAGATGCCACGCTTACAAGGATCATCTCGCCAAGGGCATCGCTCCGTCGCACGGGTTGTTTGCCTATCCCGTTCTAATGGCAGCGGATATCCTCATTTACGACAGTGACATCGTTCCGGTTGGCAGGGATCAGAAACAGCACGTTGAAGTCACGAGGGATCTGGCGATCAAGATGAATGAGACATTCGGGGAGCTTTTCAAACTTCCCGAGCCCAGTATCCTCCCAGACTTGGCGACGGTTCCCGGTCTTGATGGTCGAAAGATGAGCAAGTCTTATAGTAACACCATTGAGATCTTTCTGCGGGAGAAGGCGCTTAAGAAAAAAATCATGGGAATTGTTACGGACTCGACGTCCGTGGAGGCCCCCAAAAATCCGGAGAATTCTTCAATAGTCGCTCTCTACAAGTTGTTCGCCGCGGAGGATGAGGTTGCGAGGATGGAGGATGAATTTCGCGCAGGCGGTACAGGATACGGTGAATTCAAGAAGCGCCTATTTGAGACGATCTGGGAGTATTTTTCACCGATGCGCTTGCGGCGAACGGAGCTTGCCGCGGATCCTGCCTTTGTGGACGGGATTCTTGCGGAAGGTTCCGATCGGGCCAACCGCTTTGCCGAAAGAATGATGAAGAAAGTTCGGGCTGCGACCGGCCTTGGTTGATGAAGAATTATGGCTTTTCGAAATTGCATCTATAAAAAGTTTTTGTAACGTAACCGAGCTTTGGTGAGGCGGGTATAGTCAAACGAGGAAACAACCGCTTCCGAGAGAGTATTATGATAAACAGCAATCCAGGTGAAAGAATGGCGTCAGATCCGTTGGCGTCAGAAAAAGTGGTCGTGGACCGCAAGATCTTCTTTCTTGATCTCAAGGAAAACGCGCGTGGCCGCTTCCTGAAGATCACGGAAGACGTCGGAGGACGGCGCGACACGATCATGCTACCGTCCGCGGCATTCGGGGAATTCGCTGAAGCTCTGCAGCGCCTCGCCGAATACGAACAGGGACTCGATTGAGCCCTGTGCAGGCGATCAAGCTTGCAGTTCTGCAAAGGCGAGCCTTCCGGCCGTTGTCTGCAACGTACTTGAGATGGTGACACGGGCATTCGAGCCGATTCGGGTGCTCGCGTTATTCACAACGATCATGGTGCCGTCCTCGAGGTAACCGACCGCTTGATGTGGTTCACGACCTTCCTTGACGAGTGAAATTTGAATCGTTTCTCCGGATGTCAGGGACGGTCGCAGCGCCAGTTTTAATTCGCTGACGTTCAAAACTTGTATCCCCTGTAACCGGGCAATTTTGCACAGATTTGCATCGTTGGTTAGCAGTCGCGCCTGCATCAGTTTCGCCAGCGAGATGAGTTTCGCATCGACGGAAAGATCGTCGTCGAGCATTGCCTCGTGAATAGAGATGTTCAAAGCGCTCGAAGACTTCAATGTGTCAAGTTCATTCAAGCCACGCTTGCCTCGCTCTTTCTTTAGTAAATCGTTCGAATCAGCCAAACGTTGAAGTTCCTCGAGAATGAACTTGGGAATAATCAGCGAGTTGCTCAGAAAACCCGTTCCGCACAGATCCCGAATTCGCGCGTCGATAATTATATTGGTGTCGACGATGATGGGCGCGTCCTGGACGGCAGCCCTTCGAAAGCGGACGTAGGGAATCAAAAGAGCAAACTCGTCACGATTGCCGCGGATGGCCAACATCATTCCAAGGTAGCCGAACGCACAATAAGTCAGGAGACCGACCATCCAACGCGTTTCTTCGGATAGATAGTGGAAGATGTCTGAGGCGAGAAGCAACTGGGAAAAAATGAATCCGATGAATAGGCCGAATGTTGCGGACGAAAACAGTCGCAGAGAGATTCCTTTCAGAAGCCGGTCCGCAAGCACGACCAGGAGTCCAAAGCACAGACCGAATAATCCACCCTGTATAGTCGAATCGAGTACAGACCTCGCCAATCATCACGCCAATACAGAACGCAAGAATCACAAAGAGTGCCCGAAGAAGATTGAGAGTGATAAGCGGCGTCACAGAGGAGGGGAGTCAGGTTCCATTTTTACGGGCTTAGTGCCCGCGACCACCAGTTATCAAAGGTCTTCTCTCGCGAAGTGGCGGGTTTACCGTCAAATTTCCAGATTCAGCGCTGTCCCGGTAGAATAACACTCCGTGCTTGCGCAGATTCGACACAAGCGCCTCGAGGTCATCAGCTAGCTCCTGACTGGTAAGAAGTTCCGCGATGATGCCGTCACCGTGGGTAACTTCGTTCATTGCGCCTTGCACCGAAGCAATGACCTTTCGCGCAGTATTGATAGCCTTTCTGGCATCTCCGATCGCCTTCCGGATGTCCTCAGCAGCGTAGTTCGCCGTAGCCATCGTCTGTCCGGCGTCATCCACCGTAGTTTTCGCGCTTTCCACAAGTTCGCCGGCGTCCTGAACGACGGAATTGATCTTCCGGGAAGTTTTCACGAAATTCTCGCTCGTCGTTTTCAGATTGACAAACGTTTGCTGCAGGTTCTTGAAATTCTCTTCATTCAAAACCCCTTTCTGCATGGATGTGACTGCCTCTTGCACCTGAGTAAGACTTTTTCGAATATCATCCATAACCACGCCTCCTTTGGAGGTAAGTTCAGAGATTCCGCCGCCAGCCTTGATGCCTTCCACAACGTCTCCGTCTTTCCAGATTTGCTCCAGATCATCGGGGTCAAACTCCGCAGCATCAAATTCCGATGTTGGCTCGACCTGAATGAAACGATCCCCCAGCAATCCGGAACTACCTACGCTGAATTCCGTCGCTTTCGGAAGCTTGATGTTTTCGTCGATTTTTACGTTGACCGTGACTGAGTTGACGCTCTTCGGGTCAATCTGCGGTTTGTCTGCTACGAAACCAATCCGCGCGCCAGCGAGCAGAACGTCTGAACCCTTGATGATACCACCGGCATTCGGAAGGCGCACTGTCAAGGTATAGAATTGTTTTAACGCCTGACCCATTCGGCCAAATTGCACGGCCATGGCGGCAATTACGACGAACCCTATCAGCACGAATAGGCCGACTTTCAATTCTAAGCGACCAGGTTTAGTGCTCATTCGTCGCCTCGTGAGCGGCCCTCGATGAAATCCTTTACCAAGGGATCCTGCGATCGGGAAAATTCGCTCGTGCTTCCTATGAAATACAGCATGCCTCCGTGCAGATACGCAATGCGGTCACCTACATGAAACGCGCTTTTCATATCGTGGGTCACGATTACGGATGTGATCTGGAATTTGTTCTGCAATCGTCGAATAAGGTGATTAATGCTGTCCGAGGCTATCGGATCGAGTCCCGTGGTGGGTTCGTCGTAAAGAATGCAGCGCGGGTAGCTGATGATAGCACGAGCAAGCCCGACGCGCTTCCGCATTCCACCGCTTAAACTTTCGGGCATTTTCTTCTGCTGCCCGGCAAGATTCACGACTTCCAATGCTTCGGCGACTTTCCCGGAAATCTTTTCTTCGTCATGCTCACCGGCTTCGCGGAGAGGGAACGCGAGATTTTCCTCGACGGACATGGAATCGAATAGAGCGCCGCTCTGGAACAAAATTCCGACCTTCTTCCGAACCGGCACAAGTTCGCGTTCGTTAAGGTGAACGATGCTTTCGTTGTCAATAAGCACATCTCCCGAGGTCGGTTTCATCAATCCGATGACGTGCTTGAGCAGCACGCTCTTTCCTCCTCCGCTCCGCCCCACTATGACCAGGGATTCACCCGCGGCGACTTCAAGATCGATGCCGCGCAGAATTTCCTGCGCGCCGATTGTCTTGTGGAGGTCGCAAATTCGAATCATCGCTTCAAACCCCGGCAGGAAAGAACGCGTTCAGGAGCATGGTAAGGAAGAAATTGACGACCAGAACCGAGAGTGAACCAATCACAACCGCCTCCGTCGGTGCGCGTCCGACTCCGACGGCGCCTTCTTTTGCATGAAAGCCCTGGTGGCAGCTCACAAATACAATCAGGAGTGAAAAAACGAATCCTTTCGAAAGAGCCATTTGGAGATCTCGCATGCCTGTGAATTTCAGCATGTTGTCGACATAATACGCGCCGGGGATGTCCATCATGACCACGCCAACGAAATATCCCGATAGAATACCCATCGCGGCGCACTCGGCGACGAGGAGCGGTGTCGAGAACATCATAGCGAGAGCTCGTGGGACGACCAGATAATCGACGGGGTAAACGCCAAGGGCTCGGAGGCCGTCGATTTGTTCTGTCACTTTCATCGTGCCGATCTCCGCGGACATCGCTGCTCCGACGCGCCCAGCGAGCATTAGGCCGGTCAAAACTGGTGCCAATTCCCGAAGCATCGACACTGCAACAACTGCGCCAACGGCCGAACCCATTCCGAGTCGGGAGAACTGAAAGTATGTCTGCGCAGCGAAAACGGCTCCGGTAAATCCGCCCGTGACGAGAACAACGAGCTGGGAACGGTAGCCGACTTCAAGGAGTTGCTGAAATACGAGTCCCCAGCGAATCTTTGCAGTAAACACCGAAACAAGAGTATCCCATGCGAGCAGGACCACCTCGCCGAGGTAGTGGAGGAATTGGAGGAGAACTTTGCCGATCTTTCCGAGAAACATACAGACATTCCGTGGTCCGCCTCCCATGCCATATACTAATGCGGGGGCGGTTGTAGACCCGAAATGGGAGAATGCTACGTGAGCCGCTGTGCTCTCCTTGCTCGATCTTTTACTAAAAGGATGCTGACGACCTTTCGCGGCCCGAGATGCAGCCTGCGAAATCTTTCGCAAATTTCCTGAACTAAGTCGGCGGTCTTGCTGAATTCCATGTAAACGATGTCCTAGTTGGTTTCCACTCTTTAGCGGCGGCTGGGATCAAGTTGCAACCCGTAGTTGAGATCCACGCATTTCTAAAATTTCCTAAGAATCTGAAACTTAGTCATGAATGATGAATTCCTGAAGAAAAGGAAAGCAGTAAACTATCGAGGTCACGCAGTCTAGAAATGGTGCACCAACACGGCGAGTGCCGGTAGAAAAAGCATTCCTTCTACTCGCCACTCGTAAAACGCTTCATTTCGTATGGCTTCCGGAGCCCGTAGCAGGTGGCATTGATAGACGGCGGCGACCAGAGTGAGGGTGATCCATGGATGTTGGAGATTTTCTGGAGCAGTCAATGCCATGAAAAGGCCAGCGGCGAGTGTCGTGGCCACAATGAGCCGAAGGACGAATTTTGTGTTTTGCACTCCGAGGAGGACTGGAAGACTGAGCGTGCACTCGAGCCGATCTCCTTCGATGTCTCGCAAGTCGCAGAGAATCATATTGAAGCAAAGAAACATCCAGAGCCATAGCGCGGTGCCGACCGCGTAACCAAGACGTGTTTCGAGGGACCCTTGCAAGAGCGGCGGAAAGAAAAAAGCGGCGACAGCAATTGTCGGCGCAAAGAATGACTTAAGCAATGGGACGTCTTTGAGGCGGAATCCTAGAACGCGAAGCGAATAGCAGGTACAGATGAATGTGGCTGTGAGAGTCATCGTCAGCAGCCACCAATTCCGCGTGGAAATCGGGATACAAATCAAGGCAAGAAGGGCCATCGCGATCACCGCGCAGCTCAGTTGCCTGAAACGGGCTACCGCCGCATTCCTCATGGGGATATTTACGAGGTCCGCGGGGTCCGGCTTTAGCCTGTCGACGTTATAAACCAAGGCTGAGCCTGCAAACCAAAGAAGCAGATAGGGCCGGCCGTCAAACTCGAGCAGCTGGCTCGTTCCCCATCCGCAGGCGGCAATCGCCGCGGACACGTAGAGGCTGAGCGCCTGAAATACCGTTCCGAAGCGCCGAGTGCGAAATGATGTGCCCTTGAACATTTCTTGCACGACACCTGCTAAGTTCGGCTTTGTTTCCCTTGACGCTCGTGAACTCATTCCCTAGAAACTGAGCGCTTCGGAAGAGACGAATCTGATCACACGTTGCACGAAATATCCTGGCATTCGCAAACTCGCCTTTTTCCTTGCGGAATACGCGGCACCGTCTCTCATAAGAAAACCAATTTTAGCAATTTACATAGAGGTTTTTTTGAATGTTCAACGGTCTTTTTGGACTTTTCTCCAATGACATCGGCATTGATTTAGGGACTGCGAATACCCTGGTTTACGTCAAGGATCACGGCATCGTGCTGCGTGAACCGTCTGTGGTTGCCGTGCAGGCCGGTACGAGCAAAGTTCTTTCTGTTGGGGACGAGGCCAAGCGAATGCTGGGTCGAACGCCGGGCAATATCGTCGCGATCCGACCGTTGAAGGACGGTGTAATCGCCGATTTTGAAGTGACCGAAGCAATGTTGCGGCATTTCATCAGCAAAGTGCACAATCGCCGGAAAATGGTTCGTCCTCGCGTGGTAATTGCGGTTCCCTCGGGAATTACCGAAGTAGAGAAGCGTGCTGTGAAGGATTCCGCCACGCGTGCGGGGGCGCGCGAAGTATATTTGATCGAGGAACCGATGGCGGCGGCGATCGGAGTGGGGCTGCCCGTCCAGGATGCCGCAGGCAATATGATCATCGATATCGGCGGCGGCACGACGGAGGTGGCGCTCATTTCGCTATCGGGCATTGTTTTCAGCCGAAGCGTCCGTGTTGCGGGGGATGAATTGGATGAAGCCGTAATGCAATACATGAAGCGTGCTTATAACCTGATGATCGGTGAGCGGACGGCGGAGGAAATCAAGATAAAGATTGGCTCGGCCTATCCGATCGAAAAAGAAACGAGCATGGAGGTGAAGGGGCGCGATCTCGTCGCCGGGCTCCCCAAGACGCTTACGATCACATCGCAGGAGGTGCGCGAAGCCTTGCTCGAACCGATTGCTACAATCACCGATTCCGTGCGCGTCACTCTGGAACGGTGCCCGCCGGAACTTTCAGCAGATTTGGTCGATCGCGGTCTCGTGCTCGCCGGAGGTGGGGCACTGCTTCGAGGAATCGATAAGCTGATCATGGAGGAGACGGGACTTCCGGTACATGTGGCGGAGGATCCGTTGAGTGCCGTCGCAGAAGGCACGGGCCGCGCGCTGAATGAGCTGAAATTCTTGAGGCAGGTTGCCACGGCAGATCGCCAGTGGCGTTAGTTCGCTGGTTCGGGAATATGCGGTGAATCCCGCTATTCACCGATACGCAAACGGCTCTCTTCAATGAAACGCGTTAATCTCATCGCTCTCGCCATTTTCTTGGTGCTGGTCGTGGTGGTGCTTGCTTTGAGCCCGCGAAATACCCAGAGAATCCAGTCTGGATTCCTGGGGGTGATCACTCCCTTCCTGAAAACTGGCTCATCCCTCCAGAATCGGTTTGTAGCATTTCAACAGGGGCTGCAGACCCTGGAAGAGCTGGAGAAGGACAATCACCGACTAAAGATTCAGAATAAGGAGTTGATGGCGACAAATCAGACCCTGCGAGGTTTGGAACAGGAGAATGCCCGTTTACGACGGGCTTTGGGATATCTGCGGCGTTCGGAATTCAAGCTGATCCCAGCCCGTATTATCGCGCGTGACGCCGCAACGTGGTGGAATACAGTAGTCATCAATCGTGGCTCGAACTCCGGCATCAAACGGGACATGCCGGTACTTACGGATGAGGGCCTTGTGGGAAAAACTACGACCGTTGCCCCGGATTCTGCGAAAGTGATTCTCATTTCGGATGAGAACTGCAAGGTAGCCGCGAAGGTCGAAGGCACGCCATTACAAGGGATCGTCATGGGTGAACGTACCTCAAGCAATACATTGCCTGAAATCAGCCTGAATTTTCTTGCGAAGAACGCGAATCTGAAACCGGGCGAAAATGTCTACAGCTCCGGGGTTGGCGGCGTTTTTCCGTCCGGCGTATTAATCGGGGGCGTGAAGGAATTTAAGAGTGGGCCGCTGTCCGGGAAAGCGATTCTCGTCCCGAAAGTAGATCTCACGACGCTCGAGGATGTTTTTGTCGTAGCCGGGAAACCATGATGTTTTATCCCATTTTAGTCGCTGGGCTTTTCCTGTCGCTTGTTATTCAGTATTTCATCCCGCCGATTCCGTGGGTGCATGAAGCGCGATTGCTGCTGCTGCCCATCGTTTTTTTTTACTGCGCATTGGCTGTCCCTTTTTGGGGAATGTTGATTTACGCATTCATCACTGGATTCCTGTGGGATGCATTGACGGTTCAAATCGTGGATTCTACGGTTGAAATCTCGCTCGGCTGGTCGATCATTGTCTACGCTGTTCTCGGGGCCATCATGAATGGGTTCCGGCCTTGGTTTCTGCGTGGGCGATGGGAGGTCCATTGTCTGCTGAGCGGAATTTGTACGGCATTAATCGTGTTTATCGAGTATCTCATGATAACCTTCCGCCGCTCCGGTTTCGAATTCTCAACGATGGTTTGGTGGCGAATTGGGGGCGCGGGATTTCTTGCGGCTGCTATGGCACCCTTTCTATACTTTGTATTGAATTGGATTGGTGAGAAGGTCGGTTTCAATCCTGAACCCGAAGAAAAGCCGGCATTTTGACGTTTCTCTGACACGCATATGGCACGTCGCAGACCTCGTATAGAACTGCGGATTCATTTCCTCGGGTTCATCGTGCTCATCGGATTGAGCGTGCTTGTTCTTCGACTTTGGTGGGTTCAAGTAGCTCGCGGTGAGAAATACGCGGCCAAGATTGGCAATCGCTCGGAAGTCACGGTGCGTATTCCCTCGGTCCGCGGAGAGATTCGCGACCGCAACGGCGTTCCGCTGGTGCAAAACCGGGCTAGCTACGACGTTGACTTCTATTTGCCAGACCTCGTCCGCGGATACAAGCAACGCTATCCGGATCGTAAGGTGCCTTATGTGAGCTACCGTCAGCCCGTACGCGGTATGATGACGGATATGCAGAAAGAAGACGTAGTGCAGATCGTGAACGAAGCGATCATCCCTCCGTTACAAGATCTGAACTTGGCGGAAGATTACAATGCCGGCCGGCTGCAAACGCACTACCGGAACGATTATGAGGTGCCGTTCACGTATCTTGAGGACGTGGATTTCAAGACGTTGGCGATGTTGTCCGAACACGATCTAGGCTTGCCGGGGGTTGAAATCACCGATCGGCCGGTGCGCGAGTATGTATACGGAGCGCTTGGTGGCCATCTTTTAGGATATGTTGGGCCGCCGAACGAGATCGATAAGGAAGACGCGCGTCGATACAATTTCTATCAGGCTGACATCGAGGGGAAATCACAGGTCGAGTATTTCATGGATGAGTATCTGCGGGGCAAGCCGGGTGTGCGAGTGATGCAGAGGAACGTCAAAGGGCAGATCGACAAAGTTCTCCGGGTCGATCTGCCGCAGGCTGGAAACAATGTCTACCTCACAATCGATGCGAGGATTCAATTCATCGCGGAGCAGGCGATGCGAGGTGTCGGGAGAGGCGCTGTGGTGATTGTGGATCCAAACAATGGCGACATCCTCGCGATGGCGTCCGTTCCTTCCTATGACCCCAATCAGTTCATCCCCAGCATAAGCAGCGAAGATTGGGCGGCACTTCAGTCAAACGAAGCCAATCCGCTTGTGAATCGTGCAGTGAGTGCTTTCCCGCCTGGATCGACCTTCAAGATCGTGACAGGTCTTGCTGGATTGAAGGCCGGAATTGGCTATAATTCCTACCATTGTTCGGGTGGAGTGCAGTATGGTAATCACTTTTTTAAGTGTTGGATCGCTTCGAAAGGTGGCGCGCACGGGTCGCTCGGACTGGAGTCGGCACTCAAAGTGTCTTGCAATGCGTTTTTCTATCAGTATGGGAATGCAGCCACAGCCGACGTGATCGCTGAGGTAGGGCACATGCTGGGCTTGGGTGAGAAAACGGGCATCGAACTTACCAACGAAGCGGCCGGGGTAATGCCCGGTCCACATTGGTTGGACATGAATCACCCGAGAGAACGTTGGACGTCCGCCTACACGGCAAACATCTCAATTGGGCAGGGATACGATCTCGTGACGCCTTTGCAGTCCGCCATGGTTGCAGCGACGGTTGCCAACGGCGGGATTGCTTACCGCCCTCGGTTGGTAGATCGGGTGCTCGATCGGGATGGGAAACCGGTTCTGAATGAAAAGGGAGAACCGGTCGTTTCGCAGACGGCTACGATTCGCGCAAATCTTAAGGACCTTGGGGTTACAGAAGATCAAGTTGAGATGATTCGTCGCGGAATGTATCAGGTCGTCAACGAGGGCGGTGGTACTGGAAGGCGGGCACGCAATGACGCATACAAAGTGGCGGGAAAAACGGGCTCCGCTCAGGCGATGTATAAGGGCGAAAAGGATACGATCGCCTGGTTTACGTGTTTCGCGCCGTATACGGAACCGAAGTATGCAATGACAGTTATGGTGCAGGGTGGCTCCGGTGGTGGGGCTGTCGCGGCGCCGATAGCGGGTCGAATCCTCGAGCAAGTCATTGCGATGGATCAGGGAAATTACAACCCCGAACTCGTGAAACTGGAACCAGCAAATCATCCGCATCCATTCCGGATGATTCAGTCGGTTTCTTACAAGGAAGAGGGGCCAAAGGTCGAAACCGTGCCTGAGGACGATGTTACGGCGGGAAGTCAGGCTCCTTCCGAGCCGCAGATGCAGCGTCCGGGTAGCAGACCAAATATACGACCGAATTCCGATGCCCAGGGGCGTGTGAGAAAAGCCAAAACCGTGAAGCGCGCCGAGCGTGTTCGTCCGCCGGAGAAGCGCAGCATTTTTGAGAGAATTTTCCGGCCCCGCAATGGGCGGAGATAATGCCCGTCTGGGGCGGGGATTTTCAGATATCAGATACTTCGACAATACGCGCTAGTGAACGCGAGCAAGCAAGATACGAGAAGGGCGGTGGCAATTCCGATATGGATTGCCGGTGCAGAAGAACGTGTGCTCCCTTGCGAGCGCCTCGCGAATAGCAATTTACAACTGGAAATTCCTGCACGGTTCGGGTTCATCACCCAAATCCAACAACCGCATGATTTCGATGATCGACAGAGTGAAGCGAATTTTAGGGATTTCGAAAAAAGAAGAGGGCAGCAAGCTTGTTATTAGTTGTGAGCGTCTGGAACGCCGCGTGGCACTCCTGGAAAACGGGATTCTGGAGGAATACAACATCGAGAGGGAAACCGATCGAAACATAGTAGGCAGTATCTTCAAGGGGCGCGTTAAGAACATTGAGCATGGCCTCAAAGCGATGTTCGTCGACATTGGCTTCGAGAAGAATGCCTTCTTGCATTTCTGGGACGCAATACCCGCCGCGCTGGACAGCGGCGTGGAGCAGGTAGAACGCGATGGCAGTCCGAAACAGAAGAAACGAATTACATCGAAGGATATCCCCTCCATTTATCCCGTTGGCTCGGAAGTCCTGGTGCAGGTCACTAAAGGTCCTATCAGCAACAAGGGCCCGCGAGTTACTACGAATATAAGCCTTGCGGGGCGTTACCTTGTTCTGATGCCCTATAGCGACCAGAGCGGCATTTCGCGGAAAATTGAATCGCCGAAAGAAAGAGACCGACTTCGGAAAATCCTGAAGAAACTTGAGTTGCCTGAAGGAATGGGTGTCATCGTTCGCACAGTTGGCGAAGGGCAGCGTGAACGTTATTTTGTCCGCGACATTGGAATTCTTTTGGAGCAGTGGAGACACATCGAGCGGGCGATGAAGGAAAAGAAGGCGCCAGCCTGTGTATTTGAGGAACCCGACCTGATTGAACGTACGGTCCGCGATTTTCTCACGGACGAAATCGATCAGGTGGTGTGTGATGATTTTGGGGCGGTGGAGCGGATGCAGAGTCTCGTTTCTCAGGTATCCAGGCGCTCCAGGAACCGTTTCCTCCACTATGTCGAACCACAGCCCCTATTCGATAAATTCAACATCCAGAAGCAGATCGACGATGCCTTTCACCGCCAGGTTTGGCTTCGGTGTGGGGGCTACATCGTGATCGACGAAACGGAGGCTCTCATCGCAATCGATGTGAATACCGGCCGGAACAAAGGTGGAAAAGACGTGGAGAAGACGATCCTGCAGACCAATCTGGAGGCGGCTGACGAAATTGCGCGGCAGCTTCGCCTGAGAAATATCGGTGGTCTGATAATATGCGATTTCATCGACATGAAGAGCCGCAAGGATCAGCAAGCAGTCTATCAGCGAATGAAGGAGCGACTTCGGCGGGATAAGGCAAAAACCCACGTGCTTCCGCTGTCGCAACTCGGACTTATGGAAATGACGCGCCAGCGCGCGCAGGAGAGCTTTCGAGGCTCAATCTACGAACCTTGCCCGAACTGTGGCGGAAAGGGGATCACAAAGACTCCGATGACAATGAGCGTCGAAGTGCAACGTGCTTTGCATTCGACGATGAGGAAGTACCAGGACACCATTCACGACGTTCGCGTGGTAGTTCATCCGCGCGTGTTGGACCGACTGCGGTCGGAGGATGAGGAACTCCTCGTGGAAATTGAGAGAAAATATGCCGGCCGGTTGAGCTTCCGGCCAGATCCCACGATCCACCAGGAAAAATTCGTAATTCAAGATGCCAATACGGACGTGGAACTCAAGTAGCTACCGCTAGCCCGATCAGGCGGCAACCCGTTCCGAGGTCGTCAGTGACTCTGCGCCTTCCTCCGGAATAACCTGTAGATCCGTGAGCATTTCGATTTTTCCCTCTTCGTTCTCAAGGAGCACGGAACGGCTTTCGACCCAGTCGCCAGAATTGTAGTATTCCAAATCACCGATTCTGCGGATTGCCGGTGAGTGGATGTGCCCGCACACCACGCCGTCCACGTCATATTCTTCCGCATATTTCACGATAGCTTCCTCGAATTTTCCGATGAAGGAGACAGCATCCTTTACCCGCTTTTTTACACAAGCACTTAGCGACCAGAGCGGAAGTCCAATCATGCGGCGGGCAAGATTCACATGTCGATTGAGTTGCAGTAGTGTCTGGTAGCCGAAGTCTCCAACGTGGGCGAGCCATTTGATATTCTGTATCACTGTATCGAGTTCGTGGCCGTGTATCACGAGAAGACGGCGACCGTCAGCCGTCGTATGAATCGCGTGTTTCTCCACCTCGATCGAACCGTAGGAACCGAAGAAATCAGCGACGAATTCATCGTGATTACCGGGGACATAAACGATTCTTGCTCCCTTGCGCCCTTTGCGCAGGATTTTCTGTATTACATCACTGTGTGTCTGGGGCCAGTAAATCCCGCGTCGCAATTGCCAGATATCAATGATATCACCGACAAGATAAAGTGTATCGAAATCATACATGCGCAGAAATGTCAGCAGCGCTTCTGCGTTACTGCCCTTGGTTCCCAGGTGAAGGTCGGATATCCATGCGGTACGATACTTTCTCATAGAATAGCTCATCAATAACCGGTGCCCCCTCTGCGTCGGTACGTCGAGTAGCACCTCCTGCTTCGAAAGAAGTTTCACCTCAGCGTAACAAAACTGTTAGGAGTCTGGTGCCTCAAGAGGATTCTGATGTGTATGCTGGTTTTGACTTCGTGGTAATCGTCCGCCTGGGAAGGGACTCTTGATTAACGGTGTTTTCAGGCGACGGAGTCCCCGACTGCTGCCTGCTGCAGAACGCGCGTCAATCTCCGGATATCCGCTTCATCCGTGATTTTATTACCGTTCGAATCCTGCACGTAGAAACTGTCGATCGCTGCTCCTTTCTCAGTCGTGATTCGCGAGATCGCAATGGAAATATTTTCTCTACTGAAGGCTCTGAGCAGTTTGTGGAGCAGACCAAGGCGATCGGGAGTTTGGATTTCGATTAGCGTGTATATGGGCTGTGAATCGTTCGCGACGACAATTCGAGTTGGAAAATCAAGTTCCCTCGAAAGCGCATAGCTCTGTTTCATTTGTGCTTTTTCCAAAAGGGAGTCAAAATCAAAGTCAGGTTCGTAAAGTGCTCGGCGAAGGTTACGTTCGACGCGTTCAATGGTGCGCTCATTTGTAACCGACGAGTAATTCGTTTCGCAGACCCGAAAGATATCCAACACCAGACTGTCACCCCGCGTAAAAACGTCGGCGCTAAGAATGTTGAGTCTTTCGACGGAGAGAGCTGCGGCAATCTTTGCGAGAAGTTCGGAGCGATCCCACGCCACCAATTGGATTTCACTGTGGCCACGGTCGGGATGCGCGATCCATTTGATTGCAGGAGCCAATGCGTGTTCAGGAGGAATATCCTGAAGTCGTAGCGCCAGAAATTGGCGAAATAACCGTAAGTGTGACACGATCTCCTGCGCAGCATAAGTGCGAAAATAGGAATTCGGCATATATCGGAAGTGGGCTTCCGTCTCCAATTCGAAATCAGCGGCGAGTTTTTCGGATACCTCCGCTTTCAACTCATCGCGCTCGATCCGCTGCGTGCGGTAGAATTCAAGATGATCTTGGAGGTAATGCGTTGTGCTGTCGTATAAATGCCACACAAGCATCTCCTTCCAGTCGCTCCATACTTCGTCGTTTCCCACTGCGAGCCCATCCACGACAGTCAATAACATCAACCGATCCAGGTTAAGCTGGTTCTTTACGATATTGGCAAACTCGGCGATCGTCGCCGGATCGTCGAGATTCCGTCGCTGTGCAGTTTGCGACAGCGTGAGATGACTGTCGATGAGGAGCAACAACGACTTCCTCTGTTCGGAGCTAAGCTGCAGTCTTACGGCCACCCTCTGGGCGAGCACTGCGCTTGCTTCCGCATGGTGGCGCGAATTTGACGCTTTTCCCGTGTCGTGAAGCAGCAGGGCAAGATATAAGACGAACGGATCCTGCAGCTGCTGAAAGAGATCGCGATAACGCCTCAATTTTGGATTCGTGGTGTCGAGCAACGAGTCCAGCTTCTCGATGCATACGAGTGTGTGCTCGTCGGCAGTGTAGCGGTGGAAAAACTCATGCTGCACCAGGCATGTGATTGCGCCGAATTCAGGGATATAGCGTCCCAGGAAATCAACGTTGTGCATCATGCGTAATATCCTGCCAACCTGCCCCTTGCGTGATAGTATCGCATTGAATGTCGCGCGTGCCGCTCGCGAATACTGGAATGTGCGATTGACGATTTGAAGCCGTCGGCGAATCAACTCCTGGAGCTCGGGGCTAAGGCGTAGTCTTCGTTGCTGGGCGTGCTGGAACACCCGCATCATGCGGTAGGGATCCCTGCGGAAAACGGTGCTCGATTCCGGATGTAGGCGCATATCCATTGTCCAGAATCCATCAAAACTCACCTTCCGGTGTTTCCTGGGCAAAAGAAACGTGAAGATTCCCGTGGGAGGATTCGCCGCTGGAGAGGGTAGGCAGAGGCGCTCTGACAATCTCTCTGTGATGTTGTAGATGGCGCGGGCATGGGAATAATAATCCCTCATGAATTGCTCGCTCCTTCGCACAATGGACTTCTGAGTATATTCGAATCGGGTTGCGATTTTTCCCTGAAACTGGAGGCCTAGAAGATCGATGGGACGATTGTGCAGGTAATGGAGTTCCGTGCGTACCCGAAGCAAAAAGTCGTAGGCCTTTTCAAGATCCCGGCGTTCGGAAATTGAGAGCGTTTTGTTTTCGACAAGTTTCGATGTGCTCGAGATGCGATCCAGAAAGTAGGTAATCCATAGGACGTTCTGGTAATCCCGAAGTCCCCCTAAGCCGTTCTTTATATTCGGCTCCTGAAGAAAAACCGTGCCGCCATATTTTGCATGGCGTTCCGCCTGATTCTCCACGCGCTCGCGAATGTAATCGTCCTCGTGCCCACACACACAACGAGTTTCAAATTCGTTCTTGAACTCGTCAAAGAGGCTCCGGTCACCTGCGACGACCCGGGATTCCAGTAGTGCGGTTCGCGAAAGCATATCAGCATTCGCCTGCTTCACGGCCTGAGAAATCGAACGTGTGGAATGTCCCACTTTGAAACCAATGTCCCACAACATGTAGAGGATCGATTCTACAATCTCGGCAACCTTTGCTGGTTGTTTCCGCGCAGACGGATGAAGGAACATAATGTCCACGTCGCTGAAAGGGTTCAGTTCGCCGCGTCCGAATCCGCCAATCGCCACAATCGAAAGTCCCTGGTAGAGTTTCTCGCCCCCGGATTCGTCAATCGCCGCATCGAAAAGATGGCGGAGAATGATATCCACGAGTCGCGCCCGGCGATTGGCAATCGTGCGGCCCCCACCTCCGGCTTGATGTTGAAGGCGCAGCCGATAATTTTCGATTTTTAGAAATTTACGGTACAGCTCCAGCCGCTCCGCTGGATTTTTCTTCTCCTGTGCGGCGAGCTGACTTTCGGCGTGAGCGAGGACTTTTTCAGTATGGCCCATCTAGAAAGCCGATTTTAAAGTGCACTTTGCAGCCGTCCAGAGGTTATCCGGCTTGCCCGGTATCAACCCTGTCGAACGCGCGCTGCCATGTTAATCGATTCACGCGGATGATTTCGAATGATCGAACTTGGAGCGGCCGGGTAGCGCCGGTCGCTATTTTTTGAGAGCGAAACACTTTCGCCGGGTGAAAGGATCGCAGTCCATCGGGAAGAGAACCTGCGCAGATGCCACGCTCGACGACAACCGTTTCCAACATAACACCGATGGGCCGGATGCCGAATCGAACGAGGCAGCGAGGTTGTCAGCCTGGCAAAGTCGGATTTCGAAGACAATATGGACATCAGATTGGACCGATCCTGACTTTCGAGTGAAGGTGTTCGGCGACGCGCAATCAGGTTCTTTTGGATTACGCATTTCCGGACCTCGTTCAAGAATCCAGGGAACGCAGGCAATTCCCGAGCACCACAGATTACAGCGATAGGCAATTCAAGTTAGCCGCCGAGCCACGAATGCTCTTTCTTAGCTTCACTGGGTGACCACCTTGGGAGCAGCAGCTTCTTCCTTCTTTGCGACTGTGGTGTTTTGCTGCCGCGCTCGGATGACAAATGTGTTGTTTTCGCCGTAACGAGACCACGGACCAGGAGGCACTTCCTTGAAGTCGACGAATTTCCAGTCGCACACATCCATACCGCTAATCCCGAGATAATCCCGGACTGCGGGTGATACATCCAGACCCGCACCCTTGTTCAGGTTAGGCTTAGGTCGATCCTTGCCGAAGACATACTGCCAGTGATCGGTGCGGAAAGGACCACAGTCGGACCACTGTGCGTAGGCGATGCGCCGATCGTGACGAACAGCGACCCACCGATCTTTGCAGACAGACTGCCCTTCTTTGACAAACGTTTCACGAAACCAGGGGACTACGCGCCGCGATTCTGGTTTGGTGGTGCCTCGGGTTACATCGTTGTATGGGAGTGCCACGTAGAAAGGATTTAGACGCGGAACGAAAGTAGCCGGAATGTATCCGCGCCGGGCAGAAGTATCGGGGTCGTCGAAACCACCGTAATTTCTTGCCCAGTTAAGGTCCCATGAACTGGAGCGGTTGTGAACGGGATTGTTTTTTGTGGCGGACTCGCCGGCCCAAAACACCGTCGTGACAATTCTGGTTTTCCACGGATATCGACCTGAGATCGAGTAGCTGCCGGAAGTAGTGGGGATGAATACCCTTGGTTCGATCGTGAGAAGAGCATTCTCGCGCAACTTCATGGCGTATTTGGTGAAATCAGCGCTGCTCTCGTAAGGAGACTGCGCATTCATGAAATTGGCTGCCCCGACGAATGCCGCCAGGATCACTGCAAGGATCTTTAAACTCATGAGGGCCAGTTGTCTTTTATAGAGTAATCTCTTCAGATCGTAAAGAGTTAATATGCGCGAAAACGTTCTGAAATTGTAAGTCTATGAAAATTGGGAATTAAGAGCGCATCAGCCGGCTCGGTCTAAGAAATCGCTTATCGTCCTGGTCGGGAAAATTCAGCGTGTAGTGGAGGCCACGGCTTTCTTTTCGCCACAGGGCCGAGTCTACGATCAGGGATGCCGCGGTGACGAGATTACGCAGTTCCAGCAGGTCTGTTGTTACCTTAAAATCCCAGTAGAACTCCTGCACCTCTCGCTGTAGATGCCGGAGCCGCATGCTCGCACGCTGAAGGCGCTTGTCGGTGCGCACGATCCCGACATAGTCCCACATCAATCTCCGAATTTCGTCCCAGTTGTGGTAGATGACAACGAGTTCGTCAACGTCATGTGCGTCGCCGCTCTGCCAATCAGGCAGCTCGATGTCCAGCTTCGAATCACTCCCGATTGGCTCTGTGCGAAGAGCATGTTCAAAGGCCAGGTGTGATACGACGACCCCTTCCAGCAACGAATTGCTCGCGAGGCGGTTTGCCCCGTGAAGCCCCGTGCAACCGACCTCGCCGATTGCATAGAGTCCGCGAATGGTTGTTGCTCCATTAACGTCGGTGGCAACTCCGCCACATTGGTAGTGAGCGGCGGGCACCACAGGTATCGGTTGCTCGGTAATGTCGATCCCAAGCGGCAGACAGGTCTTGTAAATGTTCGGAAATCGATCACGCACGAAATCCTTCGGTCGATGGCTGATATCGAGGTAGACACAGTTTGCGCCCGAGCGTTTCATTTCTGCATCGATTGCCCTCGCGACGACGTCTCGAGGAGCCAGTTCCTTTCTTGGATGTACATTTTCCATGAACCGCCGGCCATTTTTGTCAATGAGGATGCCTCCCTCGCCGCGAACAGCTTCCGTGATCAAAAATGACCGGCGTACGGAATGGAACAGGCAAGTCGGATGAAATTGAACGAATTCCAGGTTGGAAATCGTCGCTCCTACCCGCCACGCCATCGCGAGACCATCCCCGGTAGCGACGCGCGGATTTGTTGTATAGAGATAAACCTTTCCGCAGCCGCCAGTGGCGAGCACGACCCGCGTACTGCGCAGCGTTAAGACGGCGCCGTTGCTTTCATTGAGCACGTAGACTCCCTGAATTCGATCCTCAGTTGTAAATCCAAGTTTGCCTGTCGTGATGAGGTCGATGGCCATGTGGTTATCGAGGATTGTGATTCGCGGGTGGGCCTGGGCCGCACCCACCAGGCGATTCTCGATTTCGCGCCCCGTAACGTCGCGCGCATGCAGCACACGTCGTTTGGAATGTCCGCCCTCGCGGCCGAGATCGAGCTCTTTCGCCCCGTCCTCCAGGATGCGCTCGTCAAAATGCACGCCCAGACGGATCAGATCCTGAATCCGCGCCGGACCTTCGGTGATGATTTTCCGAACAACTTTCTTATCACAAATCCCCGCGCCTGCGTCGAGAGTGTCCTGCATGTGCAAGTCGAAGGAGTCTTCCCCGCTTGTGACGCAGGCAACGCCGCCCTGGGCCCAGGCTGTGTTGCTTTCCTCCGGTGCGCGTTTCGTGACGATCGCGACGCGACCATGTTCGGCAGCGTTCAGGGCAAAGGTGAGTCCTGCTATGCCACTGCCAATGACGATGAAATCGAGATGGTCCATGAAAATTTGACTGAAGTTCGCGGAAAAAGCGATGTCAGGGAGGAGAAGAGAAGGTGATGTTGTCTATTAGCCGCGTCTTTCCAAAGTAAACAGCGACCGCGGCCACCGCCTTGCCACGAAGGTCTTGCACCGGTTCCAGCGTGTCGGGGTCGACAATAGCGACGTAGTCGATTCGCGCCTCAGGTGTCTTTTCAATATCCTGACGAATCTCCTCTGCAAGCTTCGTTGCACTTCTGTTGTTTGATGAGCCCGCTGATGCTTTCGCCCGTCGAAGAGCTTGAAAAATCGCCGGGGCCCGGCTTCGCTGCATCGCGGAGAGGTATTTGTTTCTGGAGCTCACCGCGAGACCATCGGCTTCACGAACGGTTTCGACGGCCACGATTCTCACCGAAAAATGCAAGTCGCGCACCATTCGACGGATGACTGCCAGTTGCTGGTAGTCCTTCCGGCCGAACACCGCAATTTCTGGAGACACGATGAGGAAAAGCTTCGCCACAATCGTGCAAACTCCTCGGAAATGTCCAGGGCGTGAGGCTCCACAGAGTCCGGAGGAAAGACGTGTCTCTTCAACGATCGTCGAATCGTTCTCTGCGTACATCGCTGATGCCGGAGGCGCAAATATGAGATCAGCACCGTATTCTTGACATAGTTGGCGGTCTGCAGCGGGCGTCCTCGGATAGCGGGAGAAATCCTCTTGCGGTCCAAATTGTGTTGGATTTACGAACGCACTGACGACGACTGTGCCGTTGTCACCCGCTAGTGATCGAGCGCGCTGTATCAATTGAGCGTGCCCGGCATGCAAGGCGCCCATCGTTGGCACCAAAATTACCGGGCGGCCTGATTTGCGACAGTATTTCGCCACCGCGGCGGGATTGCGGATCACTTTGAACGGCATTGCATTGGCAGAAGCAGCAGGTTGTTGCTACACTTACGAAATGTCGGACTGCAGGCACGCAACCCCCACTTTTCAATAATAATGAGAAAACCCGACCCTTCCCTTAGGGGAACGCGATTATACAATACGATCACTTTCAGGAAAGTACTATGAATGCCACCGGGACAATTAGACCGGAAGTTCAGCATTTCCACGACCTGCTGACACAATTTGAGACGGCTATGCTCATTACGCGCGCTGATGACGGTGCAATGCGAGCGCGACCTATGGGGATTGCCAAAGTGGAAAATGATTCGAGCCTCTGGTTCTTCACAAGCTTTGAATCGGGGAAGACGCACGAAATTGAGAAGGATAATCATGTTCACGTGACGCTTCAGAATGATCGCGGCACGTATGTTTCCCTTGGTGGAACTGCGAAATTGAACCGCCAACGAGATCGAATGGAGGATCTTTGGCGGGATGCCTTCAAGATTTGGTTTCCTGCCGGGCCGGAGGACCCGGAATTGGCTTTGATTCACGTGATCCCCAAACACGGCGAGTATTGGGACAGCGAAGGGTTCAACAAGATCAAATATCTTCTTGCGGCCGCGCGTGCTTACGCGGCTGGAGAGAAGTTCAGCGTGGAGGACTCTGATCAACACGCGACAGTCGATCTCTAGGATTAAGAAGTGGAGAATCGAGTCCTTTGAGAATCTGTGCGAATTGGAGCGATTGCATCGTAGTGGCAAATAAGGCCTCGACTGCTTTTTCTGGAGACATGTTGTTGAAGAAGCAGATTTGCCGCCCCGGATGGGTCTGAGATTGCGAAGCATCGGGGATTTCAGCCTCTGTCTTCCGTGTGGTGCAAATCCCTGGTGAGCCTGCAGAATTGCATTCCAACACAAAGGTGCCGAAACGCTTCGATGCGGACTCTAATTTGCTCGCATTTGTTTCCGGTTTTTTCATCGTGCCGAAATCGGTAATTTTATGAATCGCTTTTACTCCGACTTCGACAAGGAGACTCTCGTAGCCCGGAGGTGCAAGCCAGGCGAGTACCGCACTTCGTTTCAAATTGACCGGGATCGCGTGATTTTCTCCTCTGCATTCCGCAGGTTGCAGCGGAAAACCCAGGTTTTTCAATCGGGTGAATACGATTTCTATCGGACTCGGCTCACACACTCGTTGGAAGTGGCGCAGATCGGACGGGGAATTTGTCTTCATCTTCTCCATCTTGGTGATCCGCTCACCCCGGATTTTCATATCGACCCAGATCTGGTGGAGGCTTGCTGCCTCTCACATGATATCGGGCATCCGCCATTCGGTCATGCGGGCGAGCGAGCGCTCAATGATGTTATGCACGAGTCCGGCGGTTTCGAGGGTAATGCGCAAACGCTCCGGATTCTTACTGAGCTCATCTTTGGCGAATCGGGCGGTATGCAGCCGACACGAGCTTTTCTTGATGGTGTGTTGAAATACAAACGCACATTCGGTGGTGTCTTGACGCCGACACAATTCGTCTATCCCGAGCAGGAACAGATTCTTGAGTTTGTTTTTGGGCGCAATGACTGGAGAACGGTTTGCGGAGATGTGCCGAACGCTTTTAGGAGCATAGAGTGCCAGATTATGGATTGGGCTGACGACATTGCTTACGGATTGATGGACATCGTTGATGCCGTTGCAGCCGACTACATCACAACTGACCGTTTGTTGGAATGGGGGGATTCAGCGGAACTGAGTCCTTGCGAGATTGGTGAATTGCGGCAGCTTCGCATCTGGTTGATTGATGGTAAGGTGACTCCGAAATTCGCGCAAATGGTCGGTGATTGCATCAGCGCAACCACCCTGCGCAGGCGCGACAACTTTATGGTCGGCTCGACGAATCGTTACGCCTTTGATCTCACCATCGAGCCCGGTATGCGCGACCGTATCAAGTTTTACAAGCGGCTGGCGATCGAGCGCATCTTTCGCACGCCGCAACTAATGCAGCTCGAATTCAAGGGCCGTCGAATCCTGACTGAACTATTTAACGCATTTTTCGCCAACTACGGCGAAATTGGTGCCCGACTTAATCTCGCGCCGCGGCACGTCGAACGTTTGCTTGCGCCTGAAAATCCGCTCCCGGAAAGAGCGAGAGTGCTATGCGATTACATTGCGGGAATGACGGACGCCTTTGCGATTCGAACTTACCGCCGGCTTTTTGATCCGGAGTTCGGTTCCATGCGGGATTTGTAGGAGCAATTGGGGTGTTCGAACCTCGTTACAGGGCGTTTCGCGACAGAGCCGTTCTCGAGAGATTCGTCCGAAGGGCCGACGGCATAATCTGCTGCCAGAAGCGCATTCGTTGCACGCTGCGAACGCCGAATCGGAAACGATTTGTGAGAGATGTTCTACATACGGTTGCTACACCTTCAGGTGGGCGTGACGATCGGCGGACCCTGTCGCTTCGATTTCAAAGGATTTTCGCATCGGAGGATTTCGAGCGGCCCCGGCGCGGTGAGCAACTCCCTTGGGTTTTCCATTTCGAGATAGTTCGCAGCGGTGCCGAGGTCGTTGAACAAAACGATGACACGGGAGTGGATTTCAGAGATCCATGAGGGCGATTTCGTCGTGATCATCGAGTAACACGGTCCGTGTTCGTGGTGCATCTCCCAGAGGCCGGCGCACCAGAGCCAATCCGACTCTTCATGACTTCGGATTACATGTGTCTGCTTGTAACCTTTTGGCCCCGTCCATTCATAAAAAGCGGCCACGGGAACAAGGCAGCGACGTTCACGAAAGGCCTTTCGCCAAATCGTAGCATCCAGTTTGTCGTCGCGAGTATTATTGATTGCCGGATTGAACTCCCGTGCGAATCCCCAACGCATCGTCTCCGCCGTGTAACCGCCGGGACCTTTCTTCACCACCAATCCGGTGTCCGACTTCCGAATTCCGAAAAGCTGCGCTAACTCCGGGATAAGATCTATCGCAGCCGCCTCGAATGCCGTCCGCGGCTTTCGACGCGTCGGTCCGATGTCATAGAGGTTGCACATATTCGAAGTCTGACGGTTTTTTGCCCAACGTCACTATCGAAGAACGATGTGTAGTTTTCAGCGTGGGATCGGCCTGCTGCTTTTTTTCTTTAATTGTGAAATCATCTCGCCGGCAAGGGGGAAAAAATTTGCTTTCAGTCGGAGCTCGGAACAGGGGAAAAAAGTCAAAAATCAGGGAGTTTCCCCGATCCATTCCCACGTCTTTCCTGACAATTTTCAACGTATTGTTACTTGGCAGTCTTGCAACGGCAGCGGTGTCAGGACGGTCCGTCCAGGTGAGTCAGGGGCGGCGGAGCGGGTGGGCGGCGGCCAATGCGGAAAGGTGTAGTTGCCTCAGTGGCAGCGGGAGGTGGGGTTCAAGTGACGATGCGGTTGCGCGGTGGTTGCCCGATGCGGTTTCGTCCGGAGTAAAGCCGGAGCGCGTGGCGCCGGGGGTGCGAAGGCTGCGAGGTCCGTTCGAGGCCCGGTTCCGAAAACGGAGCCGGGCTCGAACCGTTTTTGCGAATTCGCGCGCGCTCTCAGTTACATGGAATGCATGGCAACTGCTTCCTGGTTGCTGTCGTTTCAGCGGGGTAATTGACTTGATTTCTGCCAACTTGGTTTCAGAGCAGGGTTTTAGAGTTCGAGGGCCGTTAACATCCCCTTAGGCCGATTTCTTTCGAAGTCGGAAGAAATTTCAAATTTCAGAAATCGAATATCTTCCCATAGTTTGCGCCATGCGAGATCAGGCCGATCCAACTAGTTTATTTCATCACGAGCCGATTCAAGTGAAGCGGGCGAATTTTCCGCCCGGCGCCGATACTTTTTTGCCTCGTCATCTCGGGTCGGGGCCGAAAAGAGTCGAGGCAATGCTGAAAGCGCTTGGGTTTGGGTCGCTCGATGCCTTGATCGATGCAGCGGTGCCTTCGCAGATCCGCTTAACGAAGCTTCTTGATCTGCCGTTGCCTCAAAGCGAACACGAGGCGCTACGTGAGCTTCGAGAGACGGCCCGCAAAAATAAGGTATTCCGCTCTCATATAGGGATGGGCTACCACGATTGCATTACTCCGCCGGTGATTCAACGAAACATTCTGGAAAATCCGGGCTGGTACACCTCCTACACTCCCTATCAGGCAGAAGTCGCCCAGGGACGCTTGGAAGCACTATTGAATTTTCAGACAATGATCTGCGACCTGACCAGGCTCGAGATTGCCAATGCCTCGTTGCTCGATGAAGGGACGGCGGCGGCGGAGGCCATGACAATGTGTCTTGGGGCGCGGAAACACAAAGAGGCAAATGTGATGTTCGTTTCGGAGCGGTGCCATCCGCAGACCATTGCGGTTCTGAAAACGCGCGCTCAGCCACTGGGTGTGGAGATTCTGGTGGGTAACGAAGCAGATTTCTCATTTGATAGACCAGTATTTGCAGTGTTACTCCAGTATCCGGCGACGGACGGGTCGATTGAGGATCCTTCCGGATTCATCGGCAAAGCCCACGATACGGGGGCACTTGCGATCGTTGCGGCGGACATTCTCAGTCTCGTCCTCCTGAAATCACCGGGTGAATGCGGGGCTGATATTGCAGTGGGAAGTTCGCAACGTTTTGGCGTGCCACTCGGATACGGTGGGCCGCATGCGGCTTTTCTGGCGACTCGTGATGCACTGAAGCGGCATATGCCGGGACGCCTGGTCGGCGTCTCGCACGATGCCCAGGGAAAGCCCGGATATCGCCTCTCACTTCAAACCAGGGAGCAGCACATCCGCCGCGAAAAGGCTACGAGTAATATTTGCACAGCGCAGGTGCTTCTAGCGGTAATTGCGTCGATGTACGCAGTGTATCACGGGCCGGAAGGGCTGAAAAAAATTGCGCAACGCGTGCATTTTCAAACCGTCCTATTGGCTGCGGCTCTCCGGGGACTCGGTTATCATATCGCGAAACCGTCTTATTTCGACACACTTCGGATAGAGACCACCACCAGATCATCCATCGAGATCTCCAGACTAGCTCTAGAACGGGGAATCAATTTGCGCGTGTTCGATGAACGGACGTTGGGGGTAACACTCGACGAGACGACCGACGACCTGATGCCTTTGTTGACTGTATTCAATGAGGGCGTCGCGCCGGAAATCGATCTGAAAGCGCTGGCGGCACAACTTAATTTTGAGATTCCGGTAAACCTTTGCCGATCCGATTCCATTCTGCAGCATCCAGTTTTCAATAGGTATCACACCGAGACGGAGATGCTTCGTTACCTGCATCGGCTCGAGGCGCGGGATCTTTCTCTCACAACTTCGATGATCCCGCTTGGATCTTGCACCATGAAGCTGAATGCGACTGCGGAAATGTATCCGGTTACGTGGCCGGAGATAGGACGCCTTCACCCATTTGTTCCAATCGACCAGGTGGAAGGCTACCGGATCCTGTTCGCGCAGTTGGAGCAGTGGCTCGCGGAGATCACGGGATTCGCTGCTGTTTCCCTGCAGCCGAACGCCGGTTCTCAGGGCGAGTTTGCCGGCCTGCTCGCAATTCGAGGATACCATCGCAGCCGCGGTGACATGGGGCGAAATGTTTGCCTCATTCCGACTTCCGCACATGGAACAAATCCGGCGAGCGCAGTCATGGCTGGATTCAAGGTCGTTGCGGTGAATTGCCGTGAAGACGGCAATATTGATCTTGGAGATCTCCGTGCGAAGGCGGAAAAGCACGCCTCTGAATTAGGAAGCTTGATGATCACCTACCCGTCGACGCACGGGGTATTCGAGGAAACGATTTGCGACGTATGCGACATCATTCACTTGTACGGTGGACAGGTTTACATGGACGGAGCAAATATGAATGCGCAGGTCGGACTGTGCCGTCCCGGGGACATGGGAGCTGACGTTTGTCATCTGAACCTTCACAAGACTTTTTGTATCCCGCATGGTGGTGGTGGCCCGGGCGTGGGGCCGATCGGCGTTGCGGAACATCTCGCTTCATTTCTGCCGGATCATCCGGTTGTAACCATAGGAAGCGATGGAATCGGACCTGTATCCGCCGCTCCGTGGGGAAGTGCCTCCATCTTGGTCATTTCATGGATCTACATCCGAATGATGGGCGGTGAAGGGCTTGCCGAAGCGACAAAGGTTGCGATCCTGAATGCAAACTACATCGCAAAACGGCTTGACCCCTATTATCCTGTACTTTTCAAGGGGGCCGGAGGGCTGGTTGCGCATGAGTGCATTCTCGATCTGCGCGATTGGAAACCCCGCGCCGGTGTGGAGGTAGAGGATATCGCGAAGCGCTTAATGGATTACGGTTTTCATGCGCCAACTGTTTCCTGGCCGGTCTCCGGGACCGTGATGATTGAGCCCACCGAATGCGAATCAAAAGAGGAACTCGACCGTTTCTGCGACGCCATGATTTCGATTCACGGAGAGATTTCCGCGATCGCCTCGGGCGAAGCTGACCCGCTTGACAACGTTTTGAAAAACGCACCGCATACGGCCGAAGCGGTGACTCGCGACGAGTGGCGCCACTCATACTCCCGGGAATCGGCGGCTTTTCCTGCTCCTTGGACGCGTGAACATAAATTCTGGCCTGCGGTGGGACGTATCGACAACGTCTACGGGGACCGGAATCTCGTTTGTTCGTGTCCGGAGTGGAAACCAGAGAACAGTGCCACGCCAGTTTGAGCGAAAAATGTCGCGTGAGCCTCTAGGGCGTGTTTATAGAATACATTTCGCCAATCTCGCGGTGCTTTTTGCGCTGGCCTTCGTTGCGCCTCGTCCAGCGCTGAAAATCCCTCGCGATCTTTAACGAAAGCCATTTTACAAACACGCCCTAGCACGTCAATAAACTCAGTATATGAGCCGCACTGCCAAATGCAGTAACTACGAGAACTGTATCATCGCGTATCGCAACGAAACGTTGACTCTCAACGATGAGGCGGAACCGGTCTGTCCAGAGTGTGGTAGACCTCTAAAGGTCGTCTCTGGAAAGGGCGCTGGAAGTGCCAAGATGAAGGTTCTCTTTGTCATGCTTGCTTTTCTTGTGCTGCCGGCTGCGATTCTTGGGGTGGGTTTCTGGATTTCGATTTCACGTCTGGCACCCTCTGGAGGTATGGAAGAATCGATCATTGAGCCGATCGAAGGAGACGAGATCGAAGAGCAGGTTGAGGAGACTCCGGCCGAAATTCCGGATAAAGAAACGGTGACGTCAAAACCTGCGAGTGTTCCACAGGCCGACGTTCCGGTGCCGGAGGTTGGCAACGTTCCAGAGACGGTAAGTGTGCAGGAATCGATCGATCTCGATGCTCAGAGCGCGGTGAATCAGCAGGTGAAAGAGGGAGTGCTCAAGCGGATCGACCTCATGCCGACGATTTCGCCTGACGAGAAAGACAAGCTTTACGTGAGCGTCGAGCGCGCCCGGCAAATGGGTAAGATTATAACGATTCCCTTCGACTTCGGGAACAAATCACTCACTTCGGAAGACATTTCTAACCTGAAGGCTGCTCTGGAGGAACCGAAGATTCGATCTGTCCTAACTGATCCGACCGCTGTCTTCGTGGTCCTGGGGTATGCCGACACCAAGGGCGACCCCGACAGAAACCTCAAAATTTCCCTCGACCGGGCAGATGTCGTGCTTTCGGCGCTCAGAAATCTGGGCGTTTTAAACGTCATGCATTCCGTTGGCATGGGTGGATCAGCAATGTTCGACGAAGAGGGGCTCGAAAGGAATCGCGTAGTCGAAGTGTGGGCGGTGCTTCCCTAATCGACTATCCGAGAGCAGCTTGACGAGAAGACATTCTGTCGTGTCGCTTGCATTGGCAGAACTTCTCAATTAATTGGACCATTCCACCCATGAGCTCAGTTCCGGTTACCATTTACGACACGACACTGCGCGATGGCACGCAGGGAACCGGAATTTCGTTCTCGATTCTCGATAAAATTCGTGTCGCAGAAAAACTGGATGCCTTTGGCTTGCATTACATTGAAGGCGGTTGGCCAGGGTCCAATCCCAAGGATGCGGCGTTCTTTCGGGAAGCGGCCAAGCGCAGCTGGAAGAATGCTAAGATTGCTGCATTTGGCATGACGCGTCGCGGGCGGGTAAGGGTGCAGGAAGACGCGCAGGTGCAGATGCTTCTCGATTCGCAGACGCCGGTCGTTACCATTGTTGGTAAGACCTGGCCGTTGCACGTTACTGAAGTCTTTGGCGTCACGTTGGAGGAGAATCTTCGAATGATCTCCGATACGGTGGCATACTTAAAGAGTCAGGGCCGCGAGGTGCTCTACGATGCCGAACATTTTTTCGACAGTTTCAAGGAGGATCCCGAGTATTCGCTGAGGACGGTAAAGGCCGCTGCGGATGCGGGATCAGATCTTATTGTGCTTTGCGATACGAACGGTGGAAATCTTCCGGAAACTGTGGAAAAGGTCACTCGCTCAGCAATTAAGGTGTTGGGAGGTCCGGTCGGGATTCATACTCATAATGACGGCGGTGTTGGAGTTGCCAATGCGCTGGCAGCAGTGCGCGCGGGTGCGGTGCAGGTGCAAGGGACGATTAATGGATACGGTGAACGGGTTGGAAACTGTAATCTCACAACTCTGATGCCTAACCTTCAGATCAAAATGGGCATCGATCTCGGTCTCGACCTGAGTCGGCTTCGCGAGCTCGCGCATTTTGTGGACGAATTGGCGAATGTGCCGCACGACATCCGCGCGCCGTACGTGGGTACTGCGGCGTTTACCCATAAGGGAGGTCTTCACGTGCATGCGGTGCAGAAGCTCGCTCGCACCTACGAGCACGTGGATCCAAGCCTTGTCGGTAATGAGCGAGTTATCACGATTTCCGACATGTCCGGCCAGTCAAACGTTCTCGTCAAGGCGGAACGGCTGGGCTTCGAGCTCGGGAAAGGGTCACCCGAGGTGACGAGCATTCTCGCTGAAGTGAAACGACTCGAGAGCGAAGGATACGAGTTTGAGGCTGCGGAGGGTTCGTTCGATTTACTGATACGAAAACAGCTTGGGCACTACCGACCGTTATTCGATCTTTTGGATGTACCATTGCACGTATCGCCGCGCCCGTGAGTCGCATTGGACCAAGTGCGAGGCCACTGTAAAACTCAGCGTTGATGGAGTGCTGGAATACACGGTCGCTGAAGGCGACGGTCCGGTGAATGCCATCGATGCGGCGCTGCGCAAGGCACTCCGTGGCTTTTATCCTACGATCGATGCCATCTCACTCGATGATTACAAGGTCCGCATTATCAACGCGCAGTGCGGTACCGCGGCCCGCACCCGTGTGCTTATTGACAGCACGGATGGGAAATCGCACTGGGGCACGGTAGGCGTTTCCGATAACATTATCGAGGCAAGTTGGCTGGCACTCGTGGACAGCATTGAATACAAACTGATCCAGCAGTAATCGGAACTCCTTCACGGACACTTTGATCAAAAAACTTTTCTGACGTGCTTGGGAAAATGAAACCGATCTTCTTTCCCTCTCGCTCGGACTCACGCTGGGGATCATCGCCGGAATGATACCACTCGGGTTACCCGGTGGTAATGCAATCACGCTCGGAATGGCAGGTGGCCCCCTCTTTGTCGCGCTACTACTGGGACATTTCGGACGCGTCGGCCGGATCGTCGGCTTTATTCCGCGTCCGACCCGTATTCTGCTGCAGGAATTCGGTCTCGTCCTCTTTCTTGCCGACGCCGGGGTGAAGGGAGGCGGCCCTCTGGTCAAGACGCTCGGCGAGTACGGGCCGATGCTTTTTGGGATCGGCATCGTGATCACCCTTCTGCCGATGCTGTTGGCTTACGCTCTGGCAGGAAAGTTGTTCTCAAGCTCAATCCGCTCCAGGCGCTCGGCGGGATCTGCGGTGGCATGACGTCTACTCCTGCTCTGGGTGCCATCACCGCGCGGACCGACTCCCAGCTTCCTGTTGTCAGCTATGCGACTGCCTATCCCGTCGCGCTAATTGTAATGACGGTCTTTGCAAAAGTGTTGGTCGGAATATTGGGGTAAATGCGGTCGGCCTCGAATTCGAGCGATAATCGGCGGGGCGGTCTTCAGGGAAGGGGACCGGCTCACCCCCTTAGCCATCTCTTTGGCGGGATGGGCGATCGAAATAGGAGGTCGGCGTCACGCTGCTGGATGGGCAGGTAATAAGATGATCCGATGCACCCTACGACGACGAATTTCGGCGGGAAGCCGTCGATCTTCTTCTCAGTAGCTGGCGAGCGGCAGGCTGGGCGCCTGTGCCACGGCCTTCGTCGGCGGCTGGTATGCCGATGTCGCCGTCAACGGCGGCTACAACAGCTACGACACCAAGCGCGGCGCACTCCAGGGGATGGCGCGCGGCTCGACCGACGGCGGTGAACTCAATGTGGTGGGAATCGACGACTTCACCGGGCGCGGTTCCCTCGCGCCGCTGGACATCGACGGCCGCGATGCCGAATCGGTGCGCAGTGCCCTGGGCTTCAAGGCAAGCTACGACTGGAAAGTGGGGGATGTGATCGTGAGGCCGGAGATCTGCGTTGCGTGGCAGCATGAATACGGCGACACCACCTACAGCCTGGACGGAAGCTTCGCGGATATCGGCGACACGGGATTCCTTGTCAGCGGCCCGAAGACCGGCCGGGGCAGTGCGCTGATCGGTGCAGGGTTTGCCGTTCAGTGCAGCGAGCGGATTACGACCTACCATCTACTACGACGGCGAAGTGGGCCGCGAACGCTACGAGCGCCACGGCGTCTCCGGCGGCGTGCGGATAGCTTTCTGATCGAAAAAAAGACGCGGTCGGAGGAGGCTGCTGGTTACACTTCGTCGGCATATTTTGATTCCCGTGGATGACGCTATTTCCGCATCCGGGGATCGAGAGCGTCTCGGAGCCCGTCGGCGACGAGATTGATCCCCATGACAATTAGAAATACGATGGTACCCGGCAACAGGGCGAGCCAGGGTTTGATGAGCATGAGTTTTCGGCCCTCGCCCAGCATGGAACCGAGATCCGCAACCGGAGGCTGAGCCCCGAGTCCGAGAAAACTCAGCCCGGCCGTTTCGAGAATCATCCAACCGAGCGTCGTGGCAATTGTGATGATGATGACGGGGACGACGTTTGGAAAAATGTGACTGAGAACGATGCCGGTATTGGAGCGTCCACAGACCCGGGCGGCAGTCACGAACTGGCGGGCGCGAAGGCTGATGGTTGTGCCCCGCACGGTGCGGGCGAAAAGCGGGATGTTCACGATCGAAATGGCGAGCAGAGCGTTCGTCAGACCCGGGCCGAGAATAGCCACGATTGCGAGTGCGAGCAGGAGATAGGGGAACGCCATGACCATGTCGATACTGCGCATGAGGAAACTGTCGATTTTGCCTCCTGCGTATCCCGCAACGATGCCGATCAGGGAACCTATTCCCGCAGCGACGGCGGTTGCTGCCAGGGCGACAGCAATGCTGAGACGCGTGCCCCAGACCAGGCGCGAAAGAATATCCCGACCGAGTAAATCCGTACCAAGCCAGTGGCCGTCAGAACCCGGGCGGAGCAAACGCTCGGAAAGCTCAGTTTTTGCGGGGTCTGGCAGAGGAAGGAGGGGGGCTGCCAGCGCAACAAGGACGATAATCGCGAGGATGAGTGCGCCCGAAATCGCAAGGGGGTTGTGAAGCAGCGCCTTCATTTTGTCTTCAGGCGTGGATCCAGCAGGTGCTGCAGCACGTCTGCCAGCAGGTTGAGAATGACATAGCCGGTCGCAAGCACGAACACTGCGCCCTGCACGAGAAGAAGATCGCGGGTCTGGATTGCCTGAACGAGCGCTCGCCCGATGCCCGGCCATTGAAAAACGGTTTCGACGTACACTGCACCGCCGAGAACGAATCCGGCCTGAATGCCAATCACCGGAATCATTCCGATGATGGCATTGCGAAAAGCGTGATGTCCGATTACGCGCCGTTCGGCCATGCCTTTCGAGCGCGCCGTACGGACATAGTCCTGCCGCAGAACCTCCAACATTCCCGTGCGCATGAGACGCGCCACCACCCCCGCAGCGACCGCAGCCAGCGTGACGGCCGGTAGCAGCAGATGCGAGATGAGGTCCGCGATTCCACCCCCCTGGTACACCGAGTACATTCCTGTTGCGGGGAACCATCCCAGCCCCACCGAGAAAACAGTGACTGCCAGCAGCGCGAGCCAGAACGACGGCGTCGAAATGCCTAACAATACAAGGACGCTCAAGGAACGATCGGGCCATTGATTCTGCCGCACGGCGGTGATCGTTCCGACGGTGAGTCCGAGCAGCGTACAAAGCGCAAACGCCGAGCCCGCGAGAATGAGCGTCGCTCCGAGACGATCCCGAATCTCGTTAATCACCGGGCGATCCAGGCTGTATGAAGTGCCGAAGTCGCCGCGGAGCACGTTCGTGATCCAGGTGAGGTATTGCTGCGGGAGCGGTCGGTCCAGCGCGAGTTCACCCCGCAGTTTGGCGAGATTTTCCTCGGTCGCATACGGGCCGAGAATCGCCTGGGCCGGATCACCGGGAACGAGAGTCATCATTAAGAAAACCAGGAGGCTGATCCCGAAGAGAATCGGCACCAATGCAAGCAGGCGGCGAAGGATAAAGTGCGTCATTGGGGATCCTTCCCTCCTTTCCAGGCATCGTTCAGGAGCAGCAGAAAGGAGGGCTGCAGCTCAAGACCATGAACATCGTTCGAGGTAACCGCGTTCTGTTTCCAGCTCGCCGTGAAAACCCATGGTGCATCGTTGTAAACGATCCGATCGATTTTCTGATAAAGCGCATTACGCTCTGCAGGATCGCTCGTCACGCGGGCTCTCTTAATCAGCTCGTCGACTTCGGGATTGCTGTAATACCCCGAGTTGAAACCGCCTTCTTCAGGTGAAGCGTTCGTTCGCAATGCCAGAAAGGGCAGGGTATCCGGATCGTTGACCATCCAGGCCATTTGCGCCATGTCGGCCTTGCCCTCCAGTCCTTCGTTGACGCGAGCGAGATAAGTATTCCACTCAAAGGTTTCGATGCGAACGTCGAGTCCGATCTCCGCGAGGTCCGCCTGAATTGCAGCCGCCATCTGCTTTGGAGCCAGCATTCCGGAACCGCCTTCAGTCGCGTAGAGTGTGACCGGTTCTCCGGAATAGCCGCTTGCTTCAACTAGTTTTCGCGCGGCTTCGGGATCATACGGATAGGGTTCCAGGTCGGGCGCGGCGGCATCTTTGAAGATTCGCGGAATGGGACCCGACGGCACCGTGGCGGTATCCTGCAAAAGGTCGTGCACGAGCGCCTTTCGATTGACAGCGAGATTGGCGGCTCGCCGCATCCGCACATCCCGGAAGGGCCCTTCGCGGGTGTTTAGAATAAGGAACCAGAGATGCGGCCCCTCGGTTTCCAGCACCCTGAACTCCCCTGATTCGCGAAAGAACGTCACGATATCGGGCGCCACTTCGAGGATCACGTCGCAGCCCCCGGAGAGCAGCTCGGTGAGTCGGGCGTTTTCGTCGGTCAGCGGACGAAAAATTACCGTTTGAAGCTTCGGCGCACCTTCCCGATAATCCGAATTCGGTCGCAATTCCACCAACCGATTGCTTTCCCATTTTTCGAAGATGAACGGTCCGGTCCCGACCGGATGGCGTCCGTAATTCTTGCCGAATTTCCGGACGGCTGGTGGCGAGACGAGGAGACCGGACGGGCTGGCGAGATTTGAGAGGAGAGGAGCAAAAGGCTCCGTAAGCCGGAATATCACCGTGTGTTTGTCCGGTGTTTCGATTTTGTCGATTCGCGAGAAGAAGAACGCAAGCGGGAACGGGCCGGTATTGTGAAAGGGATGTTCGTCGTTTAGGAGCCGCTCGAAATTGAATCGCACCGCCTCCGCATTGAACGGCGTGCCGTCTTGAAATTTTACACCTTCTACCAAGTTGAAGGTGTAAGTCAGCCCGTCCTCGCTGATTTGCCATGTTCTCGCGAGTGCAGGCTCGATCTCGAGTGTGCCTTCGCGGAAACGGACCAATCCTTCGTAGATGTTCGCCGCGATTCGGAAGTCCGTGGACGCTGTAGAGACGTGTGGATCGAGTGACCTGGGCTCCGCCTGCTGCCCGATGATGAGGACGTCGTCAGGTAATTTTACCGCATTCCGGCAGCCGGAAATCGTGGAACTGAGAAGGAGAAGAACGACGCCGAGTAGACGCACTATGCGGCGTCCTTGCTTCACGTCGCCGTGTCGAAATCGTTGACTCTTACCGGAATCCGCGGGACACGAGTCGTCCGGGTTTCATGAAACTCTTCTACCGACGACTTCAGCTTCGGTTCCTGGCCGAAGCAAAGTTCGCTCCGGGCAAAAGCGATGATCAACTGTGAGAGTCGATGAAGACCTTTCAAATTGGTACGTTCGTAACCGTGTGAGGCGTCCACGCCGAAAGAAACCAGCGCTGTGCGGATATCGTTCCCTGCTTCCACAGCGGAAGCGCTATCACAGCGGTAATGACGGAAAACGTCCCGGTTGTGAAGGATCTTATGATTCCTGCAGAGCTGCAGAAGGTGGCGGGTAAGATGATAATCGAAGGGTCCGCTCGAATCTGCGAGTACCGACGGAAGGCCACATTTCACTCGATTCCTGTCCTGGTCCACACGTTCCATTGTCGACGGTCACCATTTCAGACACATCGCCGCGCAGAACCGCCGATGCGCCGCACCCGACTTCCTCGGAAATGGTGAAGAGGAAATGAGCCTCCACCGAGAGCTCAGAGCCTCTACTGAGTTCGCGAATCGCCGCAAGGAGTGCCGCAACGCCGGCTTTGTCGTCAAGATGACGGGCGGTGAGGAAACCATTTTCCAGAAGTTCCGGTTGTGAATCGATCCCGATGAAATCGCCGATATTGATTCCGAGATTCAAGAGGTCTTGTTTCGAGTAGGTCTGTTCATCAACACGGAGTTCCAAATAATCCCAGTCAGTTTTTTGCGTATCGACTTCTTCGTGAAAAATGTGGCCGGAAGCTTTGAGAGGCAGAATGGTGCCCCGCAAAATCGTGGCGTCCGTAAAAAGCGAGACGCGTGCGCCCTCGGCGAAACGGCTCGACCATGTTCCCACCGGTATGATTCCGAGCCGGCCGTTGGGCTTTAATTCCCGCACCATGGCACCGAGCGTGTCGAGGTGGGCGACCACGGCCCGTGCGGGCGTCGAAGTTTTTCCCGGGATCGTTGCACGAATGGCGCCGCGCCGCGTGAGTTCATAGCGAATCTCAAGCCGGTCCAATTCGCTGCAAAGTTCGCGGGTGATTGGATCAGTGTATCCAGTCGGACTGTGAATCGCCAGAAGTCTCAATAGCCGATCACGTAGATACTCAATATCTACATGGATAGGCGACTCAACGTGAGGCAAGCCTTCTGAGGGTGCGATAGGTTCGGGAAGCGTCATTTCAGTTGTGATTTTTCTGGCCGCGATTTCGCCGTGTGGGGAAAAAGCAAATCAATGAAACGTTCAGCCGTTGGCTGCGGCTCATGGTTGGCCAGCCCTGGTCGTTCGTTGGCCTCAATGAAACAGTAATTGGGCTCGGACGGAGTCCGCACGATGAAATCCAGGCCGACTACGGGCATCTCGAGCACTTGCGCGGATTTTATCGCAGCCGTGGCGAGAGCGGGATGAAGTTCCGGAGTTACATCGTGAATGGTGCCGCCAGTGTGCAGATTGGCGGTATTTCGGACTCTGAGCACGCTATCCGTTTCGAGTGTGTCGTCCAGTTCGAAGCCGGCGCTCCGGATGCAGCGAGTCGTTTCTTCGTCGATCGGAATTTGACTTTCTCCACCGGTTGCAGCAGCACGGCGGCGACTGGCGCGCTCGATGAGTTCACGAATCGTGTGGCGGCCGGTGCCGACGATTTCTGCGGGTTTGCGCACAGCGGCTGCGACAACTTCGTAACTGATCACGATGATACGCAAATCCTCTCCGGAAACGAACTGTTCGATCAGGACGGAGTCACAGATCTCCTGCGCGGCAGAAATCGCGTTTTCCATTTCTTCCAGTGTGCGGAGATTGACGGCCACGCCCATGCCCTGCTCGCCGCGCGCAGGTTTCACGACCACGCTGTTGTGCTGCTCGAGAAAAGCGGAATTCTCCTTCTCGTTGCCGGCGCGTCGCTGTTCCGGCAAAGAAAGCCCGGCTTCGCTAATCAAATGCCGGGTAACTTCCTTGTCGTCGCAGCGGCTCATCGCGACAGCAGAAGTCATGTCCGAAAGGCTTTCCCGGCAACTGATCGAGCGGCCACCGAGGGTCAGATTGAAGAAGCCTTTCTCAGGTAGCACGGGCTCGATGGAAATTCCGCGGCGGACGGCTTCGTCGATGATGATTTTCGCGTAAGGATTAAAGTTTCCTTGTACGCCGCCACCGGTGAAGAGTTTTTCGTTGATCGGATTGCAGCGTTTCACGGCAAAGACCGGGACCCGTTCAAAGCCCAGCTTCGTATAGAATGCGATCGCTTCTTCGTTATCGTGCAATACGGAGAGATCAAGCTGATCGCGCCCGCGAGCCTGGTAATATTCGACCAGGTGACACACGAGCGCGGCGCCGACTCCGGGAAGTGTTCCCTGAGGATCGACTGCTAGCGACCACAGACTGGAGCCGTTCATAATGTCGTCAAACGCGAGCTTGTGATCCACACCGATGGTGACACCGAGCACTTCGCCGGTTCCGCGAGCCGTTGCGACAAAGAAATCGATTCGATCATCGCTCAGCGAATCCAACACATCTTCCTTTTTCATCGGTACCATGCCCAGCGCCCGATAGATGCGATTGGCTGCGTTGATCTGCGCTTCTGTCTCGAGTTTGCCGATAGCCCATAGCGCCTTTTGGGGCCTGCGCGGTTTGTAGCTCGGGAAATGTAACCGATACGTGTCGGAAGGATCCATGAACAGATCGCGCGGCGCCGTATTCAGAAGGATATGCGGATCCGTTACGTAAAACGCGATATCGCGCTTGCCGGGCTCTTCCTCCAAAAGAGCTTGAGCGACATCCTGGGGCTCAGGGAATGTATGCGCGAAGATCAGCCGACCCCATCCGCAGGGCAGGATGACTTTTTGTGCCGGGATCGGATCTAACATGGGGATTGGTCGGTTAATCGTCGTCAGATTCCATGAGCCTGCAGCCAGAATTCCAGCAGCGCTGCCTGCCATAATTTCGACCCGCGCAAGGGGGTAATGTGCGCTTCAGGTTCAGCGAGCAGCATGTCAATATAAGCCTTCTGGAAAAGGCCGCGTTTGCGTGCAGTCTCATTCGTTGTGTATTCGCGGGCAAGCTCGAGAAAATCTCCGCGCAGATACTTTAATGCCGGGACGGGAAAATATCCTTTCGGTCGGTCGATCACAGCCGATGGAATCATCTTACGGCCCGCTTCCTTGAGAATGTATTTGCCACCCTCACGGATTTTTAAGTCGGCAGGAACGGTGGCGGCGAACTCCACGACTTTATGATCGAGGAAGGGCACGCGCGCTTCCAGACTCGCGGCCATCGTGTTGTTGTCCACGCGTTTTACAGGGTCATCCACAAGCATGATTAGCGCATCGATTCTCAGCGCCTTGTCGATCGGGTGCGGGGCGCCGGGCATATCAAAGTGCGCTTTCACGAACTCTGTGGCGTAATCTTTGTCGGCAAGACCGGGCGCCACCATTTCGCGATATTCGACAAAATTCCGGTCAAAGAACGCCTTGCTGTAGTCAGCTAACGCGTCGGTGCTGCGCAGCATTGGGGGATACCAGTGATACCCACCGAAAATCTCGTCGGCGCCCTGGCCGCTCTGCACCACTTTCACAAATTTTGAGACCTCCTGTGAGAGCAGAAAAAAGCCAACGTTGTCGTGGCTGACCATCGGCTCGGACATCTGCTGTACGCATTCATGCAGCGCAGGCAGCGTCCTGGCCGCGTCGATGAACAATTTATGATGCTTCGTCTGAAAATGCTCGGCGATGATGTCGGAGTATTTGAATTCGTCCCCTTCCTCTCCGCCAACGCTTTCGAATCCGATCGAAAACGTGTCGATATCTGCATGATCATGCTCAGCGAGAAGCCCGACGATCAGGCTGGAGTCGAGTCCGCCGGAAAGGAGAACTCCAACCGGCACGTCCGCCACGAGACGACGCCGAACCGCGTCGCGCATCACTTTCAATGTCGCATCCTGCCACTCGTCCTCACTCCACGAAGCGCATTCGACGGGAGTATGGAAATCCAACTTCCAATAAGTTTCCATCGACTCCTGTGCGCCATCCGGATCGAGCTGCCACGTTGTGGCGGGTGGGAGCTTTCGGACCCCGTTCAGGATCGTGCGAGGTGCCGGCACAACTGCATGGAACGACAGATAATAATTGAGCGCAACGGGATCGATGGACGTATCGACGCCCCCGGCCGCCAGTAAAGCGGGGAGGGAGGAGGCGAAGCGGATCGTGTCTGCGCTCCGGGTGTAATAAAGAGGTTTGATGCCAAGGCGGTCCCTTCCCATCAACACGCGACCGGTCGCATGCTCACGAATCACGAAGGCAAACATGCCGTTGAGCCGCTCCACAAAGCCGCGGCCCCATTTATGGTAGCTCTTGAGAAGGACCTCGGTGTCACCGTGCGAAAAAAAGCAATACCCTTCGGCTTCGAGTTCGCTTCGAAGTTCCTGATAATTGTAGATCGCGCCGTTGTAGACGATCGAGAGCCCCAGCCGTTCGTCGGCCATTGGTTGGCTCGAGGCGTCTGACAGGTCGATGATTTTCAGACGCTTATGCCCGAAGACGCTTTTGGGCTGAACATCGATTCCCTCCGAGTCCGGTCCGCGCCGCACCATCGTTCCCATCATCCGCCGCACAGCCGATTCACTGGCAGGCTGCGCTTTCAAGCTTACTTCTCCGCAGATTCCGCACATGAGACGTGTTTCCTTTCTCTTAAGGCCTTCATAATTCTGCGTTCCGCGGGAGACGGGCCACCTTATCAAAGGAATCGGGGATTGAAACAATTTCTGCCGCTTTTGCAGGGAGTTTCGAAAATCGGAACGTGCGAACCGTAAGAACAACGGGTCTTGGGTAGAGTCGCACTCTGTGTTGTCTGAACGGACGCGCTGCTTCCGGGTCAATATCCCCCTCAATCTGAAAGGAAGCAAAGGGCAAGACTCGGGTGCATACTTCCAAAACCCGAATCTCTTAGTCCTCCGGCAATTGTGTTCGTTAGTGTTTCGGGCTGATGCGAAACTCCGGCTCTCCCTGGTTTAGAAATTCCAATGCGCGAAATTCGGTCCAATAACGATTCTGCGGATTTCGGAGAATGAATCCATTGTGGCCTCCGCTTGCAGGACTCTCGAGATACAGGGTCTCGCTTTCGCGTGCACTTGCGACCGGGAAGCATTCCGGTGCGAGAAATGGATCATTCCGCGCATTTACCAAAAGCGTCGGAACGTGGATGGCGGCGACGTAGCGCGAGGAACTGCTCTTTTCCCAGTAATCCTTCGCACTGAAGAAGCCGTGAATAGGGGCCGTGTACCGATCATCGAATTCCTGAAAGGTGCGGATCGAATCGAGACCGGCGAGGTCGAGTTGATCTGGGAGCACCGCGTTTTTTGCCCGCAGTTTCGCTGCCAGACTTTTCAGGAAACGGCGGGTGTAAAATCGATTCGGGAATGTGCCGAGTTTCCGAACGCTGGCGGCGAGGTCGCAGGGAACAGAAAACACTGCCGCCCGTTCTACCGCCGGATGCACCGCGGCGGGGTCGCGACCGAGGTAAACGAGAATCACATTCCCGCCCAGGCTGAATCCGATCAGGACGATCTCTGCATAACGTTTCGATACGTGGCAGATGACCATGTTTAGATCTTCGGTCTCACCGCTGTGGTAAAAACGCAGGGTGCGATTCACGGAGTCGCCGCAGCCGCGGAAATTGAGAACGACCGTGTCCCACCCGCTAGCGTTAAGTGCCGAGACCATGCACAGTTCATGAATCCCCACGCTGCAGCCCTCTAGTCCGTGGCAGATAATCGCAAGCCGGTTCGCGTCGGTTTCGGCCCAATCGAGATCGAGAAAATCACCGTCCGGGGTATCCAATCGCTCCCGTGTGTAGGCAATTTTAGGGCGCGGACGAAACAGGATTGGATAAATAGTCTGCACGTGCCCGTTGGTCAGATACCACGGCGGACGATAAGAAGAGCACTCGATCAGTGGCATTGCAGTCGATTTCTGCCGTGATAATGCTTCATCGACAATCAGGATCATATGGGCCCGGTCGATCGGCAATCGGGTGAATTCTTTCAGCTCGGATACGAAACTGGTGGCTGACGGTCCGGGCTTTTATTAATCCAATCAGCATGAAGTCATTTCGCATCCTATTTGGATGTTGCGCGGGTATCCTCGTAATGATTGCCGCTTCGCTTGCGCAGGCGCAGGATTGGCAGCCGTTCCTTCCGGACAAGGGAGTGGAGTTTGAACACCTGCCGATCCTTCGCGCATCAGAAATTCTTCTTCCGGAGTTCCTTCGCGGTTCTAATTTCGCCGTGCGCGAGGCGGTGCCGACTTCTGCAGGGCGCAATCAATACGTGATTGATTCGTCGTTCGGCGTCTTCGAGGCGATAGGGAATGAGAAACTCATTGAGCAGGTGACGGCGATTCATGCGATTGCGAGGCTCAATGCGGTTTCGCGGACGGAACAATACACGAAGGCGCTCCAGCAGGCGGCCCAGAGCCCGGTGAAATTCGTAGAAAGCCTCGCGAAAAATCCTGTAGGAACGGTAACCGGAGTGCCGAAAGGAATTCGGAAAATGATAAACCGGACAGGCGATTCCATAAGAAATCTGGGGGAACCACACGAACGGAATCCCTATGAAGACAGCATGGGTATGAGCCTAATCGGATTTTCGAAGGCAAAGCGGGAGATTGCGCGACAGCTCCGGATCGATCCCTATTCTTCCAACGAAGTGCTTCAGAAGCAGCTAAACGGGATCGTGTGGGCGGCGTTCGGTGGTAATGCGACATTTTCGGCCGCGCTGACACCGGTCGGAGGCGTTGCTGGTACCGCGATCACTGCAGTGAACGTCGCAGACGCCACAACCGATACCCTTTACGATACCAGCCCCGATGACCTTCGGAGCGCGAATCTCGAGAAGCTTCTGAAACTCGGCGTGCGTCGTGAGATTGCGGAAGCGTTTCTCAACAGCTCCGCCTACTCCCCTACACGTGCGACCGGTCTCGTGAATTCTCTTGAATCACTAAGGGGAGTCGCGGGTTTGACAGATTACCTTGCTTACGCCTGTGAGGCGAAAGATGAGGTGAATGCAATTTTCTACCAGCGCACTGCCGGATTGCTCGCGAAGATCAACGGCGACACCCCCTTGCTGGAGGTCAGCTTTGCGCTCGGATTGCCGGTATGCCTTGCGGAGGGTGGCATTGCAATAGTGGCACTCGAATGGGATTATTTGGCGTGGACGCCCAATGCGGCGCGATTTGTCCAAATGCTGAAAGGCAGTCCATCAGGGAAGACGCCGATCAAGAGCTTTCGCCTCTGCGTCACAGGTGCCATTTCACCGATGGCCAGAACCAATCTCGAACAGCTTGGAATCGAGACCGTGGATCGCGGTTTGCCCGGTCCATTGAAATCCGATTTTATAGAAGAGAACGAGTCGCTGCCGGATTGAGCAATGGCGGTCCGGTCAGAAAGATCGTAAGCGCCGCGGTTTTAGAGAGTTCAGCCCGGACGATTCTGATTGGATTTTCCCATGACTTCGAACGCCAGCGGTATTGTGCTAAGCACACCGATGGTAGTTAGTATTGCGCCAGCGGTTTTTCGCTGCGTCTCGTTCAGGTGACTCGAAATAAGGAGTGCAAGTCCTGCTCCGAGGATGCCGCGGGTTGCAGCGATCAAGACCAATTCCGGAATGGTTAGAGTCAGTGATTTCATATGTTTCAAGATATACTGGGTGATGGGTTTCGTATCGTGCAACTTTACGTGACTTATGTGGGTGGCGGATTTGCTTATGGGATTCTCGTTGGTGCACGGGAAAAGCGGAGAGGAAGTTGCGGCGGGTGCCACTTTGGTGCGGGATCCGTGCATTCCGGGTTGCGAATCACGTAATTGCCTCCGAAAATTTCCGTAGATGGCCCGCCAATACACGCTGCATCGTCCTGCACCGAATATTCAGATCGACTTCGCGGCGGAACTGAATCCACAGCAACATGCAGCCGTGACGGCGCCTCCGGGACCGGCATTGGTGATCGCCGGTGCGGGAAGCGGAAAAACGCGCACGCTCACCTATCGTGTCGCCTACCTGCTCCAGAACGGAGTTCCACCATGGAATATCCTTTTGCTTACGTTCACGAACAAGGCTGCGAGAGAAATGTTGGAACGGGTGACGAACCTTGTTCCAGGGGATATTTCGGGGCTTTGGGGCGGGACCTTTCATTCGATTGGCAATCGATTGCTTCGCAAACATGCGGAAGAAGCCGGATTCCAATCAGGTTTCTCAATCATGGACAGGGAAGATCAGCAGGATCTGCTCGACGCTGTGATCGCCGCGGAGGGGATCGACACGAAAGCGAAACGGTTTCCAAAGGGTCAAGTTCTTGGAGACATCTTCAGTTACGCGCTCAATACCGCAGAGAAAATCGAGGCGGTACTGGCGGAGAAATATCCGTATTTTCTTGAACTCTCGCCAAAAATTCATGCGCTGAACGAAAAATACGAAGCACGTAAAAAAGCGTCTAACACATTAGATTTTGATGACTTGCTGGAAAAGTCTCTTTTGATGTTGCGCCAAAACCAGGCGTTGGCAGACAAGTATCGGGATCAGTTTCAGTTCATCCTTGTGGATGAGTACCAGGACACAAATCGGCTACAGGCGGAGTTCATCGACGAGCTTGGCGCAAAGCAGCGGAATGTGATGGTGGTGGGTGATGATGCTCAGTCAATCTACTCGTGGCGTGGCGCGGATTTTCGTAATATCCTCGAATTTCCAAAACGATATCCCGGGACAAGCGTCTACCGGATCGAAACCAATTATCGATCCGCTCCAGAGATTCTCGAACTGGCCAACGCTGCGATTGCAGGAAACGCGCATCAGTTTGAAAAGGCGCTGCAGCCAGCCAGGAAGTCGAAAGGGTTACGTCCCGCCGTTGTTACTCTCGCCGATTCCAATCAGCAAGCCTTGTTCGTTGCGCAGCGGATTCTCGATCTCCGCGATGAAGGAGTCGATCTCAATGAAATCGCCATACTTTATCGGGCTCATTTTCATTCGATGGAGTTGCAGATGGCGCTTACCCAGCACGGGATACCTTTCCGAATTACCAGCGGACTTCGCTTTTTTGAGCAGGCGCACATCAAGGATGTGGCGGCGTTTCTCAAGTTCGCTGTAAATCCGAACGACGAAGTAGCCTTCAAACGAATGGTGAAGCTGTTGCCGGGTGTGGGTGCGCGCTACGCGGACAATCTTTGGGCCCAGGTTTCGTCGAAAAGTGACCTTCCACGTTCTGCGTTTATCGAGTTTTTATTTTCCGTAAAAATTCCAAAAAAAGCGGCAAGTGATTGGAAACATATGGTCTATACGATGCAAGAGCTATGCGGGAAAAAGAATCTGGCAGTTCCTGCTGAAATGGTCACCTCGGTTGTGGAAGGCGTTTATGACGACTATCTAAAGCAGAAATTTCCGAACTACGAACAGCGTCGGGAAGATCTTTTTGTGCTGGCCAACTACGCGACCCAGTTCAAAGATGCGGCCGAATTTCTCGATCAATTAGCGCTTGTTACCAGCTTGGAGACGGAAGCGGAACTGGCTGCCGGACGGGAGGACGAAATGGTGAATCTTTCGAGCATTCATCAGGCGAAAGGCCTCGAGTACAGCGTAGTTTTCGTTGTGTGGCTCACAGAGGGAATGTTCCCCGGCGGCCGCTCGATGGATTCGGATTCTGCGATCGAGGAGGAACGGCGGTTGTTCTACGTGTCAGTAACCCGGGCGAAGGACGAACTCTACCTTGCGTATCCACTGATTCGGAGTAACGCAAACTACGGCGACGCATTCCAACGGCGTTCGAGATTCATTGAAGAAATACCGGAATCACTAATGGAGCCCTGGGAAATCAGTCTCAGTTACTGAAGACGGATTCTCCATGACTGCATTGAATGTGCATTGAACTGGTAAGGAGCTGTGTCGTCACGATGCCGATGTGACGACATGCGGCATCTCTGATGGGTTCGGTTTCGTTTAACCGCTTTCGGTGAACGCCCCTCGCATCGGCGCGGCAGCGCAAAGCGACGGAATTGAATTCCGTGAACTCGAGATCGCAGGTCATCTTCTCGCTGTTTGCCATCAGCGCTTCGGGTTATCAAATGAAAATCGGTTGCGGAATTCGAGGAACGGTTTCATGCTTTCTTCCAAAACAATACAATCCATATAGGGAATTGGGTATTTATCTTGAGGGTCCTTGATCTTATTTCAAAACAAGAAGTTCATGAATTGGCCGAAGAGTTCGAGGACGCCTCGCTTACGGAGATTCTTCGGTGGGCGTGGGAACGTTTTGGTTCATTAGCGGCCATTGGCACCAGTTTTCAGGGAGCGGGACTGGTAACGATTGATCATGCGAGGAAAGCCGGGCTGGAGTTCCCGATATTTACAGTTGATACGCAGTTTCTGTTTCCCGAAACCCTGGCGTTGAAGGAGCGGCTTGAAGCACATTACAGCGTTGAGATCGAAACGTTATTGCCCGACCAGGCGCCGGCGGAACAGGAGGCAGAGTACGGGGCGGGTCTTTGGACGCGGTCGCCGGACCTCTGCTGCACGCTGAGAAAAGTGCTCCCTCTTCAGAAAAAACTGGCAGCGCTTTCCGTTTGGATTACGGGTCTTCGCCGTCAGCAGTCCGAAGGTCGCCAGAAAACGAAAATTCTCGAGCTGTACCATTTCGATGTCATCCGGGATCAATACATCCTCAAGCTTAATCCGATGGCGAACTGGTCGAGGGATGCGGTTTGGGAATACATTCGCGGCAACGGAATTCCATACAACCCTCTTCTGGATCGCGGCTATCGCAGTATTGGGTGCATCCAATGCACGCGGGCGATTGACGAAGGCGAATCGGAGCGCGCGGGCCGTTGGACGGGCTTCGACAAATCCGAGTGTGGCATTCACACGTTCCTTGGCGAAAATATCTGACGAGGTGTCCACGAAGGAAGGGCATCGCGAAGCTTACTAATGAGTGATGAGCGACGGAGAGAGCACGAGCGGGCCGCCGATAAACGCAACGATCTTTTCTTGTTTGGCGCAAAGACACCTGTTTTGCCGCCCTACGCTTCTTTCGTTCACAGGGAAAGTAGGTGCGCAAATGACTGGTCCTCTTTGTCAGGAAGAATCTCATGAAGAATCGCTGCCGATTCGGAGAGCCGTTTGCAGACAAATGAGGTTTGCCTTTGGCGTAGGCAGCCATTAAGCGTGTGTGTGCCGTAAACTATGGATTTTGATGCTTCTCACGACGTCGATGTGGAAGAAGAGGTGGCTTTACTGAAAGCCATCGGAAGTCGGGATCGAGACAGCTTTGCCAAGCTTTACGACCGTTATTCGGCCATTCTTTTCAGTATTGCACTCCGTGTACTGAATGATACCGAACTCGCCGAGGACGCCCTGCAGGACGTTTTTTTTCAAATCTGGGAAAAGGCGCCGACTTATGACCCGAGAAGGGGAAAACCGCTCACGTGGGCCGTGACTCTTACGCGCAACAAAGCAATTGACAGGCTGCGATCCGTGCAGCGGCGGTATCGTCTTTATGACGAGGCCAGAGAAGAGGCGAAAACGACGGCTGCTTCCGCCGATTACGAGTCTGCCAGGAGTCTGGAACACCTCGAGAAGAATGAAATGATTCGCAACGCCGTGAAACAACTTTCGAAGGAGCAGCGGCAGGCCATCGAAATGGCATTCTTTTCCGGGCTCACCCAGAACGAGGTGGCCGAGCAGCTGGGTGAGCCGCTCGGAACCATCAAAGCGCGGATCCGTCGCGGCATGATGAAGTTGCGGGACCTGCTCGAAAGAGAGGTTGACGAGTAAGTGTGGGCGATTGCCATTTCCGCAACCAACATGCAGTGGATTGTCTATATTGAACTTTCCGGGCATTCTTTGAGTTCATGCCTGAAGTCTTAAGTCCCGATCCTGTTTCCGCTATCGAGGCGATGCCTCCCGTTCACGCCCGGGCGAAATTCTTCTTTGTCGGGGAGCGGAAGTTCTTCGTCAAAGGTGTCACCTACGGTCCGTTCCCTCCTAATGAAGACGGCGATTATCTACCTCCACCGGATCGCGTTCGCGAAGACTTTCGGTTGATGTCGGAGATGGGTGCGAATCTGATTCGCATCTATCATGTGCCGCCGGCATGGTTCCTTAATCTTTGTCGGGAGGGAGGGATTCGGGTTCTCATTTCTATCCCCTGGGCAGAGCACGTCGAGTTTCTCAATGACCGCAAAATCCGGCGTCAAACGGTCAAAAGCATTCGTGAAGGTGTGGCAAAGAACGCCGGGCACGAGGCGATCTTCGGCTATTTGGTCGGAAACGAAATTCCGACATCGATGGTGCGCTGGCTTGGTGCGCGGCGTGTGGTTGAATTCGTTGAGTCTTTGATCAGCGTCGCGCGGAAGGAAGATCCGCGCGCGCTCTATTCGTATGCGAGCTATCCCCCGACGGAGTTTCTTCTGCCGCAAAACGTCGATTTCTATACCTTCAATGTCTATCTCCACAAACAGGAGGAGTTTGAGGGTTACCTTGCGCGACTGCAGAATCTGGCAGGTGAGAAGCCGCTTATATTTGGAGAGTTCGGAATGGACACCATTCGGCACACCGAAGGGGAGCAGGCAGAAATGTTGGGCTGGCATGTGGATAGCGTGGTGCGAGGTGGCGCTGCCGGTACGATCTTCTTTTCGTGGACAGATGAATGGTTCACTGGTGGTGCATTGATCGAGGACTGGGCATTCGGGTTGGTAACAGCGGAGAGGAAACCTAAGAAAGCGTTTCACACTCTGAGGGAGAAGCTGGTTGGGGAAGGATCGATCACACAGCGGGTGAGACTTCCGGCTTACCCGAAGGTCTCGGTGATCGTATGCTCTTACAATGGTGCTCGCACGCTCGAGGCGTGCATGGACTCACTGCTGAAGATCGATTATCCCGACTACGAAATCATTTTGGTGGACGATGGGTCAAAGGACGACACACAGGAAATCATGAAGAAGTTTCCGACCGTGCGGAATATTCGTCAAAAGAACATGGGACTCAGCTATGCTCGCAACGTCGGGGCGGCGGCTGCTACGGGCGACGTGTTTGCCTATACGGATTCCGACTGCATGGCAGACTCGGATTGGCTTTACTATTTGGTGGGGACTCTGCTAAGCGGCGAATACGCTGGTGTCGGTGGCCCGAACATTTCGCCGCCCGCGGAAAACTGGATTCAGGCATGTGTGGCAGCAGCGCCGGGCGGGCCAAGCCACGTGCTGCTGACCGACGTGATTGCCGAGCATATTCCGGGATGCAACATGGCTTTTCACCGAGCGGCTTTCGAGGGAATCGGAGGCTTCGATGTCGAATACCGCAAAGCCGGAGACGACGTCGATTTCTGCTGGCGTCTGCAGCAGGGGGGGCAGCTGATTGCCTTCAGCCCCGCAGCGATCGTATGGCATTACCGGCGATTTACTCTGATAGCGTTCCGCAAACAACAGGAAGGATACGGCGAGGCGGAATCCATGCTTCGTTTCAAGCATCTCGTTTTTTTTGGCCCCACCGGAACGGCCAAATGGAAGGGGCAGGTGTATGGAGCGCCGCGGTTCACGTGGCTGATTAATCGTCCAATGATCTATCACGGAGTCATGGGGCACGGGCTGTTCCAGTCCATCTATCCGACGCCGCAATCAGATGTCGCCGCCTACGTGAGCAGTATCGAATGGGTGGTGCTTACGGTGATTCTTGTTGTTCTGGCGATTCCGTTTGAATCGCTGCGGATGGTGCCCTACGTGATGCTCGGTGCGACGTTTCTCGTCGCCTTGTCGTACATGCTGCTCGCCCAGCTGGAGGAACAGCATGATACTATCCGCGCGCGGTTGCTCGTCGCGGCATTAGCCTTTACCCAGCCGCTGGCGCGCGGGTGGGCGCGATATTTCACGTGGTTTAAATTCAAGCGCACCCCCCATGCAGTCATTCGCGCCCCTGAAGCGGAAAGACCGCGAAGGGGAAATATATCCAGAATTGTGCTTTGGAACGAGGAGGGCAAAGGCCGGGAACAACTCCTTAGTGAGATCTTTCGCCGGCTTGAAATCGAAGGCTGGAAGTATTCCGTCGATACAGGGTGGACGAATTGGGATGTTCAGATTTATGGGAACTTCTGGTGGATCGTAAAGTTGCGCACCGTAACGGAGTATCACGGTGGTCCGAAATGTCTGACGCGTGCCTCCCTCTCGTACCAACCGGCGGCTGTCACCGTGGTGGTTGTCGTTCTTGCGCTTGCCGTGTTAATGTTTCGCAAGTTCTTCATGGACAGCCTGGATCTCTGGGTCTGGATTCCTTTTGCATTCCTTCTGTTGCTTCTTTACCTCCGCGCTTTCCGCCTCAAAAGCCGGGTGGCGGAGCTCATCCTGGCATCCGCAGTGCAGTTTGGGATGACCCGCATTACCGGTAGACAGAAAAAGAAACCGAACGAAGAGAATGCGGAGAGCCGTGATGACAGTGGCAATCCAAGCCCGGGAGCGCAGTCGTGACGAGCCCCGGTGTAAACGCGATCGAGTTGGAGTTGTTCACCCACCGTTTTACGCATCTGGTGGAGGAAATGGGAGTGCTGCTACAGCGCACTGCACTCTCCACCAATGTGAAGGAGCGGATGGATTTTTCCTGCGCTTTGCTGGACGTGGATGGCGAGCTTGTGGCCAATGCACCGCATATTCCGGTGCATCTGGGTGCGATGGGACTCTGCGTGCGCTCCGTCATTTCGAGGTATCCGGTTGGCCCAGGGGATATGATCGTTACGAATCATCCTGCCTTCGGCGGTTCGCACCTGCCGGATGTGACAGTCATTAGCGGCGCCTTCACACCCGAGGGGAAACTCATCGGATATGTGGCAAACCGGGCGCACCATGCGGAGATCGGAGGGATTCGTCCGGGTTCGATGCCGCCGGGCGCAACCCGCCTGATCGAGGAGGGCGTTGTTATTTCCCCGACCTATATTTTCAAGGGGGGCGAGGCCCTTTTCGACGAGCTGGAGACGCTGTTGCGTGACGCGCCCTATCCCAGCCGGGCCATCGCTGATAACATTGCGGATCTGAACGCGCAGGCTGCCGCCAACCTTCAGGGCGCAAACGCGCTCACTGCTTTGGCGGCGAGTCATGGACTGAATACGATTCACCATTTCATGGCAGCGATCCGTGATCGTGCGACGCGTGCTCTGCTTCGCCGGATTGAGTCATTCCCGTCCGGTGAGTATCGGGGCTGCCAGAAGCTGGATGACGGTTCTGTGCTTGTTCTCCTTGTGAAAGTGAATCGCGGTCGCATCGGAATCGATTTCAGCGGTACCTCCGGTGTGCACCCCGGCAACTTGAATGCGACTCCGGCTATCGTTCGAAGTGTAATCAGTTACATTTTGCGTCTTTGGATTCAGGAGCCCATGCCGCTCAATGAAGGCCTGCTGACCCCGGTATCGATCGATTTGCCGGAGTGCATGTTGAATCCGCGATTTACGGACGATCCTGCCGAGTGTCCGGCCGTAGTTGGTGGCAACGTCGAGACAAGCCAGCGACTGGTGGATACTTTCATCGAGGCATTGGGAATCATGGCGTGCGGACAGGGTACGATGAATAATCTCCTCTTCGGGAACCAACCGGATGCCGCGGAGAATGAGCGGTTTAGCTATTACGAGACAATCGGCGGAGGGTGTGGGGCAGGGGAGGATTTTGACGGCGCGGACGCGGTTCACAGCCACATGACCAATACAGCCATCACGGATCCGGAGTTACTCGAGTTTCGCTTTCCGGTACGGCTGGAGCGATTTGCCATTCGTCACGGTTCCGGCGGGCGAGGGGACTATCGCGGAGGTGACGGCATCGTCCGTGAAATGACTTTCCTGAAATCGGCATCAGTTTCGCTTTTGACCCAACATCGGATCGAAGCGCCGTTTGGGCTCCATGGTGGGGGAGAAGGCATGCGCGGAAAACAGTGGATTCAAAAGGCTGATGGACAAATGATCGCACTCGATTCCACTGCCGCCGCGGAACTCGACGCGGGCGACCGCCTGGTGATAGAAACGCCCGGCGGGGGAGGATGCGCGGTCTCTGAGGGGAAAACCGGAAACGGCTGACACCTTGCACGCATCAGTCGGCCTCTTTCGGTTACGTGAGAGAATTGAGCCCCTCTGGCCAGCGGAGACCTGAGTATAGAAATGCGGCAAGGTTGGCTCCATTATTTCTTCCCTTTCGGGAGCCAATTCCGCAAACCTTACGGAACCAGTGGGGTAACCTTGCCTGTTAGTTGATCGCTCCTGCCCGTTCGTCTGGTCGTAAAAGTCCGCAGAATCCCGGGAAAATTTTTCTCGGAAAAAAACTTCCTCATCGAGTCCGCCCCCATGCGCCTCAGCAGTGCAAATAGCAGGTTGAGCTTCTATGGGATCGCTTTTTGGACTTTGGGTTCGCTCATGGTGGCGATTTCACTTCGCCTGCCTGCCAATGGCTCTGAAACGCGTCTCATCCCATCGACATCAGCGCCATTACTTTCCTCTCGGAAATTCTCAAACAAACCGTGGGCGTTCCGCACAATTTGCCGGGGGCGTCGGGACAGGGGGCTCTAGTGTTGTCGGAGTTAACGAATTGTCAACTCTGGCCGCTATCGAGCGTCCTTTCGATGTTGGCGCCTCGTGTTGCCTTGTGACTTTGACGGCGAGATCAGCTGATGCCCGCGCAGAAACTTGGTTTACCGCCAGAGTGCGAATTATTTTGTGGGAATGAAAACCGTCGGAATGGTCGATGGCGCTCCGATTAAGCTGGTCGCATGATTCCACGTTCGAGATTGGCTCATTCGAGTTTGTGCTTCCTGTAGGAATTTGGTCGATGTGTATGGGCAAGAATATGGATCAAAATATCAGATCTCCTGTAATCGACATCAGCGAGTCCTGAAACGAATTCCTCTGGGCGTAATCATGCTTTCTCAACCGGAATTGTGCTTTCGTGATGAAGTCTTCCCCACAGCGCAGTTTCAATTCCAGACGCACGCTGGTTTCGGAATATCTCGCTAGGAAGGGTGCCGATCCGCTCGCGGAAGTCGAGTTCTTTTCATGCGCGACTTGAATCGAAAAAGTGGCGTTTTGCGACGCCCGGGTTGTCAAACCGGCGTAGTAGACGCGATAGGCGCTGGAGGATAGCGTGCTCGAGTCGTCGATGGTGTCTAAAAGGAATCCTGTCGACAAAGCCAATGCGGGTAATAACTGCCAAGTCAACTCGCTCTCGATCTCATGCATCTCGAATTGAGCACCAGGAAGTCCGTCAAATATTTGGCGCAGGGACCACGCCCCGACATGTGCCGATAGGGAAAGTTGCGTCAATGGCACATCGAGCGTCGCATTAAACGTATCGACAAATGCTCCGGAACCGTCGTCGCCGAGAATCCGCTCACGGATCCAGTTGCCCGAGATTGCAACACCGTCAATTGGTCTCAGATAAGTGCCAAAGTCGACGCGCAATCCGCTTTTCGCCGATCTTCGACGAGCTCTGATTGTTCGGGAAGGACCTGTATTCACTGTAAAGGTTATCATCTCATCGGGCGTCCAGCCCATCCCGATGCTTTGCCGGGTGAATGAGACGGCACGCGGAACCGCCGGACTTTCAAACCCAGGAGACACGGTCTGATTGGCACCAGACTCAATCTGTTGGACAATCGAAATTTCCGGACAGACCGGAATCTTACAGTCGATGGAGAAGCGTTGATCGTACGCGCAGATGTCGTTCACCGTACGCGCGGGAGTGCTCTCGAAATCCAACATGCGAGCTTGCACGTCGTAACTCAGGAGCATCTTCGGAGAAACTCGAACGGTTCCCTTCGAGTCATTCGGAGGCGGTGCAACCGGCCGAAGGACAGCCCAAAAATCTTCGGTCTTCGCTGCCTGCACCGCGATGAACATCCCTACTGCTATCAGCACCATTGGGTTCATATGGAGAGCTGCTAAAGCAGCTATTATGCAAAGCTCGCGGACAGGAGTCATGGCGACGTTCCGGAGGAACCGCAAGCACCGTTCGATAGTGAATTTGACCTCATCGGCCGCTTCCGCTTCGGCTCTCAACTCCGCAATTCTGCCCGCAAACTTACCATTCTAAACAGAGGCGATCCGTGCGACATCGCGGCCTGCGCTGCTCATTTCGAAGAGCGCCTCGGACAGAACTACCCGGATCTCTCGGCACAGATCGATCTTTCGGCTTCCTCGGCGAACTGGGTTGTGCAATGCAAGGCTAACGGCCGCGGGGCACTGCGCTGCCTGGCTGCCTACGTCAGGAAATCCGCGTTCAACGAGTCACGCCCCGCCGGCTATGACGAACAGGGCCACCTCCGACACGCAAAATGTCAAGATTTTTTGACAGAACACTTTTGCTGGTTCGTGCAAAACAGCAAAAGTCGGCTGCTCGCCGTAAGAGAGCAACTCATGCGAGTACCTACCAACCCGAACGCCCTCGGTAACAAAACCGCTGAGTCAATGCGCCAATGCAATCAGGCTGCGTGAGAAAAACAGACCAGCGTTACAGATCCATGCGTCGCCCGGTTTCGGGATCAAAGAAAAACGGCCTGGAAGTGTCGAAAGCCAGTCGGGTTGTTTCGCCGGCTCTGGCGGTGTAGTCCTCACTGGCACGGAAGACAATTTCGGTCTGGTTGACTTCCGCGTAGATCAACTTGCCTGCGCCCGTGGGATCGACGGCTTTGACTGTACAGTTTACAGGTGTGATGTGCTCCGATGTCTGCATGTCTTCCCGGAAGTTGGTGAGGTATTCGGGGCGGATGCCGAGAATGATCTTGCGGCCCGCATGAAGGCCATCGCCCTTTTTGTGCACAGGAACGCTACAGGGGTGGCCGGCGTCGGTTGTAATGGGGGCGACGAGTTGGCTGCTTTCCTCTTGCAGGGTGACCGGAATGAAGTTCATGGCCGGCGAACCCATGAACCCGGCCACGAACAGGTTGGCTGGGTTGGAGTAGACGCCGTCAGGAGTGTCAAATTGCTGGACGATGCCGTCTTTCAAAATCGCAATACGGTCAGCCAGGTTCATAGCTTCGATCTGGTCGTGGGTGACGTAAACTATTGTGGCGCCCAGGCGCTCGTGGAGTTTTTTGATTTCGGAGCGCATTTCGACGCGCAATTTGGCGTCCAGATTGGAAAGGGGTTCGTCAAAGAGGAAAATCAGAGGGTCGCGAGCGATGGCGCGCCCTATGGCTACGCGCTGGCGTTGGCCGCCGGAAAGCTGAGAAGGCTTGCGGTCCAGCAAGTCCTGGATCTGGAGAATTTCTGCCACTTGTTTGATGCGCTGTTCTATTTCGCTCTTGGGTACCTTGCGGTTCTTCAAGCCGAACGAAAGATTGCGGCGCACGTTCATGTTCGGGTAAAGGACGAAGGACTGAAATACCATGGCGATGTCCCGATCCCTCGGTGGTAGATGGTTGACTACCCGGTCTCTGATGCGGATTTCCCCCGAGTTGACTGTTTCCAGGCCTGCGATGAGCTTGAGCAGGGTGGATTTTCCACAGCCCGAGGGGCCGGCGAGGACAAGGAATTCGCCGGCTTCGATTTCGATATTGATGTCCTTGAGCACTTCAACCGAACCGAAGGTTTTGCGGACGTTGTCGATGACCAGAGATGCCATATTAACTGCTATTTTTAATATTTCTTTGCGCGGGCTTTGAAGTGGAGTCAAGAGAACATACAAGTTGCAGAGCATCGCCGCGCTACAAATAAAATTCTGCGATTGGGAGATTGACCGGATCGACTCAGATAATGAGAGAGTTGGACAGCCCCTCCAATGAACCCGGAACACGGCAATTCCGCTTCTTCTCATTGAACCCGCACGAGACTGCTGGCCCAAAGCTGCACCGATACCCGGCCTGAAAAAGCGATTTCCTGGTATTTGCATATGGCGTTCGATCCAAGGTGACCTCCGCCATCCTTGACTGGCGAATGAATACAGCGCATGCGGGATGACACGGCGCTCTAGGGGTTCAAGTAATTGGAAGAGCTGGCCAATGCCGCCGATGCGGAGAAGCCGGGGTGCCTGGTTGTGGGGGAAATTCCCTGCTATTTAAGGATTGGTTCCCCTCCGCCGACGGCTTGATGAAGTTCGCGCTGCGCGACGTGATCGTGGAGACCGCCAACGAGCGGATCAGCGCCCAGCTCGCCCTGCGCATGATCGAGCGCCTGTTCAGAATGACGACTTACGTGGATACAAACCTCACGGAGGAGGAGGCGATTGTCTTCGAAGCGGGCACGCGGACAGATGCCATTCGGATTTCGTATCGGGATTTCGAGCGACTAGCAAGGCCAACGGTGGTTGATATCGGCGCCAAGCTGCATCCAATGAATGCGGCATGAGGAATAGGGGCGCCGGCGCGTAGAACCCTCTTCGGATGGGTGAAACTTGAGGAGGTTTTCTCCAAACTCCGACGCAAAATTCGTGGCCGGCGCCGAAAGCGAGAGCGACGAGTCTCTTAGCAAACTGCAGTTGGAAATGATGCCGGAACGCAGCCTCGAGTGAAACCAGTAGAACTGAGCTGGGGGTATCCTGATAGCCCGGGCGGCTGTCCGATCGTGGATTGCCGCATTTCCGGGAGACGGGTGTGCGGGGTAGGATAGGCAACAAGCATCAGGAGCAGCATGATAAACATTCCTGTTTGATTATCTCTATCGTCGAGTAGACAGAAACAGCAACGTTCACTGTTTACTTTGTATCGCGTATTATTGGTGGCAAGTTTAGTCATGTTCGGGAAACGCATTTCATTATTCAAGCTTTGCGGCTTTGCTGTTCATGTGGATCTGAGCTGGTTGGTCCTCGCGTTTCTGGTCACATGGACACTCGCAGTCGGATATTTTCCGGCATACTATACGGGGCTCGCGCCGGTCACCTACTGGTGGATGGGAGTCGTCGGGACGTTGGGCCTTTTTGTATCCATCGTCTTCCACGAATTCGCGCATTCGATCGTTGCGCGCCATTGTGGCATTCCGATGAAAGGCATTACGCTTTTTATCTTTGGCGGTGTCGCTGAGATGACCCGGGAACCCCCGAATCCAAAATCGGAGTTCATGATGGCCATTGCCGGACCTGTTGCGAGTGTGATCGCGGCCGCTTGTTTTTTGACGCTCGGGCGAATCGCTGAGACTTTGGCTTGGCCAACGGCGGTATTCGGAGTGCTGGGCTATCTGGGCTGGATCAACATGGTGTTGGTCGTATTCAACATGGTACCGGCTTTTCCGCTCGATGGTGGCCGGGTGTTGCGTTCGATTCTCTGGGGAGCGAGGAACGACATGCACTGGGCGACAAAGATCGCTTCGGCGATTGGCGGGGGCTTCGGTATTCTCCTGATCGTCCTCGGCGTATTCAACTTTTTTGCCGGAAACCTCATTAGCGGGATCTGGTGGTTTATTCTCGGGATGTTCATTCGCGGCGCCTCAAGAATGGCATTCCAGCAAATGCTCCTGCGCGAAATGCTTGAGGGCGAACCGATCAGCAATTTTATGCGGCGCGATCCTGTAAGCGTTCCGTCTTCGGCCACGATCCGCGAACTGGTGGACAATTATGTTTACAGGCATCATCACAAGCTGTTTCCAGTGGTCGATGATGGCCGTTTGTCGGGTTGCATTACCCTGAATCGCATCAAGGAGGTGCCGAGAGAGGAGTGGGATACGCGAACGGTGGGAGAGTTCGCATTTTTCTGCAATGAGGAGAATACGATTACGCCGGAAACGGATGCGGTGAAGGCCTTCTCCCTGATGCACCGCACGGGAGCCGGCCGTTTAATGGTCGTTGAAGATGGGGAACTGAAGGGGATCCTCGCACTCAAGGACCTCCTCAACTTCCTTGCTGCAAAAGTGGAACTCGAGGGGGAACGTGCTGCGGTTTCCGGAAGATCACCCGATTCGGAGAAGCAATCGCCGCCGCCTTTGAAGGCTCACCGATAGAACGCGCAGGGACATCTTAGATCGCCGCCGATGCGCCTGCGGTTAAGGTTTAAACAAAACCGGGATGTGCGAGCAGCCGTTGATTCGTTCAGAATCGAAAGCAGAGGTGCAATCCTGGACCGGCGCGGTCGCCTTTCGGATTCAAGCGACTTACGGTGGTAATTATGAACGACTGCGACAGATCAAAGCCAAATACGATCCAGGAATTCTTTTCACACTAACCAGAATATCAGACCAACTTAATTAAGTGAGTATCCGATGGGTTAATGATGAAAATGTCGCGCTGCTGACAGATCTTTACGAACTCACCATGCTTCAGGGTTATTGGAAGGAGCAGATGTTCGAGAAGGCGGTGTTCAGTTTGCATTCTCGCTCGCTCGGCGAACACAGGAATTACCTTCTGGCAGCAGGCCTCGATGATGCGCTGCACTTTCTGGAAGCCTTGCATTTCAGTCGCGATAGCTGCGATTACCTCGCCAGCCTGGGCTTATTCGAAGACGGATTTCTGACATGGCTGGCAGAGTTCCGTTTTACCGGCGACGTATTCGCGGTGACCGAGGGAACGCCCGTCTTCGAAAACGAGCCGCTGCTCGAAGTAGAGGCGTCATTGCCCGAGGCGCAGCTCGTCGAAAGTTTTTTGATGAATCAGGTGCATCATCAGACCGTTGTCGCATCAAAGGCGGCGCGGGTTGTCGCTGCAGCGGGGGATAAAGCAACCATCATCGATTTTGGACTTCGGCGGATGCATGGTGCCGATGCCGCGTTGAAGGCAGCACGGGCGTTCGCCATCGCTGGAGTGAAAGCCACGAGCAATGTGCTTGCCGGCCATGCTTATGGGATTCAACCGGCCGGAACGATGGCGCATAGTTTCATTCAGGCGCACCACGACGAACTCGAGGCATTCCGCGCGTTTGCTCGAACCTACCCGAAAACAATACTGCTCGTAGATACCTATGATTCGCTCGAAGGCGTGCAGAAGGTCATTCAACTTGCCACGGAACTCGGCGAGGATTTTGGCGTAAGTGGAATCCGACTCGACTCCGGCGACCTCGCAAAGCTTGCAGTGGACGCCCGCCGGATGCTTGACGAGGCCGGGTTGCGCAATGTGCAAATCTTTGCCAGCGGCGGCCTTGATGAATATAAGATTGAGAAGATTCTGGGTGGCGGCGCTCCAATCACCGGTTTTGGTGTCGGCACTTACATGGGCGTCGCGCGCGATCAACCCTACCTCGACATGGCCTACAAACTCACTGAGTACGCGGGCAAAGGCCGCGTGAAAACCTCACCCGGAAAACCGATTTTTCCGGGGCGCAAACAAGTCTTTCGCATCGAGGAGAACGGAGTTGCGACTCATGACGTGCTTGCGTGCCATGATGAAGAACTACCGGGGCGTCGGTTGCTCGAAGCGGTCATGAGTGGAGGCAAGCGTCTGCCCGCCGGACAAAAGAAGCTGGAGGAAGTTTGCGAATACGCCGCGCAGCAGATCCGGAAATTGCCTGCCGACCTGCGGGCTCTAGAGAAAGCAGAGCCCGCATATCGGGTCGAGATCAGCGAAAAGCTGCGTGCGCGACAACAGCAAGTCATCGAAAGGGTTACAAAGTAGGGAGCAAGTTTCCGAACGCAGCAACCAAAGCTGGCAGGTCGGTGAACCAGAGCGGTCTGTGCACGAAATGATTGAGGCAGGGGGCGAATTCGTGCGGCTGTAGGCGACATTCGACGGCGCTAGAGCGGCCAGAATTTCGGGATGAAGTAGACCGCCAGCGCCCAGAATATCAGGTTCAGCGGCACACCGACCTTCGCGAAATCGGTGAAACGATAGCCGCCCGCTGTATACACCATGGTGTTGGTCTGGTAGCCCACAGGCGTGGCGAAACTGGTCGAAGCTGCAAAGGTTACCGCGAGCAGGAACGGCTTTGGATCGACTCCGAGAGTTACAGCCGAGGAAATGGCAATCGGCGCCATCAGGACGACGGACGCGTTGTTGGTCATCGCTTCGGTCAGCACCGCCGTCACCAGATAGAGTGCCGCAAGCACTGCAACCGGGCCGAAGTCACTCACAAGCCCGATTCCCCGGTGCGCGATCAGTTCCGCTACACCGGATTTTTCCATGGCGGTGCCGAGCGGGAGTATTCCGCCGAGGAGCACGACGACCCTCCAGTCGACAGCGTCGTACGCTTCATCCATCCGCAAGCACCCGGTCAGCACCATCGCCACTGCACCGACGATTGCGCTGGCAACAATCGGCATGATCCCAAACGCAGCCAACCCGACCACCAGCGAGACGATCACCAGAGCAACAGGAACTTTTCGACGACGGAGCGACGGAAGTTCGAGGGGGGCGAGCAGGATGAAATTGTCGTTGCGCTGGAGCTTCGCAATCTCGTCCGACGGTCCCTGGACTAAAAGGGAATCGCCGAAACGCAGGTGTACCGAGTCGAGTTTTTCGCGCAAAGCACGTTCGCGGCGCTGGATCGCGAGAACGATTAATCGGAAGCGTCGCGCGAAGTCGAGACTGCTTAGCGTCCGTCCCACGAGTCTGGAGCGGGGAGCGACGACAGCTTCGACTAAACGAAGATCTTTGGCCTGAAGCGTATTGTCTTTCAGTTGAAATTCGGGCTCGATTTCTAGCTTCTGCCCGTCCTTGAGTGTCAGAATATTCTTCACGTTGCCCTCCACCAGCAGGACGTCGCCCTCACGCAGCGGCTCGTTTGCTGGTGCCCACATCTCGCGATCCTTCCGCAAGAGCTTGATCAGCGTGATGTCGTGCTCCTTCTGTAACGAGCTTTCGTGAATAGCCTTCCCGATGAGCGGCGAGTCGGGCATTACGCGCAGTTCGGTAATGTAATCGCCAAGCTGATAGACGTCGGTGAGCTCCTCCCCGCGGCGCACCGGCAGCAATGCACGGCCAATCAGCAGGAAATACGCAAGGCCCGCAGCGACCATGATGATCCCGAGCCGGCTGAACTCGAAGATCGAAAACGCCCCGTAACCATGGTTATCGGAAATTGAGCTTACTAACAGGTTCGTCGAAGTGCCCATGAGCGTGCAAACGCCGCCGAATTGCGATGCAAACGAAAGCGGGATCAGTAACTTCGAGGCGGGAATCTTTCGATGCGCCGCAGCGGCCAACACCAGGGGCAGAAAAACGGCGACCGCCGCCGTATTGTTCACGAACGCCGAGACGACTGCGACCGTGAACATGACGATCGCGAGCAGTCCGAACGCATACTTGTCCCCGCGAATGAGCAGGCGCCCGAGCGCAGCGACCGCGCCGGTTTTTTGTATGCCTGCGCTCAGGACGAACATTGCCAACACCGTGATGGTCGCCGGGTTACTGAAGCCGGAGATTCCTTCCTCAGCCGTGATCAATCCACTCAAAAGAAGCATCGCCAGAACCAATAAAGCCACGAGATCGATTGGCAGCTTCTCGCTGGCAAATAGCGCAACGGCGGCTACGAGTATCGCCAGAACCAATGCAATCTCCATGATCGTCGAGAGTTTCGCTTACTAAGGGTATCGGCAGCGAGTCGAAACCGCAGCCAGGTGCTGAATGACGATCGATAGACGGTGCCGCTCGCCTCACTCGCAGCGATCACGAACCGCATCAGATTCGCGTCTCGTTTCTGGGTGCGGTCTCACTTCCATCATCCTGGAAACCTCACGCCAAGCCTACTACGTCATCCCATTGGCCATTTCTCTGGGTTCGGGATCATTTTCGCAGCGTCCATCATCCTCGTGCTTGTCCCATGGCATTACTTGATATTGAAAGACATCGTTCCCCCCCTCGCGAAGTAAGTCGATTTCCGCGTTTGGCGAATCATAGTTCGTTCGTGAAGCCAGTCGTCTATGTCCTTGAGCTCGTCTTGATGAGGCGCCGCAGCGTTTCGTGATCCGTCAGGTCGAGCCGAAGTGGCGTCATGGAAACTTCGGCGCGCAAGACCGCCCAGCGATCGGTTCCTTCCTCAGTCTCTTCCATCGGTTTCACGGTAAACCAGAAATGCCGCCTTCCCATTGGGTCTTCCCCCGGAACGACGTTTCCTGCGTAATGCCGCACTGACTGACGGGTCCAACGAATTCCCTGCGGTCGCTCGGGGAAATTCACATTCACCAATTGCAGATCGGGTTGCCCAATGAGTTCCTCGAGAACCCGTTCAATATACGGAAGCACATGCGTGTAGTCCGGTTCCTCTTCACCCGCCGGCGCGCTGAGGGCAACTCCGCGCAGGCCAAGCAGGGTGGCCTGTTTCGCCGCAGCCAGTGTTCCGGAGTGCCACATTTCATTTCCGAGGTTCATCCCCAGATTGATACCCGAGAGCACGAGATCCACCTTTTTCCAATTTGAAACCCCAAGCGCCACGCAATCGGCAGGGGTTCCATTGACGCGGTAAGCTTCGAAGTGATCAAACCGGGTAAGAAGTGTACGAAAGCGGTCGGCTCGAAGAGATGGCATGGCCCACCGACGATTGCTCGACATCGGGCGCCACGATGCGCACTTCGCCAAATATCTCCGCTACCTTCGCCAACGCCCTGATGCCCGGGCTGTAGATCCCGTCATCGTTTGAAATGAGAATGCGCATAAGTGAAGATCGTGCAGAATGAGCGATTCGTTCTCGTCATAGCAGCAGGTGATCGCAGAATGCGAAATTCAAGGATATTCCTTCCCTCGATGGGGATGGCCAAAGCCACCGGTTTGTCAGTGGGTAATGTCCACGGTTGGTGAAAGACCAACGACATCAAGCCCCACCTGGCACGGACTTTCAAATTGTCGAAGGGCAAACAATTCGAGAGCAAGTTCCGGGACGGCATCGGGCTTTGTCTCGATTCGCCGGACAAAGCCCTGGTGTGTTGGAACGCACTCAGCCCGGTCTGCCACTGGGCATTGGACAAGAATAAGACCCGAGCCAATGACTATATTCGGCATGGCACGCTGACGCTTTTTGCCGCGTTGAACAAACTGGACGGCAGGATTTTCAGTCAGACGGCCCCTCACGCATCTCAACCTGGCGCGCGGGAAAGCTTTCGACAAGGGCGGTTTGAACGAAGGCAGAAAGCGACTTCCAGCATGGCGTTGGAGCGGCTACTGTGGATTTTCGGAATCGGCTGCAAAACCTCCGTTCGCAAGCGAGAGGGCTGTGCGTGGTGACTCATTCTATACTCCGTAAACGATGCTCACCCTATTTTATGCCTTGATCACTGTTTTTGGCTGGGGAACATGGCTCGCGCCTTCACAAAAAGTCACCTTTCCGGGTCAGCAAATAAAAACACTCTACGTTGTCGCCAGCAATCTGCTAATAACTGTGGTCATTGCCTTCTGGCAAGGCGACATCTGGGAGCTAACCGCTACTACGTTCTGGTTCACTTTTATGGGCGGAATCGTTTGGGCTGTCGGCGGCATTTGCGCCTTTACGAGCACGAACAAGTTGGGCATCGCCAAGGCATTCGGTATCTGGGCGCCGCTTAATATCATCACCAGCCTGCTTTGGGGAGTGCTCCTTTTCAATGAATTCGTTAACTTCACCTCCAGAACAGTTCTCCTCTTTGTTACCTCGATTCTGATAATTCTGGGTGGTGTGTCGCTCATTATTTTTGCTAAAAGCGCGGACGAAAGTAGACAAGCGCCAGGAGCCCTTCGGCTGGGTCTGATTGGAGCAGTTGGCGCAGGGATATTCTGGGGAAGTTATTTCATACCAGTCAAATATTCGGGCGTATCGCCGTGGGCGGGAGCGCTGCCGTTAGCTGTCGGTATGGTGGCAGGGAGCACGGTCCTGGCTCTGCTGTCCCGGCAAACCTGGCGATTAAGCGCACCCGGCGATTATGTCCGTGCCAGTTTGACAGGCGGGCTGTGGAGTGTGGGCAATTATGGCATGCTGCTGCTGGTTGGCGTATTGGGCGCAGGCAAAGGGTTTACCATCGCCCAGATTTCTATCGTTGTGAATGCTCTCGTTGGCATTTATTGGCTGCACGAACCGGCGCCTGGAACTCGTGCCGCCCGATTAACATTCCTTGGTTGCGTTCTGGCCACCATCGGCGGTATTGTATTAGGCAATCTCAAGTAAGTGGATTGGAAGGGAAAGCATCCCGTTAGTGATGTTTTTTTAGAATGCGTTAAATCACTCTTGTCCAAAACAGCGTGAAGGTTTGTTGGGAGGGAATTAAACGGGGGCCGCCGGCTGGCAGATTGGAGGTGTACGAAAACTTCAATCCCAGTCCAGGAGATTCCCCGTCATGCGACAGTTTACTAGCATCTTCAGCCAGTCGCCGGCATTTTTTCGCGCGCCGAGTTTCAACGTCTCGTGTCAGGGCGCGGAGCGGAACGTGCAGCGAAAGGGTTCGACTGCTGGACGCAGTTTGTTGCCATGCTCTTCTGCCAGCTTGGACGGGCACACAGCCTGCGGGAGATCTGCGGCGGTCTGGACAGTGTCAAAGGTCGGCTCAACCATCTTGGCGTAGGCGCTGCACCCAAACGTTCGACGCTCTCCTACGCTAACGCCGACCGTCCCGTCGCTCTTTTCGAAGAAGTCTTCCGCTGGCTGCTTGCCCGCTGCCAGGCAATGCTCGCGCCGCGCAAGTTCCGGTTCAAAGATAAAGCTCTACAGTCTGGATGCCTCGTTGATTGATCTTTTGCCTGTCGGTGTTCGACTGGGCGAAGTTCTGCCGCACCAAGGGAGCCGTAAAGCTCCATCTGTGCTGCTCGATCGCGACGGTTGCCCTGCTATTGCGTGATCACCGAGGGCAAGACCCATGAAATCCGTGTTGCCGCAGTCTGGAACTGCCGCCCGCAGCGATCGTGATGATGGATCGCGGCTATTTCGATTACCTCTGGCTCGATGCACTTGATGCCCGCGTCGTCTTCTTGGTCACCCGACTCAAAGAGAATGCCAGCGTGCTCGTCGAAGGCGAAATTTCGGCTCCCAGAGCCAACATCCTGGCCGACGAGTTGATCAGCCTGCCTCGCAGCAGCAAAAGCCATAACGCAGATCGTCTGCTGCGGCGTGTCGTTGTATGGGATGTGCTCAACGAGCGCGAGATCGTCCTTCTGACCAACAACTTCAAACTGGCTGCCGCCACCCTCGCGGCTCTCTACAAAGAGCGATGGCAAATCGAACTCTTCTTCAAGGCGCTCAAAGCAGAACTTCAAGAGCAAGACCTTCGTGGGTACCAGCGCTAATGCCGTCTATATCCAGATTTGGACAGCAGTGATCGCCATCCTGCTTTTGAAGTATCTGCAGATGCGAAGCCGGATCTCCTGGAGTCTGTCCAATCTGATTGCGCTCCTGCGGCTCAAACTCTTCGTGCACCGCAACTTGTGGGACTGAATAGACCAGTCTTACCAACTGCCGCCCGAGACAACCGGGCAGATCCAGGAATCCTTCACCTTTACCTGAATCGGACAAGCACGACGACGTTTATTAGCCAAAAAAGAGAGGGGGTTGATCCTCAAACCCGAGATTTAATCGCCCTCAGACCCCCATGAATTCAGCAATGCCGGTCCAAAACGGATCTATTTTGAACAGCAGTGAAGTAGCCACTACAAAAAACTTGTCAAGAATCGCGTAAGCATCTAGAAACTAGGTCATTAATTACGAACCCGCCTGTTGGATTGGATGGAGCTTCCGTTAAAATCGACACAAACCGCAGTGCGAAATCGCGAATTGAGGAACGGTGCGGCGTTGGCTGCCCGGTTATTCCTCAGTTGCCGGACAGGGATGCGTTTTCTCGCGTCCCCCTTGCTTGCCTGCTTTGCGGACAGTCTTTTACATCGAAAGGGGCCGAGTTTCCGCAATCAAACCCGACGAAGAACACGATTCGAATCGATCTTCCGGATTAGCATTCATGGCCCCTAATACATGCGAAATCGGAAAATCTGCCAAAGAGACTCTTTTTCTCTATGGCCAGAACATTAGAATGAAATGGGCCAGACTCAGGGTGCCCGTCGCATGACGGGGAGTCTCCCGGACGGGGGTTGACTTCAGGACGAATTTTTGCACTGATTTTTTGAGAGGATATAATTACACGAATGTAGAAAAAAGACACAAAAGGGTAAATCTTTCTATCATGTTCCATTCGGTGACGGCATCTATTAAATCAAGTTTGAAAAGGCACCTGCCCGAAAAGTGGCAAGATTATTTAGCATTCAGGGCGTATGACCATTCGCATAATGTTTTTCAATGGAAGCAAGGGATTCCCGCGCCGCATCCCCGTGTAGAGGCGGTCGGGGCTGTGGTGGGTGATCAGTTATATTTATTTGGTGGTTTTGGACAGTCTGTTGCTGAGGTGAACAATAATTGCGATGTTTTTGATTTTGCAAAACGAAAGTGGATTGACTCATTCTTATATTCTTCGGAAATCGCACAAACGCATGTGGGGATTGCTATCGAAAATGAACGGTACGTTTATTTTGTGGGGGGGCAAAAGGGGGCGCATTGTTCTCCTTGTACAGCGGATTGTTATTCGTTTGATTTACAAACGCGGAACTGGGCCAGGTTGTATCCATTGCCAGAGCCGCGGTATCTGGGAGTGGCTTTTTATTGGAATAAGCGGTTACATGTGATTGGGGGCTGCCTTACGGATCGGTTTAGTCCTGCGGCTAACCATTGGAGCATAGGTGTTGCGAACGGGCAAATGACAGAGGAGGGTTGGAAAATTGAAGATCCGGTTCCTCGGGGGGGGATTCATCGCGGGCATTTGATAATGGGAGAAGATGTTTATATTGTCGGGGGAACAGAAGGAGATGTTAAGCCGATCGAAGGGGATCCGAAATTTCGGTGTAATTGGATGACCCCGCCCGAATTTTATCACGGAGAATTTTATAAGTATCACCTCCCGAAACAATCGTGGGAAAGGTTGCCTGATATGCCGGTTAAGATGGCGCATACCGACACGACTGTGGTCAGTGATGGAAGACATATCCTGGTTTTGGGCGGAACAGTTTCCCGTTCTGAGTGTTCTCAGGATATTTGGCGATATCATATAACCAATCGGTCTTGGGAAAAGATCGGTGAATTGCCATATCATATGAAATCAACGTTTGTTGTATATAGGGATAATGAAATTTTTCTTTTCACAGGACAACGAAGTGCCGGCCAAACCCGTCTTTGGCCCCGAGAGGTTCTTAAAAGTGTTTGGATAGCTGGTTATTCTCAATAAATTCAAAGGTGGAGGCTGGCGTGCGGAGACTTCTATGCCCTGGACATGCGCCGCAATTGGTTGCGGCACATTCGCGTGGCCAGTCGGATCAGCCGGGAGCATGAGCACGATATGCGCGCTTTCAAGCGGCAGAACCGCGAGGCGTTGCGACAGAGCGCTGGCAACGGCCGCAAAGGTGCGCTACGTCTGGGACCGCTCCAGTGTCGACTTCGGCGCCTGGGAGCGATGGAATCGCAGGGGCGTCTACTTCCTCTCCCGGGAAAAGGACAACATGGCTCTCAAACCGGTTCGTTGCCAACTCTGGGATCGGGACGACCCGCGTCCGGCAGCCTCCGGACGGGCGTGCACAGTGATGAGATGGCTCTGAGCGCCTGTGCTCCGGTTCTTCTCTGTCCACAGCTTTTGTTGGGCTCGCTCGGTGATTGGGTAATATTGCTTACATGTGAATTATATTCGGCATTTAAATTGCCTTGTTTTTAATCCATAAAAAGAAGGAATTATTTCTACTTTGTTAAAATAAGTTCTTGATTTTCGAGGGGCGGTTCGGGATGCTTGGGATGTTGATCGGTCTGGCGGAGCCGGTCACCCCGCAAGGAACGACAAGAATAGTCCGCCCCTTCACACACAGCACCGCAATGAAATTGGCGAGAGTGCCTCATTGCGGGGGCTCTCGCTCCGCTTCATGGAATTTGCCAGTGACTATCGGAGATATTTTGATGTCGCCCGCCGCAACGTGGGGGACAAGGCGAGGCGCTACCTGGCCGGGCTTCTGATGAAGGCGCCGCACAAGAACATGGAGCGCATGGAGGAGTATGTAGAGGAATACGAATACGAGTCTCAGCAGCAGTTCCTTTCCGACTCGCCGTGGGACCACCGGGCGTTGCTGGATCGGGTGGCGCGCGACGCAGGCGAGTTGCTCGGCGGAGCGGACTCGGCATTGTTGATCGACGAGAGCGGCTTCGCGAAGAAGGGCGACAAGTCGGCCGGGGTGGCGCGGCAGTGGAACGGACGGCTGGGCAAGGTGGACAACTGCCAGGTGGGCGTGTTTGCCGCGCTGAGCGACGGGAAAAGCAGCGCCCTGATCGATGGACGTCTCTATCTGCCCGAATGCTGGAGCGAAGATCCCGAAAGGTGCCGGCAGGCGAAGATCCCGGAGAGCGAGCGGCAATACCGCTCCAAGCCCGAGCTGGCTCTGGAGATGATCCGCCGCGCGGTGGATCTGGGGCTGGAGTTCGGCTGGGTGGGATTCGACGCGCTGTATGGCTCGACCCCGTGGCTTCTGCGGGAAATCGAGGACATGGGGCGGATCTTCGTGGGCGACGTGCGCAACAATTTCCCGGTCTACGAGGAGGATCCCCGGCCCTATCTGCCCAGACGCCGCGGAGGTCGCGGGCGCAGGTTCGTCAAACGGCGCGCCCGCTGTAAATCCCGCCCGATCGCGGAAGTCTTCGTCGAAGACCCGGATCTGCAATGGGAGGAGATTGCGATCCGGGAGGGCACCAAAGGGACTCTGCGCGTGTCGGCGTGCCGCAAGCGGATGTGGTTGTGGGACGGGCAGGAGGAGCGTCCGCGTTGTTGGTGGGCGGTCTGCACACACGACGATGCAACCGGAGAGACGAAGTTTTTCCTCAGCAACGCGCCCGAGGCTGTCTCGCTCGGGGAACTGGTGCGCAGGCATGCGGTGCGCTATTGGGTGGAGCGCGGCTTCCAGGACGCGAAAAGCTCGCTGGGCATGGCCGACTATCAGGCGCGCGGCTGGGTAGCATGGCATCACCACATGGCGATGGTGATACTGGCGATGCTGTTCCTGCTCCGGGAGCGAAGAGTGCACATGGTGGAAGTGGAAATGCTCAGTGCCCGGGACATCGTCGAACTGCTCGACATCTTCCTGCCCCGCCGGGATCTGACCCTCGACGCAGTCGTCAGGAACATCGAACGCCGCCACCGGAAGCGACGCGAGGCAATCGAATCGGCCCGGCGAAGCGCAGAACGAAGACGAGAGGCGTGTGAGCCTACAGTTTTAACAAAGTAGGATTAGAACGCAGATCCGGAACGTTTCTATCAACTCAATTGCCCTGGCGTGCAGGATTCCAAGAGACGGTGGCATGCATTCGGTAGATGCAATTGCTAAAATTCTAGCCAAACAAAACGCAAGGGCTCCGAGCGAAGTGCGGGGGTCAATTAGCCTCCGTACGAGGTCGACTCGCTGTGTTGGTGCAGACGGAAGCGATAGACCCAACTCAACAACCTGGCGCTCACCGCGGAGCCATCTGGACCGCATCGAGACCCACTCGGAAAAGGTCGAAGGTGCCCAAGTCATGGCGACTGCATTTGTAACCATCATTTGTCTTCCGGCATTCACTATACCCGCCATGAACATGTCATCCGCTATTACTGAAGGCCACTCATCCCACTGAGCTCGACCGGTAGAAGACACAGCAACAGCACCCAAGAACGCAGCGTTCTTGGCAAAGGGTAAAGCGAGCCAGCAGCGTGCCATGTGGGCTGATATAAGCGACGAACTCGAATAGTCAAAGGCATGCGATGCGGCGACGAGATCCGCCTCACCCTTACGCAATGGTTTAAATAGACGTCCAATGTCGCCAGGACGTAGCCAGGTATCCGCATCAAGGTAGAGCCGGGGGAAGATTTGTTCAGCGTCCAGCAACTCGTCCCCTGCCTGTAAAGCCAGAGTTTTCCCCAGGAGGAGCAATCTCAAGAACCTCACCACTACCGCCTGCAAGCCATAGAATTTCCTTTGAGCTTTGATCGGTGCAACCGTGGTACCCATCGATGCGGGCGCGTTCCCCTTCACTGCAGCAAGCAACGCTGGAACCGTCTTTCGCAGAACTTTATCTTCGTTGCGAACCGGAATCACAATCCCGCAGGAGAAGCGATTAGTCGGCATGCTACTCCTTGGGATTCTTAAACAGGAAAACCGCAGAGGTGATCCACAAAACTATCGAAGCCACTGCAGGCCAAAGCATGAACCGGGGTGAAACATATGCGGCAAGCACCCCAACAGTCAAACCGAATCCAACGAAGACTCCCTTTGTCGAGACCATCCAGAGTGAGCCCAAGAGACATGGCGGGCGATTATTGGGGAGCCAGCGCTCCCATCCCTTCTCATTCGTTTCAATAAGCAGCAGGTATCGCTTTATCTGCGCAGTCCGAATCCCGTGGTGGCACCACTATCAGGTTGCAGCTAAAATCGCTACATTATTGATTGCCGCAAGTAGCCAGGCTGAGGAAGGCACTAATGCCGCTACTCCAGCGATAAAGCAGAAGAACCCTAAACAAACGACGAGTAGGGAGTTCTGAAGCAGAATACGGAGGTTCAGCTCTTGCGAGAGAAGCCACCTCATACTCCGAGCATTCACCATCTTCGTTATCCCTCACCATGACATTCGCTTCCATAATTTCCAGCGTCTCATGATGCGGTCGAACCACACCTTAGGGCGTCGTCGATACTTGTCACCATACCAAGGCATGAGCCGGCGGCCGTCTCCGTAACGTCGGTAATAATTCGGGACGGGGTGAAAATTACGCATCTTGAGGTGGAACACTTTCCACTACCGGATGCTTGCGGTGGAACGATCCAACGCCAATCGCCCGCGACACGACGTCCGGCAGCTTGCTCGCGGCAATGAAAATTCATGAATTGATCGGATGCAGTGTGATGGTCAACCATTTCACACCAGCGGAATCAAAGGAATGAAGAACGGCTCGATTTAGCTCTGTAAGGGCTTCGTCGCGCCAAAGATGAGGCCGATGCCCGTCGGGATTGAGACCAAAGGCTCGCGCGACGTCTGGAAGGAGATCGTAACGGTTAGTGTCGGCGAAATTCCTAGACGCGATTTCGGTGCACATGTAGACCCATTGAAGGGGGCACAAGGGTAGTCAATGCCACCAATCGTCATTATCATATTACTGACGACAGGGACGGCATACCAGCGAAGCTCCATCGCTGTGAGTGGGTCACAGCTCGGATGGACGATCGGCACTTCCCTCACCTTGTTCTTTGGAACCTCGAAAAGGATCCTTCGATCCTGCTTATCACGGATCAGATATGGCAGAAGATCGAATCTCCCAGGTCTTTCGGGGGGGGGCCATCCCATGGATTTCGAGATGCGCGTCGCCTCGAGGTTCTGCCTGTCGCCTATAAGGCTCCCGTCGCGTTGTACATGACAGGCATACTCGGTGATTTGCGGACTCTCGATCCACGTTGCCCGTCGATCTCCACTGCAGCATCCAGATCCTTACGGCTTAGGCCATTATCGGGTCTTTGATCCACATGGACGGTTCCGAGCCATTCTGCGCCACGAACATATCGATCAATGTTTCGTCCAATTCCTCGGAGCATCTCTGGCCAGGAGTTGAGTTTGAGGTCCAAGAAGAGAAAATTTGTGGTCTCGTGCCTGCGTGCCTGCTCCTGCATTTCCAAAAGGACGTTCTCGACGCTTCTCGTTCGAAATGTTCGGCCTGATGTGGAGATCACGTCAGAACAGAACACGCACTTGTCCCACTGGCATCCCCGTCCTGTCATTATGGGCACGATTCTGACGGGATAGAGATCCCACGGAAAATCGGTAAAATCCGGGATTGGAGTTGCATTCAGATTCCTCAGAGAGGGTGCTGGAGGAGAGCACCTCCCCGTCGGGAAGCGCCACGCCGGGAAAATCAAGAAGATTTCTTCCGGAACACACCAAGCTTCGACCAGTCTCGGGGACGTTGAAACTCAGCCTCTGCTCCGACAACCGCTGTTAGTCCAGGCATACCTCTCCACGACTCTGCAACCTCTGAAAGATTGAACATCGGTCCTCCGAGCAGTAACGGTATTGCTTACGCCTGAGCGACCTTGCCGATCTCTCTAACGATTTCATAATGCTGAAGGTAAGCAGACAGAAGAATGGCTTCAACGCCTCGTTCGATAGCACGTGTACCTCCCGAATTACCCTCGGATGAGGCCTCTCGATGCGGTGAATGCGGAGTTTCCTCAACAGGTCGCGAGTGCTGCGAGCCGGAGTCCAGTCACTGAGATGGACGCGGCGTGCAACGTGGTCGAGATGCGTTTCGGGTCGCTCTCTTTCAACAGCGGGCACATCATAGGCGAGCGGACAAAGCACTTCGACCTGATGCCCCCGATTACGAAGTGCCGCCGTCAGGATTCCCACAGCGAGCGTGGGAAAATTGGCGAAGTTGTTTAAGTCAACGATCAGCAGTTGATGCGCTGCATATTCAGCACTCCCTCCAGAGGCGCTGCTTCGGCAGACAGGTGGGCGAACAGCACGATTAACTCTGCTCATTATAAGATCGGATCAGCTCGATTTTCTCTTGTCTTCAGTCGATTCGTTAGGCGCTCGTTTGCCAACTTCACGCGCCGGCGAACCTGCAGCCACCACCCCGGGTCGAATCACTCCCCTTACGACGGAGTTTGCTCCAAT
>CAWDWA010000006.1:0-16077 GCA_963805815.1 uncultured Verrucomicrobiae bacterium
TCGAGTGCCTTAGACCGGACTCAGCCACCCTTCCGTTTCACTACAGGCTGTCTTCGTCCTCCGGATTGTCTGGCGGGCAGACTATGCCAAGAGGCGTCGCAGTTCAAGAAGTGTCGCTGCCGCGACAGGCATTCAGCCATTCTTCCTTCGAGGGCGGAGAGTTTAGCCGGATGTCTGCCTCTTGCAAGTCCGCAGGACGAATTAAGCAGGTACTCGGCTGGCGGGTGTGGGAGCGATATTGCAGGGTATTTGCCATTACCTGCTTCCGCATTGGGCACGTTGACGCAGAGCGTGGTCGCATAGGACGAGTGCTGCCATGGCTTCGACCATTGGGATGGCACGGGGAAGGACGCACGGGTCATGACGCCCGCGGGCAGCGAGTTCGGTGTTTTGGTGCGTAGGACTGACGGTCTGCTGTTTCCGGGTGATCGTGGCGGTGGGTTTGAAAGCAGTTCGGAAAATTATTGTTTCACCATTGCTGATGCCACCCTGAACTCCGCCGGAGCGGTTTGTGGTGGTATGCACCCTGCCATCACGCATTTCGAACGGATCATTGTGCTCCGATCCGCGCATGGCAGCGCCAACGAACCCGGAGCCGATCTCGAATCCTTTGGTCGCGGGAAGGCTCATTATCGCTTTCGCAAGATCTGCTTCCAGTTTGTCGAAGACCGGTTCTCCCAAACCCGGGGGCACGCCGCGTATGACGCATTCAACCACGCCGCCGGCCGAGTCGCCTTCGGAGCGGAATCGTTTGATCAGTTCGATCATCTTTTCCACGGCCGCCGTGTCCGGGCACCGGACGATGTTGCTTTCCACGTCCTCGAACCGGACCGTTTCCGGATCGATCGTGGCTTCGATGTCGAAAATGCGTTTCACGTAAGCGACGGTCTCAAACCCAGGCGAATACTGTTTGAGAACTTTCTTTGCAATAACAGCGGCGGCGACTCGACCAATGGTCTCGCGCGCGGAAGCCCGTCCGCCGCCTTGCCAATTCCGGATGCCGTATTTCGCATCGTAGGTGTAGTCCGCATGCGACGGGCGGTATGTGGTTTCCATTTCGGAGTAAGCTTCCGGTCGGGCATCCTTGTTCAGGACCATGATCGAGATGGGCGTGCCGAGGGTGCGTCCCTCGAAGACGCCGGAAAGGATTCGGCATTTGTCCTCCTCCTTGCGTGGCGTCACGATTTCGCTCTGGCCGGGACGCCGACGATCGAGGTCAATCTGGATGTCCTCCTCGCTGAGTTCAATCAAGGGAGGACACCCATCGACGACCACGCCAACACCGCCCCCGTGTGATTCACCCCAGGTTGCGATACGGAAGATTTCTCCAAACTGACTGGACATACGGGGCGAATTTGCAGCCTAAGGGCAGAAAAACCGAAGCAAGAAATTTCTTAACATCCGTATCAGGTATTGGAACTTCGGAACAGGACCTTGCCGGCGCGAGCACTTTCCATCGCTCGCATGACGGCCGCGGCATGGTCATCGAGAGAGAATTCGGAGTCGATGGCCACATTCAGTTTCTGGTTGACGAATAGTGGAAAGATTTCGGCAAACATGGTGGAAATAAGGTCCCTGGAGGCGGTTCTGTACCACTTGTTGACCCACATGCCGACGAAACGGAGGTTTTTGAAAATGAGTGCTCCGGCTGAAACCTTCAGGCTCTGCCGGGACATGGCACCGTAGGTCACCATGGTCCCGTTCGTGGCGAGGCATTTGGCACAATGGGTCGCGTTCTCGCCGCCAACCGCATTCAGCGCGAGCAGGATGGGCGCCCGGCCTGTTGCTTCTCGCACGCGAGCGGCAAGATCGGGGCCATCCACGAGAACGACATCGGCACCCTGGGACTCGAGTTCGGCGACGAGCTCTTTTCGACGAACTACATTGACGCTATTCCAGCCCTTTGCCTTTGCGATTTGAATGGCTGCCGTGCCAACGCCGGAATTTGCCGCATTCTGGATGAACCAGTCCCCGGGTTGAAGCGTTACGAAATCATGGAGCATCCGATAGGCTGTCGGCGGATTGACCCACAGCATCGCGGCCTGTTCCACCGGGATTGTATCCGGCACCACAACGAGCTTTGCGCCGTCGACCACGCAGGCGGAACGCCAACTCCCTGTCCCGGGAGGCACGAGAACACGGTCTCCACATTTCACGCCTGCCACATCGGGCCCGATTGCGCGAACAATGCCTACCCCTTCGGAGCCAGGTGTCGTTGGAAGTTCAGGACGGATTCCATAGGTGCCCTGGATGAGGTTTATATCGGCGGGATTGATCGGTGCGGCGAGAATTTCCAGCAGAACCTCCTCGCCTGTGGGGTCAGGGATAGTTTGCTCTTCGAGTCGCAGGACGTCGGGCGGATGTCCAAATTCATGGAAGACGATGGCTTTTGCTTTCATAGGTGTTACGGAAAACTAGATTTGTATCGTGCCCCAGCCTGCTGTCATAACTGCCTCGGACAATCTACGGACTGGAGCCAAATTCGCTGCATTTGGATTTGCGATCAATGTGGTTCTTGCAGTGGGAAAGCTGCTTGCCGGTTGGATTGGCCATTCCGGCGCACTCATTGCAGATGGAATCGAATCCTCGTTGGATGTTGCGGGTTCCGCAGCAATGTGGATGGGACTTCGTTTTGCTGCTCGTCCTCCCGATGATACGCATCCTTATGGCCATGGAAAGGCCGAGCCGTTTGCGGCAATCACGGTTGCGGTGGTCGTGCTCGCGGCTGCGACAGGATTGGCGATCGAAAGCGTCCGGGAAATAAACACACCGGGCATACCACCGGCGCCGTGGACGCTCGCAGGTACTCGTGGCGGTCATCGCGATCAAAGAGGCACTTTTCCGTGCGGTCATGCGCGTGGGGGAGCGGGTTCAGAGCCATGCCATCAAATCTGATGCGGTGCATCATCGTTCGGACGCGATCACTTCTATTGGAGCGTTTATTGGAATTTCGATCGCGCTGATCGGCGGCCCCGGATACGAAAGCGCGGATGACTGGGCGGCCCTCCTTGCTTGCGTTTGGATTGCTTACAATGGAATTCGAATGCTCGTTCCGGCGTTCCTCGATCTCATGGACACGGCGCCTCCACCGGAGCTTTCCGCGGAGATCCAGGCGGTTGCAGAGGAAACTGCCGGAGTGGTCGAAGTCGAAAAGTGCCTCGTGCGGAAGATGGGGCTCCAGCATTACGTCGACCTGCACATTCGCGTCGATCCGCAGATTACCGTGCAAGCCGGCCATCTTATCGCTCACGCAGTCAAAGATGCAGTGCGAAATGCAAATCCGACGGTGGCTGATGTGCTGGTGCATGTGGAACCGGTGGGTGGTCTGGGAGGAACCTTAAACAAGAGAGGAAAAGCCGGAAAATGAAATTGCGTCGCCGCAGAAAGTAACACCAAAGCGGTCAAAATCGGGACCAATGTGGTTCCCATGGCCGGGCATATGCGTAGTTCGTTCGTTATTGAAAGAAATCCCTCTCGATGCACCTCCGAAGCTAACGTAACGCTTCCCGCGCTCGATATGCGCTGATTATCATTGACCAGCATACGGAACCTCAGTTAAGCCAGTTTGTTCTAATCCATTCTCCCTAAGACAACTAATTCATATTCGAAAGTATCTACCATGTCCCTCACTACAATTGTTGAAATTCACGGCCGCCAGATCCTCGATTCGCGCGGCAATCCGACCGTCGAAGTCGAGGTTGAACTTGCCGGCGGCGCCGTCGGCCGTGCAGCCGTTCCCAGCGGGGCCAGCACCGGTGAACACGAGGCGTGGGAGCTTCGCGACGGCGACAAGTCCATTTACCTCGGCAAGGGGGTCACGAAGGCCGTCACGAGCGTAAACGATACCATCGCCGGAGAACTGACCGGCTGCGACGCGCTGGACCAGGTCATGATCGACAGGAAGATGATCGAGCTCGACGGTTCGGCGAACAAGAAGAACCTCGGCGCTAATGCGTTGCTCGGCGTCTCGCTCGCAACCGCGCACGCCGCGGCGACGCAGCTTGGTCAATCTCTTTTCAAGTATCTTGGAGGTCCCAATGCCAAAGTGCTTCCTGTGCCGATGATGAACATTCTGAACGGTGGCTCCCATTCCGATGCGCCGATCGATTTCCAGGAGTTCATGATCATGCCAAAAGGCGCCAGCAGCTTTTCCGAGGCGCTTCGCTGTGGAGCGGAGATCTTCCATGCCCTCAAGGCTGTGCTCAAAGGCCGCGGTCTCTCGACAGCGATCGGTGACGAAGGCGGTTTCGCTCCGAATCTTGACTCGGCTGAAGACGCTTTGGAGTCGATCGCTACGGCCGTCGGTAAGGCCGGGTACAAATTCGGTGAAGACGTGTTTATCGCACTCGATCCCGCTTCCAGCGAGTTCTACGATGCCGATTCGAAAATGTATGTCTTCAAGAAATCCAGCGGCGCCAAAATGAACGCGGATGAACTTGTTGCCTACTATCAGAAGCTCGTTTCGGCCTATCCGATCATCAGTATTGAGGATGGCTGCGGCGAGAATGACTGGGACGGTTGGAAGAAGCTCACCGATGCAATCGGCGACAAGGTGCAGCTCGTTGGTGACGACTTATTCGTTACGAATGTCGATTTCCTGAAGAAGGGCATCGACGCCGGGGTTGGCAACTCGATCCTGATCAAGGTCAATCAGATCGGCACTCTTACCGAGACGCTCGATGCCATCGAACTCGCGAACGATAACAAATACACGGCCGTTATCAGCCATCGCTCGGGCGAGACCGAGGACACGACGATCGCGGATATCGCTGTCGCGACGAATGCGGGGCAGATCAAGACAGGTTCCCTCTCTCGGACGGACCGCGTTGCGAAATATAATCAGCTTCTGCGCATCGAGGAGGAACTGGGCGACGACGCAATTTTCGGCGGGAAGATGCGATAGGCGATTTTCCGCACAGAGGATCAATCCCCCCACGGGCGCTCCGGTTTCCTTCCGGGGCGCCTCTTTTTTTCTTTCGACAGCATTCAGCTTTCTTCCGAAGCAAACTGCGGTTGATTCCGCCGCCCCTCTGCGTTCTACTTTCTGCTTACCCTTATTCTAAGAGACCTGCTTATTCGTTAATGTCTTCCTACAATCTTTCGCACCTCAAGCAACTCGAGGCAGAGAGCATTCACATCATTCGTGAAGTTGCCGCGGAATTCGAGAAGCCCGTAATGTTGTATTCGATCGGAAAGGATTCCTCGGTAATGCTGCGGCTTGCGCGCAAGGCGTTCTATCCGGCGAAGCTGCCGTTTCCACTATTGCATGTCGACACGCGCTGGAAGTTTCGTGAGATGATTGAATTCCGCAACTGGACCGTGGATGAGATCGGTCAGGACATTCTTGTGTGGATCAATCCGGATGGGATCGAGCAAAACATCGGCCCGATCGAGCATGGCAGCGAGATGCACACGCAGATCATGAAGACCGAGGGGCTTAAGCAGGCGCTCAATCATTATGGCTTTGACGCAGCATTCGGGGGAGCCCGGCGCGACGAGGAAAAATCACGCGCCAAAGAACGCGTATACAGTTTTCGAAACAAGTTTCATCAATGGGATCCCAAGAATCAGCGTCCGGAGCTGTGGAATTTGTATAATAGCAAGATTGCAAAGGGCGAATCGATCCGTGTCTTCCCTTTGTCAAACTGGACTGAACTCGACATCTGGCTTTACATCATGCGAGAGGAGATTCCGATCGTGCCGCTCTATTTTGCGAAGGAACGTCCCGTCGTAGAGCGAGACGGAACTCTGATTATGGTGGATGACGAGCGGCTTCCGCTCAATCCCGGAGAAAAAGCGATGATGAAGAAAGTTCGTTTCCGAACACTCGGATGTTATCCACTGACCGGAGCGATTGAGTCTGAGGCGGATACGATCGAAAAAATTGTGCAGGAGATGCTGTTGGCGACTACCTCCGAACGTCAGGGACGCGTGATTGACCGCGACGGAGCGGCTTCGATGGAAGAAAAGAAAAAGGACGGTTACTTTTGAGATGGGCGTAACTGCAAAAAACACCAACCCGATCGCAGCGTCCGAAAACTGAAATTATGCAAGGCACTGAACTAGCCCGCACTGATATTGGCGCATATCTGAAGCAACACGAGGAGAAGGACCTCCTTCGGTTTCTCACGTGCGGAAGCGTGGACGATGGCAAATCGACGCTCATAGGCCGGCTTCTTTTCGATACCAAGATGATCTACGAGGATCAGCTTGCCGCGGTCATCAAGGATTCGGCGATACATGGCACCACTGGCACAGACTTCGATCCGGCGCTGCTGACAGACGGGCTTAAGGCGGAGCGCGAGCAGGGGATTACCATTGACGTCGCCTACCGCTATTTCTCGACCGACAAACGAAAGTTCATCATTGCGGATACTCCAGGTCACGAGCAGTACACGCGAAACATGGCGACCGGCGCGTCTACCTGCAACCTTGCCGTGCTGCTGGTGGATGCCCGACACGGAGTGATCACTCAGACGAAACGCCATTCCTTCATCGTCTCGCTCCTTGGGATCAAGCACGTCGTGGTGGCGGTGAACAAGATGGATCTAATGAACTGGTCCGAAGCTGTTTACGGGCAGATCCGCACTGATTTTAATGCGTTTGCCGCGCGTCTCGGATTCACCGACCTGCACTTTATCCCGATGTCGGCGCTCAATGGCGACAATGTGGTAGATCGCAGTGCCGCAATGCCTTGGTACGACGGTCCATCACTCCTCCATCACCTCGAGAACGTGAACATCGCTTCGGATCGCAACCTCATCGATATGCGTTTCCCCGTGCAATACGTTCTGCGGCCGAACCTCGATTTTCGCGGGTTTGCCGGTACAGTCGCCTCCGGGGTAATTCGGACGGGTGACGAAGTGCTCTCCCTCCCATCGCAGCAGCGCTCCAGAGTGAAGTCAATCGTCACATTCGATGGCGAACTCGACGAAGCCATGCAGCCAATGGCCGTCGTCGTTACGCTCGAAGATGAGATCGACGTATCCCGCGGCGATATGCTCGTTCACCCGAACAACGTACCCCATATCGGGAACGAGTTTGAGGCGATGATCGTGTGGATGCACGAGTCTCCTGCGCGGATGGGCAGTACTTACCTGGTGAAGCAGACGACGCGTATGGTTCCCGCTGCGATCTCAGAACTTCGCTACAAGGTGGACGTCAACACGATGCGGAAGATCGAAGAGGAAGAACAAGAACTCGGGCTCAACGAAATCGGGCGAGTACGCATGACGCTCCATCGTCCGTTGGCCTTCGACCCATACGACAACAATCCGCAGACCGGTAGTTTCGTAGTCATCAATCGCATGACGAACTTGACGGTTGCAGCCGGAATGATCATTGATCGCGTTTCCTTCCCGACCGAGGCGGAGAGGACTGAGCCTGTCAGTCAGCATATTAAGGTAGAACACGGTCTGGTCAGTGTGGAAGATCGACAGAAGCTTTTGCGTCAGAAGGGCGTTACCATCTGGTTCACCGGGCTGAGTGGCTCTGGAAAATCGACGATTGCCAAGACCCTCGAGAGACGTCTCATAAGTGACGGGCATGCCTGTTTCATCCTCGATGGGGACAACATCCGGCATGGACTCAATCGAGACCTTGGCTTTTCCGCGGAGGATCGCACCGAGAATCTCCGGCGGATTTCCGAGGTGGCGCGCCTGTTCAACATGGCGGGCGTTATTGTGATCTCCGCATTCATCTCGCCGTATCGCCGCAATCGCGAAGCGGCCAGGAAGATCATTGGTGAAGATGCGTTTCTGGAAGTTTTCGTCGATACTCCACTGGAAGTTTGCGAACAGCGCGACGTGAAAGGGCTCTACGAAAAGGCTCGTGCCGGCGAGATACCTCAGTTTACGGGAATCACGGATCCCTACGAGCCGCCGGATTCTCCCGCCTTGCAGCTCTCCGGTTATATGCAACCAGTCGAACAGTCGGTGGACGTAATCGTGAGCGATTTGATCAGCCGCGGCGTTCTCCAACCCGAGTAAGAGACTGTCAAAAAACTTTTTTGGCGGTCTCTTACCCGATTTCGCGGATTCGAATGTAGTTTCGATTTTTTGCCACGTAAGTTGCTGATAGTCAGCAAGTCATTTGGCGAAAACCGGGACGATTGCGATCCGTGCGCTGATTAGTTGCAAGCAGAAGGTCCTCTTATTACGCGGTTTCTTGCTTCTTCTTCCAACGCTCGATGCCCCACGCGAGCCAGATGCACAGCTCGTAGAGCAATATCATAGGCGCACCGAGTGAAAGGAATGTCAGGATGTCCGGGGTAGGGGAGATAACGACCGCTAAAAGGAGGATGATGACCACCCCATATGGCCGCGTGCGGCTGAGGAAGCTGAAATTGACGAAACCGAGGTACACGAGGGTGAGAATGACAACGGGAAGCTCGAAAGCCATTCCGAAGGCCAACGTGATGTGCGTTACAAAGGAAAAGTAATCACGCACAGTCCAGGTCGGCTCCCAGTCCAGCGATTTGGCGTCTTCGAAGAAGAACTTCAGCGTCTGTGGCAGAACAAAGTAATAACAGAACACCACGCCAATGAGAAACAGGCCGAACCCGATTAATACGCCGGGAAGCACATATTTCTTCTCCTGCCGCGTCAACGCGGGCAGAACGAACTGCGCGAGCAGGAAAAGCAGGATAGGGAAGGAGAGAATGATTCCCGCGTAAAATGCCAGCTGGAAGGAGATTGTGAGGGAATCGACGACGCCGAAAGTGCGGAGGTTTGCCGCAAGTTCCGGATCAATTGCGTTCAACGGCGCCTGGATCACTTGTACCAGACTTTTCCGAAAACCGAGGCTCATTCCCATTGCGATTGCAAGGGTCATAAACATCTTGATAAGAGTCCATCGCAGGTCCTCAAGGTGCTCGAGGAATGGCTTGACCGCCTGATCGTCCGAATCCTCGCGGAAACTGAATATCTTTCGCAGCACAGACATGTGCTACAGGACTCCGAGTACGACCATTCTTGCGAACGCGGAGAGTGTGTTGGCGTCGCGAATCTCCCCCGAGGCAATCATCGCGCGGAACTCCTCCTGCGAAAAAGCCCTGCAATCGGTGAATGCTTCGCTTTCGTCGGGCGCGAATTCGCCCGCCGCCGGGACAACGTTTGTTGCAGCGAACAGATGACTGTGTTCATCCATGAATCCCGCCGACGAGAAAAAAAGACCCATAGGAATCAACTCGCTCTTCGGCCCGAGATCGTATCCAGCCTCCTCCCGAAGTTCACGGAGTACGGTGGCCCGTATAATCGCCTCGTCGTGTTCGTTCGCTTCGTCGATCTGGCCTGCCGGGAATTCCCAGAGATTTGCGCGGATCGGAATGCGCTCCTGCTGGACAAGTATGAGGCGCCCTTCCGGTGTGATTGGCGCGACGACCGTGGCGCCCTTGCGATGCGCAACCGTCCACGAGGCCCCTTCAGGCCGGGTCGGTGTTTTCACTTTCTCGAGCCGAACCTCAAGGTATGGGTTGCTGAATACCATCTTGCTCTCCAGCGTATCCCAACCACCAACATTTTTTACGAGTTTGTGAAATTTCACAGGCCAAGATTTTTCTGCCAGCGTTCCAGTTCGTTGAGAACGTTCTTATGCGACGGTGCACCCAGATTCGTTCTTGCTTTGATAGACGCATCGACAGCCAGCACATCGAAGACATCCTTATCGAAGACGTGTGAAATTGTTTGATAATCCTCCAGGGGCAGTTCCTGAAACGAGCAACCTCGATCCACGACGAGTGCGACAGTTTTGCCGATGATTTCATGCGCCTTGCGGAATGGAAGGCCCTTTTTTACCAGGTAATCTGCAAGGTCGGTAGCAAGCAGGGTCGAATCGGAAACCGCAGAGGACATGCGGTCACGCTTGACCTTGATCTCAAGCATCATTGGCGCAAAGACTCCAAGCGCAGCCTTGATGGTATCCACGGAATCAAAGACAGGCTCCTTGTCTTCCTGCATGTCGCGGTTGTAGGTCATTGGCAGACCTTTCAATGTTGTGAGGAGGGACATCAGATTGCCGTAAAGTCGCCCGGTTTTTCCGCGGGTGAGTTCGGCCACGTCCGGATTCTTCTTTTGCGGCATCAGACTCGACCCTGTCGTGTAGGCGTCGCTGATCGCGATGAAATCGAATTCAGCCGAAGCCCATAATATAAGGTCCTCGCTTAGCCGCGAGAGATGCATCCCGATCAGGGCAATGTCCGCAAGCAGTTCTACCGCGAAATCGCGATCGCTCACGGCATCCATGCTGTTTCGGCTGACTCGGGAAAATCCGAGCAGTTTCGCAATGTGTTCGCGATCGAGGTTGATGGTTGAACCTGCGATGGCGCCGGACCCGAGCGGCATGACATCTATTCGTTTCAGCAGATCATCCAGCCTGCCGTTGTCGCGTTGCAACATTTCGACATAGGCGAGCAGATGGTGGGCAAACAGAACCGGTTGAGCCCGCTGCAGATGCGTGTATCCCGGCAGCACCGCGTCATCATGTCGGACGCCAAGCGTGACCAGACTGCGCTGCAGATCCTGCAACATCTTCTGGATCGTCACCGTCTCCTCCCGGAGAAAGAGCCGAAGGTCCAGCGCAACCTGATCATTCCGGCTCCTTGCGGTGTGCAACTTTGCCCCGGCGCTTCCAATGCGGCGGGTCAATTCTGCCTCGATGTTCATGTGGATATCTTCGAGGTCGATGTCGAACTGGAAGGAACCTTTTTCGATTTCGTCGCGAATCTCGCGAAGACCCGCGGCGATGCGATCATTTTCTTCGGACGTGATCAGACCCGCCTTCTCGAGTGCGGAGGCATGCGCGACAGACCCTTCGATGTCATGGCGATACAAGCGCCAGTCGAACGAAATGGACTCGCCGTATTGAAGAAGCTGATTGGCAGTTTCCTGCCTGAAGCGGCCTTTCCACATGAGAACTCGAAAAATGACCTCAGGTCGCAGTTTCGTCTTCGCCCTTTAACAGCATCGCGGCGGCTTGAGAAACATCCTTGTCTCCACGTCCCGAGAGATTTACGATGATGATCTCTTCATTCGACATGGTCGGTGCGATTTTCAGAATGTGACCGATGGCATGGGCGGACTCGAGCGCGGGAATGATTCCTTCGAGACGTGCCAATTCCGTGAAACCTTTCAACGCCTCTTCGTCTGTCGCGTAGCTGTATTGTATGCGGCCCATGTCACGTAAGTAGCTGTGCTCCGGACCGATGGCTGCATAATCGAGCCCTGCGGACACTGAATGTGTGAGCTCAATCTGGCCGTCTTCGTTGGCAAGCAGGTACGTTTTGGTTCCCTGCAGAACACCAAGTTTTCCTCCCTGGAAACGCGCGGCATGCCGGCCGGGCAATATGCCGTCTCCGCCGGCTTCGATACCCACCATTTTGACAGCGATGTCGTTGAGAAACGGAAAAAACAGGCCGATTGAATTGCTGCCGCCGCCAACGCAAGCCACGAGCAAATCGGGTAGACGTTCCTCGCGCTCCAGGATCTGTTTTCGCGCTTCATCTCCGATTACGCGCTGGAAGTCGCGAACCATCATCGGATAAGGATGTGAACCGAGGGCGGAACCGAGGATGTAGTGGGTTTTTCGGACATTCGTCACCCAATCGCGCATCGCTTCGTTAATCGCCTCTTTCAGCGTCGCTTGACCGGCCGTCACTGGAACAACCTTCGCGCCGAGAAATTTCATTCGGGCAACATTAAGTGCCTGCCGTTCCATATCGACCGCGCCCATATAGACGACACATTCGAATCCAAATCGTGCGGCCACGGTCGCCGTGGCAACGCCATGCTGTCCGGCACCAGTTTCCGCGATGATCCGCGTCTTGCCCATACGGCGGGCGAGCAGGATCTGGCCAAGAGCGTTGTTGATCTTGTGGGCTCCTGTGTGGAGCAGGTCTTCGCGCTTAAGATAGATCTTCGGCCCCCCAAGCTCTTCGGTAAGACGTTCGGCGAAATAGAGCGGGGTGGGGCGACCGGCGAAGTCTGCAAGCAACGCGTCGAGCTCGTCCTGAAAAGTCTTGTCTCGTCGCGCCGCCTCATATTCGACCGCCAGGTCTTTCAGTGCGCTCATGAGCGTTTCCGGCACAAACATTCCGCCAAAAGGACCAAAATGTCCGTGTTCGTCGGGCAGCGACTTCAGATCAAGCATTATGTTCGACCATAGAAAGCGGGACAACCGGTCGCAAATGGATTTCGCCTGGGAAGCCAAATTGATCGGGATTGTGTGTGGCACCCGGTGCACGTGTCGCTGCGGTTGACCAATAATGGCCCTTGCCGGTCACCGTAAAACGCGAATCAGCTCCGAGCGCCCCTGCGGCAGGCGGTGGTAAACACGACCAATTGCGACTGAGGCAGGACCCTCCTGAATCCCGAGACAACGTGCAGTTTCACTTTCGAAATGAGTCATGGCGCGCTTATCGGCACCCGATTTTTCGAGATAGCCAAAGGCTCGACGGAGGAGATGGAAGAGCTCCGGAGCGGGATGCTCCGGTTCGGTGACAAGTTCGATCAGTTCGACCCAATACGATGCCAGGAGCGTGCTGTGGTAATTTTTTCGAATGCCTTCGTGGGGAGAACGTGTCATCACTTCTCTGAGTGAATGCAGATCACTGCGGTTGCTTTTTGCGTATTGAATTTCGCTTTCGTAGAAGAGATCCAGCTTGCCTGCGAACGGGTTCCTCGGCCGTCGCGCGCCCTTTGCGACGGTTTTTACTTTGCCTGTCGTTTCTGTGAACCACGTTATGATCAGGCTGGTTTCCGTGAGGGGCGTGCGTCGCATGAGAATTGCGAGGGTCGATTCCATGCAAATTTAGCTGGGAGGGCTCGAGTTTATATGATGCGCTAGAAGGAACGGGCAACCGGAGTCAAACTGAATTTTTTAACACGTTTTAGGTTTATGACCAGATACCTGATTCTTGGATTTTGTGCCGCAGTCACGCTTATCAGCTGTAAAACGGGACCGCGCGAGAACTCCTATCCGCGCCAGGAAGTGGCAAATATCGAAGTTCAAAGAAACAATTTCTATCAGGGCAGGCAGGTCCCTCCGCCTCGCCCGTCTACCGCGCCTCAGGGATCGGGCTCTCAACCTCAAGGCCAAACCGCCCCCGAAACCGGCCCTACACCTGCTCCAACTCCAGAGCCAACACCGAGGTCGATGCCGACACCTGCGCCGGAGCCTACCCCGACTCCGCAAATATCTGCTCCGAGAAAATCGGAAGAGGCGTTGCCATTTGGAAAACCGGTGCCGGGCAAACCCGGTTATGTGACGAGTCCATACTCGCCGGAAGCCGGATATATTGACGTCACAGGATTCACGCCGGGGACCAAAGCAAGAGATCCCTACACCAACAAAATCTTCCGCGTGCCTTGATTCGCAGGCGAGCCGCAAGACAGCATGTGCTCGCGCGCAGCGCACGCTCTGAATTTCTAAGTTCAGTTTGAGGAATTTGAGGACGTTACGGAAGCGGAACTTCAAGCGTTCATGAAGGTTGTACCAAGCAAGCTCTGCTCGGCGATTCTTCCCAAATGGGATCTCCAGCCCCCGTAGGAGGTGTTAATTAAAGCTCGGGAACCTCTCCGGCAACGGCCCGGATGAATCTCACAATATTTCCTTTGCTGTGACTATCTCCCTTATGGGACTAGGAACGCGTTGTTCCCGATCTCGCCATGTTTGATGTCAGTATTGCGCACGATTACGTCAGTCAGAGTTGTGCTTCGGAGTTCTTCAAGTTCGTCTTCCGAGAAGACCCGCTCGTACCAGAAGCTGTCGCCATCGCGAAGACGCTGGAATTGATCGACGAGTATAACACGGAACGTCGGTCCGACGAGTCCGACCTGATTCCCGTCCTGATCCTTGAATGGATTCTCGGCTAGTCCACCGTTGGTGCGAAGCGCCAAGGCCCGAATCGGATCGCTGCCATACACGTTCGAAGCGTCGATGAATGCCGTGATTTAATTGATCTGCTGGCGCGGATTTTCTAATCCTGTGCCGGTGTAAGGGTCGAAGATGCTCCGGAGAAAGGGAATGACGGCGGTGGTCGGGAAAACTGGATCGTCCTCTGGAATCGCAATATGAAAGGGTTCGGGTGGATATGCCGCCTCTGTCAAGTCGAGGTCGTGATCAATAAATTGGCCCCATTGGAAGAGGTATCCGGACACGAAGCGCTCCGTTTCCCCTATCACCGCTACCGCCGAGATCGATTCGCTCTGGGCAAACACGATGTTGCTGATCGCGCGAGGACCGGGCCGATCCGCACCGGCGGGGCTAGAAACACCGTCGCCGTAGTCGGTGGCGACAAACCGAAGGAGTTGCGTATTGGCAGCTCCGTAGTCGGAATAACCGAGGTTATTATAGGTGCCATCGATGGTCCGGCTCTCCGCGTGTGCACGAGAGGCGCCGGTAGTAATGAGCAGGAGCGTGATGCAACTTAGTAAGGTTACACCGAGGAAAGGACCCGATCTTGGACTTAACATAGATCTGTATTGATGCGATTACGCTCGACGAAAACCAAATATGGCTAAACTCAATGCGCCGAGAATTGAGACCATAAATCGTTAAGTCCGGCGGAGCCAGTTGACAGCGGATTCGATTCTGATCTTACTGTCGGAATAAAGGAACGCTCTTGTCAGAATTCGGATTACAAATCATTCTTTCGCTGTTTCGAATAGCGCAAACCGAGCTTCTTCAGACCGAGACTGCGGAAGACAGCGATAAAAACTGAAATTTGGACGTCGGGGCAGATCAAACTGGATTCCGCAGTTCGACGATTGAAAAGGGGGTGTTTCGTGCGTGGATGAACTTTCCGATCCGTGCTAAACGATGCGATTTTCGGGTGAAAGCACGAACACACCAGTGAGTAGCGAAAAACTATGCGTGGAAGTTCTGACCGCCTCTTCGGCCCACAAGCTCCCCGAGCAATCCGCCACGCAGGAATGCTTTCCCGCTTGATACTATACGTAATATTGCTGTTGATCGGAGCCATGATTGGCGCGGTTACCCAGAAATACATTGGAGTTGGGACGCTTCTCAGAGCTATAACCAGGTTGACAAGGTATCTGAAGACCGGGTTGCAGGTTTTGGGGCGGCAATGGCTTTTGCTTTTGCTAGCCTGCAGCGACATCCCGAAATCGCGATAGGCCTCATTCCGTGCGCAAAGAGTTCCACCGCAATCGGAAAATGGCAGCGCGACTTGAGTGATCAGTCTTTGTATGGATCGTGTCTCAAAAGAGCCCGCGCTGCATCCCCAATGAAACAAATCTCAGGTTTACTATTCTTTCAGGGGGAAACGGATGCAAAGGATCCAATCGAGCATTCAAAGCGTCAGCCATCTCCGACGAAATGGGCTCAATTGTTCTCCGCATTTGTAACAAACCTCCGAAGAGACTTACACGAACCTGACCTCCCTGTTATTTTTGCATAGCTTGGCTCAAAAACGACTCCTAAAAGGTTTCCTCATTGGGATCTTGTTAAAAAGCAGCAACTTTCTATTCGCTTACCAATGGCGAGAATGATTACAACTGATGAATTGCCATTGATGGAGGATCTTCATTTCACAGCGGACAGCTATAAAATAATCGGGGAACGCTTCGCGAATGCCTATTGGAATTTATTAGAAGAAAATAGCAATTAGAGCCGCAGTTGCTACGCTCCGCGAGTGTCAAAAAGGGAAGTAGCATTTGAAAACTTCGATACGTGCAGTAGAGCTTTTAAACCTGAACCAAAGCTGGAATGAGGATGAGCACTCGTATGTGTTTAGCGCCAAAGGCGTCTTTCATGTTAGCCTGGGGCAACGCCCCAGGAATCCAAGCCCAGAAAGCCCTCAGCGCTGAAAGCGCGATTCAGTTGGTTCGTAATCACGTAAATAACTTTTCAATCCCATACGTAGCGCTCGTCGAACTCAAATGACCTTGCTGAGCGACTGCGACATAGACTTGATCATGCACCAAATTCGTGCCCGGATGAATCGCGCTTTCAGCGCTGGAGCGAATTATTGTTCGACCTTCCCTGGGGCGTTGCCCCAGGCTCTAAATGCTAACCGCGCCTTCAGCGCTAAACAGATGAGACTACTCCGTTTCTTTGGAC
>CAWDWA010000007.1:0-15680 GCA_963805815.1 uncultured Verrucomicrobiae bacterium
GACTAAGTGCCCGGATTTCCGGGTTAGTGACTGCATTTTTCTATGATTCGCGGCGTGGGTCTTCCGTGAGGATTTGGGTTCCTCTGTTTTTTAGTGTTTGCTTCCTGTTTCTTGCTAGGCCGCCCGGCGTTCTCCGGGCGGGGATTCTTCCGCTGCTTCGCGCTTGGGCAGCCTGGCCAGCACCCACAGATTGTGCGCCAGCACCGCCCAGCTCACCGCCAATTCCCTGCGCTCGAAGCCCTTTGCGCGCAGGGGACGGCCCAGAAAACCGTTCTTGAGACGGCAATTCGCCCTTCGCTTTGCGCACGTCGCTTCTTGCAGGCAACGAAAATCTCATCCTCTTCCATCCGCTCCCGCAGTGCCCGCGGGTTGCGTGGACACAGGGCGTTGAAGATATCCTTTTCTTCCAGAAGGCGTTGGTTGGCCACGCTGTCGAAACTGCGGTCGGCGGCCACACCAAAGACCGGTTCGCCGCCACGGAGAGCTTCGATCCTCTCCAGACTACGCCCCAACCAGCGTGACCAGGATCGCGAGCTGTTCTTGGCGACGCTCCTCGGCGAGACGTGCAGGAAGACCAGTATTCGCAGGTGCGTGCCCGAATATTGCTGACCAATCTCTGTCGCAAGATTTTGGAACGTCGGCGGAGAATCTCTCGCAATGGATAGGCAGGTCTCAAAACACCTGGGCGCGGAGATTGAATTGCTTTTCCATTGGCACCGTCTCGTAGCGCTTCCCGAAGAGATGGACCGCGACACTCGGACAACTGAGAGCCAGAAGTCGATCGCGGGGAGATTGAACACATATAGCGCGGCGATCGTGAATCAGCAGGTGCGCCGATTCTTGGAGGTGCCGGAAACGCATCTGCGCGCTCCGCTTCGAGCATAGACGCAAAAGGTCAAGATTTGTTGACAGACCCCTTACCGTGCTCGCGAACCCTCTCGCCTGGTTCTAGCAATGATAACTCAGTGAGCACGCAGAAAAATCACCAATAGCAGGAGCTATCTATTTCCCGTTCACATCCATTTGGGCGGAGCGGAGTTGACGCTGGCGACGCGGCTGCCCCACTCCAGCAGCTCCTTGGAACAGTCGTCGCGGTCGATGGTCAGCTCGATAAGGGAGGGGCCGCCTTGGTGGGCGAGGCCGTTGCTATGGCGGTGTCGAGTTCGCCGACGGTGCCGACGCGCGTGGACCAGCCTGGCCGTCCTCGGCGTTGAAGACCTGCATGAGCCCGGCGTAGTCCCAGTTCTTAATCTTGTTGTAGGGGCCGTCGTGGATTTCGACCTCGATGGTGTAGCCGCGGTTGTTGATGAGGAAAATGATCGGGTCGAGCTCGTAGCGGATAAGGGTGGAAAGTTCCTGCGCGGTGAGCTGAAAGCTGCCGTCGCCGATGAGCGAGACGACGCGCCGCTGGCCCGACGTGGCCATGGCGTAGCCGAGCGTGGCGCCGACACTCCAGCCTATGCTGCCATACTGCATCTGGATTTCAAAGCCCGCGCCGGTCGGCAGCTTGGACTTCACGCCGTTGAACCACGAGTCGCCCGTCTCAGCCAAGAGCGTCATCTGCGGCGTGAGCATGGCCTCGACGCGGTCGACGACGTGTCGGGTCAGCAGCGTGGTCTCGGGGGCGAGCGTGGGGCGCACGGTGGGGTCGGGCCGGAAGCGCTCGAACGCCTGGCGGGAGGTGCCGTTCGCTTTCAAGCGAGGCGCAAGCTTGGCCAGGAAGCGCGCGAGAGGGACGTTGTTGTAGTTTTGCCCGGGCAACTTAACCGACTCGGGGTTGGCCTGGATGAGCTTCCCGTGGATTGATGAGCGCGGTGTAGCCGGTCGTAGTGTAGTCCGTAAAGGTGGGCCCCGCGAAGAGGTAGGCGTCCGCGCTCTCGACCACCTCGGCACAGCCGGGGCTGCTGACCGGACCCCAGTAGGTGCCGATAAAGCCGGGGGCGCTTTCGTCAAAGAAGCCCTTGGCGTTGGGCATCATGGCGGTGGCGTAGCCGCTGGCCTGCGCCACTTCCGCGAAGGCACCGACGGCGGCCCAAGGGCGGAGCTTGACCCCGCCGACGAGCACGGGCTTGACCGCGGCGTTGAGCATCTCGGCGGCGTGCTCCACGGCGGCCTCCAGCGCGGCCTCGTCGCAGGGCGTGGGTGCGGTGAGCTTTTGCAAGGGCGCTGAGGGGATGCTTTGCCCGGCGAGGTTGCAGGCGATCTCCAGGTAAACGGGTTTTCGGCGGCGCAGGCACTCGTTGATGGCCCGGTCAATGAGCTCCGGGGCGTCGTCGAGGTGCTCGATGGAAAGCGCAATGGCCGTCACTTCTTTGAACATCTCGAGCTGATACCGGTAGCGCACCTCGCCGAGGGTGTGGTGCAGTGGACGGTTCTCCGGCCTGGCGTTGGTGTTGGGGCCGCCGGAGACGAAAAGGATGGGCAGGTCCTCCGCGTAGGCCCCGGCGATCGCGTTGATGGCGCTGAGCCCGCCCACGGAAAAGGTGACGAAGCCCGCCGCGATGCCATTGGCCCGCGCGTAGCCGTCGCAGGCGTAGCCGAGGTTCAGCTCGTTGCAGCAGCCGACGAAGTGCAGCTGCTCGTTTTTCAGGAGCTGGTCGAGCAGGACGAGGTTGTAGTCCCCCGGAACCGCGAAGTAGTCGCGGACGCCGATTTGCTCGAGGCGCGTGGCCAGGTAGGAGCCGACAGTGGTGGTCATTGTCATGGCAGGATGCAGTTATGTTTCTAAACCGCGGATATCGCGGATTTTCGCCGATGAGATTGGGGATAAACGTTGCTCCGCAGGGGTCAGGACTCGCATTGCAGCATTGAGATCAGCTTTCCAAGCGGGGATTTGTTTGTCGCGTTCCTTGCCTGCCTGACGAGCCGCGGCAGGTTGGCCGGACTTCAGGGAAGTAACAGGGGTCTGTCAACAAAAATTGACGAAAGCTCTAAGGAGAAGGGGAGGCGCAGCAGTTCCCGGGATGGGGAGAGGAAAGCGATCGCAGTCAGTGAATCGGGATATTTCGTGTCCGGTGCGGGGAGAGTTGCGCAGAGGCTGGCTTGGCGAGGGTGTTTAATAGCCGAACGATTTGTGAACCCAATGTGGGTCGTGCAGAGATTGAATGTGAAAAGCGCCGCGAACGTGGGTCGGCAGCCGCGTCGATTCTAGGAGCTGCTGAAAAGGCACCTGCCCGCTCCGGCGTGGAGGAAAAATGTAAAGATTTGTTAACTGGCCCCTTTTACGCTTGCCCTAGTAGCCTCGGCGCTCGGCTTTCATATGTTGCTGACGAACGCGCATCATCTCCTCGATAATGGGGGCCAGGATGATCTCGATAGCCAATCCCATCTTGCCTCCGGGCACGACGATCGTGTTGCGCCGCGACATGAATGAATCGTGAAGCATGGACAGGAGGTACGGGAATTCAATATTGAACTTGGCGGGGTTGCGGAAACGAATCACGACAAAGCTCTCGTCGGCGGTGGGAATTTCGCGGGCTACAAAGGGATCGGACGTGTCAACGGTCGGAACGCGTTGAAAGTTGATGTCGGTTCGTGAGAATTGCGGCGTGATGTAGTGCGTGTAATCGTACATCCGCCGCAGGATGTTTTCGGTGACGTCGTCGGGCTGATAGCCTCGTTGCTCGGTATCCCGATGGATCTTCTGGATCCATTCCAGATTGACGATGGGGACGACGCCGATCAGCAGATCCACATGCTGAGCGACATTGACGTCGTCCGTGACGACCCCGCCGTGCAGGCCTTCGTAAAACAGCAGGTCGGCATCCTTGGGGAGATCTTGCCACGGCGTGAGGGTCCCCGGTTCTTGACCGTACTCGGCAGCCTCTTTTTCGTAATGCAGGTAGAAGCGGCGCTGTCCTGTTCCGGTTTCGCCGTATCGGCGGAAGAGCTCTTCCAGTTTGTCAAATAGATTGGCTTCGACGCCAAAGTGGCTCAGGTTGCGCCCTTCCTCTAACGATTTGGCCACCACTTGTTGCATCTGCAGGCGATCGTAACGGTGAAAGCTGTCGCCGTGGATGATGCAAGGTGTGACGTGTTCGCGGTAAAAAATGCGATCGAACGCTACCTTGACGGTAGACGTCCCCGCGCCGGACGAACCGGTGACGGCGATGATCGGATGTCGCTTGGACATGGTTCTCTCTCCGCGTCAAGTTGCAGCGACACTCAGCCGATCCCGCCAGCCCGGATAAAGGCTATCGGCGTCGCTCGGAAACGACTGAAACGCGCGGGCAAACTCGCGGTGATCTCTGGCGAATTCGATGGGGTTAGCCCCTTGCCTCCAGCACTGCTCGGCCTGGCGCATCGCCCGTGCACCGGCGGCAGGCCCATCCAGGTGGCCATACGCGCCACCGCCCGCAGTCAGGATCAAATTGGAATGGCCCAGGTTTTCGAAAAAGCCCGGGATCCGCACGGCATTCATGCCACCCGAGACAATGGGGGCGGTCGGATTCATGCGCAACCACTCCTGATGGTAGTAGGGGCCGTCGGCGGCGTCCCGCTCGATCATGTAGGCGATGTCGCGATCGGCCCGTTCGCTTTCCATCTTGCCAAAGCTCATGGTTCCCACGTGGATGCCGGATGCTCCCAAAAGTCGGGCCATCTTGCCGAGTACCAGGGCGGTATACCCCCGCTTGGCCTGGGGCGAAGTCACCGCCCCGTGACCGGCGCGGTGAAAATGCAGGAATTGCTTGGGAAACGTTCGCCGGGCGGTGGTCACCGCCGCCGGCCCGGCCGCGTACCCGTCCACCAACAGCGCCACGTGGTCGGCGTTTTCGGCAAATGTCTCCAGGACATACTCTCCTCGAGCAACCATTTCATGGTGGTCGTCCGCCGTGATGTTCGCGGAAAACAGTTTCGCCTCGCCGGTTTCGTCTTGGGCGCGCCGCATGGCTTCCGCGACCAAGGCGATGGTTTCCTTGTAAGGGGAAAACACCTGATTGCCCTGGGGCTCGTCGTTCTTGATGAAATCACCACCCAACCAGAACTGATAGGCGGCATCGGCAAAGGGCTGGGGACGCAGTCCCAATTTCGGTTTGACGATTGTTCCGACAATGAAGCCCCCGTCGGTGACCGGGCGTCCGAGTACTCGCCACAGGTCCGCCAGGGTCGTGGCTGGTCCGTCGAACAACCGCAGAAACCGAGGGGGCATGTAGAAGTCGTGCAACTTCGAGTATTCGACGTCCCCCATGCCCTGGTTGTTGCCGACGGCTAGCGTCAAGAAGGAAACCACCATAGCGCGGCCATCAATGATGTTGCGATCGAAAAGCTCAATCGGGTAGGCGATCTTCATCAACTGCCGGCCTTCGTCCATGTCGTAGACCAAGGCGTCGACACTCCGCGTGAAATCGTCGGTGGTGGATACTTCTACGTTGGTGCCCGTCGACGACTCCGCCGCGAAATGCGAGGCAGTTTCCAGGTAACCGTGACCATCCTTCGGTTTCATGATGTACGCGCACAACACATGTTGGCCTCCCTTGATCAAATCGTCTTCGTTCAGATTGAGGGCGGCGTAGCGATTCGATTGATCAAGACTCATCAGTTGTGATCCGCTGAAAGGAAATCGCTTTTGGTCCTCCGGGGGGCGGCCCGGAGTTTGAGGCTGGAAGCGGGTGTTTCCATGGGCGCAGATTGGCAAAGCGGGGCTTGGGAGTCAAGCGTGTGCATTTTCGGGATGTGGGGCGGGCGGGCTGGAAATCCAATCCTCCAGGGCAACGCTCGCCGTTGTCGCGCTTGTCAGTTTTCCGCAAATACGGGTTCGTTGTCGGGGAAAGTCATATAGGCGGAGTCAAATCTAACCCCGAGAAACATGGCCACTAGGTCCGGGGGCACCAGCACGAAGGTGGTGGGTGTCGAGCACCGGGAGACGGAAGCCCAGCCCAGGGGACGATAGCGGATTGCTTGAAAATGCAAGAGATTGCAGCGGAAGAATCCGCGGGCGCTGGCGAAGAGCGTGGGCGATTCGCAGGTTGGTCTCAGGGCCGCTGAAAATGCTGACGGAGGAGTTAATAACGATTGCATGGATGAACGTCTCGCGACTCTGAGCCGATTCTCGCTCACGGGTTGATGAATTGATAAAAAGGTTAAAATATTTAGACTTGACCCGGATTTGAACTCCGCTGTTTTCGCTCGTTTGCCAAACACCGCATCCGCATTCGCTTCTTCTGCGGCAGGCTTGCCATGCTACCCGACCCGCTCGCCCAATAAACTACTCCACGGTAATCCCGGAATAACCGAAAAAAAAGACGCTTGCTCTCCCCGCTGACCTCGAATGGAATTCAGGGAGTGGGAATAAGGAGATTGGATGAGAGACGCACTGTTTATCGGGACCGTATTTGGTGCCATCGTCGGGATCATTCACGCGGCCTATGTGTATTGCCGGCTGACTGCTGAAGTGCCGGCGAAACTTGCGAAACTCCCAATCGCTGCCAGGGCCCGTGCAGCGTGGTTCGCGCTCTGGACAGCGTTCCTCTGGGTGGTGTTCGGTGCCTACGTCTTTTACCTCTGGTTGATCGCGATCGTAATTTACGCCACATGCTGCGTCCTACGCCGTCTTTATGCAAAACCGTGAATTCAAATTTCTTCACGCAAAGGATTTTTTTGCAACCGCTCATCGGGCCGTTGCTCTTTTCCAGCGTATAAATTTCACAAACTTCCGCACCCAATACGTGAGGCATTTTTTCAGTAACTGCGGCGCATGGACCTGACCAACATAAAGAGTGTGGGCATCATCGGCGCCGGAGTCGCCGGACTATCTACCGCTAAGGCCCTGCTAGGGGAGGGGCTTACCTGCACCGTCTTCGAACGCAGCTCAGTCCTCGGCGGCGTGTGGGCGGGGGGATATTCCAACTTCTCCGTCCAAGTACAGCGGGAACTCTACGAGTTTCCTGATCGGCCGCTTCCGGAGTCGGGTCCCGATTTCACCCCCGGAGAGATAATGCGGGACTATCTTGAGGACTACGCGAAACATTTCGGAGTCTGGCCGCACATCCGGTTCCGCGCAACGGTGGAAGCGCTTCAGAAGCGAACCGGGGGGAGACCCGGCTGGAGGATTGCCTACCAGCAATCAGGAGCGGGCCATCACGAGGAATTCGACCTGGTGGTGGTCTGTCTCGGGCTATATTCGCAAGTCCCGCACATTCCCGGGTATCCTGGCCAGGAACGTTTTCGAGGGGAGATTCTCCACATCTCAGAACTGGCTACGCGGGAAATGCTCAAAGGCAAGAAAGTCGCGGTGGTCGGTTTCGGCAAGAGCGCGACGGATGCTGCCCTCGAATCGGCGGCGGTTGCGTTCCAAACGGCGATCGTCTTTCGGAAACTTCATTGGCCGGTGCCGCCAAAACTTCTCGGGGTGCTGCCATTCAAGTGGGTCATGCTCAATCGCCTCACCAGCACGTTGATCCCGCTGTATTACGAACCGTCCCCCCTCGAACGTGCCGTCCATATTGCAGGAAGACCTTTGGTGTGGCTTTGGTGGCGTCTCGTCGAGCTGTTGTTGATTTTTCAGTGCGGGCTCTGGTCTCGCTTTGGCGCCCGCCCGAGCCTTGTGCCCTCGGTTCCGGTCGAGATCGATACGTTCGGGGAATCGACCATGTTGCCGCGCCCCGAGTTTTATCGTCTGGTGCGAAAGGGCGTAATCCAGCCTCACCGCTCGGGTGTCAGCGAATTCACTCCGACAGGCATTTTGCTGCAAAACGGCGAGCACGTCGAGACGGACGTCGTTATTCTCGCCACCGGGTGGAAGACGGAATACGGGTTCCTGCCCGAAACAGTCCGCTCCCGCCTCCACTTCGAAGAGGATGGGCTCTACCTGTACCGGCAGATGGTGCATCCTGATGTGGGTCATCTTGCCTTCATCGGGTATGCCACCACGATCTCGAGCATTCTCACCTACAATTTGCAGGCGCGATGGCTCGCGGAGCTGATCGGGGGCACGTTCCGGAGCCCTTCGAGGGAGGAGATGCTTCGGGACATTGAAGTGATGAAGACCTGGAAGCGTCGATGGATGCCGTTCAGCCGCGCTCGGGGCGCCCGGCTGCTGTTACACATGCTGCATTACCACGACCAGCTCCTGCGAGATCTCGGAGTCTCCCGTTTGCGCAAGCAGGGATTCTTCGCCCCGTTCAAAGAGGTTTTCGCACCCTACCAACCCAGCGACTACCGTGCCGTTATTTCGGGAATGGAAAGGGGAGAGTGAAGGTTGTCACAACGGCACCTTTAAGAGGAAAACCTTGGTCTGCGGGTCACACAGTCGGACTATCCCGGCGCGCTTTTTCTTGCGCGCGACCGCTACCATCATCATCTCGCGATCAATACCTGGCGCACCAGTCCGCGCGCGTCCCGTCCAGAGCATGCCTCGGGCCTCATCGGATGGGACATGACCTGGGACTCCGGACTCCCGGCTTCATCATCGTGGCGTGATCCAACCGGTTCGCTGGTCACACTGTTCCCCGCCTGAATTGTGTAGCAAAATAGGTTCAGGTGGATTTTCTTGCCGTGGGAGAAGGCTTGTGAGAGTGGACATGCATGCCACGACGGGTGCGAATCGAGTAGCGCTTCCGGAATACGCTGGTGGAGGTGGTGGGTGTCGAGCACCGAGAGACGGCGACCCGGCGGATGATTGCCGATCGGTTAAAAAAGAGAGAGACTGCAGCGGAGGAGCTGGGGTGCCGGTGAAGAGCGACGAGCGCGAGGTGCGGATCACGCTGGCGATTGTCAGGTCAACCGGCATGCCGTAGAAGAGACACGAAGGTGCCGAAGAAGGGAACGCCGATGAACGTCTCATGACTCACGAACCAAAACCGTCGGAACAAGAATATTCTGGCCACCCCTCTCAATTCTGCAGCCTCTGACCAAAGAAAATCCTCCTGACGCCTATTTTCGAGTTGGGAATGCAAAATAACAAAAAACCGCTTTGAGCGGTTCACGCCTTTTCAAGCCTCTGGATTTGTCGGAGGTTTATGACTGGTTACATATTTTATAAAAATTACGTAAGTCGTTCAAAATAAAAACCAGTTTTCTCACTCGTCTGGAACTCCGTTACAGAATTGGCTTTTGCCTGGCCGCGTCCAGGACTAGACAGAGCGCGGGTAAGCTTGGGAAATTTTGTGGGCGGGCCGGCAGTTCGACGAGCACCACACGGTCGGCGCTCGGAGTGCCCGACGCGAAGGGGCGCAGGATGTCCATCGGTGCGGCGGCGGCGAGTGTGTAGATGATGTCGCCTTCGTTCCAGGATGCGAAGCTCCAGCCGTCGGGCTCGGAAAATTGCGGCTGAGTCGATGGCGGCGCATCGCGGAAGTCGCCACGGCGGGCGACGACGAGATGCACGAGTTCCGGCAGACCGCGCCCGGCTCCATCCACGCGCCAGAAACACGCAAGATAGACGTTTTTCCCCTGCATATCGATCACTTGGCACGCGGCGTTTTCCAGCGGGAGCAGCGACGCGGGAATCCGAAAATCCGGCGGCGCGCCACGCTGGACGAGCAAGGCATGCAGTGCCTCCTTTCCCTCGGGCGCCGGATCGACTTCCTGCTTTGTGGCAAAGAACTCCATGAGGCCCACCGGGACGACGGCAAAAGGCGGGCGCCCGACCTCCTGCTGCCACCATGCAGCGAGGCCCGCGAAAATGGCCAAAGCGGCCGCGAGCGCCAGCGCACGCGGCCAACGCCGACGACTCGTCACTGGCATTGCCACGATGTTTTTCCCGCCCGCCGCCGCACGTCCACGGGCGAGGATTGCCTCTACCTTGTCAGCGGGAAGCTCTTTCTTCTCGTAATGTTCGTGGATTTGTTTGCGAAGATCAGACATGGCTTTGCAGCACCACCGGTTGCGTGAGCAGCATTGTAACCTTCATGGAAATGTAACGAAAAAGAGGAGCCACTGATTGCACGACGGCGAAGATCGGGCCGCAGTGGCACTGACTCGCAACTTGGCAATGGCACGATGGATGAGACTGAGCACAGTGCCGCGCGGCTGGCCGCGGAGCTGCCCGATTTCCTCCGCCGTGTGACCCTGGTGGTAATGGAGAAAAAGCACCTCACGTTCGTCGGCCCGCAGCGTGCCGAGCAGTGCGTCCAGGTCGCCCTTCACGCCGGCCTCATTCGGTTCGGTTGCGGGCGACGGCGGTGCGTCCGGCGCATCGAGCGAGGTGAATTGCACGACGCGGCGGCGGCGGCATTGGTCGATGAACAGATTTCGCACCACGGTGAAGAGCACGGCCCTCGAATCCACGCGGCCGTAGCGCCGCGTGAGGTTGAGCCACGCCTCCTGCACGAGATCCTCGGCGTCGGCTGGACGATGCGTCAGCGCCAGCGCGTAGCGGTAGCCGGCCTGGAGGAGTTCGGCGTCGGTAGGAGGTGTGGGTCGGGCAGCGGGAGTTTCCAAGCGTGGGGCTTTGCAGGAGGCGTGGGTGCGACGAATGGATGGAAGCGTAGCGCGACTCGGACCGCAAGCATTCGCGATCCGCTCGAATATCATCGGGTGAAATATTTTCGCGAGCGCGCCGCAATCAAATGCGCCGCCGGTTCGTTTTCCCGATCACGCGTGCCGGCCGATCCCCGGCCAGCCACGCGGCAGAAACAAACAACGCCAAAAACACAAACTTATGAACAAACATTCCCTGAAAGCCATGGTGCGCGGCCTTGCCTGCGCCCTCGCGCTCACCAGCACCCTCGCCCTCGCTCATGATTACGATCGCGGCAAAGGCCACGGCAAGCCGTCCGGTCGAGGCGCCGTCTATGTCGCGACCAATGGCGCCGCGGCCAATCGCATCCTCATTTTCAAACGCGACGGCGATGGCTCACTCACCGCAGCAGGCTCCGTGGCCACGGGCGGACGCGGCACCGGCGCCGGTCTTGGCAATGCCGGCGGCATCGCGATGCAGGACGGCCAACGATTCCTTTTCGCTGTGAACGCGGGCAGCAACGACGTTTCCGTCCTCGCCGTTACCGGTTCCGGCCTCCGACTCGTGGATAAGGCACCCTCCGGCGGTGTGAACCCCATCAGCGTCACCGTCTCTGACGATCTCGTTTACGTGCTCAATGCCGGCGGCGCCGCTGGCGACGCCGACAACATCACCGGCTTCACCGTTGCAAGAAATGGCCGCCTCAAGCCGCTCGCCGGTTCGAACCGCCCGCTCAGTGATGACAACACCGGCCCCGCTCAAGTCTCTTTCAATCCCGAGGGAGACGTGCTGTTTGTGACCGAAAAGGCCACAAACAAGATCACCACCTTTTCCATCGGCCAGGATGGCCTCGCCTTGTCCCAGCAGAGTGTCGACTCCCAGGGCGTCACCCCATTTGGCTTCGCCTTCGCGGGTCGCGCCAAAGTGTATGTGACCAACGCGGCCGGTGGTGTGTCCGCGAGCTCGGTGTCGTCTTACTTTGTGGATGAAACAGGCGCCGTACTGAACCTCGCCGGCCCGATCACCGCAGCGCCATCGCAGATTGCCGCGTGCTGGATCGCCATCACCGGCGACGGCAAGTATGCCTACGTATCGAACACCGGTAGTAGTTCCGTTACGCTCTTTGAGATCGGCAGCCTCGGCAGCCTCACCCCGCTCGACAACGTCACGACTGGCGGACTCAGCGGCCCGATCGACTCCGCGATCACCGGGGGCGACCGCTTCCTCTACGTGCTCAACGGCATGGGCGACACCCCCACCATCAGCGCCTTCGCCATCGCCAGCGACGGCAGCCTCACTGCGCTCGCCGGCGCGAGCGTGCCCGCCGGCTCCAATGGCTTGATCGCGCGCTGATCCGCGCTGCTTCACGATTCCGGGCAGGCAATGAACGAGCCACCCCGGCCATCCGGAGTGGCTCGACTGTTGTACGCCCGACAAGCTGCGGGTCTGTCCGCAAGTTCTCCGACTCGGAAGGTTCGCGAACGGTAGATCTCCTCGCGGCTACTGAAGTGTGGTGGCTTTGTAGGGTTTGCAGCACACTCGGTCCTCCTCGTTCCCGTTCCCCATCATGAATACTCATCCCGTCGCTCGCACCCTTTTCACCGCCTATCCGTTTACCGGGCTCGCTTTCATCGCGGATGGGAAGCCGATGAAGGTCTTTGCAACCGTCGGAAGTTTGAAAAGGGGTCTGTCAACAAAAATGGACGGAGATTATTGGAGAATGGGAGGTGTGGTGCGGCAGCTTCGCAACGAAATGGCCGGAGCGTTGTATCATGTCATGGCGCGTGGCGACTGCGTGAGCCGATCTTTGTTTGTGACCAGGATCGCGAGCTGTTCTTGGCGACGCTCCTCGGCGAGACGTGCCCGAAGATCAGTAATAGGCGGGTTCGTGCGTGGATATTGCTGACCAATCTCTGTCGCAGGATTTTCGAACGCCCGAGGAGAATCTCTCGCAGAGGATAGGCTGGTTTCAAAACACCTGGGCGCGGAGGTTGAGAACGGTGATTTGGAAATCGGATAAGTCGGACGGTTTGAAGATCGGATATCGCGGGGTGCACTCTTCTTCCTGAACTTCAGTTCAAAACTCTTCTTCTCTGTCTTGTTCCGGTGGTGAGAAGGGGGTGTGTGGCCGGGTGATTTTCTTCTCGGTTTGGGGGCGTTTTCTTCCAGTTTCGGCGGTTGCTTTCGAGTCTGCCGATGGAAAGAAGATCCAAGTCCAGGTGTCTGCATTGCAGGGAGTTCTACGTTCCTGACCATCGTAATCGCGGTCGCCAGCGCCATTGCTCCAAGGCGAGTGTCGCAAGGCGAGCAAGGCGCTGAGTCAGCGCCGATGGAACGCCAGAGCGGAGAACAAAAACTACTTCAAGGGACCCGAGAACGTGCGGCGTGTAAAGGAGTGGCGGGCACGGCATCCGGGCTACTGGCGCAGAGGCAACTCTGCTGGCAAGGATGCGTTACAAGAAGCCTGCTCGAAACAAGCTCCTGAACCCCAATTGGTTGCACAGAAGAGACCACTCGATGCGTTACAAGATCTCTGCTTGTTGCATCCTGCTGTGATCGTGGGTCTTATCTCCACGATGACCGGTTCTGCGTTACAAGAGGACATCGCCAGAAGCGCCCTTTGTTTTTTCGCTCGTGGTCACGACATCCTGGGCACCGTGCCCGATGGCGCCCTGATTTCGAGCCATGAAAACAAAACCCCTCCTTTGCCCCGAACGATTGCGGCACGTGCCGCGCCAGTTTAGCTGGATCGACCAGCGACTTGTCCGCGATCGTCATATCACCCGCTGTCGCTGCGAGGCCCTGGCGCTCTATCTCCTGCTGGTAACCGTCGCCGATGCCCATGGCGCCAGTTATTACTCCGACACCGTCGCGGCCCAGCTGCTTTCGCTCTCCGTGCGCGAACTGCGCGAGGCGCGGGCGCAACTGCTCGCCGCCGGACTTGTCGCCTATCAGGCGCCTTTCTATCAGGTCCTGAGCCTCGATCCCGTCCAGGGAACAGGGCCGACACCGCTGCCGCCGGCACAGCCACGCACCGCCGAGACACTCCCGATCGCCGAGATCCTCCGCCGGATGAGGCAGCTACCATGATCGACTACGAGACTTACTCCAAAATCCGCCTCTACCACGGCGAACGCGGCCTGAATTTCGCGCAGATCGCACGCGAACTGTCCATCGACCCGGAAACGGTCGCCAAATATGCCCGCGCCGAGTGCTATCGTCCGCGTCGTTGCGCGAAGCGCCGCAGCAAACTCGACCCTTTCAAAACCCTGATCAGCGGATGGCTGGAACGGCATCCCTACAGCGCCACGCAGATCTTTCAACGTCTCCGTGAGGGCCACGGTTACCAGGGCGGCTTGAGCGTTCTCAAGCAATACGTGCAAAAGGTCCGTCCGGTGCGCCATCCCGCATTCCTAACCCTCGCATTCGCTCCGGGCGAGTGCGCCCAGGTGGACTGGGGTTGTGGTGGATCAATCCAGCTCGGCACCACGCGCCGGCGGCTCTCCTTCTTTGTCATGGTGCTCGCCTACAGCCGGATGATCTACCTCGAGTTCACCTGCGGTGAAGCGCTCGAACACTTCCTGGCCTGCCATCAGAACGCGATCGAGTACTTCGGTGGCGTCCCATCGCGGATACTCATTGATTATGTGCCCGGGCACATAATCAATGTTTTGTTCCCGGACGAAATATGTGCCCAACTTCGAGGGCGACTCGAAAATTGGGCAAATGCTGGGCATGTTCGGTCACATAATTTCTACAGGGTTTTGAGCCATTTCAGCAGTTCCGCGTCTTCCCGCCAGATGGGCTTGCGGAGGCATGCCTCCGAAGAAGCAGAAGCCGGTGGTTGGCACGCCTGCAAAGCAGCCTGTTTCATTCGAAGGTTGATCTCGGCGTAGCGATTGGTCGTTTCCAGGCTCACATGCCCCAACCAGCCGCGGATTACGTTTGCCTCCACGCCCGCTTCCAGAAGGTGGACGGCGGACGTGTGCCGAAAGGTGTGCGGCGAGATTCGCCGACGGGACTCGTTCGATTTGAGCAACGATCGCGTGTGGCGATGGACGATTTTGTAAATGCCAAACCGAGTCAGAGCCTGGCCCCGCAGCGAGGTAAAGACCGCCCGCTCTGGATTCGTCTCCTTCTGCCCGGCCACCAGTTGCGTGAGCAAGGTCGCCGTCTCCTTCCACAAAGGACAGACGCGCCATTTGTCACCTTTCCCGTGGAGTTGAACCCGAGGTTGGCCTTCGAGTTCGAGGTTCTTGTAGCGGAGATCAGCAACTTCCTGAACCCGCGCCCCAGTGTTGTAAAGGAACAGCAAGAGCGCTCGGTCGCGCAAGGCGAATGAACCTTGAGTCGGCAACGAGGTGAACAGGGACTGCACTTCGTCCCGTTCAAGGAAGAACGTTTCTGCGGGTGCTGTCCGCTTGGTGGGAATGGCGGCGACACTCTGGGCTTCCTTGAGCATCTCGGGAACACGCCGAGCCAGGTAATCAAAAAGACCGCGGAGTGCGGCCAATCGCTGATTACGGGTTCGCACCTGATTGTGGCGATCGATTTCCAAACTCCGTAGGAAGACCAGCACCTGAGCGCATGTCAGGTCAGCCAGGGTGAGCCGGCTGATCTTGCGCCCGGCCTTCTCCGCCAGAAAGAGCAGAAAGAGTATTACGCTGTCCCGATAACTTTTCAGCGAACTGGGCCGCAGCCCTTTCTGGCATTTGAGGTAGTCTTCAAAGAAGCTGTAGAGGAGCGGACCTAAATGAGTATTCACCGTACCACCTCCTTAAGCAGCGGAGCGGCGAAGTGATTGAAGCGCTGATTGGCTTGCTCCAGCAACTCGGCCGTGATGTTGAGATATACGGCGGTTGAGGCCGGATGCACGTGCCCCATAAACGTGGACAGATCCCACAACCGTTGCTGCGGATCGATACCCGAACGGTACCACCGCAACAACGTGCCGACGGCAAAGGAGTGACGCAGACAATGCAGACGCGGTGGCATCGCACCCTCCGGAACCCTTATTCCCAGGCGTGGCCAGAGGGCATGGAACGTCTGGCTGATTGTCCCGGGATTTATTGCTCGGATCCATCCGGGCGAAAGGAGAAGAGTGGTGTGGTCGGCGTTGAGGTGACCGCGTCCTCCGCTTGCTGGCGCAATTACTCGCGCAATCGATCTCCGAGCCTGGGACCAAAAGGCACCAGGCGGCTCTTGAGGAATTTGGTTTCACGAATGATCAACAGGTTGCGCTCCAGGTCCACATCCTGACGGCAAAGCCGGGCGGTCTCTC
>CAWDWA010000008.1:0-106600 GCA_963805815.1 uncultured Verrucomicrobiae bacterium
TTGGGCAACTCCACGAGAGGCTCCATGCGCAATTCCGTTTCACGATCCCCCTGGATCTGCGCAACCTCCTTGAGCGCCTGATCCGTATCGGCCTTGCTGCGCAGCAAAGTATAGGTCAGGTCGAAGCTTTTGGTTTCGCCCGGCTGGATACTGGGCACCAGTCCAAGTGAACGCTGGTACTTCGTGTTGTAGGCATAGCTCGTACCAGGTTCGATACCAGTTACATAGCCCTGCTTCCTTGTGTCGGTGTTCTTCCATACGGTCAACACCGGCAGTTGCTTTACGTTGTAGCCGACAGCAACACCAATATCGCCAGCCTTGTTATGCAGCACGGCCAGGGTACGGCCTTCGTTATCGGCATAGGGCTTAATATTGAAAACCATCTCGTCAAAGTCCTTTGTAGGGCCGAGATACGTCTGCCACGTCTTCAGGCCCGCTTTGGCGTAGTCATCGAACGGAGAGATCTGCTCGACCGGGGCACTGATGACGGCACCTTCTTCCAGGATCGGAACGCCGAAATTGCTGTGGTAGATGACCTGGTACTCATTCTCGTAATCTGCGTTGTTGGTTAGTTTATCATGCAATGAAAACTTCGCTTCACCGGGAACGACGTTCAATTCCATCCAGGTGACAAGATCACAGAATTTGAAGGTCCGCTCATCCACGCGGCCCTTGACGTGAATAGCGTAGGGCTCCTTCTCGTCGATGGTCACGCTGACATAGGAAGCGGGTATATTCTGCACCCGTCCATGCAGGCTTTTCAGGAACCCATCGTCGTCCACACCGGGGTGACCGGTCCACTCATAGCCGCAGCGCACCAGCACTTCATTGAATCCGTCCAGCCAGCCGAGGCCATTCCGACTTTCCAGATCGATGAACGCCGGGTTGACGATCTCCTTTACAGGCGACTCCCAGCCAAAGCGCAGATCGCCACTCTTGACTTCATAGATACCCATTCCGCGCGTTGGAACCACCGTAATCTGCATCACACCGTTGTCCACGATCAGTACATCGACGCCTTCTTGCCGGCCACCATGCAGGCGCTTCTTCTCGATCGTGAAGGCAGTAGGAGCTTTGATACCCAGCTCTTCGCTGGTGATCTTCCAATCACCAACGTCAGTTCCCGCCTGGGAGTCGGTCAGAATGAATTCCTTAGCATGCACAGTGAGCGAACAGATGGCCACCAAAACGGCAGCAAAGAACTTCTTCATTATTATTTTCATTTTGGTTTTGATTTGGGATTAGTCGAGACGTAAGCCAATTCCTCAAGCGTCAATTGGCAGGGATTCTGAGAGATTTTCCGTGGGAGAGCTCCGCCTTATCATTAGCGATCCGAGAGGCGCAACGAGCGCCGGGAAAGCACCAAAGTGCCGCCCGACGCCGCTGCGCTCTTTTCAAGCGGAGTCGATAGGGTCGGAGATTCCTACCAGATCGACTTCATTTGCCAGATATCCAATTTCTTCAAGGTCGCACGGCCATCGTTGGCGAACACTGCAACACCTTGACTATCCTCGCTCGGGAAAATCTGATCGGTGATAAGACGTTTCCCATCACCCGCGAAGACCTCCACCGAGGACCAGTCGACGAATATATGTAACTTGACGACGTTGCCGTGCTCGACAGCGAGCGGAGCCGTTTCCCGACTGGGGAAGCTGGTACGGTTGTTGGTGAACAGGGGGTTGAAATCCACGATGCCGGATTTGTTCCGGTCGATGAACACTTCCCCTGCCGCCACATTGTAACCAACGACCGTTTCTTCCCCATCGCCCTTGCGCACCTTCAGGCCAAACTCCGTGGCATTACCCACCTTGAATTCGGCGATGATTTCCAGGGCTTTGCCCCTGGATCCCCTTCCGGAGAGAGGTATCTCACCGTTTTTGATCTGCCAATTCTTAACGCTGAAGGCGTGACGGCTGCGGAGTTTCTCCAGTGACTGGACTGGCTCCTGTATCAGACAGATCTCACCGTCGTCACCGCGCTCGAGGCTTACCTCACGTGGGAAACTCTGCATGCTGCGCCAGGGACCCGTTGGAATCTTGTTCGCATAATCCCAGTTGTTCATCCAGCCAACCCACAACCGCTTATCGCCCGGGACATTCTCATAGGAGACCGCGGCATAGAAATCCCTGCCGAAGTCAATCCAGTCCGCGCGCTTCTTGGGCTCGTCGGAGAACACGATGTGATCGACGAGAAGATGTCCCCAACCGCCGGTGTTCTTATCGACGATCTGGATCTTCGCATCCTGGCCGGCGAATTGGCCTACGTTCCAGTTCGTCCAGTGCAACTGCTCGCTGTTCTCACCGGTGGCACTGCGCACCACTTCGCCATCAACGATTAGATTGACGGCGGTCTCGCTCGAGGTCGGCGAAGCCGGTTCTTCGGCCGCGAGGAACTGATCCGCATTGATGTGGCCCCATCCCCCGTCGTTCTGATCGATGATCTTGATCTGGGCCATCTGTCCGATGAGATCGCTGACGTCCCAAGCCACCCAGTTGAGCGACTCGCTCTCCGTACCGTTGGCCTCGCGCACTGTCTGACCGCCGACCTCCAGGGCGACAGCCGTTGGGCTGCCGTCCGCAATCTTATGGGCGCCGCCGCCGACCAGAAAGTTGATATAATCCTTGGTAATCTCGAATGGCGGCGAGGTGAGGGTGCCTTGCGGCACATCACCGCCTACGCCGAGTAGACTACCCATAAAAGTATTCGCCAGCCCTTGGCCCTCGAAACCGGACACTGGATTTTGGTCGCCGATCGACCCTGTGGATACTGGAATGCCGACCAGGTCCCCGGTGGCGGTCCATCCCAGGGACTCGTAGGTGTTGCCGGCGGGAGGCTCGAAATCTGCACCCGCAAACAGCAACGTGCCCGCAGGAGGTGGTTCATCGGAGGTGTTTGGATCGTGGGGATGATTGCCGGCACCGACCATCAGGTTGATATACTGACTGTTGATGGTAAACGTCGGTGAGGTAATGGTGCCCACGGCTCTGTCTTCATCGGTAAACGTGTTGGCGAGCTGGTCGTCCTGATAGTCAGAAACCCCGCCTTGAGGAGGAATATTGCCCATGGCCGGTCCAAGGCCGACGAAATCCCCGGTGGGGGTCCAGCCCAGATCCTCGTACGTCCCATCCCCTTCGAAATCCTCAAACACAAACCCCGCCGGCGGCGAATTGTCATAGACGTTGTCGGCATGGAATTCGACGCCATCGAAGTGTCCAATAAAGTACTGGGCGCCGGATCCACCGCCTATCGAGCCGGGGTTGAGATTCACCACCAGCATCCATTTAGTATCCTTGTGATCCTTGTGGGAATCTTTGCCGTCCTTGTGATTATAGCTAACATAGTCATTTCGATCATGTTTGCGGATGTCTTCCACCGGGAGCTCGAACAAATCCGGGACTTCCCAAACACCGCCTGTCGCATTAGCCGGCCCGAAGTCGCTCAGTAATTCCCAGACTTTGAGATCATCCGACCTGTAGAACCGCACCTTATGCTCCGTAGCCAGAACTGTCGACATGACCCAGTAGCCTTTGGTATCCTTGGATTTGTAATGTCCGCCGTCTTCCTTGTGATGTCCGCCGTGCTTGTGATGTCCGCCGTGCTTGTCATTATCGCGATCATCGGAATCGTCGGGCTCGTACCAGAAGACTTTGGGGTCGCGGAATTCCCGGGGATTTGGAACATCGGACGGGTGCGTCCAGCCATTAATTACCGGATTGCCCTCGTACCCGGCCTCGCCCCATTTGCCCCCATTCCCATATTTCGTCCAGGTTCGTCCCCGATCCAGACTGTAGGCGATCGATTGGGCCTGCGTGTTGACCGGAATGCAGAGACCGGCTCTGGCGTCTTCGTCGCTGCAGGGCTCGTTCGCAGGCCAACCGTCGGGGAACCAACTGGTGTAAATGGCGACCATGGGCGGGTTGCCTGGAGTGCCGAAACCGCTGGTATTCTTCTCATCAATGACGGCGCTACCAGAGAAAAACCGCTCGTGGTCCTTGAATGGATCGGTGTCCGGAGTGGGAGGGAGCGCCAGAGGCAATTCGTCCCAGTGCACCAGGTCGCGGCTCACGGCGTGACCCCAGGACATATTGCCCCAGATGTCGCCGAACGGATTGTATTGATAGAACAGATGGTATTCGTCCTCATACCAGACCAGCCCGTTCGGATCATTCATCCAGTTCATGCCGGGGGTGTAATGGAATTGAGGGCGGAAGGGTTCCTTATAGGACGGCTCCTGGGCGCTGGCTGTCAAGAATCCAACTACAGGCAGTAAAAGAAACGCAATAGCTAAGAATTTTCTATATGACATATATTTTCTAGGAGGGTTTGTAACCTTACGGGAATGGCACCAGCCAGGGGAAGGTTGAGTTAGGTTTAGTCAGCAACGTAAGACTAGCGGCTACCGACCCGGCTGTCTAGAACGTTTGTACTTTCTTTCAAGTTTGCCGTGACTGGAATCAGTTGATACTTGCTTGGGCGCTGGCTGTCAGAAATCTAACTACAGTCAGTAGAAGAAACGCAACAGCGAAGACTTTTCTATAATAAATATGTTTGCAAGGAGGGTTTGTAACCTTACGGGTAGGGCGTCAGCCAAGGGGTAACCGTCCACGGGGTAGACAAGCCATGAGCGCGGGAGCGGAACGGGCTCAGGGACCGGCGGGCATGAGCGAGGGTGGCGGCTCGTTGCGAAATGAAGTTTGCACTGCTGCAGTCAGATAGGCGAGCACGTCACGTTTCTGGGCGGCGCACGTGGCCAGCACCGTCCAGATCCGCTCGCAGAACTGGCGGCCGCTCGCGCCCCGGGTGCCCTGGGTGATCAGACGGTCGATGACGATGAAACGGATAGCCTGCTCGGCCGGGTTGTTGGTCGGCTCAATCTCGGGCGTGGTGATGAACTCAAAATAGGACGCTCCGTATTTCTCCAGCCGCGCCGCGAGGTTATACGCAGCCCGAAGTCCCGCGCTGCCGGTGCGCTCCGCGGGAGCCTCCTGGCGCGCCACCTGCAGGATCCGCTCGCGGGCCGCTTCCAGTGGGCCGCGGATCGCTTCGCGCTTCAGCCTGGTCAACGACAATTATTCCTCCCCATTTGGCGACAGTTATAATTCCCCGTTTTTTTGGAACATGCAGTCCTTTGGTTTTTGTTGGTTTATTGTGCTGACCCGGTTTGGCCCTCATCCGCAATTTGCCGGTCGGAGGCGAGACGTCCGCTCCAGAGGAGCGGCTGTGGCGTAGCCGCAGAGTCGCGCCGGAGGCCGGCAAATTGCTCGCGCGAAGGGGGGGAGAGTCAGCCTGGGTTCTTCTCCCGTTTTGTCGCGCTTTTGTTGTTTCGGTGGCTTTCGCCGCCAAACTCCAGAATCACGCTGTGATGTACCAGACGGTCTACAGCGGCCATTGCCGTCATGGGATCGTGAAAGATCCGTTCCCACTGACTGAAGACGACGTTGGAACTGATCATCACACTACGCCTCTCGTAGCGCTCGGCGAAAAACGTGAAAAGCACTTCCATTTCTTCTCTGGTCTGCTGCACGTAGCCGAGGTCGTCGAGGATTACGATTTCATACTGATCGAGCTTTTTCAGTGCGGCTTCGATTTTCAATTCGCGTTTGGCTTCCAGAAGCCGCTGGATGAGCTTGTAGGTCGGCACAAAGAGCACACGCTTCCCATGGCGCTGAATCAGTTCATGGCCCACCGCGCTCAAAAAGTGCGTCTTGCCTCGGCCCGGCAGTCCGAAGGCCAGCACGTTGACTGCCCGTTCGGTGAAATGCCCCTCGCAAAGTTCAGCCAGATGCCGGCGGTTGGCCGCCGAGAGTCGGGAGCTTTCCAGCGCCGCCAGCGTCTTGCCTTCGGGCAACTTTGAGTCTTTGAGCAGCCGGATCAACCGTCTTTCCCGGCGTGTGCACGCTTCCATTTCCAGCAGTTCGCGAAACGTCTGACGCAGACTCCAGCCCTCCCGGATCGCGCGCCCCTCGACTTCCTCGAATGCGCGCCCCATCGTCGTGAGCCCGAACTGCGCGAAGAGCAATCCCAGCGCATCTTTTTCCGCTCTCATTGCGCTACCTCCTCCGCTTCCTGTGCCCCCGTGCCGATCAGGGCATCGTAACCGGAAAGATCAGCCGCGAAATCGACCTCGATGATCCTGCACCGGATACCCAATCGCGCTCGCACGTCATCAAGTGTCGGCAGTTGACCTTCCTGCTCGATCGCGACTTCCACGTTTTCGAGCCCGTGCTCCAAAGCCAAAGCCAGCATGCCCAGATACTCCCGCTCGGCCCGCCCCGTGGAAAAATGTCCGCTCAGCGTCTCATACAGTCTCTTCCAGCTCACCGAGGGAAACAGACTCTCCCGGTGCCGCCATCGCGCGAAGGCTCCGGGTTTGCGCAGCAACTGTGGCAGCACATGACGCCAGTCCACATACACCCCCTGACTGCTGCCGCTGCGACGCTCGACTTCCGCCACCTTTTCGCCGGCAAAATAGAAGCCGATCTGTGTCTCGCTCAGTCGCGCTCGCAGACGCCGACCAATCCAGCGCGCCGGCACCGAATAGCCCTGGCGGCCTACCCGTGCGATCCCCTCGCGGTTGACCACGCACTCGATCTCTTCGTGTTCGGGCAGACGTGCTTGCGGCAACGCGCGCAGACACGAGCGTTCCACCTCGAGCTTCGCCGTGCGGGATGCATTACGCGTGCTTAACACTTCACGCACAAACTTCTCGTATTTCTCCACGTTCCCGAACTCCCGGCTGCCTCGCATCTTCAGCGCCTGATCCATCGCCGTGCGCAGATGATGATGCGCACTCTCCACGTCCCCGTTCTGTTGCGGTTCGCCCACGCCGATCACTCCGGCCCGCATTCCGTAATGGGCCAGCAGCCCGAGGTAACGCTCATTGAACTCCCGGCCCTGCCTCCCTTTGCCCTTCGGATGCGTCGCTGTCGAACTCTGGTCGCTCTGGCAGAGGGCAGGCACTCCGCCCAGCTCGAAAAGTGCGCTCTGCAGCCCGATTTTGAGCGAAAGAAATGACTCGCTCCTGCACACCCGCGCCCACTCCCAGTTCGAAAACGGAAGCACCACGTGCACAAACCGGTGATCGAAGCGCTCTCCGCCGATCTTCACTTCCAGCTCCCCGGCGTGGAACCAGTCGATCTGAAGGCGCTCGCCGGGCCGGTGTTCCTGCGAAAAAATCAGCTCCGGTTCCGGCCCGTGCCGCAGCTTCCACGCACGCACCCGCCGCTCGAAGGTCCGACGTTGCCCCTCGCGGTAACGTCCCGGATAGCGCCTGAGCACTTCTTCAAACACCACCTTTGCCTGCAAGCCCGGTTCGCGCCGCAGCATCTCCTCGACCTCTGCCCAGATCGACGCAAATGCATCCTCGTGCGTTTTCCACGTCCGTGCAGACCGCGGCTCCAACGGCCCCGGTGCGCCGCCGATGTATTTACGCGCCGTCTTCCGGTCCACTCCCGCCCTGTCCGCGCTCTGCCCGATCTTTCCTGTCATCTGATAGTTCTTCATCAACTTTCGGTATTGCTGCGGACTGATCATGTCCCCGCGGTGGTCGCTCCCGCGACCACCGCCGCGCAAGCACACCCTTCAAGCGGGGAAAAATAACTGTCGCTGATGGGGAATTATAACTGCCGCTGTACATCAGCCCTTTGTCCTGGGCTCGCGCAATCAGTGCGAACATCTCCCGGATGGCTTCCAGGAGCTTGTGCCCGTAGGCCGGACCGGGACCCTCGGGCAGCCCGCAGAGGTAGCGGATCTCACGGATCAAATGGGCCAGACAGAACTGCACCCGCACATCGAACTCGCGCATGTATTTGCGGTAGGCACTGAAGAAGTCACAGCCCAGCACACCGTTGAACTCGTCGCCCAGCACGTCGATAAGGACCTGCGAGCTGCGGGTGTCCTCGATCTTGAAAAGCACGTAGAGTTCGGCGCGGAACACCCAGGTCCAGAACCGCTGGCCGTTGTCCTTGTGCCCGGTTTCGTCGACGTGCAGGGCGGGTTCGTTTGCCAGCGCGGCCATGAGCTGCTCGTAGGGATCCTGCAGGGCGCAGCTCACCCTGGCAATGAGCTTCACCAGATAACCGCGTGAGAACTTCAGACCAACCACGTTGCGCAGGAAGCGCCGGATTGCGGAATAGGAGGCATGGAGCGCGCTTTTCATGTATGCAATGAGGGCGGTGAGCTGCGGCCCACACAGGCCAGCTTTCTGCAGGAATGCAGAGGGTTGCGCATAGTAGACTTTTTGGCACCCGGCGCATCGGCAGGCATGATAGCGATGCTCCTCCTTGCCTTGTAGAGGGGGATCTCCCTGATCTCGACGTGCTGGAGAACCTTCGGCTCCCACTCGGGCTCTGGAATGCCTTCGCCTCCGCAACAGGGACAGGTGGATGCATAGTGCTCGAAAGGCGCTACGCTGAGTTCCTCCTCACAGAAGAGAATTCGCTCGTGGCGCCGGTGGCCGGGCTGCCCGCCGATCTTGCGCCCGGCTTCCTTGCGAGCGCTGGGCCCGGGCTTGACGATATCGCTGGAAGGAGGCTTGGAGGAGTTTCGCGAGTTCTTGCTCAGTGCCGCGATCCGGGCTTCGAGCGAGTCGATCCGTCGCTGGGACACGGCCAGCTCTTCGCGCAACTGCGCCTGGCTGGCGACGAGGATCGTGTTCTCCTCGCGCAGCCGCGCGCAGGACTCGCAAAGCAAAGCGCCGGCGATCATGGCTGAGCTCCGGGCACCCCATCGCCGCGGCTCCGCGGCATCGCCTTGCTCTGGCAAAGGCGCTCCCGGAAGCGCCGACACAGCGGATAAACCAGCACATCGCGCACCGGTTCGGCGTTGCGGTGCGTGCGGTCGTTACGGCCGCGTCCGCGTGTCTCTCCGAGCCGGCGCCAGTTGGCCGCGCGGTAGCAGGTGCCTGCAAAACGCTCACGCTCGACGAACGTCTCCGCCAGCACGATAGGCGTGGCATAGTGTGCCATCCAGTCGCGCCGCAGCCGCCGCAGACAATGCCCCAGAAGGAAGGAAGCCAGATGCGGCACCCGAACCCAGGGCAGAATCACAAAGCGGTCGTTGTTGACGACTCCAGGCAGATTGGCTTCACGGACGGCGGGTTCCCAGCCGATAAAAGCGTCCCGGCAGGCCACCTTCCATGCCGCCGGACCGAAGCCCAGGGCGGCGACAACGCGCTCGCCGCAATAGCAAAGATACTTGAGCGCGGCCCCTGTGGGTTGACGGTATCCCAGATAGTGATAGCGGGCCACCAAACTGTTGTGGAGCCGCTCCCCTGCGTTGCCTTTGACCAGCTCGACACGGACCTGCGGGCGGAGGCGCGAAAGCGGTGCTTCCAGATTCGCGGTGTCCATCGGCGGCAGGGGCGCCACGGTGTTGGTACATCCGGGCCGCCGCGCCGGCTTGCGCATCGCCGGCAGCACGATCAGACCCTTGCGATCGAGCTGCCGCAACAAGTCCCGGCAGGCAATCTCCCGGTAGCTCCCGTTGGCCTGACGCCACTCCCACCGCCGGCACAGAACCCTCGAGACATGCGTACAGCCCCTGAGCCCCCACTCTCGAAATCAGCCCCCGGATGAACGCGACTTCCGCCGCTCCAATCCTGCGTCCGCGAACGATGATCTCCTTGTCCATCGCCCCCACTCGTAAACCCAGCGAAATCGAGACTCCAGCTTTTTCTTCACCATTTTCAAACTACCCCGTGAACGGCTACAGTTTTTCAAGTGTATGATAGAGAGCGACTTCTCTGGCTGCGGCGGTGCGGAAGCCATAGGCCCGTTTCACGGTCAGTTTGACCTTGTTGTTCAGACCCTCGACCACGCCGCTCGAATAGGCCTTCCTCGCCTTGAAATAGTTCATGAGAAGGGGACGGTGGTTGCGCAGGCTGCGGGCGATTTTCTTGAGTGGATCGAGTCTGCTGCGCATCGTCCGCCGGCACCAGGCGTCGAGGAACTTCCCCGCCCAGCAGGGCGACACATAGGTCCAGAAATGCTGGAAACCCTCCACAAGTACGAAGGCTCGCATAGTTCGCAGCGAGCTGCATTCGAGCGCCCGCATCCGCGATCTCTGCCCTCTGGTCCAGTTGGTGCGCCGCTTCAGGAACGCCCAGCGCATTTTCTTGAGCAGTGGCGCGAGGCCCGCCGCGGCCAGCGCCCGGCTTTCTGCGCGCCGGATTTCGTCGGGGCGCATCTCCGAAAGTTGCACGAATCAGTTGCAAAGGAACTGAAGGGTGTTGTTTTTGACGGCGACGTCGATGGCGAGCATGTGGGCCAGACCGCGCGGAGACCAGAACTGGCCACGACGCTTCAAACGGTCCTGGAACTGGCTGCAGGCGGATTCCATCGAGCCGGATCCAATCGGGGCGTTGCGGGCGGCCAGGTCGACATAGTCGAGGTGTTCGCGGTGGTTCCGGAAGTAGTTGACTTCCCGATTGAGGATCGGATCGGTGGTGTTCTTGGCCAAGAGTTCTTCGAGGGTGTGGATCACGCGATGGCCGGGGGTGTGGCGGAGTTGATGGAGCAGGGGCTTGACCCAGGCAGCCGCCTGCTCGGGGCTCCCGGGGTGAAGATGGTGGGCGAGGCTCCAGAGGTGCTCGCTGCCATGATAGAAGTCCAGGGTCTTGGTCGCCCGGGCGAAGCGGTCCTCGATCAGATTCCATATCCAGATGGCTCCATCGGCGAGGACGAAGACTTCCCTGGCCCGAGCCAGGCCGCACCGCATCGCCTGCGCCTGGATCATGGCCCCGAGATCGACGACATCGGTATCCGGAGGGACGGCGACGACCTTTTTCTCAATGAGCATGCCACGCCCGGAAGCGTTGGCCGCCCGGTCTTCGAGGCGGTAGACGATCGCGCTTTTGACTTCCTTCCAGGAGACTCTTTCCAGGGCGGGAGGTCCCGGCTGGGCGCCCCAGTCCACCCCTCTCTGGCGAACCAGCCAGCCATCGATCATGACGACCAGACTGAACGCCGGCTCCTGCGGCTTCGGGAGCGGAGGTGCGGGCAACTCCACGCCTTCGTTGCGCCCGGCGATGCGCCCCACGAGCGCATGAATGTTCCGCGCCTTTCTCGAAGGAACCGGCGGCGGCGGCATTGTAGGCGAGTCGCTGCTCGAACTCCGGGCTCAGACGGGCCCATCGCGTGAAGCCCGTCTTTTGCTGGCGCTTGAGCAGGAGCCCACTTCGGGGTTGGCCGCCCGGTAGCATGTGCCGGCGAAGCGTCCCCGTTCCACAAAGGTCTCCAGCCACTCCAGACCCTGCCCGTATTTTTCCCGCCAATCGCCGTCGATGCGCCGTGCCGCCGCTCCCAGGATATGGCTGGCCAGATGGGGAACCCGCACCCACGGAAAAACCAGGAACCGGGTGTTGTTGGCGATCCTTGCCAAGCCCTGCTCGCGGCAAAATCCCCGCTCCTGCAGATAGCCGTCGCGGTCTGCGCAGCGCCAGGCGGGAGCCCCGAAAAGCAAGGCCGCCACTTCCCGTCCGCAACGATCCCTGGCCAGATACCCGATGTTCTGTCCCACCACCCGAAGTCCCAGATAATGGTGGCGCGACAGATGGTACGCCCATCGCCGATGCGCTTGGCTCCCGGCCCGGACGACCTCCAAGGTTGCCGGACCCACCTCCTTGAAACCCGCCTCCAGGCTCTCCTCCTGCGGGAGGCTTGCCGGCAATCGAATGCCTGCTCGTGGCTTGCGGTAGGCTTCCCTCAAGGGCGGCAGAACGATCCAACCCCGCCGCTCGATCTTGAGCAGCAAACTGCGGGCGGCCAAATCCTTGGGCCGCCCGCTTGCGTCCCGCCAATCCCAAAGCACGCACAACTCCCCGGCCAACTTCCGCCGACTCCAGTGCGGGCGCTCCGCAATCCACCCGCGGAGCCACCGTACTTTTTCCCCATCCACTTCCCGTCCCTGAATCACTATCGGCCATTGCATGGCCTCTTCTTGCTCTCAAGGGAAATTGTAGTCCAGCATTTTTTTGCAACTTTCGGAGATGCGCCCATTTCGTCGATCGCCTCGTTCATCTTCTTGACGATGTGGAAGCGGTCGAGAATGTGCAGCGCGACAGGCAGGCACTCCGCCGCGACGTCGAGATAGGGCTTCCACATATCCGAGCACACGAAGGCGATGCGTTCGCAGAACTCGAATCCGAACTGCTCGAAGCAGCGCTCCAGCGTCGCCGTGCTGCGATCCCTTCCAACCCACAGAAGTCGTCGGCAACCCTCATCGATCTGATACACGAGAGTCCAGAACTTCTCCTTCCTGCCGACGTGGATCTCGTCGATGCCCAACGCGTGCACACCTTCCAGGCAGCGGTGGCGCAGGCCGTAGTCCACCACCCACTTCACCGCCCCGTAGACATCGGCCCACGACACTTCGAAGACCGCGGCGGTCTCCCGCCAGGAGAGCCGCCGCGCCCAGTGCGCCACGAAGAGCCCCATCACGTCGCAGATCCGCAGCTTGCCGGTGGCCCACGGAATCCTCTCGGCCCGGATTCCGCATCGCCCGCAGGCGATCCGTCGCGGCGTATACACCAGAAACACCACGAACGCCCACAGAGGCACGAAGCGCCACATCCGCTCGGGCTGATGGTCGTAGGTCGGGCCGGGCCGGCCGCATTTCCCGCAGCGCCCCCGGCTGCCCTTGCGCGGCTCGACCGCTACTTCAAGCACGTCCCCGGACATCGCGTTGCGGCGCACCTCCACGTACCGGAATCCCTTGTGCGCAGCGACCTCTCTCAGCAGGGACTTGACCGTCAGATTCTTCATGTCGAGACCGCTTACGGCAATCCATGCCATTTGCGAGCCTCTCGTCTTTTGCGCTCTTGGTCCCGCCCGCACGACGGCGCTCAGACTTATTCGCAATTTTCCCCTCACGGCCGACTGCGAGAATGTCCGCCTCGGCGGATCCTTCACGTCGGAGCAGACGGACGGGAGGGATCAGGAAATTGTGAGAAAGTCGCGCATTGAAGCCGCGAGACCTCCGCAGAAATCCCCCATTCTTACCCACAGTTTATTTTGAAGAGCCGTCAAAAGAGACTTTGGAGCAACCTGGGTTCGCCGTTTCCGTTGTCTATGATTTACTTGCGCATCCGCGGATCGAGGGCGTCGTGGAGTCCGTCAGCGACGAGACTGATTCCCGTGCTGCGGAAGGGAACGGTCCAGCGCGGCGTTCACCTCGCATTTTTTGAGATTTTCCCCGGTCGCGTACGCGCCGAGAATCGCTTGTGCCGGATCCCCCCGGAACGAGCGCCAAAAATCCTCACGTGGATCACGAACTTTCTCCACGGCGACTTCGGTGCCTCCGGCAGCCTGGATCGCCCATTGATCGACGAAATCGGGGACCGTCTTGGCATGGCGCTCATTCTCGCCGGCTCATCAGGAAAACCAGAACACTGATTCTAAAGAGAATCGATATCAACGCGAGCAAGCAGCAAAGAAGGAAGGGGTCATGGGGGATGGTGTTCCTTTTCAGGCGTCTTTCAGGAGGAGCAGAAAGGAGGTTTGCAGTTCCAGACCGTAAACCTTGTTCGAGGTCAAGGCGTTCTGTTTCCCGCTCGCGATGAAAATCCATGGCGCATCGTCGTGAAGGATCCGGTCGATCTTCTCGTAAAGCTTAATGCGAGCTGCCGGATCGCTCGTGAAGCGGGCGGTCTCAATCGGCTTGCCGACCTTCGAATCGTTGTAGTTCCCTGAATTGAGACCGCACTTTTCCGGTGAGACGTCCGTTCGCAGCGCCAGGAAAGGCAGCGTGTCCGGGGCGTTTCAATGCGCACATCGAGGTCGGCCCCTACGAAGGCAGCCAGCTGCTTTGGCGCGAGCATCCCGGAGCCACATCTTCAAATGCGTAGAGCAATGATCGATTCACCGGAATACCCGCTTGATTCGAGCGGATGTACCCAACGCTGCTACCAAATCTCGCTCAGGCGCCCGAACATCTGCTTCATGAAACGGCTGATCGGATTGGGGGTAATTGCTGGAGCAACAGGGTCTGATTGGGAAGACGACAACCCCGGCCGTTTCAGCCCGCGGGTCAATTGTGCGCTATTCTCAGGTCAGATCAAGAATGAACATTTCGGCGATCCCCTTGAGACGCGCCTATGATCAGGCTTTCGTGGAGGCCCTTGCGGCTAGCGCCAGCGCTACGTATCCCCAACCGCTTACGATGAGATCTACGGCAATGAACATTCCGATCACCCAGAGACCGGAGACCGGCCATTGAGAGATGATGATTCCGCCAAGAATCAAGGTGACGAGCCCTGAGATAAATACCCAGACCCACGCTTTTTTCTGCCGACTGCTAAGAGCTGTAAGGATGCGAAATATTCCCGCGGCAACCAGCGCTCCGCCCAGAACGGCGGTGAGAAGAATCGAGCCCTCGAGCGGGTTTTGAAGAAGAATGATGCCTGCGATGAGATAAAGCACCGCCACAACGGAATGCCATAGCTTGCCTTTCATCTCCTTTTCCTTGAAGCAGGAGATAATCTGTCCCACGCCGCCAACAACGAGCAAGATCCCGAAGAGAAACGCGCTGGCCACGCTGAGAGCGAAGGTGAAACTAAGTCCGATGAAGCCCAGAATCATAGAAAGTATTCCGAAGGCAAGGAGCCAGCCCCAACTGGAGCGGACTTGTCCGATGACTTCGTTCTTATCGCCGGAGTGAGCATTTGGACTGTTCGTCATAGCATCGTTGTCGTCTTTTGGTGTTGCTGAACGTTGAAGCCACACTGATCGAGATCAGCGTGGAAGCCAGCCGTTCAGATAACGTTTCGAAGCGGCAAAGACCACCTTAAATTACAGGATACTACCGTAAGGCGAGTCTGTCCTGGACCGCAGAAATACGGACAATGGACGGAAAGCATGCTTTTATGAGTGAGTCTTGCTCGCTCGCTGTCGCTTTCTCTGCCAACTCCTATTGCATCCCTCCTATGCACAAAGTGAGCGTCATTCCCTGGCGAGAACGCAGCGGAATCCGTAGAGCAGTCCCCGGGAATCGGGATCAATCACGTTGCGATAGGACGAGAGCAGTTGTTCGCGCCGATTGGTGGACCAGCCGCCCCCGCGCATGACGCGCCAGTTCCGTAACCTTCCCTTCCCACCATAAGCATCCTGGCACCACTCCCAGAGGTTTCCCGACAGATCAAATATCCCGAGGGAGTTGGCGCTGAAACTGCCGACAGGCGCAGATCGCACGTAACCATCCTTGTAGCTGTCCACGGTGGATTTAAGTTGGGATGAGGCGGATCGGTCCGCGATATTACCTGCTCCTTTGCTGGGAGGCCATTCGGAACCCCACGGATAGGTCTTGGATACCGCGCTGTCGCGAGCCTCCGGGGTGTCACCGGTTTCCCCTTCGAGCCCGGCGGCGTGACTCCATTCGAGGTCCGTGGGCAGACGATAATACTGATCCGAGCCGATAATTCCCTGGGAGCGTTCCTTTTCCGTAAGCCAAGCGCAGAATTCCTGAGTGTCCTTCCAGTTCACTCGCGATACCGGGTGGTCTCCGCTTTCCTCAAACGGCGCACGATCCCGTCCGCGCCCGGTTGCTTCGCAGAAAGCCTCAAAATCCTTCACCCGAGTTTCCCAGATGCTGAAAAGAACGTCGTCTACCGGAACGAATTTCATCCCGAGGCTGTTTGTCCACGGTGAGGAAAAATCAACTGCGGAAATTTGTTCCGAGGACTCAGGCTTGGAAACAGCAGTAGTCCACTCCTCCGGTAGGAGTTCTGGACTTTCAACGGGAACTGAGGGCGCGGTTTCGGGAACTGAGGGCGCGGTTTTCTCCGTCATCGCGAGCTCCGCGGGCGTGCTCTCCGCAACTTTCGCAGACGACGCCTTCTCCGCTTCGCCAGGAGCCGATTCCGAAGGAGACTGTTCGGAAATCGCGTGAGTCTTCTCCGAGCTTTCAGGCTCGGAGGGCGAGACCGCCTCCACTTGTCGAAGGATCTCGGGAGTGGTGGCGGTTGTCGAAGGAGGAGGTGACTCCGCCTCTACAAGTTCCGTGGCAAGGGCTTGTTCTTCGAGATTTTCCTGCGAGTCGGAAACGCCGGCTAATTCGCCGACTTGTTCCGGTTGTTGCTCGTCGCTTGAAAGCGGAGACGTCGTTGTCTGGGCCGTGCCGAGCCCGGCATCCGAAGTTTCCTCGGATGGCGGGGATGGCGCTCCATCACCTGGACCCGTCGCCGGTGGAGAAATTTCAGAGCTCGCCGATTGACTAACTCCCTTGATGTTCGTTCTGGCACGACCGCGTACAACCAGAAAAACTGCGAATGCAATCATCAGAAGAAGTAGTACGCCTCCGCCGATGTATAAGATTCTTCGGAGTTTCGTTGCGCGCTGTTGTTGAGAGCGCAGGAGCCGACGTGGTCCCAAATCTGCCGCGGGACGTGAAAAGCGGGGGAGATTCTGTGGTGATGGTGCGTTAGTGACCTCCTTGGGCAACTCTTTCGGTGCTTCACGAGGTGGCGCTGATGGAGTGGGCGCTTTCGGTTGCGGAACGACTTTTTCTTGTCGCTGTGGTGTTTGTTTGGCAGCTGCGACTTCCTCGGTTGCGGGTTTTGCGGCGGCCAATTGCGCGTCGGCGACTATTCGTTTGGGAGACGTTTTCGCCTTCTCTTCCCTCTTCGAGGTTAATATCTCCTCATCGAATAGATCAATTTGTGAGGACTTGGATTGTTGCCGGCGAGCGGACGGTTGGTTCGTGCGCGCGCCGCGCTTTTTTCCTCGAGCCGCGGTTTTCTTGCGACGAGGGGGCTGTTGGGAATTCGCTTTTGCGGGATCTGCCATGGCCTTCAACTCCGGTTAGGGGAATCGGAATTCAACACGAATTTGCCCATCTGTCATACGCCAATTTGGAGCAAGACGAATTTTTTGGCTAAGGCAGCCGCCCCTGGGTACCGAAAAGAAATGGAACGGATAAAAGGTAGTGCTTCGAAATTAACGAGATGTGTTCGGAAGGGGCCGGCCACAAGCGCTCATCCGAAATCTACAGATTTGCGCATGGCTCCACGCGGATTGCATTTGGAGTAGCTGTGCAATTGCGAAAATCCGCGTCTGATGACGCTCTGCGGTACGGGAACGAATACTTTTTCAATGGCGGCGATAGCGCGCGGGGCGAGCGGGAAACGCGGTTATCGGCACGTGCTGCCACGACTCGGTCCATTCTACATGCCGTGAGGGGTTTTCTCAGGGACATGAAAATCTGGAATTACGGATCGATTGCGGATCAACCACCGGGAATCCCGCGCAGTTCGTCAACAGGTCAAAAAGCCTTTGGCTTAAGGGCCGTAATTCGGGCCGTAATTCGCTTAGGGCCGCAAATCAGGCTGACTTTTGCTTGTTGTAGACGTCGAACACAACGGCGGCCAGGAGCACCACCCCTTTGATCACCTGCTGCCAGTCGATGCCAATGCCCATGATCGACATGCCATTGTTCATCACGCCCATGATGAAAGCTCCTATGACGGCACCGAGCACCTTTCCGACACCGCCGGAGGCAGAAGCGCCGCCAATGAAGACGGCCGCAATCACGTCCAGCTCGAATCCGACGCCAGCCTTTGGAGTCGCCATGTTAAGGCGTGCCACGAAGATAAGCCCGGCCAACGCGGCCAGGGCGCCCATGGTAACAAATGTCAAGAGAGTGAGTCGTTCCGTCTTGATACCGGAAAGCTGCGCGGCCTTTACATTGCCGCCCAATGCGTAGATGCGGCGACCCACCGTGGTCCGCGTCGTGATAAAATTGAAAAGCCCTATGAGCAAGGCCATCACAACGAGGACATTCGGCAGCCCTCTGTACGTTGCCAGGAGATAGACCAGGAAGAGCAAGATGCCAGCGATAAGGCCGTGCTCCAGAAGGAAGAGTGGCATCGGACCGCCCTGATAACCGTGCTTCTCGCGATTGAGCCTTACACGCAACGCCGAAAAGAACATGCCTGCGGCAACAAGCACACCGAGGAGAAGGGAGGTGATATGCGGACGACCAGAGGCGAGAAAATCAGGGATAAATCCGGAGCTGAGCTTCTGAAACTGCGGCGAGAACGGTCCAACTGATTCGCCTCCGAGAAGCGCAAGGGTAAGTCCCCTGAAAATGAGCATTCCAGCCAGCGTGACGATAAAAGAAGGGATCTTTTGATACGCAATCCAATAACCCTGCGCCCCACCGATGACCGCGCCGGCGACGAGGCACACTGTCGATGCCAGGACGAAGTTCATGTCGGATTTAACCATCAAAAAGGCGCCAAGCGCTCCGATGAAGCCGGCAACGGAGCCGACAGAGAGGTCTATGTGACCGGCGACGATAACCAACAACATGCCCAGCGCCATGATGACGATATAGCTGTTCTGGAGAATCAGGTTGGTCAGATTGAGCGGTTTGAACAGGACGCCATCCGTGAGAAACTGGAAGAGCACCATGATCACGATCAGCGCGATCATAAGCCCATACTCCCGAATGTTGGTAAACGTTCCAAACTTCGGACGTTTCGCCGAAGTATCTGAGGGGGCTTGGGGGGCTGAAGTCTTACTCATTGATGCTCTTGATTAGTTTTGATCTTAACTTGCGCTGCGGATGATGGCGCGCATGATTTTCTCCTGAGACGCCTCGCTGGTTGGCATCTCGCCCACGATTTGTCCTTCGTTCATGACGTAAATCCGATCGGTGATCCCGAGGAGTTCGGACATCTCCGAGGAGATGACAATGACTCCTTTGCCCGCGTCGGCAAGCTGGTTGATGATCGTGTAGATCTCATACTTGGCACCGACATCAATGCCACGAGTCGGTTCATCGAGGATAAGGATTTCCGGCTCAGCGAAGAGCCATTTACTGAGCACAACCTTTTGCTGGTTTCCGCCGCTGAGATTACCCGTTACCTGATAGACACTGGAGCAGCGAATGTTGGTCTTGAGCCGGTAATCGTTGGCTGCATTCAGCTCTGCAATGTCGTTGATCACTCCGGCGCGGGAGACGCCTTCCAGATTGGCGAGGGTGATATTATGCTTTATGTGATCGATCAGATTGAGGCCGTAGGTCTTCCGATCCTCCGTCGCATAGACCACTCTATTTTTAACCGCCTTCTCGACGGAAGAAAGATCGGCTTTCTTGCCGTGCAGGAAGATCTCCCCCGTTATTTTGCGCCCGTAGGCCCTGCCAAATACACTCATCGCGAACTCAGTTCGCCCCGCTCCCATCAATCCTGCAATTCCTACGACCTCACCCTTCCGAACACTGATACTCACGTTCTTGATAATCTCCCGGTCCGGTTGAATAGGGTGATGAACATTCCAGTTCTTTACCTCGAAGATCGTCTCACCGATATCAGGTGTTCTCTTCGGAAAACGATTCTCCAACGCCCGCCCCACCATGCTGGTGATGATTCGGTCTTCCGTGATTTCATGGGTATTGAGGGTCTCGATGGTTGCTCCATCGCGAATGATGGTGATCCGATCCGAGACCTTTTCAATCTCGTTCAACTTGTGGGATATGATGATGCAGGTGATGCCGGCCGCCTTGAATTCCAGCATCAAATTGAGCAGCGCCTCGCTGTCTCTCTCATTCAGACTCGCGGTCGGCTCGTCGAGAATCAGCAGGCGCACTTCTTTAGAAAGGGCCTTGGCGATCTCGATGAGCTGCTGCTTGCCGGTGCCCAGGTTCATGATGATCGCTTCGGGAGGCTCCTTGAGACCTACCTTTTCCAGAAGCTCCTTTGTCTTCTTCTCTTGAGCCAGCCAGTCAATGGCTCCGAAGTTCGCTATCTCGTTTCCGAGGAAAATATTTTCGCAGATCGAAAGCAGGGGAACCAGCGCGAGTTCCTGATGAATGATAACGATTCCGGCATGCTCGCTGCCGCGCAAATCGCGGAAATGGCGTTCCTTGCCTTCGTAGATGATCTTCCCCTCATAGGTGCCGGAGGGGTAGACACCGCTCAGAACCTTCATGAGCGTTGACTTGCCCGCACCGTTCTCGCCGCAGATGGCGTGAATATCTCCTCTCCGGACCGTCAGATTGACGTTGTCCAGAGCCTTGACACCGGGAAACACCTTGGTGATGCCGCGCATCTCCAGAATGATGTCTCCGTTCTTGGATTCCAATGGCGGATCGATGTTTTGCAGGGTAGAGGCCTGTGTCTGCATGGAGGGGGAGGGGGACTTCCCCTGCGCAGCGTGACCTGCGCAGGGGTGACTGAAGAGAGGCCTATTTCAGCTGGTCGGGAGTATAGTAATCGGAACCAATGAGCAGTTCCTCGTAGTTCGACTTGTTTACGAGCACGGGCTTGAGAAGGTACGAGGGAACCACCTTCACGCCGTTGTCATAGGTCTTCGTGTCATTGACCTCAGGTGTTGAACCGGCGAGCAACGCATCCACCATTCCGGCTGCTACCTTTGCAAGTTCGCGTGTGTCTTTGAATATGGTCGAAGTCTGTTCGCCCGCGATGATTGATTTCATGGAATTAATCTCCGCATCCTGGCCCGTCACAATTGGCATTGGCATATCACCCTTGCCGTAGCCCACGCCCTTGAGAGACGAAAGGATGCCGATGCTCAAGCCATCATAGGGCGACAAAACTGCGTCGATGCGCTTGTCGGTGTAATTGGCCGAGAGGAGGTTGTCCATCCGGGCCTGTGCCACTGCAGGATCCCAACGCAATGTGCCGACGGTCTTCATGCCGGTCTGGCCGCTCGGGATGACGAGTTGCCCCTTGTCGATATAGGGTTGCAGAACCGACATCGCGCCATCGTAGAAGAAATAGGCGTTGTTATCGTCGGGCGAGCCACCAAAGACCTCGATGTTGAACGGACCTTTGCCCTCTTTGAGTCCAAGATTATTTTCGATGGATTGGGCCTGCAGAACACCCACCTGGAAATTGTCGAAGGTCGCGTAGTAATCAACGTTTCCTGAGTCACGGATCAGTCGATCATAGGCAATCACCTTGATACCGGCATCGGCCGCCTGCTGGAGGACCGTGGAAAGGGTCGACCCGTCAATGGCGGCAATCACAAGAACGTTCACCCCTTTGGTGACCTGGTTCTCAATTTGCGCCAACTGGTTCGGGATATCATCCCCGGCATACTGAAGGTCGGTGTCGTAGCCCTTTTCCTGAAGTACTTTGACCATATTATCGCCATCCGCAATCCAGCGAAGAGACGACTTGGTCGGCATGGAAATGCCAATCGTTCCTTTCTTTGATTCGGAATCGCTGCAAGCCTGGAGGCCCAGGCAGATTAGACCTGCCGCGAGTGCGGCCAGGGCAAAATGAAACTTCTTCATTTGTAGTAAGAGTATTGGGGGTTGCTCACGGTTGTGCGGTCTGGTTGGTGCGCCGTACCGTTATGCCCGCGATTGCTTATTTATTTTATAAATTAATTCGAAGCTCTTCGACAAGAAAATTCCGCTCGTTCTTGAAGCGGTGCGACTTCGTCGGGAGAATCGCGCTCAGCGCTTTTTTTGGGCTTTGCCGAAGGAAACGCGAGACCACGCCCATGCTCACGCGCGGAAAGCCCCTCTGCGTGGAAGGTTCGTCGATGAATTCATCCACCGATTGGCGCTCGAACGGGCACCACAGTAAACTTTGAGCCGCCTGGACCGCTCGCGGCTGCGTTGCAGCTAAGCAAACAGGCATCGCCACGAGCGCCAGGCGGACTGATCCATGTATTCGTCTTTCTTGTGGTATCGGGTCGGCACGGCTGATCATAACATAAGCTTCCTTTCGGTTGATTAACTGAGCTGATATTTGCGGGTTCACTTCTCCGAAAGCCCGTGAGCCTTCACGGAGCCTCGAGGTGTTCACTTCTGCTTCTCTGTTCAATGTCGCTGGTTTTCGAAATCCGTGGGCTGAATTCCGTTAGTTCCGAATACCACACTTCCTGAATGAACTGATTTTAAGAACGTGAACGTTCACGAAATATGGATTGTTCGTCATGAAGTGCAAGAGGAAAATTCAGGAATTTTGAACGCTGGTTCCTGGGAGCCCACGTAATTGCGTGCGGTCCCGGTCCCTGAACAGGACGGCGGCGTTCCTTTGGCGATCCACAGGATACAAGACGAACGTCAGATATAATCAAGCTAAGCTATATCCGTGAAATGCATTACTCTGGGAAATAGAAGCGATGAGCACGTGGCCCAAGCATCCAGTCATCTATGAGGTCAACACCTGGGTCTGGCTCAGTGAGCTAAGCAGGAAATACCAACGACCACTGAACCTGGCCACAGTGCCGCAGGAGGAGTGGGATCGGATCGCCGCTGGTGGCTTCGACGCGGTCTGGCTGATGGGCGTCTGGGAGCGCAGCCCCACCGGGATTGCGATCTCCATGAGCAACCCGGGGCTCCTCGAGGACTTCCGGCGCGCGCTCACCGACTTTGTGGCGGAGGACAATGTCGGCTCGCCCTACTGTGTGCGCCGCTACGTTGTCGATGACCACCTCGGCGGCCCGCATGGACTCGCCGCCGCGCGAGCCGCTCTCGGTGAGCGGGGGCTGCGTCTCATCCTCGATTTTGTCCCAAACCACGTGGCGCCAGACCATCCGTGGGTTCACGAGCATCCTGAATACTTCATCCAGGGAAACGCGGACGATGCGCGCAACGACCCGTCGTCATTCATCGAAGCCGGCGGCAAGGTGTTTGCATGTGGGCGCGATCCGTATTTCCCGGCGTGGCCCGATGTGCTTCAGCTTAATGCGTTTCAGCCCGGGCTGCAGCAGGCGGTGATTGGGACCATCGCGGGAATTGCCGTGCAGTGCGACGGCATCCGCTGCGACATGGCCATGCTCGTGCTGAACAACATCTTCGAGCGCACGTGGGGAACTCGTGCCGGCGCGAAGCCCGCCGATGATTACTGGCTGAGGATCATCCCGGCAATCAAAGCGAAGTGGCCAGAGTTCAGGTTCATCGCCGAGGCCTATTGGGACCTCGAGTGGGAGTTGCAGCAGCAGGGTTTCGACAACTGCTACGACAAAAAACTGTATGACCGCATGGAGCACCGGGACGCCGAGAGCGTGCGCCTGCATCTGCTTGCGGATTCGTCTTACCAGCAGGGAATGGTGCGGTTCACCGAAAATCATGACGAGCCCCGCGCCGCGACCGCTTTTCCGGACGGAAAAGGGTGCGCGGCCGCCGTAGCGATCCTCACGCTCACCGGGGCAAAGCTATTACATGAGGGACAGTTCGAGGGCCTGAAAGTAAGATTACCTGTCTTCCTTGCCCGCCGGCCCGTAGAGCCGGTCGATCCTGACCTTGCAGCCTTTTATGGACGCCTGCTGCAAGCGACCAATCGGGATGTCTTTCGGAATGGCGAATGGCGTCTCTGCGAGCGGAGCGGCTGGCCCGACAACCAGAGCTGCCAGCATCTCCTCACCTGGTGCTGGGTGAATGACGATGAGCGGTATCTCATCGTCATCAATTTCCAGCACGAAGCTGCACAGGCGCGTGTCCATGTGCCGTGGGATGAACTGAGAGGGAAACAGTGGCGTCTCCACGATGAACTGTCGGGCGAATCCTACGACCGAAACGGCGACGAGATGCGCGATGCCGGGCTCTACGTCGAGTTGGGGCCGTGGAAATGCCACCTCTTCCAAGTGCGCATGTTGTGAGCAAATTCATTCTCAATGTGGGCGAGTAAACAGGAAACCATGTCGACATGAATGTGTTGATGATCGATGAGAAAATGGGGTCTGGCGATCATTTCTGACAACGGCGATGCCCGGAAGCAGTCACGAGCCGGTTCGAATTTAGAAACTGGTTCGCTCTGCGAAGTTCATCTGAATTGTTCAAATCCTGGCCTCCCTATGCGGATGCGATGGGAGAAATCCGTCGCCTCGTTGGCCAATTTCGCGGCTGAATTGATTTAGGCGCGCTTTTGTAATTCTATGAAACGAAGGCGGTCGGTCGCGATGCTTTGGTGTTCATACATCATCTCGTCTCCCTTGCCGTTCAGCAGAATGCGCCAGTCCCAGGGCAGTCGTTCGGCGGCGGGATGCTGAGTGCGGATGCTCGTGGTGCAGTTCGAGGTGACTGCGTTGTACCTACGCGGACGGCCGTGGAGGGAATTGACGGTGTGGAGGTACTCGAGGAGACGTTCGCGCACCTCGTCCATTGGCAGAGTCATGCGGTAGAGTTACACGTCCTCCCCATGCCGGTAGTTTGTCCGGACTCGCAGTACGTCCCGCTGGTCGGCAATGATGTAGATCAACTGGTACTGCCCGTAGAGGCCGCCGATCGGGGAGTAGCCCTCGCCGATTTCCTTCCGCGTTTCGATGGAAAAGCAGACGGGCGGAGCGTCGTCGAACTGGAAGCTGACGATGGGATGGGCCATCCAGGGTGAGCCCCAGTAATTGACGGCGATGTCTGCGCCGCTCAGGTGCGAGAGTCGGACGGAGCGCGTCTCCCACACCGGCGTGCAATCGGTCTCGGATCGATAGTCACAGTTCCGGACATTGTGCAGCGTCACCTCGTCCCCATCGACTTCAGTCCATGCCGTTTTCGCAACGTCGGGTTGCCAGTTTCGATTATTTTCCGGTTTCAGTGTGCGCCACCAGGCCAGGACGAGCGCGAAGCCGAAGAAAAAGGGCTACGAGTTTGCGCCAGACACCACGGAGGGCCACAACCGCCCCGGCCACGATGAGAAGAAAAAGCCATCCGACAATATTCCCCGCGAACGGAAAATCATAGTGTAGCGCTCCAAATGCCCACGCCGCACACATGCCAGGACGCACCCTAACGACCACGCACTCACCTGCAGCGCGCGAAAAAGCTGCCGATGAAACGCAAATGCGGGTTTCATTGCCCGGTGTATCGTTTCAGAATGCGTTTCACCTCGGCGATCGCCTGCGGATTCTGGTGAGCGCTGTGATTTGAAGGGACGACGAGCTCGCTCTGCGCACCTTCCATGTGGCTGCTCCAGTATGGCACTACGCCATCGGACATCACGGGCTTCGTGTGATTCTTGTTGCCGCCCTTTCCGCGATCGCCGGAGATGACGTGGTAGGGGATGCCCGGCGTGATCGAAATCCTGTTGATTGCTTTCACGAAGCGGTTACTTGGAGAAAGCGTGTCTATGCTGTTGGGAACGCGGCCGAGTTTGAGGTCCGCGCTCTGAAAAGTAATGAACTTGAGGGCGTCGCTGCCCGCTTTGAGCAACGTGACCGGCGACTTCACCAGGCTCGATCCGATACGGCCCACCCAATTCGACGCGAGTTCGCTGCCACGCAGAGGCGCGGAGATGAAGATTACGCGTCCGATTTCCGGGCGATGTTTGAAGATGAGCGCGTCGCTGAAAAGCTTCTTGTCTTCGGGCGACATCGGCACCTGTTCCGGCGGCTTCCCAAAGGTCTCCATCCAGATCTTGTCGCCCGTATCCGTGATGAGCAGTCGGCTGATGGACCCGCCCATGCTGTGACCGATGACGACCATCTTCTTGCGCAACGGATAGCGCTCTTCGATGGCGTCGAGTTCGCGGCGCAGGATCGCGGCGGAGTAAGGGTACGGATATCCGCTCGGATAGCTGTAAAACCAGAACTGGTAGTTTTCGCGGATCGTTTCATCAGCCCGCAGATGGTTGATCATCGGCGTCCATGTGGCGGGCGAATCCATGAGACCATGGATGACAAGCACGACCGTCTTATTCGGATCGTAGGGCTGGAGCCGCGAGATACGCGCGGTCTCGGCGTATTTCGCCGGCCGCAGGAGGCGCGTGAGCTCAAATTGTTTTGGGTTACTGCTCGCGAGCATCACGGCGAGCGGCACCGTGAAATTGGCGGCGAGCGGGAAGCTGCGACCCTCAAAGGTCACGCGCTCTGTGGCGAGCGGATCTTCGAAGGCGATTACAGCACGCCGGCCTTCGAAACGAATGAGCGCGGTGACGCCATAGTAAACTTTCTGCAATGAGAAATCCTTCTTCGCATTCTCATTCATCCCTTTTCCGACGGCGACAAGCGGCGCGCCGATTCCGTTTTTGATCGTGCGTTCTTTAACGTAGGTCCCCCCGATATCAAACTGGTCCGCAGGGGTGAAGTCATAGAGCGCGGGATTCCATGCCGGGCGCGGGTCGGGCTTGTGCGTGAGCACGTAGCTGCTCCCTTCGCCGGGCACCTCAAGTGGCTGACTCCATGGATTGAGATTCGCTTTTCCAATGGTGTCGATCACACGTGCCACAGCAAAGTTGTAGGTCTCAAGAGCGGCAGCATCCTCCGGATTTTCTTTTAGTTGCCGGGCCGCCGATTCTGCGGCACTGAGAAACTCGCCGGTTGCAGCCAGTGGGTCGCGTTTTTTCTCTCGCAGTGCTTCGGTGATACGGCTTTCGGCGGAAACGAGCGCACCTGCGGTAGCCTGAAGGGGACGAAAACGGGGCTGGATTTCTGAGATATCCGCATAGTGCGCACATCCCGTGAGTGCGAGCGCCACAATGAAACAATAGGTTCTCAACACAGGACGAATCATTATGAGTGGTTGTCTTCGAATCAGAAATTTCCGCTCAGGGAAACAAATAGGCGCAGACCATCGCGCATTTCCTCACAACAAGAAGTGAATTTCTCTCCGAATCTCTTGTCCGTGAATGATCGCGTGGTATTGATCGAGATGGCTGCAATCTCACTGCTCGGAGGACGATCCTTTGTTGCCGATATTTTGGGGTATCGAATAGATTGACACGAGTCTGGCTACGAGTACCGCAACATAAAACATTCCAGTGATTGCCTCCATCACAGCGAGCATTCGAGCACCGCGTGAGACGGGGGTAACGTCGCCATAGCCGACAGTGCTCAGCGTCACGAAGCTCAGGTAAAAAGCATTGAAACTGTCCATGGTCTGGCCCGGATTGCTGAATGCGAAAGCGCTGGGATTGATCTGCGCCAGCAATTCGTAGCAGATCGACCACAGGATCCCGATCATCAGATACGCAGCGATGCTGGCGCAGAGGGTCTCGTGGTTCACTTTCGACGTGGTGAGCACGAAGCGCAGCAGATGGCCGATGACGTAGCCTATGAACACGAGCGCCGCGAAATGGAAAACAGCCATCGGGAAAAGTTTGGGATTGAGGTGGTTCAGCCACCGCCCCGCCAAAGCCGGGGTTACAAGCAGAATCCCCCAGAAGGCCGACCGGCGACCGGCCACGGCGAGAACCGCCGATAGGAGAAGGAGAGTCATCATCACGGATTCGATGACCCGGCCATGTCGAAGGTTCTGGACGAATGGCGTGATGGCGAAGAGCAGAATGATCGTAACCAACAGTTCCACTGCGGAATAGCGACGCAAGATTAGACGCCGCCAAACTCGCTTTGCCTCGGCTTCCTGTGTTTCGAGTTCGCGATTCGTGAATTTCATTTATGTTCAGTGTGCGGTTGACCGCAGAAAGATCAATGCTGTGACGGGAATGAAAGCGAGCGGGAAAATCCAGCGGGAGCGCCAATCGCTCCGGCGCGCCAGCTCTATGCGTTTTCGGGAGGCGAGCAAGGTGACGAAGACTTCAATGAGTGTCAGGAAGACCAGCAGCGAGCTGAACCGAATGAAAGCGTCGAGCCTCGTCTCACACCCGCTTCGGTATATGGGCAAGCCGGACTTCATTCCAGCGGAGCAGGAAGAACAAAGTTCACTGATATTGTCTGCGCCACATCCGGTTACGGATATTTTCGTCGCACCGGTAACGTCGCCGGGGCGCGCGGGAGCGGGTGGCAGCGTTACAGGCGAAAGTTCGCCCTGCGCCGATGGCAAGAGCAGCAATCCCATGATGGAAATTAGCAATGGCCATCCCCTCATAGAGCACAGGTATTGCGGCAGCTCTATTAAGGTTAAGGGCCGGCTGTTTCGAGGGATGACTGGACGATACGATGCGCAAAGCGGCGCCGCAATTGCGCACGGCTGTGCATCTCCGCGCGGCTGAAGACGGCCTTGTAGACTTCGCAGTAGGGGTCCTTGGCAAGCATCGTGCCGAGAGCGCTGTACGTCCGGACCGGGCAGCCGCCGTGACAGATTGAGAGGTAGCGACACGAAAGACAGTCCTCGTTTTCAACCAGGCGCTTCGGGCGTTCTACGAACTCGCGCCGCGCGCGACTGTTACGCAGCATTCGTGTGAGATCGGGTTCATGAAAGACGTTGCCGAAGAATGATTCCGGATAGCTGGTGACCCAGCAGTCGCACTGAGCGACCGTGCCTTTCGAGTCGACGGAAATGAACTGGTTGGAACAGTTTTCCTTCCAGATGCACGGCAGGCGCGCCTGCCGGCCGGTGAAGTGATCGATGAGCGCGTCGAAAGGACCCAGCGAAACGCCGGCTTCGTAACCGCGTTTCATCCAGAGATCCATCAAATTCACGAGGAACTCCGCGAGTTTCGCGTTGTTGAGTGCAATCCCATCCTCCACCTGGTTGGCCGGTCCGCCGGGGAAGGGCGTATTTACCTGAAAGTCATCCAGTCCGAGTTCTTCGGTGAAGTAGCGGTAGAAACGTTCCGGTCCAGCCTCGAGACTTGCCTGATGTAACACGGCAATAACGCCCACTTTGATTCCCGCCTCGCGAGCTTCGTGCAACCGTTGCGTCCACATTGCTGTGTAAGCCGCCGCGCCGCCTTTGAAGAGCTTGCGGTGCACATTGGGGAAATCCATCGAAGTCCCGAGCGAGCCGTTGAACATTCCGTGCAGCACGTCGTTCCACGCTGGAGAATAGCTGATGAGATTGGTTTGAAGATAGTGCGAAAAACGGAGGCCGCGCTCTGAGGCGGAGCGGTCCATCACTTCACCCGCCGCGGCAAACCATGCCGGACCCATGAGCATCGCCTCGCCGCCCTGCCAGTAGATCTCGCATTCCGGGATGCCCTCGTGTTCCATGTGGTCGAGCAGCCTTTTTGTCAGCAGAGGGACGAGGACCGAAGAGAGACGGTGAGGTTCTTTGTGCTCGAAGCAATAGTCGCAGGCGACGTTGCACCCGGAAGTTGGAAGCAGGATCACGCTGAAGGCGCGGGAGCTCATGGCATTATCTCTACAGCGTCGGCAAGATCCTCAGCGATTTCATCCGCCGCCGCTTTGATCCGGGCAAAGAGCCGCTTCACGCCGTCGCACGAGAAGGTGGGATCCGGCCACTTGAAATATCCGGCGCAGGTCTCCTGCCACGGGCAGCTAGCGCACTCAGCGCCCTCGTCGATAAGGCGGGCCAGGTGACCTCTCACGAACATCGGCGGTGCTGGTTGCGTCGAACGCGGCAACGTGGCGCGGCCATTGGCGTCGAAGTGCGCGAAAACCTCCGGGTCCTCTTCGAGAATCGTCCAGAGCGTATCCGTTCCGCCGCGGCGGAGTGAGGCGAGCAGCGAATGGAACGGTTCGACGGGTTCTTTGACCATCGGATCGTGGAGGTAGAATTCCGCAAGTTCCTCCAAGAGCGCGAGTATTTCCCCCGTGGGCTGGCCCGGCAGAATTCGTATGGGCAGGCCCAGCGAGGCTGCGAGGCGAGCCGCCTTCATCAGACCTGTGGCCGCGGGAATCGTCGCGCGCACATCCCGGGCCGCGCGCACGTCTACGAGCCGGTAAAGCTGTGAAAACTCGGCCTCCGGGTTGGTCAGGACAACGTCCAGAGGTATTTCGTCGGATCCCTGTGCCGCTTCTGCCCAGGGCTCCGCGTCGCGAAGCAAACCCTCTATCTGCAACCACTGAAGCTGCGGCGGTGAAGCCAGGAGCCACCGGTGGAGTTCCTCATGGCTGCGGACGATCGCGACAAAAGCACGGCCCTCCTCCTCAGTCGCCTCGGCAGCGAGGAGGAAAGCCAGTGCGCTTTCACCGATTTCCGTCATCCAATTTTTCGAGCCGTCACGACTATCGGCGATTGATCCAGGAGCCGCCGTAACCGCGGCGGTTTATCCATCCTCCGCCACCTCCCACGCCGTTAATCCAGCCGCCTCCGCGGTTGATCCAGCCGGCCCGATTAATCCAACCGCCGCCTCCGTTGATCCATCCTCCGCCGTATCCCCGGCGATTAATCCATCCGCCGGCACGCGCCTTCGGCGTGGTAATCAGCCACGCTCCACCGACCGCAGCGACGATAGCGGCGCCAGACCACTTTCCAAGGCTTTGTAAAAACTGCCGTCGCCCTTGAATTTCCTTCGACTCCGGCGCAGATGACCTATTACCCAACTCTTCTTGATTGCAATTCTCCGGGTCACTCATGGCATTATTCCTGTGGTTTTTCCGCTCCGCCGGTCAGTGTGGAGAAATGCATCGCGGCGATCTTCCATTCGCCGTCCTTCTTCGTGACGGTGAGCGAGAGATTCAAAGGGAAGGAAAACTCCTTGCCGTCCTTCTTTCCGTTGATGTTCCCGGAGGCCATTAGCCATCCCATGTCTTCGCCAAGACCTCCGACTTTGAAATGGTATTCGAAATCCTGCTCTCCCTTGTCATAGCCCTCAAAGAAGTGTTCGTAAGCGACTTTGATTTCTTCCGGGCCGGACCACATTTCGCCGGGGCCGGTGCCCATGATTGTGGCATTCTCCGTGAAGCTGGCCATGACGCCCTCCAGGTCGTGGTTGGTCATGGCCTCGTCATGCGCCTTCAGAAGCGCTTCGACGTTTTCAAGTTCCGGGTTGGTAGTCTCCTCTTCGGCGCGTGCGACGGGTGAGACAGCGGCTGCGGCAGCGAGGCCGGATGCTCCTGCGATAATGGCGGTTCTGCGGTTCATTTTCTTATCATATGACGGATGGTTTTGTGTGGCGATGGAAATGAGAGGCTTCATGCCGTGAAAAGCAGAATCACCCTCGGGACATTGCACTCGCTCGCTCTCAAAACGTCATCGCGTCGATGTTTTGAGATTGAGCCTAAGAATCTGTTTCACTTCGCCGAGAGTCTCGGGATGCTCGTAGATTGAGGTGTGCGGGGCAGGAACTAACTTCTCGGAGCGTACCGCGCCAAGATGCGAACTCCAATAACGGAACCACAGTGTCGCTCGTTTCCTCCAGTAGAGCTTTCGGCAATCGTATACGCCGATGATCGAATGGAACGGGACGCGGATTGCACCTCGTTCATCGATCTGAGCGGGGGAGATTCCGTGGTATTTTCAAACAGTATGCGCCGAAAATCATGGCATTACCCGAGGATTCACCTGTCAAGCGTGCCCTGATTTTCAAGGCGAACGACATGATGCGGCCCCTCCCTGCCTGTCAGATGCCCTGCCAGTCAGGTCACGAGCGAGCGACCAGATTCAAATATTCCTGCCATTTCGGTCCGGGGCGGCCGTTATCGAGGAGAATGATGGGACAGTTTTTCTGGTAGCTGTGGAAGTGATGCTGCGGCCAGTGGTAATGTGGCACAACGTGATCGACTTGGATCCTAAAGCGCTTTCTTAGCCATGCGGTGAGACGGGCCGTCCGTTCGATTGCCGCGCGCTGGCGGCGGGGTTCGCTGAATTCGCAGATCTCGATTGCAATGCTGGTGCGGTTGCCTGGACCATCGTGGTCAGCATGTTCGCCCTGGATGTCGAGTGGTAATGACTGAATGGCCTCTCGATCGTCGACCGTAAAATGCCAGGTGAGATATCCTGTACGGTTCCATTTCGATCGACCTCTATACGCTCCGTTCAACATCCCGCTTGCGTGTTGCTTAGCAGTGCCTCCCCGATTCTGTGTGCTGTGAATTGTAATGTATGTCGGACGCAACGGAAACTCTATTCGTCGCCCGACGCTGCCCTTGGGAATGATCCTCTGCTGAAGATTGATATCTGCTGGCGGAGTGGAAGTCACCGAGGCGCAGCCGACCAGGAGGGCGGCCGCCAGGGGCATCAGGAGAATCCGGGTTCTCATCGTCGACGAATCGAGTGGAAGATGGGTCTTGACGCAAGCGTTCACGAGGTCTCGACGAAGATAGCCGTAGTATTGTCCTTGCCGCTCATTTGTACCGCATAATTCACAACGCGGTCCGCGGGAAGTTGCTTAGCCTCGTTTGGCTCTGGTTCGAACAACAGTCGCCGGATTTGCGCGTCGGAAAGACCTTCGACGACGCCGTCGCTGCAGAGAAAGAAAGCGTCGCCAGCCTCGTATTCCACCACTCCTACCTGCGGGTCGACATTCATGTTTCCCGCGCCGAGCGCCTTAGAAAGAGCACTGCGCCGAGGGTGTGTGCGAGCTTCGCGCTCGGTAATTTTTCCCGAACGATACAACCAGCCCACGTGCGAATCATCATGAGTAATGCGCTGAAGTTTCCGCTGCCCGGCCGGAACGTAGTATACCCTGCTGTCTCCGACGTGAGCGAAGTAAACCCGGTTTGGTGTGAACCAGCATAGGCTTAATGTCGCTCCCATTCCTCGGCACTCCTCGTAAAACCGGCCCATTTGTTCGAGGCTCTGGTGAATTTGCGAGTAAAGCTCCCCCAGCAGGTCCCCGATTCCTCGATTGAAGCCGCTGGCTCCCTGACGAAAAGTGCGCGGAAAAAGATGCGCCAGCATGTCCACAACAATCTTGCTGGCAAATTCACCTGCCATCGCCCCGCCCATGCCGTCACTCACAGCAAACACATGATCGGCCGCGCGAATACCCACCTCTCCGATCCGTCCCAGATAGCGCATTTCCCTCGAGTCAAACTCCAGGCAAAGAAATGAATCTTCGTTTTCCGTTCGGACTTTTCCCCGATGGGTGCAGCCCGACCAGTGAAGTTGATTAACAGCCCGCTTCATTCGTCTTGAACATTCGGCTCCTGGTTGAGCCCGCCCGGTTCGGATCCAAACCCGGGCAGAATTTCAGCGAATTCGAAGTCAATCACGCAAAATCTGCCATCCGTTATTCGATAGGTCACGTTTCGCACGTCCGGATCATCGTGCCTTACGCCGTATTTTATTTCCAGTTCCTGGAAGATGTCGGCGCGCTTTGCTTCGCTGAGCGTTTCCACGCGTTTCCCACAACTGGTCGTTTCGATCGTGAGAGTCTCTGCATCTGATGTGATGAGGGTGGGCACATTTGGACACTTTACAAGCGCAAGATGTTGCAAAATGCGCACTTCGTTCGCGAATCTCTCTTCTGCTCGAGGTCCGCGAAAGGTTTTATGCACCCGGCCGTCATAGCCGACACGGACTCGTGCGCGCAGTGTGTCTTTTACGTGATGCATCTGTAAGACCATGACTTATCGGAATGTGAGGGCAAGCGCCAAACTTGACAGGCGGTGTTCCTCATACACACTCCGATTTCGTGCTACACCTGAGTTCAGATCTTTTTTCCGAGATGGCTTGGATTGTGCTCAGGCTGCGGCGCGCCGCACGCGGCTATTCAAGAACAAAAAAATTAACAGACTCCGGCCGACCACCGTGTCGACGGAGCAAAAACCGACACACCAACCAATTAACATGGCGAAGTATAAACTGGAATATCTCTGGCTAGACGGATATGAACCCGTCGCGAACCTCCGCGGTAAAACGCTGATCAAGGAGTTCGACTCTTTCCCTGCACTCGAAGATCTCCCGGCCTGGGGATTTGATGGCAGCTCGACTAAACAGGCCGAAGGTCACAGCTCAGACTGCGTTCTTAAACCGGTGGCCGTTTTCCCGGATCCCACCAAGGAGAACGGCGCGCTTGTGATGAGTGAAGTCATGCTCCCTGACGGTAATCCGCATCCTTCGAATTCCCGGGCAACGATCCTGGATGATCCCGATGCATGGTTCGGTTTTGAGCAGGAATATTTCCTGTATCAAGACGGACGTCCGCTCGGATTCCCGGAGAAAGGCTATCCTGCTCCGCAAGGGAATTACTACACCGGTGTCGGATTCGAGTCCGTCGGCGATATCGCTCGCGAGATCGTCGATACCCATCTCGATCTCTGTCTCGATGCAGGCGTCAATCACGAAGGCATTAATGCAGAAGTGGCTAAGGGCCAGTGGGAATTTCAGATCTTCGGGAAGGGCTCAAAGAGGGCGGCGGACGAAGTCTGGGTTGCTCGTTATCTGTTGATGCGTCTCTGTGAAAAATACTGCGTGGACGTCAACTGGCACTGCAAGCCTCTTGGGGCGACAGACTGGAACGGCTCAGGCATGCACGCGAACTTTTCGACGAAGTACCTGCGCGAGGTGGGTGGAAAAGAGTACTTCGAAGCGCTCATGGAGGCATTCGACAAGTACAAGGACGAGCACATCGCCGTTTACGGTCCGGACAACCATATGCGTCTGACCGGTCTGCACGAGACCCAGTCGATCGATAAATTCAATTGGGGTGTTGCAAACCGGGGCGCTTCGGTCCGCGTTCCGAATAGCTTCATACCCAACGGCTACAGGGGTTACCTCGAAGATCGGCGACCGAATTCACAAGGCGACCCCTACAAGATAGCGAGCCGCATTCTGCAGACGATTACAACTGTTCCGACTTCGTAAGCCGGACGTCGTTGGATAAACGTCTCGAATTAGCTGGAGAATAAACCACCAAACTTACCGGCGCTGTCTGACCATTCGGGCAGCGCCGTTTGGCGTTATTTTACCGTGCGATAGTTTTTCGCTAAGGTACTGTGAGATTCATTCCGTCGCTGATGCAATGTTTCCGGGGTTAAGGTTAGCTCGAACCCCGAGAAACGGGAGAACGAGGTTTCTGCCACCGAGAGTCCGAAATGTCCTCCTTCGAATCCCTCAAGCGCGATTCTCGCGACAACTTCGGACTTCCCAAGAGTGATCATCAGAGTTTGTTCGACGCCGTCGTACCCGAGCCTCACATGAAATTCCGACGACACGACATTCTCTGGCAGCGCTGCATCCCACAAAGTTTCCTGATCCCCATCCATCCGGCGCACCACCGCGGTTCGGAGAGCCGTGCGGTCGATTGTGAGTAGATAATAGTCTTCCGGATTCAAGTATCCAAAAACGAAGCCGATGCGCCCAGTCTCATTCGTCCCCATATCGAGGTTTCCGACCCAATTATAATAGGGAGAGACTACCCCGGCAGTAAACAACGCCACGACGAGATCAGAGGCGCGTGCGCGGACGGCACCCTCACCGACCACGATTTCGTGCGCCCCGACTGCCAGCGGTAGAATCTTCCACTGCGCTTCAAGCTCCAATGGCCGATCACTTCCCTCGAATTGATCGCTCAGTGTGACGGTTTGAAACTGTTTGTCCACGGAGTCTTGGAATTCCGGTTCCGATGGGGTATGCAACTGAGACGGAAGGTCGCGCAAGGTGACTCGAGAGGCCGCCGCTGTCTCGTTAATGGGGGATTGCCGAACATGATCTAACAATCGCGTGTCGCGAAGGATCAGCGTGATCACAACGCCCAGCGTGAGGAGGCTGAGCAGTGCTGGAAGCCATATCGGGTGCTTTGCGCTGTCTACCAAAATTTTCTCGGCGACGGAAGCGTTGTTCCCGCATGCTTCATTCGCAAGTGTGGACTTTGGAGAGTCAATCGCGTTATGACGACGGAATGCAACAGGGCACTCGCTGGCAGACATTGTCACGCTATTGGATGTGAGCGACCGTGGTATGACACGACGGGCCGTTCTGGGGCGGACCTTCTGTTGTAGCGCTTCCACTGCTCCAAAAATGTCATTTGGACCAAGAGGTTTGCGCAGGAAGTTGCGGATGCCGTCTTCGGAATTTTGAAAAGTGCGATTGCTTCTTCCGGAAATAAAGACGGTCTGCATCCCCGGAAAAATGGGCTGAAGCTGGGAGCATACCTCGAAACCGTCGGAGTCCCCGAGATGGATATCGGCAATAAGGAGATCGACAGCCCCTTCTTCGTGAGCCGCGAAAATCGCGTCTTTTGCGCTCACAGCGCCGCGGACCTTGTGGCTCGGGTAGTAGGCGTTCACCGTTTTGGTCAAGTATTCGACCAGCGCGGGTTCGTCATCGACGATGAGGATGTTCATTAATTCCGGGGAATGACCAACCCGATCGCAGAGCCGGATGTATACCATTTACGTGAGAATCACCGTTTTCGCTCAATTAGTTGACAAATGCCCGCATCGTTCGATTATCCGACGAGTGACGATGCGTTTACTTGCAGCGAATTTGATCATGATGATGGTCATCATTATTCAGGCCCTCTCGGGGTGAGGGTAGACGCGCATTGATCTGATCAAGAATTTCGTTCCTATCCTTCACCCTGAGACACTCTCTCAGGGTTTTTTATTTCCAGGATTCGATTCTCATGAAAACCCGACCCGTAAAGCTTGAAGACATCAAAGCCGCTCACAAACGCCTTCTGGGCAACGTCGTGATTACGCCACTCGAAGAATTTCCGGAAATTTCCGCCATGTTTGGTGCACGAATTTACTGCAAACGCGAAGATCTTCAGGTGACGGGAAGTTTCAAGGAACGTGGTGCACGCAATGTGTTGAGTCTCTTAAGCCCTCAGGCCCGGAATCGCGGGGTCGTCGCGGCATCAGCGGGAAATCACGCTCAGGGGGTCGCTTTCCATGGCGCTTTGCTGCACACCCGGGTGCATGTGGTTATGCCATTCGGGGCTCCAGAGGTGAAAATTCGTTCTTGTGAGCGACTCGGAGCACACGTCATCCAGCATGGAATGAATTTCGAAGAGTCGGGAGCGTTCGCTCGCGACTATGCAGAACGGAATGGCCTGACGTTTCTGCATCCTTTCGACGATCCGGATGTGATTGCCGGGCAGGGCACTGTGGGTTTGGAGATTCTAGAGCAGACGCTGAAACTCGATGTGGTTTTGGTTCCAGTGGGGGGTGGGGGATTGATCGCGGGTGTATCCACGGCGCTGAAACGGATACGACCGGACATTCAGGTGATTGGTATCGAACCGGAGAGGGCCCAATCGCTGCACGTATCCCGCCAAGTAGGATTTCCCACCAGCGTAGACGTTGGCCATACATTGGCTGACGGACTCGCGGTGTCCCGAGTAGGAAGAAATGCGTTTGCATCTGCCATTCAGCATGTGGATGAGATGATTGTTGTCTCGGAAGATGCTATCGCGCAGGCAATAGCGGTTTTTTACCATGTTGCGGGACTAAAAGTTGAAGGAGCAGGCGCCGTGGGTCTGGCAGCCATGCTTGAGGGAAAGACGGGGCGCGTGGAGGGCAAAAACGTTGGCGTCCTTCTGACAGGCCGCAATATCGACGAAACGGTCCATTCCAGAGTAACCCGCTCATTCCGCATAAAGAAAGAAGACTAGAGAATTATAGAAAATATACAAAAGGCCGTAATTATGGGTGCTTGCATGGAAGCTGCTATTTTAGCGATTGCGTGACAGTAATTGATATACTCCCAATCCTCAGCGCAGTAGGGCAACCCAATGATATCGAGTCCAATTGACGATTCTCCGAATTGCTACTCCGTGACAATGTTTACGCAGCGGTGGCGTGAGATTCGTGATTTTTACGTACAACTACTGGGAGCCAAGGTGCTTAGCGAGCGTGTTGACTGTTACAGCGAGATGGAACTAGGAGGACTTCCCGTTTGCCTTCGCCAGGCGGAATTTGGCGAGACCGTCAGCTACTTTCATATTTACATCTCGCTGAGGAATCGCGGGCCGGTGTTGGATGAACTTCGCAGGCGCGGCATCATCGTGACCAGCGTCGGACCCTATACAAATTTCCGCGATCCGGAAGGGCGTGTGATCAAATTGTCGGAATCGAAGACATTCGTTTCCTGAAATTTCCGGAGGGTCGTGGAACACCCTGCACCTGGATGCGTCGAGGGCCGCATCGAGGGCTTCCTTCCACGACCCTCCTCGATGTTTCGAAGACCGGTGGCGGAGCATCCTATGAAAGCGCTTGGATCTATCCTCTCGAGCTAGATTCCCAGGGCGACGATAAAGCCTTCGACGTCGGAGAGGTCATCGAACAGGATGTCAGGTTGATGTTCTGCCAGTTGTTGGCGCGTGTAACTGCCGGTTGCGACCGCCACTGTTTTGGCGCCTATCGCTTTTCCACATTCAATGTCATAAGGGGTGTCCCCGATTACAAACGTGCGATCAGCGGCAAATTGGACTCCATGGAAATCTACCGCGCGCGCCTGAGCGAATGGACCGAGCTTGTTGCGCTCGTGATGATCGTCGGCGTAGGCCCCGAAATCGAAAAAAGTCCACACGCCGTGGTAAGAAAGCTTAAGCTCAGCACCGCGCGAAACATTCCCGGTGAGGAGAGCTAGCGCTACATTCGGCCGCTTTTTGCACGCTTCCAGAAGCTGAATGATGCCAGGGAGAACGGTCCCCGGTGTCTTTGGCAGCTGCTCAATAAGACGACGTAGGTAGGCCTCTAAAAAGGCCGCAATATTCTCCGCGTTTGTTTCTCGCTTGTAGCGCTCGAGAATTTGCCTGGCGATCAGCCCATCGGTGCGTCCGGCGATTCCGATACCGGAGAGATCGTCTTCGACATCGAAGAGATCCTTTACCGCCAGTCTCAGTGCATACTCGCCGGCACTACCTGAAGTGATCAGAGTGCCGTCGATATCGAAGAGCAGCAGAGTGTTTTTCGCAGGAGACAAATAAACAGGGATCGGTGAATTCGGAGATTACGACTCATCGTCGTTCTGCTCTTCCTCCTGATCCTCTTCTTCAGGTTCATACGAATCGTCCGTGTATTTCCGCTTGCGTCGATTTACAGGCAGAGGAGAGAGGATCATGTTAATGCTCCGGCCGACTTTCTTGGGCTCCATTTCGGCCAGAGCCATCGTTTCAAGATCCTTTTTGACCTGCTGCATCAGCTGCTCACCTAGCTCTTGATGAGCCATTTCGCGGCCACGAAATTGCAACTGAACCTTGACCTTATTTCCCTTTGCAAGGAATGCCTCGGCACGCCGCATCTTGGTCAGGTAATCGTGCTCCGCGATCTTTACCCGGAATTTTACTTCCTTGAGACGTGTTCCGGAGTTCTTGCGGTCTTTCTCCTGTTTCGACTGCTCGTAGCGATACTTTCCGAAATCGACAATCCGGCAGACCGGCGGACTAGCGTTGGCGGCCACTTCTACCAAATCCAGCCCGAGACTCTGGGCTTTCTTGATAGCATCCTGAAGTTTCAGGATTCCGAGCTGTTCGTTGGTTGAACCCAGGATTACACGTACTTCGCGAGCACGGATTCTTCCGTTTACCCGGGTTTGGGGCTGATACTTTCGCGGTTTGAAAATAAGCGGACTCTCCTCCTTGGGACCGGTTTGCCAGGAGCAACACTCCGGCCGTTGATTGATGACTACCTCATACCGGCACAATGCAGCGAACGCTGCATAGCCTTGGCTCCTGATGCATTTGGCGGATCAAGTATTGAAATTCGTTAATACGCACAAAGACGACAATGCGAAGGTGAATTCGCATTCAACGCACATATAGGAGAGGTTTTTGCGACGGGCAAGGCCAATGTGCTGCTGACGATAAAAGAAATTGGGGAATCCGGGCTCCCGGATTCCCCAATTTAAACTGCGAGCTTTTTGTTGTTCAGCGAATTGTGGGTGAAGAACGAAGGCCAAATCGATGGGGATCCGGGCTTAGCACGTTATAGACTCTTTCGGCGGTATTGCGAAAATCGAACGGAGTCGCATAGCCCAGACCTGGCGAATAAATGCTTCCGTGCGCAGCGCTGAGTTCGCTGCCTCCTCTGAGGTCGAATGCGTAGAGGACCCCGGCCGTATCAGCATCGCTTCCGCCGAAGTTTTTGAAGTCGATGTCATGTGCGATGCCGGCCCTTTCTACGTCGATCACCCGCACGTGAAGGCGGACCTTCGAGCGCCCTGGGGCAAGCGTCGCGGTAGCCTGCGCGATGCCACGGTATTTCGGGTCGCCGGCGTCGACCAAGTCGAATACACCCTCTACAATCCAGCCGGTCTTGGGAACTTCACCTTCGCGGAGAATCATCGTCGGTGCAATCTTCTCGAGTTCCTCTTTCAGCGCGATCGAAAGGGCCTCGGGAGCGAGCGAGCGGCGAATCCCAAGCTCACCCTCAGAGTGACCGTGGTGTCCTGTGAATACGGCGCTCTCAATCGAGAAAGGTCGAATATAGATACTGCGGGGATTTACAGCACCAGTTGCAACGTAAGTCTTGCTAACGAACACTCCAGCGCACGAAGTGAGCAGAACGGTGGCGGCTGTGGCGGCAATAGCGAGCAGGCAGTTTTTCATAGTTTGGGATTTGCACTTCGTTGGTGCAGAAACTGTACCATGATTTGGAGTCAATTTGATCAGTGTGATGGCGTAACTCGCAAGGGGCTTTTGAGCCATCTTGGCAACCACTCAAGACCTTCGCGGTGTGATTCGCAGAGGCTAAAAACGTGGCGATGAACGAGAACTTTTCCACGCGGCAGTGGAGCGGAGGGTAAGGAAGCGATTAAGCCCCGAATTCCTGGACTTTTTTCCGATTGCAAAGCGAAGGGGCGAGTGTTCACTTGGCGCCCCTATGACAACTAGCGCACCGAAGACCGACTCCCAACGAATGGAAAAGATTGTCAGTCTTTGCAAACGCAGAGGCTTCATATTTCAGTCTAGCGAGATTTATGGGGGCTTGAACGGGTGTTGGGATTATGGCCCTCTTGGTACGGAGTTGAAGCGCAACCTGAAGGAATACTGGTGGCGTTGTATGGTGCGCGATCGCGACGATATGGTCGGGATGGATGGCTCAATTCTCATGAATCGCGCGGTATGGAAGGCCAGCGGTCATGAAGACACATTCAGCGATCCAATGGTGGATTGCCGGCAGTGCAAATCCCGCCTGCGAGCCGACCAACTTCCAAATAAGGATGGCAAAAAATATTGTCCAAACTGTGGCAGCCGCGATCTCACCGAACCCCGGGCGTTCAACCTCATGTTCAAAACTTACGTTGGCGCGACCGAGGACGAGTCGTCCATCTCGTATCTCCGGCCCGAAACCGCGCAAGCCATATTTGTGCAGTTCAAAAATGTGCTTGAGACGTCTCGCCAGAAATTGCCGTTCGGCATTGCGCAAATAGGGAAAGCTTTTCGCAACGAGATCAATCCGCGCAATTACACGTTTCGGTCTCGTGAGTTCGAGCAGATGGAGGTCGAATATTTCTGCAGACCGGAGCAGGGACGCGACCTTCTTCAATACTGGCTCGAGCAACGGATCAACTTCTACGAAAACATTGGCATCCCGCGCGAAAAGCTTCACGTGCTAGATGTGCCGGAAACAGACCGCGCCTTCTATTCAAAAGGTACGTACGACATCGAGTTCGAGTTTCCATTCGGCATCCAGGAATTGGAGGGCGTCGCCTATCGTACGGACTACGATCTCACTCAGCACCAGAATGCGAGCGGGAAGTCTCTCGAATATTTTGATGAGGAAACAAAACAGCGATTCATTCCGCACGTCATCGAACCAAGCGCCGGTGTCGACCGAACCGTGCTCGCACTGATCTGCAACGCGTTCGACGAGGAAAAAGTTACGGATGAGAGAGGAAAGACGGAATTGCGAACGGTGATGCGATTTCACCCGCGCATGGCGCCGATCAAAGTCGGTGTCTTTCCGCTCCTCAAAAATAAAGAAGTTCTTGTGCGGAAGGCTAAGGAAGTTCGCGAAATCCTCCGACCTCACATGGTTTCATTTTACGACGAATCAGGTGCCATTGGCCGACGCTACCGACGTCAGGACGAAGCCGGCACGCCCTTCGGAGTAACGATCGATTTCGATACGATTGGTGAGAATGGTTCGGAGTTGAAGGACACGGTGACGCTTCGACATCGTGACAGCATGCGCCAGGAGCGACTGCCAGTGCACGAATTGCTCGGACGTTTGTTGAGCGAAATTGGCTGATTGGGGCGCGATTGCGTCGTGCGCTTAGAAACATCCTTCCCGGAAATCTTGGAAGGCCTGACCGAGTTGGTCGAGGAGATCAGTGGCGACCAACGATTCCTCCGATCTGCCTCCGGAAAATACTGCGATCTCGGCTGCACGTCCACACAGCCATGCCCCGAGCCGCGCCGTGTCGTATGGTGAGAGACCCTGCCCCAGCAAAGCGACACAAACTCCGGTCAGGATGTCGCCCATGCCTCCAGTGCCCATTCCCGGAGAACCTGTGCTGTTGTAGGAAAGCGACTGATTTTTTTCTCCCACAACCGTCCGGGCGCCCTTCAGCAGAAGCGTGACAGGGTATTCGTCGACGAAATCGCTTACCCATTCTCGGCGGCGACGGTTCGCCTGATCCTGTAGCCGCGACATTTCTCCGGGGTGCGGAGTGAGGAGGCGTGGCCCCGCACATTCCTTTAGGATGTCTACCTCCTTTGAGAGTGCGTTCAGCGCATCCGCATCAACCACGACCGGGCAGCGCAGCTGCTTAACCAGCGCGAGGGTTTCGTGTGGATAATCGAGCCCGAGACCGGGCCCAATTGCGAGCGCGTCAAGTTTTTGGTGAAGTACTTCATGAAACTGCACAACCGGGCGAACCATTACTTCCGGCGCGGCCGATGAAGCCACGGTGGAATAAATCGGTTCTCGTGCATAAAGCGTTACGAGGCCGCCGCCGGCGCGAATGGCACCGAGAGCTGACATTACTGGTGCCCCGGTCAGTCCACGCGAACCGGCGACAATGCCGACTCGGCCAAAATTAGTTTTGTGAGTTTCAAAATTTCTTCTAGGAAACAGACCTCTGAGCGAGCTTGGCGTTGCTAGAATGGAAGGATCCCGGCCAGGAGATGCGAAAGAGCTCAGCGCTTTCAAAGGGGCTACAATCAAACGTCCGACATGGTCTGTTGCCTCATCGCTCACGTGACCGCTCTTGGCATTTCCCACGGCGATTGTGAAATCCGCGCGCACGGTACCTTTTGCCGGTTCGCCGGTATCCGAATCCAATCCGCTGGGCACATCGATGGAAAAGACGTAGGCATTGCGATCGCGACGGGATTCGTTGATCTCCTGCACCGCCTGTTTCACCGGATCTCGAAGTTCGCCTCTTGCGCCGATCCCAAGGAGCCCGTCAAGAATCACGAGCGGTCGTCTTCGCTCGACCGGCGTGTTCAAATCCGACTTCGCAAGCGCAATTCCTTTTGCTTCGCCTAGTTTTACTCGTGGCAGCACTCCAAGTTGCTGTTCGGAGAACTTCGACACGAGTTTGATTCTCCATCCGGCTGACGCAAGATGTCTGGCCGCAACCAAAGCATCACCTCCGTTATTTCCCTTTCCGTAATAGACGTGACAGGTTCCGGGACTTGGAAAAAATTGGAGGACAACCTCGGCGATAGAGAAACCGGCCGCGTCCATGAGCGACTCCGCAGTCACACCCGTATCAAGAGCGCTTTGTTCGATCGCTCTCATTTCTTCAGTTGAAACAATCATCGGTCAATTTCCTGAGGTAGAGATTCTTTAGAAAATGGTACATTCACCTCAAAGCAATAACTCACCGTTCAGCGATGCCAGAGATCCAGAAAGTATCGTTGCAGCGGAGAGATTTTCGTAATCGCCCATCTCCGTTTCAATCTTTATCGCAGCAGGTTGTAACGATCTTCAATGCTTCCAGGCTTTGATTTCATGAACAAAAGATTTGCAGATGCGGAATCGCGTTGCATTAAGAAGTTAGGGACTTGAAACGTACGATTGTTTGAATGGATCGGATTCCACTACGGAAACGCCATTTCGCGCTGGCTGCTTTTGCAGCGGTGGCGACACTATTTGGTCTGGTCTGGAACAAGGAACATCGCCGAGAAGGGGGGGGCGACTCCCAATCCTTTACGAATCGGCGAACGGTGAACCGATCGGAGACTTCGTCATCTCAGCGGCAGATTACGAGGCTTCCCGCGGAGACGCGTGGCGCAATTATGCCGGCGGAAAGCCCCGCGATTTTCCCAGAGGATACTATTAAAGGGGAGATAGTACTCACGTTCGCCGATAAAACGGAATTGCGTGCATTTTTGAAACGCGCCCGGGAAGCGCGAATCCGGTCACTCGACGTTTTGGACGACCTTAATTCGGTGCGAATCCCGGAGGAAGTTCTGGATTCGGTCGATGCGGGTAACGCGACTGTCGATTTCAATTACGTAGTCTCGGTGCCAGTAATGCCTGAACCACGTGCCCCCGACGGGACGGAATATGCGGCGTTTGGCACTGGCGCAGTTAAATGGCTCGGAGGTGCCGAAGTGTCCCCACGATGGGGCATGGGGGTAAAGATTGCGATTCTCGACACGGGGGTCGATCCTGCCTCTCCGGTTGCGACCAGACTTGCGGGCGAGATCGACGCGACAGGGGGAGCAGGTTCATTTGACAGCGGACATGGAACTGCCATCGCCACGCTCCTGCTTGGAGAAGAAGATCGAGTGACCGGAATTGTGCCCCAGGCGGACGTAATAAGCATCCGGGTTGTAGCGGAGGATGGATCCGGAGACAGCTTTTCTTTGGCAAGAGGTATGATCGCCGCCGTCGATGAGGGAGCAAAAGTACTGAGCATCAGTCTCGGCAGCTATGGTGACAGCAATGTCGTGAGGAGTGCCGTCGGATACGTGCAATCACGGGGAGCGGTTATCGTCGCGGCTGCCGGGAACGAAGGCACAGATGCCATTGTTTATCCGGCCCGATATGATGGCGTGATCGCGGTGACTGCCACCGATGCTAACGGGCAGGTGCCTTATTTTGGGAACCGAGGAGCAGAAGTCGACGTTGCGGCGCCCGGCGTTGGGATTGTGACGAGGTGGGATGCGGAGTCCGGGATTTCATTTACCGGCACCTCGGCAGCCGTGCCTTTCGTGAGCGGTGCGATAGCCGGGCTTCTCTCGCAGGAGCCATACCGCCCTGCCGCTGAAGCAGCGCAGCTCGTGATGGACTACAGCAACGACGCCGGTCCACCAGGTTACGACTCAACTCACGGCGCCGGTATTCTCGCGATCGATCGCTTGTCGAGGCGCACGCAATCCGGTCTCTACAATCTCGCGATCGCAGATTATTTCATTGACGTGGCCCATGGCACCTCCGCCGGTGTGCCGCTGGTTATTTCTGCGCAGAACCGCGGTACGGAGCCTCTATTTAATATATTGATGCGGGCAAGCGTTGGTGGTGTGCCTTTACAGCAGATGATCGGATCGCTGGAAGTCGGCGAGACTGGTAGTTACACAGTCATTGTGCCGTATGGACAGGAAACGCGGGTGACTGCTTCGGCGCAGTCACTGGTCACCGGCACGGTGGCGGCGCCGCAAACGCGAATAATTACGCCGGTAAACGGTTTCTCCGAGGAGTAGTCAATATTAATCAATCTGGAATCTTGCACGGGCCGCAACGAACGTTAGAATCCGACTAAGGTCGGCTAGACTGACATGAAAACCAAAATGTTCATCGTCTCGACGGTGTTTATTGCATTGGGAATGTTGGGCTTAGCAGTATGGCCCCACTATTCGGGTGTCGATTCTGCGAAACCGGTGAACGTCGAAGCGAGTCAGGTCTCGATGGCGTCGTTTGCGTCTTCCCGGCCAGCGGCGCTGTCCCCTCGTGAGAGAGCCAGGAAAAAGCTCAGGTGGCTATCCACGCCGGTCACCGCGGATTCGCTGTTTGATGCGGTGGCGGACAAACAATATTACATCGCTGATCTTCTGCTGGATGCCGGGATTGATTTGAACTCGATCGATGAGGAAGGCCGCACACCGCTCTTAACAGCGATCCTGTGGAAAGATCCGAAGATGGTGCAGCAATTTCTCGATGGCGGAGCAGATGTGAATTTGGCGGGGGAGGGGTATCCGAAACCCATTCAGGTCGCTTTTTCTCAGAACGATCTGCCGTTGATGAAGAAACTGATCGAACGGGGAGCGAATGTGAATGAAACCAATGAGAAAGGAAAGAGCCTGCTCTTGGAAGCCGTTGCGAGTGGAAACACGGAGGCGCTCGAGCTTCTGCTGACATCGGGGGCGTCATGGAAAGCCTCGGCGCATGATGTTGATAATCCACTCCACATTGCCTTGAAAAGCGGCCGTTCGGCAGTCGCAGCGAAGCTTTTCGATCTCGAACGGGCAGATCGAACGGAATGGGCGCCCTTCATGAAAGAAATGCTCGCGAAAGCGCTTCGGGCATCTGATATGGAAATGGCGGCGCTTTTGATTGCTCACCATTCAAAACTTCCAAAATTACGAGGTGCGAAACAGAGCCTGCTGGCGTATTCGCTCGCGCGCAACAACATTAAATGGTTTCGGATGCTGCTGGATCTTGGTGCAGACCCGAACGAACGGTTGGTGATACCGGCGGAGGAGCGGTTCATAGATGAAGTGAATGAGGACAAGCTCGAATTTTACCTTCGCAGTGAGGAAGGGATGAATATCCTGATGCTCGCTGCCGGCCTTGGACGCCTCGATTTTGTGCGGGCTCTCCTCGAGAAGGGCGCGGATCGAAGCGCTCGAACAGCGAATTACAAGATGGTGCCCCTCAGCTTCGCTCAGCAAAATAATCAAACGCGCGTCATCCTGCTTCTCCTCGGGAAAGATCCAGATCCCACTACTCATACGACGCGTGTGGCAATCTCGCTTTCGGATCAGGAAGCTGTGTATTACAAGAACGGGATTGCCGCGTTCCGCACGCCGGTTTCGACTGGTAAAAGGAACTTTCGCACGCCCTGCGGAGAATTCGCTGTGACCGACAAACATCGCGTCCGGATGTCGAGCATTTACGACGTTGAAATGCCTTACTTCATGCGGCTAAACGGTAGTCCCGTGGGAATGCACGCCGGACACGTGCCGGGCTACCCTGCTTCCCATGGCTGTATCCGCCTTCCGCACGAAGCTGCGAAGAAGTTATTTCGCGAGCTGGAAGTCGGCACCTACGTGACAATCACCCAATAATCGACTTCGCTCAGACCAGCAGAGGAATCTCATACGAGCGCCCGAGCTTTCTCGAATTCAGACAAGAATATACGTCCTCCATTCCGTTTGACAGCGCCACTTCGGGGTACGAGCTAAAGCGAACGACCAGTCCCCCAGGGGTATTGGCTTTCCTGTCATGTAGACTCGAGGAACGTTCTCTTGGATTTCAATTGACTACAAATCGATATAGCGGGATTGGCTCCCAGCCATCGGAGACTGGCTGATTTTTAAGCCATCGGAAGAAGTCGGGCACGTCCTCAAAGGCTTCGCGCGCCGTCTCGCTTGCAATTGTCATTACGATCGCATGGGTTTCCGGGGAAGAGACGATGAGTGTTTCGAACGGCGGTAGCGTCGCAAGAATTCGCTTGCGATCGGCCGGATTGGAATTGTTCTCCAGTGCCTGAATAAGCATAGCCAGACGTGTCCTTTGCTCGGAGAGCGTAAGCTCGCTGGTAATATTCTCGATAGCAATCGGTTCGAGATTCTGTTCCGTATTCATCCCTTCACGAAGGGAAGTGAACCGATTGTTCAACGTCTCGTCCAATGCAATGCGTTCAAGGGCGACTTCCATGGAGATGGCACGCCGATTCTCCTTTTGATAAACGTAGAAAAGCCCGATCCAGGAAACGATCAAAAGCGCGCCCATGACCGGCATGAGCACGAGCAGTGAAAGCCTGATCAAGCCGACGGACAGATTGCGGATTGCGAAAGAAAACGCGCCGACCAGCGAAACCAGAAACGCAAAGATTATTACGATCCCAACGGGATAGTAAAGTGTGCGTACCACAGCCGCTGTGGTCGAAGCAATTGCAACGGAGCGAGGTAATTGCGTGTTTGAAGCAGCGGCCAGCGCCTCCGTTTTTGGTAGAAAGGCAAAAGCGACAAACCACAACCCGACAAAGCAACCGAGCAAAAGGAGGGCGGTGCCGAGCGGCGCTCGGAGTGTAGGGCGGTCGTTGAGATCAGTGATAAGTGTCTGAGTAAACATCGTTCCCGGTTGCCGACTCTATACAGGTCATTGGCCTTACCGCCAATGACAGGTTTCATGGAAATGATTTGTTTCGATTCTTGGGCGTGGTTTGCTGCGATTGCTCTAAAAATTCGTTTGGTAGGGCACGAATCCTTTGCTTGTGTGGTCGCCGTGAAACTCTGGCACTACGCAGACAAGCAGCATCAAAGAAAGCAAATACTCGAAAATGAGATCCCGGCTCTCGTGAACGCCGGCGAGATCGACGGGAATACGTTAATGTGGAGCGAAGGAATGGCGGACTGGACTCCAGCGAAAATGGTGCTTCCGGAAGCGTTTGCCGACGGCTCCAAAGCGGGAGGTCCGCCGCCGCTTCCGCGAATGGGGGGAAAAGGTGGGGGCGTTCCGGGCGCAGGGAGGTGTCACGAGGTTGATTACGAAATCTTGGGAGACGACATGCAGATCGTTGAAGTGGAACTGGATCCGGGCGAGACAGTGGTGGCTGAAGCCGGCGCAATGAACTACCTGGAGGACGGGATCAGTTTCGAGGCGAAGATGGGCGATGGTTCGGATGCGGATTCGGGCATTATGGGAAAATTGCTGGCTGTCGGGAAGCGTGCGTTAACCGGAGAGGGAATCTTTATGACTCATTTCACCCATACGAGCGGTATCGGCAAGCGGCGGGTGGCATTTGCCGCTCCGTATCCCGGAAAGATCGTTCCTCTGAATCTTGCTGAAATCGGGAATGAAATCGTTTGCCAGAAAGATGCGTTCCTTTGCGCCGCATTTGGAACACGAGTCACTATAGCTTTCAATCGCCGGCTCGGGGCCGGGTTCTTTGGTGGTGAGGGTTTCATCCTTCAGAGACTCCAGGGCGATGGGATGGCGTTTATTCACGCTGGTGGTACGATAATACGCAGGGAGTTGAAAGGCGAAACCTTGCGAGTGGACACCGGTTGTCTCGTCGCATTTACCTCAGGCATCACTTATGACATCGAGCGGGCTGGAAATCTGAAGTCGATGTTCTTTGGCGGTGAGGGGCTGTTCCTCGCTACGCTGAGAGGTCACGGTACCATATTTCTACAGAGCCTTCCATTCTCGCGCATGGCCGATCGAATCCTTGCGCACGCGCCGTCGCGGGGTGGAAGTTCCCAGGGCGAAGGCTCGGTGCTGGGCGGGCTTGGTCGCCTGCTGGACGGGGATCGTTGACGATCGCCCAAGGCAGGCAGCGGTGTCGCCGACAAAGTTGATCGTGCATCAATCAGTGCTCGAAGGGTTACTCAAGTTCGACCAACTGGCCAGGTGGAGGAATGATAACTTTGGATTCTGGGAGATCCGCTTTGATCGTTTTTTGAAACCACTCCACCGCTGGCGGGTCGCCATGGACAAGCATCACATTTCGGGGAGCGACCTTCCTCACATATTTTCGAAGGCTCTCCCTGGAGGCATGCGCGCTGAAAGCAAACTCCTGGATATGCGCTTCAATTTTCTGTTTCGGATAGCGCGAATCGAGTGCGATGGATTCGCCAGGGGAAGCAGCGCGCAGTCTTCCTGCGGGAGAATTCGGGTCCGCATATCCGACGAAGAGGATGGAGTGCTCCGGCCTCCCGAGAATGCGGCGGGCAAATCCATTTGAAATCGTGTTTTCCGTCATCATCCCGCTCGAGAGCGCATAAATGCGGCGAGGGCGGATTGGTGGATTGATGGCTTCGCGCCCCGCGAGAACAAATGGCGCAATGGTATCGAGGATCTGCAGGTCGGCGTGCTGTCGGGGCACAAACCGGGCAAAACGATCGTACAGCTCGGTGAACTTGGTGCTAAGGCCACCAATGTACATTGGCACATTCGGTAGACGTCCCTGCTTGCGCGCCTCGTAACACATGACAAGCACTTCTTGAGACTTACCCAGCGCAAACACCGGCACCAAAACACATCCGTCGCGTTCGAACGCGGCGTTGATAGCGTCAATGAATCGCTTTTCCTCGTCGGCTCGTGTGAAGCCTTCGGGCTGGGGGCTATCGCCGCGGGTGCATTCGATGATCAGCGTATCGATGCCGGACTCCGGAAAACGCGCCCCGAGGGAAATGGTCTGATCCTCGAAGTTCACATCGCCAGTATAGAAAATCGTTTGATCGCCTGTGCGAACGAGTATCCCTGCGGAACCAAGGATATGCCCCGCATCGAAAAACTCGAAAGAAGGTTCGGAATTATCTCCTATCGCCAGCTTTTCGCCCGTGAACGACCAACGCTGATTAAGCGCGCAGCTCTGCCATCGTCGACGCAGTTTTTCTACCTCGCGGTGCGTGAACAATGGGTAGTCGATAACGCCCTGTTCCTCGCGGATCTTTGTCATCACGTTGACCGAATTGTGCAACATGATGTCGGAGAGGTGCTTCGTCGCATCCGTGCAGAAAAGCGGAATATCGGGATGCCGCCGCATCAGGACCGGGATGGAGCCGACATGATCCTGATGTGCATGCGAAAGGATGATTGCATCGACCGATTCAGGTGCAAGCAAGTCCAGGAGGGGGAGCGCGAGTTCTCCCTCATGCTTCGGATGCAACCCGCAGTCGAGAATAAGCCGACGATCGCCAATCTCGACGCTGTAACAACTTGCCCCGATCTCCGTGTGTCTGGTTAGGTTTGTGAAACGTATCCGCTTCAAATTGGCCGAAACTGCCTGCCGCCAGAGTTATTGGCAAAACAAAAACGGTCCATTCGCGCATTGAAACAATCCTCCGAGAGTAATGCTGACTGCGAGCCGCGATTTTGATCTCTTAAATGTGTTCGTCGAGGAAGCAGTGTTTTTTTGACTTTCCATCTTGTCGATTCCCGGTTTCGACATTCTGTGGCCTGGGGATTCGCCGTAGCCGTTTCGCGTGAATTCTCTGCGATTCTTTCGTCACACGGCCAAAGGCAGCAATCGATTTCCGAGAATTGCTACGACCCTGTCGAAATTAGCTTGTGCCGCCAGGGTGGATAGAAAGCGCCCTGAACGGACATCTCCGCGGTAGGACGACCAACGCGTGAACGCCGGTAAGACGAGTAGAGACGGTCCCGACAGAAAACAAGGACAGTATGCGTGGGTGGCAATACCGTCACCAAGCGCGATAACGGGATGCTCATGTCCCATGACGACCAACGGGAAGATTTCAGTGGGATGGATATCTCCATGGACGAATGTGATCGACCCAGCTGTATGATGCATGGCAAATGGGATCGGAATCGACCAGTTTTCGAGAAGTTGCGGTAAACCCCGATCGTGATTGCCCAGGATCATGCGTAGCGATGCACGAGCCGTCACGTGCTCAATAATTCGAACGAGTTCACGGCGAACGGCGTCGACTGGAACGGCTCTGTGAACGATGTCGCCAAGCAATACCAGTTGCTGCACTTCCGGGTAGTCGTCGAGAAGGCTCGCGACGCGTCCGAGAAGATTGTCGTATTCCACGACCGGGAGGAGGTTTCCCTCATGGCGATGAGCCCAGGCGTAACCCAGATGAAGATCCGCAATCGCTAGCGTTCCGGACTCTTCGATCCAAACAGCGCGATGGCTATCCACCGTGATACCCGCGGCGACTTCGTATCGACTAGGAATTTTCACGGAGGTCGTTCCACCAGAGATTAAACAGCCGCTCCATGGTCTCCGACGGGTCTTCCACGAGCAGCGCCTCGCGAATCTTCGTTGCAAACATCGCAAAGGAAAGCGGCGGGATATGTGCGACTTCCCGCAATCGCATCGGTTCGAGCGCTGCCCGCTGCAGATAGGTCCTCGCTGCGTCTGCGTTCACGAAGACCTGCATGGCGTCCCGGCGTGCTTCACGCAACAGCACGTGATCCGGTTCGTGATGTTGCAGCACCCTGAATATTACTTCGGTAGACCATTGGAGTTTCCGGACGGGCTTGCGCTGGCCGAAGTAATTCCTGTAGACCATCAGTCCCGCCTGGGCTGCATTTCGAAAATGATATTTCAGCATATCCGAATTGGAGAGAACTTCGTCGAGATCTTCGTCGAACTCTTCTAGCGTCAGGAGCTCAGTGAGATCGCGTTCTGCTATCCGCTGCGCATCGGAAACGCTTAGCACAAAACCGTAGTCATGTGAGATCGCCAGGGCGTTTCCTCCTCGCAAACGATTGAGGCGTCGGGTGACAACACGCGCGAGCGCATCGTTTGCTGAGCGGCCAATAAGGGAGTGGAAAAAGTAATGTCGTGTATGTTGCGCAAGATTTGGGTTTCGCGGGTCTGGCAAGGTTTCACGGAACGACTCCACCAGCAGGGAATCGCCCGTGGGAATTTCCGAAACTGCGTGTTGTGCTCTGAACATCTCCTGGATGATCGCTGCATTGGAGATGCCGCAGTCCAGTCGTTTGGCAATCCAGGGGCCGTATTCGGCGGTCGCGTCCTTCTCAAGTCGGCGTCGGAGTTCCGAACGGAATCGCGTGATTTCTTCCGCAACGTTATTCGTAAGCGGCATCTTGTTTGCATTCCATCGCGGGACGGTGGGCAATGCTCCGTCCGCGCGTTCCACGAAGGCCTCCATTTGATCCACGTGTAACAGCCGCACAGGTCTTCCTGAAATGATGAAAACATCGCCGGACTGCAGCATCCGAACAAAATTCTCCTCGACGGAACCAAGTGTTTTTGATTTTAGGCGCACCCGCGTCAGGCCAACCTCGGGAATGACGCCCACATTTTGAAGGAAGTCGCGCTGTACCCGCCCCGCCCGCGTGCGGAATCGCTCGTCGTCAAGTTCGATCTTGCCGAAAACTTCGGTGTATTGCTCACGCAGCGACTTGCCGCCTCCGGCAAGATATTCGAGCACGTCATCGAAATCGTGCTTGGAAAGTCTTGCATAGGGATAAGCACGGCGCACGAAATGCAGCGCCTCGTCCCGATTCCAGGGACCGTTGCATCCCATGCTTACGAGATGCTGGGCGAGAACATCCAGCGGCGCATTCGGCAGGCAAACATGATCGAGATGGCCGGTGCGCCCGAGAAGCACGGTTGCGCAGGATTCGACAAGGTCGTTGACGTTTGTTGCCATGATCACGCCGCGACTGGTCGTGTGAATGTTATGCCCGGAGCGGCCGGTGCGTTGAAGCGCTTTGCTCACTCCTTTCGGGGTTGAGAGCATAACGACAAGATCGATGGCTCCAATGTCGATTCCGAGTTCGAGACTGGTCGAACAGACTACCGCACGCAATTCGCCTCGCTTCAAACGATCCTCGACATCCTGTCGAAGATCACGATCGAGCGAGGCGTGATGGCATTCGATCTGCGCGGCCAATTCAGGGGTCTTTTCGCGCAGCCAGAAGCTGGCAGCCTCTGCGCCGGATCGCGTGTTAGTAAATATCAGGGTTGTGCGATGCTTCCGAACGAGCTCGGCAAGCTCTCGAATCAGTCGCTGCCCGGTATAGCCCGCCTCGGGGTATGGGTTCTTGCGCAGCGGAGTATGCACCCGAAGACTAATCTTTTTTGTGGAGGAAACGTCCACGATCTCACATTCGCCGTGTGTCCCAGCGAGAAAGCGTCCCACTTCTTCGAGTGGCGCTACCGTGGCGGACAGACCAATGCGTTGCAGTCGACTTGCCTTGCCGTGGCCTGCGGGATCAAATCCCAGCCGTTCCATGCTTAGACTCAGATGTGCGCCGCGCTTGCTTTCAGCGAGAGCATGGATTTCATCCACGATGCACCAGCGGATATTTGATAGCACTGGCAGCCACTTTTTCTGACTGAGCAGGAGGCAGAGACTTTCCGGTGTCGTCAGCAGGAGATGGGGAGGTTTGGAGAACTGCCTTACGCGATCCTTTGATGGCGTGTCGCCCGTTCGCATGGCCACGCGAATCGGCGGTTTATCTCCGTAAATCTCACGCAGTGGTTCTTTGAGATTCTTCTCAAGATCGTAGGCAAGGGCACGGAGCGGAGATACATAAACACAGTAGATAGTGTCCAGGAGCTGACCGTGCCTTTGAAGATAGTCGAGTTGATCGATGATTCCGAGGAATGCGGCAAGCGTTTTACCCGTTCCGGTTGGCGAAGCAATCAGCACGTTTCTTCGCGCGCGGATAATCGGCCACGCCTTGCTTTGCGCGGGCGTAGGCTCCCCAAAGCGACGGGCAAACCAGTCCAGGGCAGGCGTGGATTTAAACGAACTGTTCAGACTTCCAAGTTTAGTTATTTTTTCTTGCAGAGGTAGTGATCAAACTTTGCAGGTCTCCCGCTCGTCTGAGCGGCGGCTTCAGAGCCCTTATCAGGTGGCTGTTAAAAGCAATATGACCGGCAGTCTTCAAAATTCATATTTGCGCACGAACAGAATCCACAGTGGCAGTCCTTTGTCGACAAGCCGCGGCAGGCCTGAACGAAAATAGAGGGTGGACCAGTTTCTGAAAGGACGGTGTCGTTCAAGCGGGCCAGGTAGTTTCGGTTAGGCGATACCCAGTTGGCCCTTGAAGATCAACGTAAGCGATTTGACGGCGAGTTCTCGTTGATTGAATGGCTTTGAAACTGCCTCCGTGCCTTCCATTGGCGGAGTGCCTGCCTCCTGAATAGCAATGATTGGAGTTTTTGCGTGCATCGACATTCCTCGAACCAGTGAGATTGGATCCTGGCTGTCCTCAAGGTGACATGTGCGGTCAATCAGAATGAGATCCAGGGGGCGGGATTTCACGATTGATCGAGTCTGAGACGTGTCTGTGCTCCATTTTGGTTCAAGATTTACAGTTTTCATGGCCGCGAGGACGGCGTTGCGGATTTCGATGTTATTCTCGATCACGCAGGTGCGTCCGTCCGGAAGTTGAGCCGCCTGCCGAAAATACCTTTCGTCGAGCATCAGTTCCAAAAGATCAAGCGCTTCAGCGATAGTATTGAGCGCGCTGTCCGTGATTCGATCCGGAGTGCGATGCACATCGCGAATCAACGCCTCGAGCGCGGAGGCGAGATTGAAAAGCGCATGGGAATCAATGCTGGCCGTCCGTTGTGTGAGATTGTAGGCATCGCGCAGAATCTCATCTAAGGGGGTAAGGTCGCCCCAATTTTCCGAGAATGAAGCAAAGAGTCTGCGAATGTCGGCTACCAGTGGGTGGATTGTATCACGCACCCCAGGTGTGAATCCCCGTCCTGCCAGCACTGCCGGACTAATGGCCGGCGAAGGATCAATTTGCGGCGTTTTGGCTCCTCCTGTATTCGAGTTTTCCTCCGTTGCGCCAGTCTGACCAGGTGGAAAAGCACGTGCGGGAGGCTTCGACGGTGTTCCTGAAATGGATGTGAGCTCGATACTCTGGCCAGCCAGCTCTTTCCCGAAGCTTTCTGAAGGTGGTACGAATTTCTCGGGAGGTTGGAAAGATGCGCATTTGGAAGCAGTGCCTGATTCTATAGAGCCCGAATGCGTTGTGGGAGTCGATGGGACCGACGCACTCGACGGAAAAGTTGCTGTTGTGGATCCTGAAAGGTTCTTCGCAAGTCGTTCGAAACGGGAAAGCGCAATTTCGGCGCCGGAAATAAGCTGTTGGAGTTCCGCTCTTGATTCCTCGAGCTCGAGCGCAACTTTTTCGTGTCGGCGAGTCAGCCAATCCATTCGCCGTTTAATTTCCGCAAGTTGAGCGTTGAGCCGAAGGTTTGATCGCTGCAGTTCGTCGCGTTGGGCGGTAAGCGATTCGATCTGTTGCGCCAGAAACTCCGCCCGGCGCTTCAATTCCATGCCTTCGACCCGCAACGCAGCCGCGTCGGCATTTGCTGCCCGCAATTCGTTACAAATGGCATCGAAACCTTTTCCAGTGAGGTCTTCCGACTGTTCCGATAGCCCCACTAGATTCTGGTCTCGATCTCCAGGTTCGGGAAGATTCCGCGCATCGCAAGCAAGTTCTTCAGCACGGTTTTGCGGCGCGGCGAGTTTTTGAAGCATGCCGGAGCCATGTTTGCCCGAGTCCTGAGGCTTGGCGAGAAGCGCTTCAAGTTCTTCTTTCATATGATTGCGTTCCGCCATGGCGTCGCGGCGCTTTCGCAGAGCCTCATCACGATCAGCCAGGAGCGACTCGATCTGTTTCTGGAAATGGGAGAACTGTTCAGCGATCGAATCGGACACGATCCCATGTAGCTGAAATTCGCAGTTCACATTACCGAATCGCAGCGTGCAATCGCGCGTAAGATCCACCTCCGACACTTCCTTTCCTTCCAGAAAGCAGCGATTCGCAGATCCTAAATCCTCAAGATGAAAACGCCCCTCTTGGTGCGTTATTCTCGCGTGTTGCCCAGAAACCGAATCATCGCGAATCTGGATGGTATTGTCGTTCATCCGACCGATGGTGATCGTGTCAGTGATGAGCGGAAACTCCACCCGCCCATGCTTGGGATGTGAGATCACGAGAGTTGCCATGTCCGCTATAATTGGTGGAGCACGATAGTCGCCCTCTCAGGACGGAACAAATATTAATGTTGCGATTGCGGCGCACCGACGTTTGACCATCGATTGTGGAATCGTGTTCTCAAGGAATTCTGACGCCGGTACTCGATAAAATCTTCGGGAATGGGCGCCTCGAATTTGATTAGACGCCCTGTACCGGGATGAACAAAGCCAAGTTTCCACGCGTGAAGCATCAGCCGGGGAACTCCGGTTCCACGAGAGGACCCGTAGACGGGATCACCAAGGAGGGGATGTCCGAGGTACTTTAGATGAACCCGAATCTGGTGAGTTCTCCCTGTGTGAAGAATGCATTGCACAATCGAGTTTGCGCCAATTTCCTTTATCACCTCGTATTCGGTTACTGCAGGGCGGCCCGAAGGAGATGACAGCACAGCCATGCGTTTGCGGTGGACGGGATGGCGACCGATCGGAGCGTCGATGATGCCGCGTTCTGAGCGAAAATGCCCATCCGCAATGGCAAGATAGATCTTTGTCACACGGCGGGCGGCGAATTGTTTTGCGAGAGCTCTGTGCGCGAAATCGTGCTTGGCTACGGCGAGGCAGCCGGATGTACCTTTGTCCAGTCGATGGACGATCCCGGGACGCTGTACGCCACCGATACCGGAAAGATCCTTGCAGTGATGAACGAGTGCATTGACGAGCGTGCCTTCCTCATTGCCGGCTGCAGGATGCACGACTATACCGGCTGCCTTGTTCAGCACCAGAAGATCACCATCTTCATAAAGGATTTGAAGCGGGATCTCTTGCGGGAGTGTTTCCAGTGGCCGCGGCGGGGGGATCTCGATAGTGATGGAGTCGCCGGCGCGAAGCCTGCCAGATGGCCTGCAGAGAGCCGCATTGATTAGTATCGCCCCTTCACGAAGCAGCGTTTGGATGCGGGATCTGGAAATGTCAGGAAGTGCCTGCACAAGGAAGATGTCTGCACGCTGTCCGGAGGCTTCAGGTGAAACGAAAATTGTCGGCATCGGGGCCGGGTGATTCGCTAATGCTACAGCACCCAATGCTGAAGGACAAATTCCGGCGTGGGGATCGTGAGCTGTATAGGACCGGTTAGCGGCGCTACTTCGCGCTCGATACTGCCTTCACGAAGTTGGATCTCGAAGCTCACCGAATCGCCCGCCTTCAATCCCAAGTCGCTCAGCGGGACTGCCAACTCCATGATCTTGTCCATGGCGATCATCTCGCTTTCAGTTGGATGGTCTTCTTGGCGCTGCAGAGTATACTTTCGTTTTCCGGGACGATTGATAGGGGGCGTGAGCAGGAAAATGCCTTCCGGTTCAAAGAAAACCACTGCAAGGGACAGCGGTTTTACCTTCCGGAAGTCTACGCGGATGAAAAGATGAACATCATCGAATCCGAAATGGATTCGTTCAATGAGTCGGGTTTCATCATACATTGCCGCATACTCGTTTCCCGAAAAATAAGATCCCGCGCCGAACCACTCGAAATAGGATGAGAGTTTCCCGTTAATCTCGGGGCTCACCAGATGCATTGGCTGTGTGTAGACGGAAGCCGTTCGGGCTGGAACGATTGGCCGCTCGAGCGCGACGGGAACGATACTATTGCAGAGCAAATAAACGTTCTTGAGATGCTGACGGAAGAGATCATCAAAAAGTATATCATTCTCGGTGGAAAAGTCCGGGCCGTACCACCAGAACCAGTCGCTTCCTTCCGCAGCATAGATTTCTTCGAGAGCAAGTTTCTGCTTGCTTTGGCTAATTCTGCCCTCGTCGATCTGTTTCTGAAGAAACGTGCGAGCCTTGCCGAGTAATTCCCACGCCCGGTTTTCCTCGTCCTCGCCGATCCACGTGTCGAAGTTTCCCGAGATCCACGAACCTGTATGGAGTGTCGTAACTTTGCGTATTGGCGGAAATTCCTCCAGGTGCCGTTCGATCGTGACGCTGTTTAGCTGAGCAGCATTTGAGGCAATACCGCCATACAGAGCGCGCAGAAAGGCTTCACCGCCGTCGGCAAACGATTGCCACGCATTCTCGCCGTCCAGAATCAGCGGGATCAGGCCGCTGTCGCGCGGAATAAGGTCTGCAATGTGCCGAAGATGATGGACCAGATGTGCCGCCGCCTTTTTGGGCTCGTTACGCGCCGCAGTGAATCCGATAAAGTCGGATAGCGGTTTTTCACGGAAAATGGCGCTCACAGAAGCTCCCTCGCACTCGACCTGCCAGCTCTGGAACAACTCGAGATGGTCGACGGGTTTCGGCTGGAAATACGGATCGTTCTCCAGCGACCGAAACAGATTTTCCTCGTCCGTACAGAAATAATTCAACCCAACCCTCTCCATGATGGGGATGATTTCCGGCGCGACAGCCCCTTCGGGCGGCCACATTCCGCGGGGCTTGAAGCCGAACGTCTGCTCGTGAAGCTCCACAGCTTTTTCCAGCTGAGACTCCGCGTCTTGAGGCCAATGAAATCGCGGCGGCAGCGCTCGGCCATGGAGATTTCGAGAAGCGGTGTTCGTATCGTAAATGAGCGGCAGGATCGGATGGTAAAACGGAGTGGTGTTTAGCTCCACCTGACCCCGTGTCTCCGCCTCTCCATATTTTCGCAGAACCAGCGCCATGATTTCGCGATGGATGGCCAGCACGCGATCTTTTTCTCTTTCCGTGAAATCCCGTCCCTTTTCACGGAGCATCTTCAGTTCGGGATACCTATCCAGGGCGGCAAATCCACACCAGGCAAGATTGAACCACACTTGGAGATCGCGAAATTCGCGCACACTGAAATACTTTAACCCACGCCGAACGTCGTCCGGATAAAATGTAACGCCTCTTTTGTTGAGCAGTTCAAGAAACCGCGGATAAGGGCGGATCTGGTGATCGCGGTTAAGCTTAAAGAAATGTTCCAGGATCGCGAACTTCTCAGTCTCAGTAAGATCTTCAGCCGGTTTCCGAGACCATTCGAGCCATAAATCCGTGATTTCGCCATTCAATAGCTGTCTGATTTGGAGCAACAGTACAGGCGTGAGATTGAAGTTCGGATGAATTTCGGGGAAATCCTCGATTACGCTAATCATGTCGAGGTATCCCTTCACGCAATGAAGACGCACCCACGGCATCATCGCTGTCTGGTTTACCGGATTGACGTAGTACGGCTGGTGCATGTGCCAGAGAAAAACTACGTTTGCCATGCGCGCTTCCCTACGCGGATGGTGGACGGACGTCAATCTGTGATGTGAGCAAAGGTTGCTTTTGTGGTGAGGACAAGTCTGCGTCGATCCGCCGGATGCTCCTTTTGACGAGATGAGACAAAGTGCTCGCTCCCGTTGTGCTTTCCTCCCGCCAACGATACTCCCGGATCCGCCCTCCGTAGTCCAACTTCGCCAATGAATTCCAGCGCCTGTGAGTTTTTCGGAAAGAGGCGCAAACTGGAATACGAATGACTCTCGGGTGCGGCGATCCGGTTGGATCGTCACGAGCGACTGTCAAAAATGGTCAGCGCAGCAAACGGTTGCCGGACAAGGCAGGCTATCTATAGATTCGCTCGATGCTGGCGAACCATTCCGCGATCCTTTTCTACAAATATGTCACCATTCAGGATCCCGGCGGTTTCGTTGAGGCGCAACGCACCCTCTGTTCACGGCTCGGGCTCAAGGGGCGAATTCTCGTGGCTCGCGAGGGGATCAATGGAACACTCGCCGGGCCGGAGGAGGCAATCGAGAGCTACGTCTGCGAGCTTCGCGGCGACTCGCGGTTTTCCGACATTGAGATCAAGACTAGCCAGGGAAATTCCGACACGTTTCCCCGGCTCATGATCAAGACGCGATCCGAGATAGTCACCTTGGGGGCGGGATCGGATCTTGCGCCTGATCGTGACAATCACCTGTCACCCGCAGAATGGAAACACATGCTCGAGGAAGATCGAGATGCTGTCGTTGTAGACGTGCGAAATAATTACGAGTCGGAAGTCGGCCGTTTCAAAGGTGCTATCGCCTGTGATATCGATAATTTTCGCGATCTACCCGGATACCTCGATAAGTTGAACCATCTCAAACATCAAAAGGTACTCATGTATTGTACTGGAGGCATTCGGTGTGAGAAGGCTTCGGCTCTGTTTCGAAGCCGGGGGTTCAAAACCGTTTTTCAGCTTCACGGCGGAATACTTACTTACCAGAAAGAATTCGGAAACGAGCACTGGTTTGGCGAATGCTTCGTTTTTGACAGGCGCATGACGGTGCGGGTCGAGGAAGACCTGGTGCAGCTTGGAAGATGCGCGCATACGGGACGTGAGACGTCCCGTTACGTCAACTGTCTGCACGATCCCTGTCATCGGCTCTTTCTTCTATCTGCCGAGGCCGAGACCGAAAACCCCAACTTCAGACTTTGTCCCGATTGCCGAAATGCGGGGCTCACTGTAGAGAACGCTGTCTACAGACACAGCAAACAGTCCCCCACGCGGATATCTTGAATTCACGCGGATTTCCCTGCAAATCAGCGATAATCTACTCGCTCTTGGTGTTCGATCTGACACATTGCATTAATGGATCTTCTCAATTCGGGAATTATTGATGCCTTGCCAGTGCGCGCGTTCGATCGTAACGAGATCCTCATCGAAGAAGGCGGCCACGGAGAAGAAATTTTTTTTCTCAAGAGCGGAGCTGTCGAAGTGTTGAAAGGCGACACGCTGATTACGAAAGAATTTGAGCCGGGGGCGGTCTTCGGTGAGATGTCTGTCCTGCTGGGCAGTGATTCGACGGCGACGGTGAGGGTAATTGCTCCCTCGGTCTTTTATTTTGCTGAGAATGGCGCGGAATTCCTGAAGTCAAATCCGAAGTTGAGCCTCTACCTTGCAACGCTGCTCGCGATGCGATTGGAAGCCGTGACGCGCTATCTCGCAGATGTTAAGACTCAATACGCCGAGGAGGGCAGTCACCTTGGGATGGTGGACAGTCTCCTTTCCGCATTGATGGTTAGGCATCCGAGGCGTGTCGAGCGCGGCAACCGCGGTCATTAATCGGAGAAGTTTGATCTCCATCCTTACGTAATCTCGAAGATTTCGGCTCCATATCTCCGCCGAAGGCATCGGCTTTAAGTCGGCGCCTAATTTCCTGTAATCAGGTCCGAAATTCGTGGAAAACTTTTTGCCCAAGGCAAAAAATGTGCGCATGTCGCCTCTTGCTGTGCGCCGCTCTCATCGTGAAAGCAGCTATTTCGGTACCGCGTGCAGAGAAATTGAGCATCCCAAAATGACCTCTCAGAATAAAGGGTGAAGCCAGGACAGTTGCGAGGCAAACGACATTGCCTTTGGAAAGGCATTGCATCATTTTACGCGACCGATGCCCCGTACCTTCTATATCACTACAGCCATTGATTATACGAATGCGCCACCGCATATCGGACACGCATACGAAAAAGTCCTCGCGGACGTAATCGCAAGGTATCATCGGATGAAGGGGGAAGATGTTTATTTCCTCACGGGCGTCGATCAGCATGGGCAGAAAGTGCAGCAGGCGGCGCAACGGGAAGGAGTCGAACCAAAGGAGTTCGCTGATCGCATTGCGGACAAGTTCAAGCAGTTGTGGAATAAGCTGAATGTGAAGCCGGATTGCTGGGCGAGCACGACAGACGTTCGACACAAGGAAGTTGTCTCGAAAATTCTTCAGTCGCTCTATGATCGCGGCGACCTTTATAAAGCCACGCATACCGGTTTTTACAGCGTCCGACAGGAGCAGTTTCTCACCGACAAGGAGCGTGGGGACAACGGTGAATTCGGGCCCGAATGGGGCGAAGTCGTCGAAATCTCGGAAGAAAACTGGTATTTCAAGCTGTCGAAATATCGTGACTGGCTCGTCGGTTTCGTCACGCAGAATGACGGGTTTGTGATCCCGAAGTTTCGCCATGCGGAGCTCTTGAATGCGGTGGAAAGGCTGTCGGGTGATCTCTGCATTTCCCGGCCGAAGTCCCGTCTGGCTTGGGGGATCGAACTGCCGTTCGATAAGGGGTTCGTGACGTATGTCTGGTTCGACGCGCTGATCAACTACATTAGTTTCGCCGGCTATCTTGCGCCGGAATGCTCTGAGCTTCCAGACTTTCAATCGGTCTGGCCCTGCCGGGCTCATGTCATCGGAAAAGACATCATGGTGCCGGCACATGGGGTTTATTGGCCGATCATGCTGAAAGCACTGGGGTTCGACGATACGGAAATACCGCCACTGCTCGTCCATGGTTGGTGGAATATCGCCGGCGCCAAGATGAGCAAGAGTGCGGGAAACGTGGTCGATCCATACGTTCTCGCCGATGTTTATGGGGCCGACGCGGTGCGCTATTATCTCGTGCGGGACATAGCGACAGGGCAGGATTCGGATTTTGTGCCAGAACGTCTGCAGCAGCGATACAGTGCAGACCTTGCCAACGATCTAGGCAATTTGCTTAATCGAACCCTGAGTATGGTACATCGGTATCGTTCCGGGGTGGTCCGTCGCGTCGAGGCGGGAGACGTTAATACTGCTGAGCTGATGAAGCTGGTCACCGATACCGTTCGCACCTATACGGCGAAGTTTGATGCGTTCGAGATTCATGCGGGTCTCGAGGCGGTCTGGGGGCTGATTTCGCATTGCAACGGATATGTGGAATCGTCGGCTCCGTGGAAACTTGCAAAAGACGAAACAAAGGTTGATCGATTGGACGCGGTTCTCTACAACCTCTCCGAGACTATGCGCATCGTAGGAATTCTCGCATTCCCTGTGATGCCCACAACCGCAGGAAATATTTTTGAGCAATTGAATATGCCGCAACGCGCCACGCTGGAACGTGCTGTCTGGGGAGGACTTCCGGACGGTCACGCGCTTGGTGCACCAACGCCGCTGTTTCCCCGTTTGGAGCAAGTTGATACTACGGCATAGTCGATGCTTTCTCAAACTCCCAAGATATGAAAGACCCCAGGCAAATCCCACGCCGTATCACCAACATCGCTCGTGCTCATGATATCACGACGGAATTGGTTTTTGGAGCGCTTACCGTCGCATTGTTGCTGCGCTGGGTGTCCTTTTAGAAGCCGGGAGAAATACTCCTTGGATCGGCTATTCCGAACCGATACCGAGGTCGTCGCTTTCGCTTCAGCTAAGGCGAAGTGCCTTCATTCTTGCCAGGCCCGCCTCATTGTTGGCTCTGACGTCTGAATTGGCGCAATAGTGGCCTGTGCTCGATTCTTGGCGCGCTCTTATAACAGCAGCGGTACATTGCGTGCCGGGCGAGGTTACTGTCCCGAGAGGGTTCAAAGAAAAGGATTGGTGAACGCATTCACACGCTGAAGGAGCAAGGCATGGTCGAATTAACGGGGGAAACTCCGCAGTCAATGACTCTGGGATTTCTACATCTCTTGAGGACTTGAGAGCCGTCATTTTGAAATTGGTTGTGGCGGCTCGTGCCGGGTTACCAGTCATGGACTTACCTCAGGAATTTGATGGCGAGGAATCCCAGCACACCGAGCGCCGTCACGGCAATTAGAACGAGCTCCAGACGTTCTTCAATGAAAGGACGGACTCGTTCACCGAAGAATCCAATCAGTCCCGCAACGAGGAAAAAGCGGAATCCGCGGCCGATCGCCGAAGCCAACATGAAAGGCCAGAACGCGAAATGAAAAAGTCCGGACGTGATCGTAAAAACTTTGTAAGGGATGGGAGTGATCGCCGCTATGAGAACGCCGAGAAATCCGTATTCGTCATACCATGTCTGCACTTTTTCCATAACCTCTTGACCATGATAAAAATTCACGATTGGTTCACCGACGACTTCCCAGAGTGCTGCGCCGATGTAGTACCCGAGGGCGCCGCCGGCTACCGATCCGATCGTGCACCATGCGGCGAGCTTTAGCCAGTTCCTGGGTTTGGAGAAACAGGTTCCGATCAAAAGCACATCCGGTGGGATTGGAAAGAAAGACGACTCTGCAAATGCCAAAATTATCAGCGCGGGAACCGCATACGCAGTAGCTGCCCAGTGCAGCGTCCAGAAATACATCTTGCGAATGGGATTGCGCGTGGCGCGCGCCCGTCCCATCGCGGAAGCAGGCGGTGTTTCAACAATTTCGGCCTTCATAAAAGTGCGCACTGGATCAGAAATCAGCGCTTTGGACAAGCTGAAGACGCGAGGGGGGTAGATCGAATCCGCTGCCTCGATTTTTTCAAGAATTGTGAATGAAACGACTTTTCATCAGGTATCTCTGGCGATGGGCAACACTGATCCCTCTTTATCCGTCACAACCGGGCCTTTCAGGCTGGAGGCGTGTTGTGATCTGCCCGCTTTCGGCAATGCGCTTCGCGAGGCTGGATATAATTCGGAATCAATGCGTGCCGTACTGAGTGGGATCATGACGCACACGCTACTCGACACCGCCGTGCTCGAATATCGCACGGAAGAACCAACTCCCTTCAACACGCTTTTTCGACTTTTCCTTCTGGGTAATCCATCGCTGCCCGCGGTCGTCGAGAAGGCGCTCGGGGGATTCCCATTGGAGTCGCTCGTAGCTGGCGGCGTCCTGCGAGAGGATAAAAACGGGCTTCAAGCCACCACACGGATCGACGTGTGGGAGGATCGTTACGTTTTTGCGGATTTTTCAAAGGCGGAGTCGCTGTGGCGGAGCACGTCCTCGGAACCGCGGAGGCGTCGTCTTGCCTGTTCAAGCTGACGGTTCGCCGCTCCGTCAATTCAGCGCTCGACGTGGGGACCGGCGGAGGGTGCCAGGCTTTGCTGATGTCGACACACGCTGGAAGAGTCGTTGGAACCGACGTGAGCCTTCGCGCACTGAATTTCGCCGCTGCCAACGCTCGCCTGAATGGGGTTCAGAACGTGCAACTTCTCAGAGGAAGTTTTTTTGAACCCGTCGACGGCTTGAAGTTTGATCTGGTCGTCAGCAACCCGCCATTTATCATTTCCCCCGAGTCGCGATTTGTTTTCCGTGACAGCGGGCTGCGTGGTGATGAGGTTTCTCAACGTGTCGTTGAACAAGCGGCCGCTCATCTCTGCGAGGGCGGATTCGCAACCGTTCTCGTCAACTGGCATCATAGAACTTTGCAAGACTGGTCGGAGCGTCCTGCGGAGTGGGTTCGAGACAATGGTTGCGATGTCCTCTTTTTGCGGTGCGACACCAACGATCCTGTAAGCTACGCGATGACATGGATGCGCAACAGTCAGCAGGCTGAATCGACGGACGCTCGAGAGAAGCTCGAAAGATGGATGAAGTATTACGGGGCGCTTGGAGCGGGTATGATCAGTTTTGGAGCAGTGATTATGCGCAAGCGCGAGAATGCTAAGAATTGGAAGCGATTCGATTTTCTCGATCGCGCGACAGCACTTGGGGTGGCCAGTGATCAGATTCAACGGATATTCGAGGCGGAGGATCTCCTGAGAAGTCTGACGGACGAAGAATCGCTTCTTGACCGAACCTTTCGCGTGGCTGCACCTGTTTCGGTTGAGAGTCGATCGGTCCTCGAAAAGGGAACATGGCAACGCTCTCCTCTGCGACTCCAGCTTAACGAAGGAATCGAGTATGCAGCCGCCATCGACGAACACGTGATGAGCCTGCTGGCAGGCCTGGAGCGTGGTAAAAGCCTTGGCGAAGTCGTGGTTGGTCTGGTAAAGGAAATGCGGGCCGAACCGAAAGCTGTTGTTCCATTGGCCCTCGCCATCACTCGGGCCCTCATGCAAAAAGGATTGCTGGCGCTTCGCTGATCAGCGTAAGAGTGGTCCTGTTCAAGGGGGCAGGACAGAGGCCGTTTCACACCCAGCGTTTCGGTCACCAGGGTGGAGTGGGGGATCGACCGCTTCTTCGCAAACTGTATCGTTCGGGAGAACTCTGCTGGAATGGTCCGGATACCGCGATTGTAAGTGCCCTGCACTATTGGCTCGACGAAGTGCTCGATGAAGACAAGAGCCGGGTGCGCACGCCCAAAGCCGCCGGCACGTCCTGGGAATGTTCCGCCGTCTGGCCGTGAGCCTTGCGATCCCATGGTTAAAGAAAAAGAAACTCACACGCAAGCGCGCCTCGACCCGTGACTTCCACGACCACATGCGCGCAACCAACGGACGTAACGCACATCTCCTGGTCACCGCCAACGGCCCAAACTCATGGTTGCCATAGAAAAATCACCCCTAACTCATTGCCTCCGCCGGCGATCTCGGTTGATGCTTCAGGCAAGTAGTGTTTGTGTGAGCGATCATGAGACGGTTATCGGCTTGTGGAGCGGCCACTCCTAGCTATTTCAGATTCTCCGGGTTCAGTTTCTGAAGTGGTTTGGGGACGAAGAGGCCATTCTCGCGAATGAGCTTTCCATCAAAGTGGATCGTGCCCCCGCCGAAATCTTTTCGCTGAATATTTACCATGTCCCAGTGCACCTGGCTGCGGTTGCCATTGTCAGCCTGCTCATATGCCTGGCCCGGCGTGAAGTGGAATGAGCCGCAGATTTTTTCGTCGAACAGAATATCCCGCATCGGTTGCAGGATGTAGGGATTGAATGCTAGTGAGAATTCTCCGACGAAACGCGCACCTTCGTCCGAATCTAAAATCCTATTGAGTTTCTGGGTGTTGCTTCCGGTGGCTTTCACAATTTTGCCATCATTAAACTCCAGCCGGATATTATCGAACGCGACCCCCTGGTAGATCGTCGGTGCGTTAAACGTTATGTATCCCTGCACCGAATCGCGAACCGGCGCAGTAAAGACTTCTCCGTCAGGTATATTGTGATTGCCACCGCAGGTAATAGCGGGAATACCCTTGATACTGAATTGCAAGTCGGTGCTGGGTCCCTTGATCTCAACAAGATCGGTTTTTTCCATGAGCGTCTTAAGGGCACGCATGCCGGGTTTCATCTTTGCGTAGTCGAGCGTACAAACGTCGAAGAAGAAATCCTCAAACTGCTCCGTGCTCATTCCCGCCTGCTGAGCCATTGAGGGTGTTGGCCAGCGCAACACAACCCAGCGGGTTTTTTTCACGCGGTGATCGAGAACCGGTTTCATCTTTTGCGCAACGAGCTTCATCTGCGTGCTGGGGACGTCGGACATTTCCGTGATGTTCTCGCTGCCGCGGACGGCTATATACGCATGCATTGTTTGCATCTGCGTGAGATCGAGCTTCGCGACGGCATCATATTGCGATTCGCTGGCACTTATGACCATTTCACGTGCTACTCTGGCGGAATGAATGCGCACCTGCGGTAACGCCCTTGCGGCGCGCGCGGCGCGGATTAAGGCGATGGTCATTTCTATCGGAATGTCGAATGCGTCGATCAGGACGTTCTCATTTGGTTTCAGGGCGACGGAGAAACGGGCCAAAAGGCGGGCGAGCTTTTCGTAACGAGGATCGTGCATGTGTAATTCCCCCAATTGTATGGACGCCGTTGCCGAAAATCAGCCCTAAAAGCGGAAAGTCTATTTCACCCCGCGTTTTGGCACGAGAAGGAACCCTGCCTACTATTTACATAGTCTCTAAGAGCGCGGTGCCATCAATTCCCGAGTTTTGAATCCATGCTTCCGCTGTGGGCCTGGAGGGATACACTGCGCACTATTTCCTTCAATGAACGATGATAAAATGAAATCGCCGCAGGAACTCGCGCAAATCCGTGATGCGATGGATGAGACTGGCCGGCGACTCGTATTTACGAATGGGTGCTTCGACCTGCTCCATGTAGGGCACGTGCGCTATCTCCAGGCCGCTTGTGAACTTGGGGATGCGCTCGTCGTCGCAGTGAATGGCGATACGTCAGTGCGGAGTCTGAAAGGCGAGGGGAGACCCATCAACACGGAAGCGGATCGCGCGGAGGTGCTCGCAGCGCTAGAGTGCGTGGACTATGTGACGGTTTTTCCCGAAGTCCGTGTCACGTCTATTCTGGAGATAATACGTCCGCATATTTACGCCAAGGGCGGCGACTACACGGTGGAAAGTCTTGATCCCGGCGAACGGACGGTGCTGGAGAACATCGGTGCAGAAATCGAGATACTGCCTCTCATACCGGGGCGCTCGACCACAAAGATAATTCAATCATGGCAAAGTTGAAGCTCGGTGTGCTCGGTTCGGGAAAAGGCTCGAATTATCGGGTGATTCAGGACGCGATCGAGGGCGGGGAGATCGATGCGGAAGTCGTGCTTGTGATATCAGACGTAGAGTCGGCCGGCATTTTGGAACTCGCGCGCAACCGCGGCATTCCGGCGAGATACATTCCGCCGGGCATGTTTCGCACGAAACTCGAACCGGAGATCGAGGCAGTCTATGTGCAGGCGTTAAAGGATGCGGGGGCGGAACTCATCATCCTGGCTGGATACATGCGCATGCTCAAAAAACCGATGCTGGAGGCGTTCCTCGATCGCATCGTCAACATTCACCCCTCACTACTGCCTGCATTTCCTGGTGTCGAATCCTGGAAGCAGGCGATCGAGGCCGGCGCTCAAACGACTGGCTGTACGGTGCATTATGTGGATGAGGGTATGGACACCGGGCCGATCATTGCGCAGCGAGAAGTACCGGTTCTGCCGGACGACACACCGGAGACATTGCACGCGAGAATCCAAGTGGCAGAGCATGCGCTTTATCCGGTCGTTATCCGGGATCTTGCGAGAGAGAAGTGAGAAATTGGTTTTTGCTCACGCATCCGCGAGGATAATTTGTGTTTACGATGGGATTGAGCCATTAATTTCCGCCATCGCATCATTCCATCGTGACCATTCGCTTCCAGATGCGGACGATCTTAGATTTCACCGCGTTGTGGCTGCATGTGTAATGGTTGATAAGAAGGGCGAACGCGTAACGTTTTCCGGAGCGAGTGTTCAAATAACCGGCATAATTTTTGATGCCTTGGATGGTTCCGCTCTTGGCGCGAACGTGACCTTCGACCGATGTTCCACGACCGATGCTGCGGAGTGTTCCTGACCGTCCTGCAATAGGAAGTGAGGCGTACAACTGCTCGAATGTCGGGCTGTCGCCGGCATGGCGCAGAATGAGCGCCATGTGACGTGCCGTAACTGTATTCGAGAGGGAAAGACCGCAACCGTCCTCCATTTGGAATCCACTCATGTCTATTCCCTTTGACGCCCAATGACGGCGCACAGCACTCCCTGCTGATGCCGAAGAACCTTCCCCGGCGACCCGGACTCCGATCATTCGAAAAATGCATTCAGCCCAGAGGTTTTTCGATCTGTGATTTGTAAGCACAACGATTTCCTCAAGCGGTCGTGAAAATTGTGAGAAAATCGTCTTTCGCTCCCCGAAAAATTCTCTGTCCGTAGCGAGCAAACGGACGGTTGTGGGTTCTTCAGTGATCTCAATTCCGGCTTCAATGAGGTATTTAGTAAATGCCCGCGCGCAGAAGTATGCAGGATCGGGTAGAGCGCCTTTTATGGTGAATGTCGAAGAATTGGCGGGCACGGTTCCGCGCAGAACGAACAATTTTCCATAAGGGGCGCCGAAGATTCGTCCCTGGTCACCGGAGCCCGGAGCTCCTACTCGCATCTCATTGTAAAACTCGACGCCGGGAAGTTTTGGATCCGTGCCGAGGAGAGTCGCTTTGCTACCGACTCCACGCGTCCGGAAAGTACAGAAAAACTGATTCCGGTGAAAGCTGAGTCCGCAGGCGCCTGCCCCGTAATAGTTTCCCATGTCGCCCCATTGCCATGATTCCGGCACCCGCTGCGTACCAAAGAGGGAAGCGTCACCGATAATCGAACCTTCGATGCGTTTGATTCCGGCATCTTCGAGCGCGGACTTCCATCTAGCGAACGTCTTTGCGATCTGAGATTCGCCCAGAGTTGGATCCCCGCCGCCTTTCACGACGATGTTGCCCCGGACTGTGCCGTCAGCCAAAACCGGCGCGGTGATCTGCAATTCTGTCTCGAAGCGAAAATCCGCGCCAAGTTTTTCCAAAGCCGTTGCGGTCGTGATGATTTTCATTGTTGAAGCAGGAACCATCGCCGTATCCATGTGATAACCGATTGCGACAGCGTCGCTCGGTTCCATCGGAATCATACAAAATCCAATCGAGGCAGTGCGAATCCCAGACTCCTTCTGAATTCCTTCTATCTCGGCAAGAACACCAGAAAAGTCACTCTGAGCCTGTGCGGTAGGGAACGTGCCGTAAATCAGGAGGAAAATGAGCAGGCGAAGCATGACCGGAGTAAACGCCGCACTATAGTTCGCTTCAACCGGACAGTTCACTTCGCTCTTGGGATATGGCTATCGGCCTTTCAGCCATTCCGAAAGCGCATCCGGCATGCGCCTTGTTCGGTTGCTCCCGCTTGAACGAATGGCCCGGAGCACTTACACTTCCGAGCCGTTCCGCTTACTGGCCCGAGCGAGCGGCTTTTTTGCATGAGTGAACCTCCAAATCGCCTTACCGAAACGGTTGAACGCCGTTTCCCGGCACTGACGCCGCTCGGATACCGGGCTTTGAGGAATGTCCGGCACTGGAGTCGTCGTTTGATGCGCAAGCCTCGCACCGTATCGGAAAGCGGCAATCTGCTCCCAATACTCATTCAGGTGCTGGCTGCGTTCACAAAAGTCGATGGCCAGGTGCTTGAAGAAGAGATCGATTCCAGCCTTGGCTTTCTTCGCTACGACTATCCGGAGGCTGTTTATTCCGAACTTCGCCGACTGTTTCGTCAGGCTCTGAATGAGCAGCAAGACCTGGCGGCGATGGCTCAGAAGCTATCTAACGAACTGAGCGCAGACAGGAAGATCATGTTGGGCGTTCAGCTTTATGACCTGATTTCGAAGGCGGGCATGAAGCAGGATCAAGTGATCGCCTACTATTCCTTTATGTCGCAGCTCGGCATGGCGGCGCAGGCAATCGACATTGTATATCAGCTTAACGCTACGGATCATCTCGACCCTGAGATTGCCCAGAAAGGGGCGTCGCCGCTGGAGGCGCTTGCTTTCGGTCCGGGCCGTGATGCCGACGTCGTAATGCACGGTCTCGATCCGGATGAGCGATTGCTCGCCTTTCGCTATCACGAGCTGGTGCTGCTGAAAAACCAGACGAGACGCTCGATCGTCGTCCGCGGGCGACCGGTTAAGCCCGGGGATTTCTGCCGCATCTATTCCGGCCAGCGGATTGTGCTCGACGAGCAGGTGCTAACCTACCAGGACCTGGTTTACTACTTCAACGCGAAAAAGAACGTCTCGGTTTCGCAGGTGTATGTGGCGATCGATCGGAGCAATGAGGTGGAGCTGGAGAAAACACAGAGTCGCGACAGTGTGCTGGAAATCACCTTTGGTCTAAAGGTGCAGGTAAAAGCATTGCGGAGGTTCGACGTCACGCTAAACAACAGGCGCCTTACGACAGGTGAAGTTGTTGAGGGCACGCTGGAAGACAAAATTATTTTTGGCGGCGACAGCGAGCTTTCATTGGCGGACCTGCGGCGGCGAGCGCGAGCGATGGGCGCCAGGTTCCAGTTGAAGGTTAACAAGTCCGCCTACCTCGTATCGAACAACCCGAGTCTGCTCGCCGAGGACGACATTTTGCTTTCACCCGGAACCAGTGGCGAGGTGCTTCTTAAGATCTCCTGCGATTACGGGAAGCTCGTTGGGGAGCTTGAAGTGCTACAGGCCGACCGACCGATCCTGATCGGCGATACCCCTGTGCGGAATCATGCCGCACTGGCAGATGGCGACGTGATCTGTCTGGACCCCGGGCAGGTGCTCCGTTGCGATTTTACCGAGCGGATCATCGAAGAAGAGCGCAATGTCATCAGCACCCTCGAAGTGCGGGATCTTTCGCATCGTTTTTCGAACGGAGAACTGGGGCTCGACAACATTTCCCTCACGGTGAATCGCGGTGAAATGGTCTGCGTGATGGGGGCCAGCGGTTCTGGAAAAAGCACGCTTATGAAGGTGCTCGCCGGCCTACTTCTGCCGTCGGATGGCGAAATTCTTCTCAACGGCAAGTCTCTCTATGACGACCACGAGACCTTAAAACGTTACCTTACATACATTCCGCAGGACGATGCGTTTGATGAGCATCTCACGATCGAGGAAAACCTCAGTTTTGCCGCCGCTATTCGGGCGCCACATTTATCCAAACGTGATCGCGGGCGGCGTATCGAGGGGAAATTGATCGAACTCGGCCTCATGGAACGGCGCGATAGCATTGTTGGAAGTCCAATGAAGAAAACGCTGAGCGGCGGAGAACGCAAACGCCTGAACATGGGGCTCGATATGATTGGTTCGGCGGACGTGTATCTATTTGACGAGCCAACCTCAGGCCTGTCTTCCAAGGACTCCGAGCACGTCATCGAAATCATTCGCAGCATGTCTCACAACAAGATCGTGCTGGTTACAATCCATCAACCCACATCGAAGTTGTTCCAGATGTTTAACAAGGCGGTGCTGCTCGACCGAGGTGGGCGCCTCGTTTTTCATGGGACGCCTTCGGAGATGTTGAGCTATTTCGCGACGGCCGAACATGAGCAGCATTTCGGCACGGAACTCGGGGGCTGCCCAGCGTGTGGAACGACGCGACCGGAGTTCATTTTCGATGTTCTCGAAACTCCACTTCGCGACCTTAGCGGCGATATTATTTACGAAGAAAATTCCCATGGGCAGCTCGTGCCAGCGCGACGGTTCTCGCCGGAATACTGGCGAGACAAATGGGAATCAACCCGATTGCTACAGGACGTTCGGCAGATTGGCGTGCGGCGGCACCCGCAGCAACAGCTCCCCCAGTCGCTGCCTAAATCGGCGAGTGCATTCCGCTGGCGGGATGAATGGGTTCAGTTCCAGGTGCTTTTGAAGCGCGCATTCATCAGCAAGTTGCGTAACCGCGCGAACCTTCTTACCACGATTGTTGAGGCGCCGGTGCTCGCGGCATTGATCGGTGCTGTCCTGCGTTATTCTGAGTCGGGTTCTTACGACTTTGCGTCGGCCTACCACATTCCGACCTACCTGTTTCTTGGGCTGATCGTGGCGATGTTTCTCGGTCTCACAAATAGTGCAGACGACATCATCCGTGATCGGCCGCTGCTGATGCGTGAGCGGAACCTGAATGTCCGGCTTCCCTATTACATCTTCGCAAAGACTGTCACGCTTGCGCTTTTTGCGGCCATCCAATGCGTCCTCTATGTCCTGATTGGAAACGCGATCTTGGAGATCCGGGGTATGTTCTGGATCTACTTTTTCTACATGTTTATTACGGCGGTTGCCGGTATTTCACTGGGGTTGCTGATTTCATCGCTTGTCGCCGACGCGAAGACCGCGGCGAACATCGTGCCGTTAGTTCTCATCCCTCAGATCATCCTCGGTGGAGCGCTCATTAAATACGAGGAGATGAATCGTGACCTCGATTTCGTGTATACGGTTAAACGGTGGTTTTCCACACAACCGGTCGATGATTTGATGGAAATGGAGAGCGAGTTGAAAGTGCCTCTTGTCTGTGAATTCATGCCGATGCGATGGTCGTACGAGGCGCTGGTGGTGGCGCAGGCGAAACTTAACCCGCTTACCAGGCGGCAGCGGTCGATCCAGGACGAGATCGATGCGATTGTCGAAATGAAGCCGCGACCACCGGAAGTCAGCGATCGCCTTGAAGATCTTAAGGATGGTCTCGCTTTTCTTTCCGGGCTTGAAGCGGCATCTCCGAGCGGAGTTGATAGGCGGCTCGAGCGCATCGACGCGCTCATTAATGGCGAGAAAGTCGATTTCAGAACCTTGCGCACGAATGAGAACGTGGCTTCAGCCGAGCGGATGTATGTAAACAGAAAAACACTTGATCTCGTCTCCAAGGCGGAGACGGAACAGAGCGACTATCGGCGTCGGAAATATTTGGGGCAGAAACCTCCTTACATCAATGTGTTCTTCGGTCCCGAGAAGTCCTTTCTTAAGGCGGTGTGGAGCGTGTTTTTCGTAAATGCCGTTGTCCTGCTGGCGTTTTCCCTTGTTTGCTTGGTTCTTCTCTTTGCAAGCATTCGCCGACAGTTGACGGTGCGTGCGCGCTGACTCACCAAATTGGTGTATGAAAGCCGACATTCTTGCTGATCTCGTTGAAGAACTTCGCGTTCGCCCGCACCTTGCCAAGAGTTTCATGAACACGATCGGCGAAGTCAGGTGCTCCTCCGACCGGGCAAGGAAGGAGATCGACAATGTCGCGAGTCGTGTCCGGTTTCACGTCGGCACTGAAACTCCGGAAAATGGCTTCTGCCTCGTGGCCTTTGCATTCGGCGGCTAGATAGGTAAGCTTTCCCTGTGGCATATCCCGAGCTGCTTCTTGCATCGGCTTCTCCGCGCAGGCGTGCTCTTCTTCAGGAGCACGGCTTTTCTTTTATTGTCCAACCGCCCGGCATCAAGGAGATTGTCCCAGATTACCTCACAATCTGTGAGACGGTTTTACTCAATGCCAAACGGAAGGCTGTTTCGGTGGCAGACGAATCCCCCTCCAGCCGCGTGATCGTCGGAGTGGACACTCTAGTTTGCTGCGATGGAAAATTTCTGGGTAAACCTGCCAATTGCGAGGAGGCGTTTGAAATGGTCAAACAGCTGAGTGGTCGGTCTCATGAGGTCGTGAGTGGGGTGTGGCTCTTAAGGCCGCCGGCGCGGCACCACGGATTCACTGAGACGAGCCTTGTAACGTTTCGAAGCATGTCGTGCGATGAGATTCGGCAGTATCACGACATCGTTGAACCATTGGACAAAGCCGGCGCGTATGCCGCCCAGGAAGATTCTTTCGGACTCATCGAGTCGATCGAGGGTTCGAGGACGAATGTCATCGGATTGCCCATGGAGCGCCTCTGCGAGGTGTTGCTCGATTTCTGAACATCTTGCTCAGGGGCTCCTCGCCGAGAACTCCTTAAATTGAGTACGAGAAAGGCACCTTCTATTGCAAAATCGAATCGAGCGACGCGGGTCGAGACGTAGGGACTACTCAACCGGGCGCTGATTTAAGTCAGAAGGTCTATTCGCTTCGTACTTCCAATTTGATGATTTCTCTCTTTATTCGACGATTCCGCGCGTCGCAGCGCCACTTGCCGCCATGACCAGTTCTGAGATACGCCGATCGTTCCTCGAGTTCTTCCGCGAGAAAGAGCATACTATCTTGCCGAGTTCGAGCTTGATGCCCGATTCGCCGAATCTGCTTTTCACAAACGCCGGCATGAATCAGTTCGTGCCAATTTTTCTAGGTGAACGCGCACCCGATGTGAGCAAATGGGCGGGCGCCATTGCCGGAAGTGATACCCGCGCCGCAGATACTCAGAAATGTATTCGCGCCGGAGGCAAACACAATGACCTCGATGACGTCGGCCTGGACACGTATCACCACACGTTTTTCGAGATGCTTGGTAATTGGAGTTTTGGCGATTATTTCAAAGCCGAAGCGATTCAGTGGGCATGGGAGTTAGTTGTCGATCGCTGGAAATTTCCCGCGAATCGGCTTTACGCGACGGTTTACAAACCAGGGGAAGGGGACCCGGCCGAGTTCGATGAGGAATCTTACAATCACTGGGCAAAACTATTCTCCAGAGTAGGTCTCGAGCCGTCGGTGCACATCGTAAGTGGCAATAAGGCGGACAATTTCTGGATGATGGGCGAAACAGGACCCTGCGGCCCATGCTCGGAGCTTCACGTCGACCTCACGCCAGCCGGCGACACACACGGCTCCCTCGTGAACGCCGGAGACCCCCGCTGTATCGAGATATGGAATCTGGTTTTCATTCAATTCAACGCGAATCCGGATGGTGACTTTTCGACGTTGCCCGCGAAGCACGTTGATACCGGCATGGGATTCGAGCGCGTCGCCTCCATTATCCAGGGCACGAAGAACTTCACCGACTTTGCCAACGCGAAGATCTCCAACTACGAGACAGACGTTTTTCGTCCTATCTTTCAGGAGCTGGAGAAACTGAGCGGCAGGAGATACGCGAGTACACTCCCGCAGTCGGGAAGTGCCGGTGACACCGGGCAGGAAAGTATCGATGTCGCATTCCGGGTCATTGCCGATCACATCCGTACCCTCAGTTTTGCAATCGCCGACGGTATCGAGCCCGGCAACACCGATCGCAATTACGTCCTTCGCAGAATCCTCCGCCGCGCTGTCCGATATGGCCGCACGCTTGGCTTTACCGAGCCGTTCTTCTACAAGCTCGTCGAAGTTCCTGCCAGGGAGATGGGCGAAGTTTTCCCGGAACTGAAGGCAAGGTGCGCGAGCGTTGCTGAGGTAATCAGGCGGGAGGAAGATGCGTTCAACCGAACATTAGATAAGGGGATTGCTCTATTTGAAGCCGAGGTTGACCGCCTGACAAGAATTTCGACAAGCAAGGGTCTTCAGCCTACTGGAGGCCATAGGACTCCCGAAATTTTGTCCGGAGCATTCGCGTTTCGCTTGTACGACGAACAAGGATTTCCGCTGGACCTCACGGAACTGATGGCGCGCGAAAGGGGATTCTTCGTCGACGTCCCCCGTTTCGAGAGTTTGATGGAGGAACAGCGCGAGCGGGCGCGCAAGGCGCAAAGGAAGCAAGTCATTACCGTTTCCGATGAAAATCTCCAGGTGGCGCCGACAAGATTTCTTGGCTACGATTTTATCGAAACCGAGGCGGTGGTCGAAGCGATATCAACTTCCAGAAAACCTGGAGAACTGAATGTCACCTTCGATCGGACTGCATTTTATGCAGAGATGGGCGGGCAGGTTGGTGATACCGGATTTATCCATGTACCGGGGCACAATCGTAGTCAAGTTGGGCTTTTGCGGGTGCTCAATACTGCAAGAAGTGGTGAAGTTGTCATCCATCGCGCCGTCTTGGCTGAGGGACGCGCTCCGGAACCGGGCGAGGCCGTGCGGGTTGCCGTCGATGCCGCCAGACGCAATGCCATTCAGCGTCATCACACCGTAACGCACTTGCTCCATTGGGCATTGCATGAAGTGGTATCGCGGGGAGCCTCGCAGAAAGGGTCCTATGTCGGGCCGGATAAGTTGACATTCGACTTTAACCACCACTCGCTCACTTTGCAGCAGGTGCGCGACGTCGAGAATCTTGTGAACGAAAAAATTGTCGAGAATGACACAGTATCGTCGACTGAGGTGCCGTATGTGGAAGTTAGCGGACGGGAGGACATTATGCAATTCTTCGGCGACAAATACGGCGAGACGGTACGTGTAGTTCAGATTGGCGGCTCGCCGGCGAAGCTCAACGGTTATTCCATGGAACTTTGCGCCGGCACGCACACCCGTGCGACGGGCGAACTCGGCCTTTTCAAGATCGTGAGTGAAACCGCGATTGCGGCGGGTGTTCGACGCATTGAGGCGTTGGCAGGACCCGCAGCACTGCATTTCTTGAATCAGCGTCTTGAAGATCAATCCGATCGTGTTGCCGAACTGGAGGGAAAGCTACTCCAAACCAGGAAGATGCTGGAAAAGGAGCGCGCGGCGGCGCTGCAACAACGAGCCGATGAAATTTCTCTCAAATTGATCGAAGAAGCGAGAGGGATGCCGCGGCGGATTCTGGCGAACATCGGTGAAGCCAGCGGCGATCTTTTGCAGAAGCTGGGAGATGCATTGAAGCAACGGCAGTTCGACGGGGTCGCGGTGCTCATCGGAACCGGAGACAAAAAAGTGAACCTGATGGTCACGGTGGCAAAACCGCTGACGAAGCAGCTTCAGGCGGGGCGCATCATGCAGGAAATTGCTCCGCTGGTAGGAGGAAAGGGCGGGGGACGCCCTGATTCCGCTCGTGGCGCCGGCCGGGATGCTGCGAAAATACCTGAAGCGTTGCAAGCTGCCGAAGAATTGCTGGGATGATTAGCGCCTGAAACCTCGCAGTTTATCTCGGCTGTGGGTGAGCCTTATCAACGGCTTCTGGCAAACACGGAGCGGTCCTTTCTCATTGGGAGTCGAGACGCTGTTAGCTGGCGCAGATTTTAAAGTCGATCCCGAAACACCTCTCGCGGGTTGAAATCGAATTCCTTCGCGCTTTTGAACTCCTTCACACGAACTGCAATAGCTGCTCAGGAAAGAGGCATTGGGTGCAATCGGAAGCATCACGCATACAGAAATCTTCGTAGATTTGCAGCAGGCCCTGCTGACAGGCGGCGGTCTTCAGAATCTCGGGTTTGACAGGAGATTCTCCGAACAGCCTGGTTGCGGCCGTTTCAACGCGACGATTGGTGAGCGCGGCCGGAATGCTGCAGTACGCATCCCAAACTTTCGGGTCTGTTCCGTAGCTCATTGGAATGAACACATTGACCAGCATTTCGGTAATTCTCGTGTTACCAATCAAAGCCATGCGCCTTGATGTGGCATCGGAGGTAAGAGTGTAATGGTGCCCCCAGAAACTGTGCCGCATTCCTGTGAGTAAACGCCGGATCCCAGAAAAATCCTGGTTGATAGATCGTGCCCGGATTCCCGGCCACATATGCACGATCTGGGTAAGTGCGGCAAGTCGGCGTTGAGGGTGATTGACCGGTCGGATTCCGTTCATGCGCCAAGCGGATTGGGATAATACGAGCCGATTCATTTCTCCGCGGCATGTCCACCATCGCTCCCATAATTCTCGGACATAGCGGCGGGCGTCGCCTTCATACTGGGTGAGGTCCGGCTCTGAAAGGAATCCGGCTATCCCAAACAGAATCGCTTCCGACGCCTCGGCCCGCTTGCGCAGCGAACGAAGCGGCGCTCGTTGTGCGATAACGGTGAAGGGAAGCTTATTGGCCTTGTAACCCAACGAGGTGGAAAGTCCCTGAAACAACGTTTCGTCGTATCCATGAATCTCCGCAGCACGGGCGAGACGGCGGGCCTTTCGCCTAAACCGAAACTGCGCGGCGGCTGTGATCACCTCCATCGCTGCCTCAGCAGTTAAACTCTGCAGCGGACCGCTACAACGGCCAGGTTTCGCTAGCGGAATACGAGCTGCACATGATGCGTCGTCGACGTTGAGTTGAACCTGAGGGACATTCCGGTTGGCCGAAGTGCGGGTAAACACGCGCTCGCCGGGGCTGTCGAAGAAGACATGGAGAACGACGCCATCGTAGGCCGGGTTCTGCATGTGGCCATGATGCTCCCAGTCGCGCACGTACGTGTCGATCTCGATTGCCCCGCGCACCGGCGGTTTGCCGTCAATTGAGACCGCTGCTTCTGCAAAATCCGGCCCCGCTTCTCGATTCCAGACACCAAACTGGACAATTTCCACGGAGTTTCCGTCAACGGTTTTGAATATTCTCCCGAAATCACCGGAAAACCACGCAGCTTGCAAATCGAGTTCGGGAATTCGCCGCGAGTCAGCGAAAAGCGGCGGATCGTCGTTCACGCGATGTCCTGCTGTAAGGCAGATGGCTTCGTACCACTCCGCCCCTTTCATCGCCGCTTTTCCTGATCGGGTTCAGACTTGAGTTGGGTGAGCACTGAATTTTCCGGGAGAGAAGGATACGTGTTTCGGCATTCTTCGAGCAATTGGAGTGCTTCAGGATAAAGGTTCATTCCATCGAGCACATTGACTTCGCGGATGGCCGGTCGCTCGGAAAGAACGATCCGAATCGTTGCAAATGAAAAGAGCGCCCAGAGCATCCGGATTATGATTCCGCTCAACCAAATGCCGTAGCGAAGCGGGCAAAGGTCAATGGAAAGATCGGTACTGACCGGTTGCTTTGCGCGCCTGTTTCGGCCGTTTCCGCTCATACCTCAATCTTTAAACCGTCGTAGCCTACTCGCACTCCCGGTGGCAGCTCTTGTTCAAGCGATGCGTGGGCGACTTCGTGGCAAAGGTGAGTAAACCAGGTGCTGCGGATTTGTGCTCTGCGGGCAAAATCGAGTGCCTCAGAGACACTGAAATGGGTAGGATGGAGGCGATGACGCAGGGCGTCGACGATCAAGACATTCGCCCCTTGGATCATGTTCAGAACGTCATCAGGAACTTCCTTGCAGTCGCTCAGGTAGACGGCGCATTTTTCACCCGAGCGGGAGAAAAGAAAACCAAACACTTCGAAACGGCCGTGCCGCACCGGAAGTGGAGTAATCTCCGTTTCACCGAGAAAAAATGGACCTTCCACAATTCGGGGTTCCGGGCGAACATAACCCGGAAATCGGTTGTTTCCGTCGAAAGCAAATGCAAAGACGCGCTGCAGGTCTTTCATCGTCTGCGGGGAAGCATATATCGGGAGGTCGCGTTGGCAGTAACAGAACGGTCGCAGATCGTCGAACCCCATGATGTGATCCGTATGTGAATGCGTGTAGACGACGGCATCGACACGCCGGACGTTTTCACGCAGGCATTGAGTCCGAAAATCCGTTCCCGTATCGACAACGAAAGCGCACTCTGCGGATTCCACATAAATGGACGAACGCGTGCGCTTGTCCCGAGTATCCTCCGAGTGGCAGACCCGGCAATCACAACCGATAACGGGTACGCCCTGCGAAGTTCCGCTACCGAGAAAAGTGATCGTTAGGCCGGGCATGATTCGAACGCTGCAGAAGGTCTCATAACACCCCGGAAGTCGCAATTTCGGAAATATTCCTCACAAATACGGCTCGACGGTCCCTGTCCAAGGATGAAGACTCGAACCGATGTGCATCGTTCCTCCCCGCTTTCTCGCGCTGTTAATTAGTTCAGTTTTTCTCGCGAGCCGAGTCTTTTGCGCTCAGGAAGAAAGTTCGATGGCACCAATCCTCCCGAAAAGGTCGAGTCACACGTCGATTCCGCCGATAATGTTTTTACGCAAACAGAAAAGAAACAAGCGCAAGATGTTTGCGATATGGATTATCCTGGCAGAAATCTTGATGCGGATTGGCGAAAAGCGGCGGCGGAGCGGATCGAAAAGTTTCGTAAAGCAGGGCTGACCGTTCTTGTGACAGATGCACAGGGTAAACCAATCAGGGAAGCGCACGTCGGCATCCGGTTGACGCAACATTCGTTTCGCTTCGGAACCGCCGTAAGTGTGGAATTCTCACCAGCAATCGTCGCGTCGCCCCCACCGGCTGTGAGTACAGAAAAAGTAGCCAAACCAGAAGATGCTGAATACGCCGTACCACTCGCTGCCCTTACTCCGATTGCAGAGATGCCGGCAGGGCTTCGATTCAGCGAGACGGATCGTTCAATTTACCGAAAAAAAGTCTTTGCTCTCTTCAACACGACATCGCCCAGAGAGGAATCTGCGTTTGTGAATGAGCGATTGACAGCGTGGTTGCGTTCTCGCGGATTCCTTTACGATGCAGACCCGGTGAGTGTGAAGACCGTGCCGGCCACCTTTACGATCAGCGATCTGAAACCTCCTGAAAAGCTGGTTAGCGATTTGAAGAAACTAGAGAAAGAAACGGATCTGCCCCTCGCAGCGCAGCGTTTTTCGCTGGCGGTTGATCCGGAAAGTTCGGAACAGTTACAACTTCAGGCCGACTACACGCGCGATTTTCTCACCGCGGTTTTTAGCATTCCGACGATACGGGAAATCTCGATCGACGGTTTCTGGGCGCCGGTGAGTGGGGGAGATGGCTGGGCCCTTTTCGACGAAGACTGGAGCATGCGTCCGGTTGGGCAGATATACTTCGACCTTTTGAAGCGCGTTTGGTGTACGAATGAGGAAGCACTGACGGACGCGGCGGGTACGGTTACGGTCCGCGGTTTCATAGGAATCTATCGCATATCTGTTGTCGTTGGTTCGCTGATGAAAACGATCACCGCTGTCCTCCCGGAGGATGGCGCGGTAATCAGAGTTCGGATTGATCGACGGGGCGTTTCAGATACTCGACAAGAACCGCGCCAAGTACGAGTTGCGAGGCATGATAAACTATTATCGGGAGGACGATGAGTCCGACAGGGAGTGAACTGTTCGAAAAAATTGATTGTGCAATAGGTATCCCTGCCGCGAGCGTTTTCTGAGAGGCGCAAAACAATGCTGAGATTCGGTCCTCCCGGGAAAACTTTGTAAGTTGGATCGCGCACGAAGTCAGAAAGGTTACGAACGATAGTAGAAACACCCCTCCGAGTAGAGCCTTCGCGACGGTAGCGGCGCCGCCTGCCCACGCCCTGCCGACAAATGAGTTGGAAAGGGCCGCGAAGACGATGAAGAGTATTAAAGCGGTAGTTACAGAACCAAGCCGAGGCCCGTTCGATTCGACGAATGGCCGAATTCTCAGGCGAGCAATCTGGCCGAGAACGAGTGGCAGCAACAGTATCAGTGCAATCTCGCCGAGAACCGGGAGCATCGGGATTGGCTGGCCGCTTCCGCGAGAAATCAAAGCAACCCAGAACGGCACGATAAAGATTCCCAAGACATTTGAAATGCAGGAATTAAAGATTGCAATTGTTACGTTGCCGCCTGCCTGAGCGGTGAATACCGCAGCAGTTGAAATCGTAGTCGGCAGCATCGAAAGCAGAAGGAACCCCATTTGGAGAGCCGGATCGAGACGCAGAACCGGAAGTCGCAAAATGAGCCACGTCAGCAGCGGGATGCCTACGAACATCATCGCGTGAATGAATACATGCACACGCCATGCAAGTAGCCCGGATGTAATCGATTCCGTGCGCAGCGCAGCGCCCTGAATGAGAAAGATTAGGAAGATTGCGGCTTTCACCGTGATTTCAGTGTGAAGGAAGCCGCCCTTAGCCCCGAGCCAGGGAAATAGAAACGCGAGAAGAAACGCTGCGACTAACCCTCCGAGGAAGCCGTTCAGGCGCAACCTCGGCCGGTGATTGGAGCGCCGCTTTTTAGGCGAGTCGGGCATGGGTTGGATATCCAATCCTTGGGAAGGAATTGCGAGTATATGATTCTGAAATGAATGGAATCTTCTGCCTTTCAGAGAAATCAAGGCTTCCCTATCTCACCCATCTATGAGCAGTAAGTTTCGCGTCGGAGTGGTCGGCGCTGGTTCGATTTCACAGCGCGGGCATATTCCCGGCTTGCAGAAAGTCCCTGATGTCGAAGTGGTCGCTCTCTGCGACACGAACCGAGAACGCGCGCGCCAAGTCGCCAATATCACCGGGATTGGCAGATTTTATACCGACTGGCGGGAGATGTTCGCTGCCGGAATGCTCGATGCGGTGACAATCGCGACTCCCAACGCTTTTCATGCAGAAATGACTATCGCGGCAATGGAGTCGGGGCTGCATGTTTTCTGTGAAAAGCCAATTGCCACACGAGTCAGTGATGGCGAAGCGATGGTTGCAACTTCCAAGCGCACAGGAAAGATCTTTGCGGTTAATATGCACATGCGTGAAGTTCCCGCGGTTGCGTGGATGCGTCACGCGGTTCGAGTGGAAAGACTGGGAGCGGTTCGGTACGCGAAAGCGAAGTTGTTCCAGCGCGCGGGTATTCCGGGATACGGGAGCTGGTTCACGCGTAGGGCACTCTCCGGCGGAGGGGTTTTCATGGACATCGGCGTTCACATGCTGGATGCCGTTCTCTGGATACTTGATTTTCCCGCGATAGAAGCGGTCCGAGCGGAAATGCAGTCGATCCACGGCCCGAAAGAACAAGGACTTGGAGGGTGGGGTGTAGAGCAATTCGCGAATGGAACTTTCGACGTCGAGGATTTTGCTTCAGTGTATCTAAGTCTGGCGAAAGGTGGGCTCATCACAGTTGAAGTCACATGGGCAGTTTACGGACCAAACGAAATGCGCATCCAATTGCTGGGAAATGATGCCGGTCTCGATCTGAACGTCGACCGATATGGAAACGACACCCCACTCAGACTTTTTTCTTACGAGAATGGGAGCGCGGTGGACAGCAGTCCGGTTTTGACCCATCTCGAAGGAAGCACTTGGGATGTCACGATAGCCCGGTTCGTGGCCGCAATGAGGGGCGAGGACACAATCTCCTGCACCGGGGAAGAGGGGCTGCGAGTATTGCGAATTCTCGATGCCGCGTATCGCTCTGCAGACAAGGGTTGCGAAATCTCGCTGTGATTTCGCGTCGGAGGCTCTCAGACAACCACACAACGCAGTAGGGTGTGTTTGTAAAATGGCTTTCGTTAAAGATCGCGAGGGATTTTCGGCGCTGAAGCGCAACGAGTGTCGCTATTGAGGAAATAACGGCGCGAGGCGCAACGAAGGCCTGTGCAAAAAGCACCGCGAGATTGGCGGAATGTATTTTATAAACACGCCCTGGGAAAAGTGTATTGAGGCGTCCTTTACAAGATAAGAGACTTCACTAATATTCAGCGCACCAATGGTCTTGAAAATTCTCATCAACAGCCTGCTCGTGATCCACGTCATCGTGGCGCTGCTGCTGATTCTTGTCGTCCTGATGCAGCGGCCGAAAAACGAAGGTCTTGGAGCTGCCTTTGGTGGGGGTATGACCGATAATCTTTTCGGAGCACAGACGACGAACGTTCTTCAGACATTCACCAGGAATCTGGGCATCTTGTTTTTCGTCCTCGCAGTTGTTCTTTCCGTTCTTTACGCAATGCAGTCCAGTGCCAGTTCCGAAGTGGACCGGCGGCTTCGAGAAAAGCCTGCGCCACCCGTGGTGGACACGACGCCGGCAAAAGAAACTCCGGTAGTTGCTGCCGAGTCGACGCCGGATGCCGCAGCCGGTGCCACTCCCGGCGCAAGTGCTACTTCCGGGACGAATGATTCGGAGAAAACGGCGCCAGAAACCGAAGCTTTACCGACGGTTAATGCGCAACCTTCCACCAAAGAGCTCGAGGGCCCTGCGGCAACACCCGAAAGCACGCCCGCCGAAGGCGAGTGATTCGCTGCTTTCCCCCGTGGGAACAATGTTGTGGACGGCGATCACGGCGCTCTTGATGCTCGTCGCCTTCGCTGGATGCGGTCCAGCAACTAAACGGGCGGATCTCGTCTTTCTAAACGGCGCGGAACCTGAGACCGTCGATCCCTCTCTTATTACCGGGCAGCCGGAGGGGAGAATTGCTCAGACCCTTTTTGAAGGGCTCACGACGTTCGACAAGACCGGCACGCCGGTTCCCGGTGTTGCGAAGTACTGGGACATTTCACCCGATGCCCGGGTGTACACGTTTCATCTGCGATATGACGCCCGGTGGAGCGACGGAGCGCCAGTGACGGCGCATGATTTCGTGCGTTCGTGGCAAAGAACTCTAGCTCCGGCTACTGCTTCCGAATATGCCTACCAGCTTCATTACATCCGAAATGGAAGGGAATTCAATGACGGGAAGATTCGCGATTTCAATGAGGTTGGCGTCAAAGCCACAGACGATCGGACACTGGTCGTCACACTGGAGAATCCGACACCTTTCTTTCTGGATCTTTGCGCATTCGTAACGCTGATGCCGGTTCCCGTCGAGGTGATCGAAACATATGGCGACGAATGGGTAAAACCTGAGTACATTCGCGGCAACGGCGCTTATGTGCTCAAAAAGTGGCGGGTGAACGATCGTCTCAGGCTCGAAAAAAATCCATACTACTGGAACCGGGACAACGTCGCCATGGAAGCAGTTGATGTACTTCCGATCAGTAACGCAAACACCGCGTTCAATTTTTACGCTTCCGGGGAGGCGGATCTCATGATGGATAAGGGACTTGCCCCTCCATCATTGCTCGGTGAACTGAGGAAACGGGAAGATTTCCACGCGGCGCCCTTCCTCGGTACCTATTTTCTTCGTTTCAACGCTACGAAAAAGCCGTTCAATGATCCAAAAGTGCGACTCGCCTTTTCTCTCGTGATCGACAAAAAGCTCATAGTCGACAAGATCACAAGGGCAGGGGAACAACCGGCCCCAAGTCTGGTGCCGCCGGGAACAGCGGGTTACCTGCCGCCCCCGGGCCTTGTGCGAGACTGTGACAGAGCCAGAATTCTCATGGAGGAGGCGGGCTACAAAGGCGGGAAAGGTTTTCCTCTTATTACGTATTTATTAAGCGAAGGCGAACTTAATCAGGCGATTGCAATAGAACTTCAAAGTATGTGGCGCCGCGAACTCGGGGTCAATGTGAATCTTCAGACCAAGGAGTGGAAGACGTACCTCGGCTCGCTGAGCAGTATTGATTACGACATTGCTCGTTCGAGTTGGGTGGGGGATTACGCCGATCCCAATACCTTTCTAGATATGTTCGTAACTGACGGAGGGAACAATCGCACGGGCTGGTCAAATCCGGTTTATGACACACTGATTGCGGATGCGGCCGCGGAACTCAACCAAGCCAGGCGATTCAACATTTTCAGAGAGGCAGAGATGCTCCTTGTCTCCAGAGAAGCGGTGATCTGTCCGCTGTACTTTTACGTCGGGATCCAGTTCTATGACCCGGCAAAGCTCGGCGGTATTGAGGCGAATGTACTGGATGAACACCCCATCAAGGCGATGTACTGGAAGCACCGCTGATGGAGTATCTTCTTTACTTGCTTTACCGCTCAGCGACCGCGCTGGTGAAATGTATGCCGCTCCGGCTGGTATTCCGATTGGGGCAGTTTTCGGGATTGGTAGCGTGGGCGATGGCACCATCGTACAGAAAGCTGGTTAAACGAAACCTATCTATCGCATTCGGAAACGAAAAATCTGCGGAAGAGATCGGGAGGCTTTGCAGGGACCATTTCGCCACGCTCGGAGCCAACCTTCTCTCGAGTATTCGAATTGCGGCCATGTCGCAGGATCAACTCCCGGAAATTGCCACGATTGAAGGAGCCGAGGAGATCAGGCGTCATTTTATTGAAAAGCCGGATGTCGGGCTCGTTCTGGTGATCAGCCATATTGGGGCCTGGGAGTTGATCGCGCAGATCTTACCGACATTCTTTACCTACTCCAGGGGTGGACTCATCTATCAGCGGCTTGGAAACAAATACATCGATGCCGCAGTGCGAGCCGATCGGGGGAGGCTGGGGCTCGAAGCGTTGGAAAGGCAGAACGGGATCCGGGAGGCGGCGAGGATCCTCAGCGAAGGTGGAGGCATCGGGATGCTTGTCGATCAGCACGCCGGAGACAAGGGAGTATGGTGTCCTTTCTTCGGTCGTCTGGCGTCAACATCTTCATTGGCGGCGACGCTCGCTTTGCGGACAAATTCAGTTCTTTTGCCGGCAGCGGTCTATATCGACGGATTTGCACGGTGGAGGATGGTGTTTTCGCCGTCGGTTGAGAAGGGAGAGTGCGACGCGGAAGTCCTAACCGCGCGAATTAACGAGGTGCTCGAAGACCAAATCAGGAAGTCGCCGGAAGATTGGTTCTGGGTCCACAACCGTTGGAAGACGCCGTCTCCCAAGTTTCTGCTCGGCGGCTACAAACGAGGCGTATGTTATGCGCCCAGTTTTGATAGGGAAAATTTGAAGCCATTCAGGATCCTGATTCGCTCAAGCAACTGGTTGGGAGATGCCGTGATGTCAGTGCCTGCGCTTCGGGCAATTCGGCGCGGACGGCCAGATGCTCACGTGACCGTGCTCACCCGCGCGAAGCTCGCCGATTTCTGGAAATCGGTGAAAGAAGTGGACGATGTGATGGCGATCGAGCCCGGCGAAAGTATTTTTTCCGTCGCCAGGAAGCTCCGCGAAAAATTCGACGTTGCGATCCTATTTCCGAACTCTCCCCGTGTGGCGCTTGAGGTGTTCCTCGGAAGGGTGCCGCGTCGAGTGGGCTTCCGTGCCCGCTGGCGGAGTGTGCTAATTAACCAGATTTACCGGGAGAAGAAATCGGAGCAACAGAAGCACCCGCATCCGCCAAGACACCAAGTAGATCATTATTTGAATCTCGCACGATTCGTTGGGGCGGAGGTGTCAGAAGTGCCGCGATTCGAACGCAAGTTCGTCGAACGAAATACGGGGGGAAGGATTCGACTGGGGCTTTGTCCTGGCGCTGAATACGGGAGTGCGAAACGCTGGATGCCTGAACGCTATGCTGAAGTTGCCATTGCAGTGGGCGAGCGACGCGACTGTGAATGGATTCTATTTGGCACCGCTGCCGATGCCGGGCTCGGAAGTGAGATTGAGGAAAAACTTGGAAAGAAATGCCGAAACCTCATCGGAAAAACCTCGCTGGCCCAACTGATAGAAGAACTCGGTGGTTGCACCATGCTTCTCACGAATGACACGGGCACAATGCATCTTGCGGCTTATCTTGGCGTTCCGACGATTTCAATTTTCGGTTCCACCGAGCCTTCGCTGACGGGACCGATTGGCGAAGGACATTATATAATTCGCAGACACGTCGAATGCAGCCCTTGCTTTCTTCGCGAATGCCCAATCGATTTCCGATGCATGAAAGATATCGAATCCGATGAAGTCGCCGAGGCGGTGCTCTGCATGTTGGAAAAAGTTCGACCAGCAACCCAAGTGCGATGAACTTTCAACCCTAGTATGTTTAACAATGAGTGAACTCATCCTTGGAGTCAATATCGATCACGTAGCGACCCTTCGACAGGCTCGCTACTCTACGATGCCAGACTCACCGAATGTGGAACCCGATCCTGTCGCCGCCGCCATGCTCTGTGAACGCGCTGGTGCTCTGGGAATCACGGCGCACCTTCGTGCTGATCGTAGACATATTCAGGAGCGCGACATTCGGCGCCTGCGTGAAGCTGTGATGACGAAGCTCAACATCGAAATGGGAAATACAAAGGAGATCCTGGAAATCGTTCTGGCAGTTGAGCCGGAGGATGTGTGCCTGGTTCCGGAGAATCGGCAAGAAATTACAACCGAAGGGGGACTTGACGTCGTGCGCTATCGCAAGGTGCTCGCTCCGACAGTTGAACGGTTGCAGACTGCTGGAATCAGGGTCAGCCTTTTCATTGAACCGGAGGCCGAACAGATTGATGCGGCGGTTGAGCTCGGCGCGCAGGCTGTCGAGCTTCATACCGGTGTCTTTGCCAATGCCGTCGGGAACGCCCAGGACGAGGAGTTGAAACAATTGACAGCAGCGTCTGCCTACGCCAGCGATCTTGGCCTGCAGGTTAATGCAGGCCACGGCATTAATTACGAAAACGTTAAGAAGATTCTTATGATGCCCTGTCTCTCCGAATTGAATATCGGTCATTCGATCGTGAGCCGGGCATTGACGGTCGGATTGGAAATGGCGGTTCGCGACATGGTAGCGGCGCTAAGCGAATACATAGGCGAATGAAAGTCGGCGGCATCGGGGTGGACATCGTGGAGACCGTTCGTATCGAAATGTCGCTGGATAAGTTCGGGGAACGCTTTCTGAGGCGCGTCTTTACCGAGCTTGAAATCGAGTATTGCCAGTCGATGAAGTATCCGGCGCGACATTTTGCGGCGCGATTCGCGGCCAAAGAGGCCGTATCGAAGGCATTCGGAACTGGAATTGGAAAGTCGATGGGGTGGAAAGACATCGAGGTCCGGCGCAAAGCCAGCGGCGAACCATTTGCCGTTCTGCACGACGGAGCGAAAAAAATGGCGAACCGGATTCAGGTGGTGGAGGCATTGATAAGTCTTAGCCATTCAGACCACTACGCTGTTGCGAATGCAGTGCTGTGTATCGGCGGAGACTGATCTTGTGGAAGTTCAAATCGCTTTGTTCACTGCGTTCCAAGCTTGGCCAACAGACCACGTTCACGCGCCAATCGGACCATCCAGTTGAAGAAGATCGACGCGCCGGCGATGTAGGCAAGGTTTAGAAGGAAAGCTTGAAATAGCAGCCCCATGCTGAAATCTCCGCGTTGGAGTACCGCCCGCATTCCCTCGAAAACATAGGTGGAAGGGAGCGACCATGCGACCGGTTGTAGCCAAGAGGGCAGCACGCTGACCGGGTAAAACACGGCCGAAAAGGGTTGCAGCAGGAAGGGAATTCCCCAAACCAGCGCTTCAACGGCCTGACCGAAACGCAGAATCAGCGCGGTGGTGATCATCCCCACCGCCCACCCCGTAAGCAGTAAATTGGCGAAGAATGGCACGAGCATTAGACCGATATCAAAGATGTTGAATTGATAAAAGGCGAACGCGAGTATTGACATGATCACAGCAGTGAGGAGGATCTTGAATAGTCCCACCAGGCAGGTCGCGGCGATAATCTCGCTCATGCGGACAGGCGCGATGAAAATGTTCAAAAGGCTACGTCCCCAGACGTCCTCGACAATTGGTAGAGTGACCCCTTGTTGTGCACGATAGAAGATATCCCAGAAGATCATTGCACCGATTAGAAACATGACCAATTGGGGAGCGGCGCCGCCGGAACGTGTCAAATAGACGGTAAGAAATCCCCACACGAGAAGATCCATGAGTGGCCAGAAGATGATCTCCATGGCCCGGGGCAGACTGCGTTTGTAAAGGTAAGTATAGCGAAGGGCGAGGCCCCAGACGTGCCTGCAATTCATGTGCCTCGCTTTGGTTCGCCGGATAGCAGTTCTCCACCACGCGCGACGTTGATGAAAACGTTTTCGAGCGAGCTCTCGTGGAATTGCTGGATGACTTCATTGGGAGTGCCCTCGGCAATGATCCTCCCGTGATTCATGAAGTAGACCCGGTCGCAGACCTCCTCGACGTCGCGCATGTTGTGCGAGGTGTAGATCATCGAAATGCGGCGCTCGCGTTGCAGCCGACGCAAAACCTTGCGTACTTTGTCCGCAATATCGGGATCCAAGCTGGCTGTCGGTTCGTCGAGTAGCAGAAGTTCCGGATCGTTCAGTAACGCTTTGCACAGATTCAGACGCGTGGTTTGACCGGATGAAAGGTGACCGCTGATTCTGTTCCGAAGATCGGTGATTTCGAACAATTCAAGCAGTCGCTCCGCCTTTTCCGCACTGTTAGGGACATCATATAGTAGGGAAGATATGTGTAAATTCTCCCAGACGCGCAGGTTCGCCGGTAGGTTTGTGTAAGCGCTCGAAAAGTTGCTTCGTCGGAGAATTTCCCGGCGATGCTTGCGATAATCGAGTCCGAAGATCTCGACGAAGCCGGAAGTGGCTGTGGTCAAACCCAGCAGAATATGAATCGCGGTAGTTTTTCCTGCCCCATTGGGGCCAAGCAGACCGACGATTTCTCCTTCTTCAACATGAAAGGTCAGCCCGGCCACGGCTTCCTTATCATCGAATTGCTTTCTGAGATCGCGGACGTTAACAATACGGTAAGACACGACTTCAATGATAGGTTATCAGCATCACGAAAATGACTACGCAGGAATCCCTGCGTGATGTCGCCCTAAATGGAGGGCGCATTTCAGAGCGCGTCTTTCCATTGACTCCTGAGCGTTTGCTTTAGCATGGGCGTTCGAAGGTCGAACGTGTATTCATCAGGCACTGGCAGGTCAGGGAACCATTTCCAAAGAAACATACCTGCAAGGAAGGGATATTTTTTCTGAAGTCGAAGCCCCTGTTCAAGGCAGCGCTGCTGAATTGCCCGAGCATTCTCACCCCCCTTCGAGAAAGCCCACGGCTTCGATGCGGCTTTTGCGCTCTCATTGTAACCCAGTTCCGTGAACACAACCGGCTTTGCATACTCCCTCGAGAGAGATTCGAGTATCCTCATCCACGGTTTCCACCCATCGGCAATCTGCTCGCTTGTTGGATCTGCCTTTTGTGTCAGCGGAAAATAGGCGAGTACACCGATCAGGTCGACGGCATCCCAGAACGGAACTTTCCCAATCCGATCCCAGTTCGCTCCGTAGGTGACTTTGCCATGATAAACCGCTCGCACCTTGCGAATGACTTCCCGCCAACGTTCGTCGAATTTCTCCGTCTGCACATATTCAAGCCCGACGCAAAAGAGTTCGACGTGATAGCGCTCGGCGATGTGCGCCATGGACAGAATCCATTCCGTGTACTCCGCGAAAAAACGATTCCATTTCACATCGGTGTCGAACGTTATTTCGCCTCGCCAATAGAACCGCGTGTGCCAGTATCCGAGGTGTGGAATGAGCATCACTCGCAAGTCCTTTTCGCGCGCCCACTTCAGCGGAGTTGTTACGTAGGTGGGGCGTACATTCCTTGATACCGTGATGCTGCCATCTTCGTTAATCAATGCGTAGGGATGGATCGCGATGGCATTCGCACCCAAAGTCTTCACTTCGTCCAATGCAGCCGCCATTGCCGGAGTCTCCCATTCTCGGCCCCACGTTTGGCAGGAGATTGTGATGCCACGGAATGGAACGGGAACTTCTGCGTCAAGCTTGGCGGGAGTGCTCAATAGGGCCACGACCAGTGACAATGCCAAAATGCGGGAGTTTCGGCGCATCAGTCCGTCACCCCAAAGTGACGCATTGCCTCGAGCACCCCGGTGCTGCATGCACCTTTCGCCACGTATCCGCCTGCTGCCCGCACGACTTCCTTCACAGGTTCCACGGAGTTGGAAGGACAGGCCGAGCAAGCTGCATAGCGCCCGTCCAACATCGAGAGATCGTTCATGTGATCTCCTGCGGCAAAGATATCTTCCCGCGGGATTTCCAGCAGTCGGGCAAGTTCTCCTAGTGCGGCGCCCTTGTGGTAATCACGGTGGCAGAACCGTAAGTAAATCATATTCCGCTGATAGTGAAAGTTTGGTAAGTCGATTCGTGCCTGATCGATGAATCCGACGATCCGGTCCATTTCACTGTCGTCGGACGCAACGACGCCCACGGGAAACTTGTCCTCGTAAATGAGCTCCGCGCTGGTCTCTCGAGCGAGATATTCCGAAATTTTTTCGAACATCGGTCCCGACTCGGTAAACAAATCGGCGTGGGCGAGCGTGCAGCGCCGATTCCAGTCCCCGAAGTCTTCCCAGGGCTTCCCCGTATCGCCCGCCCTGAAAACCTCCCGTTCACTCGTCAGCACAAAATCGGGATGCAGCGGAAAATGGAACTCCTGAAGTCCTTCAGAAATGTGATGCACGCTGCGACCCGTATTTACGGCCCAAAGTATGCCCCGTTCGCGCAGATTCTGTAGCGTTCCAAAAAATTCCGGATCAACGGGAGAATGCGCGAAATGATCGACGAGCGTTCCGTCGAAATCCGTACTGAGTAACCTGATCATACTAGTGGCGCCGCTTTTAGGCGACGAGACGATTACATTAGAAATTGATTCTGGGAACGCAATGCGCAAACTCTCGAGATTGTTATGAAGTCAGCGTATGAACTTGCCATGGAGCGGCTCGAGAAACAGGAACCGAGCGCTCGCCTTACCGACACTCAGAAAGCGGAAATCGCGGAAATTGAATCCTCCAGCAAGGCCAGAATTGCTGAGAAAGAGCTTTTTTTGCGGGGACAAATTTCCAAAGCAACAGCAGCGGGGCAGTTCGGTGAGGTCGAGGATTTAGAGCGACAGCTCACCTCCGAGATCCGGCGCATCAGGGAAAGTGCGGAAGCGAAAAAGGAAAAGGTGCGAAAGGGCGGTGCGGCTTCCGCGTAATTGCAGAATGACCGCTCAGGCGGAGACGGCCTCTTCGGCTATGCGGTCGATGACCTTCCGGAACACTTCCAGACTGATCGGCTTAGCCAGGAAAGCGTCTGCACGGGCGTTGGTGATAAATGGATGATCGGGGTCAAGTTTTCCCGAAAGAAAAACGATTTTTGGGCACACGGGGCGGCTGGCGAGTGCGTGGCAAACCGTAAGACCGTTGACCCGCGGCATCATGACGTCCATAAGAACCAGATCTGGCTTGGTGCGATCGTACGCATGCAGGACATCAAGACCACCAGTCGTCACCATTGCGACCGGTTCGTGGCCGGAAAGTCGGACATATTCCGCCATGCAGTTGGCGGCCTGACGGTCATCATCGGCGATCAGAACTTTCATTGAAGGTCAGGGATTTATCCGGCGTTAATCTAACCGGGTAACGCAATGGCAGCGCGAATGAAGACGAAATGGATCAGGTCGAGAAGGTCATCGACATGGAAAGGCTTTCTTAGGAGTGTGCCCCTGATTCGCTGAATGAATTCAGCAGTCCTCCTATTTCCTTTGTAGCCTGAAATGAATATGAATCGGCTGCAGAGTTGGGGGCGCATGCGCTCGACGGCGAGGTAAAACATGTCACCGGGAAGATTTGGCATCATTATATCGCAAACAATCGCCCCAAAATCGCTGGCGAGAATCTCGCGAATGCCATCGGCTCCATTCGGCACTGAAACAACCTCGAAATCATCGCCCTCAAGGCTCTGCTTCAGAATGGTATTGAATTCCTCGTCATCCTCGAGAATCAGGATCTTTTTCCGTCGAGTGTCTGCGGCTTCGGGTGATGACATCTCATGCTGATGATGGTCGACCATATGGAACAAGAGCTCGCCCTTTTTAAGCACGTGCCATTCCACGAGGTGCCGGAAACCCTGCTCGCAGCACAAACATCAGCGATACGTCGGTGAGATGCGCCTTTCCGGTTACGCATCTTTTTCGGAAGATGGTGAAGGTTCTTTACTTACGCGAATGCTGCCGAGCGTATTTGCGGTAATCTCCGAGCAGCGCGCGGGCCTTTTCCATGCGTTCGCTCTGACCGAATCGTTCGGCCAGTGACTCCAATAGGTCGCTAGGCGATTCAAAGGAAGGCTTTTCCTCTGGTAACGGTGGGACTCCCGAACGAACGGATGGTTTGGTGTTATTCGTAGGTTCTGGTGCAGATGCCGCATTTCCATTCTGAACAGCTTCACCGGGCGTCGATTGAGCTGCCAACAGGTCGGTCATAATCGATTCGTTTCGCCGACCGGGGATCAGCGTCAGTTTCGAGTTACCCTTCACAATTCGATCAATCTGGACGATTTCTAGAATGGCGTCGAGAAGCTCGGGATCGCGAGCAATTTCGTCCATCACGCTTCCCACATACTGTGGGCGCATCGTTTCCGCGCGCGCGAACTCGCTGGCAGCCTCCTTCTCCGCGGCACTCTTGATGACCTCAACCTGGTTTGCTCCGGCCTGTCGAATCGCCGACGTAACCTGCCTGAGACGATTCGAAACCTTTTCTTCGATCTGCCGAATCATCGTTGTGTCGCGGAAGTGAACCTTGCGGATGTAGACAGATCCCAACCGATATCCCCAATCCTGGGATTTGGGCGACACCTCGGCCCGCACAACTCTGCTCATCGCGTGTCGATTTTGAAGCATGTGGTCCAGCGGCATATTACTTAGCGATCGGACCGTAGCATTCGACACATTCGCACGGAGCGAGCCAGCGGGATCGGTATTCTTGAACAGGAAATCGACCGGATCCGTGACATACATTTCATACCAGACTCCAATGCCCATGGGCGTTCCCTCTTCGGAATTCACCGGCTGACTCCGTAAATAGACCTGGTCGAGCCGGATATCGACATCATACTGCTTGCCGAAGAACGGGAGAAGGAAAGCCTTGGGACCAAATGTGCCGCAGGGGAATGCCAGGCCAGGTTTGTCGAGAACGCCGATCACTTTTCCGAAAAGCGTGAAAACCCTGCAATGACCCTCATGGATGGTCGTGTACAGGCCCGCGAAACGGCAACAGACCAGGAGCAAAGGTATGGCGATCACGCAGCCAATAAGTCCAAACAGAAACCCGGTAAGAAAACTCATGAATGACTTTCCTGGATGATGTGTGAGGCATGCTGGAGCAGATCCAACCGGACATTGCGCCGGTAGGCTTCAATTGCAGCGGGATTTCGCGTTTTCATCCTGCCCAACTCCTGCGCCAATTGTTTGAGCGGTTCAATCTCCGCTTCCGATCGCATCGTTTCAATTTCCACTGCGCGCTTCGATTGCTCAATTCGCTGATCTGCCATCGCCTGTGCGACGCTCACATCCGACGAGACTTCATTGTGGGCCGTATTGATCGCAGCAAGCGCGGATTCAATTTCGTGTGGTGGATCAATCTGCGTAATCAGCGAGGCATCCAACAGAATTCCATATCTTGCACCAGAAGATCTACACTCGAAGTCCATCTGCTCATTCAACTTATTCAAGTTTTTACGTAAATCATTAATGGAAACACCTTCGATCTTGATTTGTTCGTCCGCGACGTTTTTTCCTTCGAGTGCAATGGTTTGGGTAGAGGCCTCGAAATTCGCGATCCGCTCCCGAAGAATCGAGATGAAGTAACCCATCATGTGTGCGATAGGGTTCTTTACTCCGAAGAGGAACGCGTAGATGTTTTGCTCGCAGACCTTGTAGCGCAGTTGCCCGGTGATTCCGATGTTGAGCTGGTCCTTCGTCACCGCATCCAAGATCGTTCCGCTTTGGTTTGCTTGCGGCGATTCAGGATCAAAAGCCACGCTGACTGTATTGATGGCAATATTGACCTTGTGGACTTTTTGCCAGGGGCGCTTGAGATAGGGACCGCCGGGGCCGACTACTCGTAACTGGGGATACCGATAGCGTTCACGGGCATCTTCCTCAAGGGACTCAGCAATCGGGTCATCGAGTGTTGTAAGTTCCTCGATGCGTTGCGCTCGACCGAAGCTGGTAATCACCGCACGTTCGTTTTGTTCGACGGTGTAGATACCCCCGAGAAAGCAACGGAAAAAGATGTAAGTGAATGCTCCTAATAGAAGGCCGGCAAGAAACATGACAGCCGATGGTATGCAGGAATTGTGCTCGCGGTTCGAGATTTGCGACGAAGGAATTGCATGGAAATCCAGGTCAAGGCAGCGTTGAGCCATGGATTTTGGCCACCGATGAACCACCTGCTTTTCGAAAATCCATCAGCCTTCGTTCGATACCCTCCAATTTTATCTTTAGCGAGGCGATATGCATTATAACAGAGCCTCTTCTGCACCTGCATCGCAGCAGGGATTCGTCGGGGAGGCAAACTTTCGGGCTCTTCAAAGAAAACTGTGGGTGAAAAATGGGGGATTTCTCGGGAATCAGGTGTCTAGGTGTGCGTCGGGAGGGAGGCTTCAACCCCCGACTTACTCACAATTTTCTGATCCCTCCCTTCTGTCTGCTCCGACGTAACGGATCCGCCGAGGCGGACATTCTCGCAGCCCGACGGGAGGGGAAGATTGTGAATAAGTCTGAGCGCCCCCTGTCGATCGGCGTCTTCTCTGCGCAAGCGAGAAAGAACGGGGGGCTGGCCGATCCGCGCGGATCGTATAAACCAGCCCCTCGCCATGTGTAATCTGACAGTGAAGACAATACTGAGACAAACGGCTCCGCACAGGGGATTCCGGTACGAGCAGGTGCGCCGCAGCGCGATGGCCGACGATGTGATCGAAGCCGTGGTCGCCTCCCGTAAGGGGAGCCGGGGGCGCTGCGGGCAGTGCGGCCGGCCGGGACCGACCTACGACCGCCAGGCCGAGCGGATGTGGCGCTTCGTGCCACTGTGGGCGTTCGTGGTGTTTGTGGTGTACGCGCCGCGCCGGATTGGCTGCGCGCGATGCGGAATAAGGACCGAACGCATCCCGTGGGCGAGCGGCAAGCTGCGGATCTGCGATCACATGCGGCACTTTCTTGCGCAGTGGGCGCGGCGGCTCTCGTGGCGGGAGACGGCGCAAGTGTTCTCTGTGTCGTGGGCGGACGTGTACGGGGCGGTGAAGTGGGTGGTGGATTACGGTCGGCGCCACCGCAGCCTGGAGAGCGTGGAGGCGCTGGGCATCGACGAGATCCATGTCGGGCGGAAGGAGAAATTCTGGACGCTGGTCTATCAGATCGACGAGGGCTGTCGGCGGCTTCTCTGGGTTGGACGGGACCGCAGTGCGGCGACCCTGGAGCGCTGCTTCGAGCAGTTGGGACTCGAGTTCTGCGAGCGCATCCGCTTCGTGTGCTCGGACATGTGGCGGCCCTACATCGATGTTGCGGCACAGTGCCTTCCCAATGCGCTGCACATTCTCGACCGCTTCCACATCGTCAAGAAGATGAACGAGGCCATCGACGAGATCCGGCGCGGGGAAAGCCGGGCGCTGGCCGCGGCGGGCCTCGCACCGCTGCTCAAGAAGATGCGGTGGGCGTTCCTGAAGCGGCGGACGAACTGGACGCCGGGGCAGCGCTCGCGGATGCGGGCGCTTGAGGACAGCTCGCTGCGGACAATGCGCGCCTTCTTGCTGGTAGAGGGTTTTCAGCATTTCTGGACCTATGTGTCGCCCTGCTGGGCGGGGAAGTTCCTCGACGCCTGGTGCCGGCGGACGATGCGCAGCCGACTCGATCCGCTCAAGAAAATCGCCCGAAGTCTGCACAACCACCGTCCCCTTCTCATGAACTATTTCAAGGCGAGGAAGGCCTATTCGAGCGGCGTGGTCGAGGGTCTGAACAACAAGGTCAAACTGACCGTGAAACGGGCCTATGGCTTCCGCACCGCCGCAGCCAGAGAAGTCGCTCTCTATCATACACTTGGAAAACTACCCGAGCCCGAGTTCACCCACAGTTTCTTTTAAGCAGGCAACTTTCGAGTTACTCCAGCGGGCTTCCAGTTTGGATACCCAAACCGCCCTAGAATCCCTCCAATCTCGGCTGGATCACCTCATTGAAGTGTGCCTGATGACTCAGGAATGCATCGGAAACTAAATTGTGAATCTCCATGGTATTCGCGAGCAGTTTCCCCAGGAATGGCCCGAGCTGATATCGGTCGCTTTCAATCGACGCCGCCGAGACTGCTTTGTTTCGAAATTCTTTATCGGCTAAATTCTCAATAAAGGAACTCCAGTCGATTCTCGATATAGTGTGAAGAAGTTCGTAGATCGCGCCAAGCGTGCGTCCAGTGGCGTCGGCGGATCCATTGGAGGTTTCTTCCAAGAGCTTGGCGCATTTTCCAAGACATCGGGCAATGGAGCGCGGAGCTTCGGCATTTTGCCATAGGAGTTCCAGAACGGGAATTGGCTCAGCGCGCATTTGGTAGACTCGGCGATAGGCGTCCCGTGTGCCGAGTAGTCTGAGAAATGCAGAAAGTTCCAGTTCCGTTGTCTGGGATTCCGGGGACGCAGGATCGAAATTTCGCGGGAACGCCTTGTTAATAGACATCACGGAATTCGCCGTAATAATCGAGCGTTCCAGCATTTCTCCGATCTCGCAGAAGCGCCAGCCGTCGTCGGCCAGCATCGAACTTTCGGCGGTCGCAAAGAATTGGGGGACGAGACTGGTCGTCAAATCAGCGAGCCGGCGTGTGACACGAATGCATTGATCCTCGCTGATTCCCCTCCGAAAGCGTGATCTGTGAAATGCCGAGAGCAAGTTACTTAGTGTCGCCCATGCCTCCGGACTCAGGCATTCCTGAATCGACTCGGCATTCATCATTGCCTTTGAAAGCGTCATCGATACTGAACCGGCCTGCGGGAACAGCAAAAGCCGGTACCTTTCTTCGCGGTTGACTATACTGCGTCGGCCCGGACCCGACTTGCTGTCTAGTGGCGGAAGCAGCCGGTTCCACATTGGCCGGTAGAGTTTGCGTTCGGCAGAGTTAAGTTCTTCCGTCTCCAGTGTTTCGACGACTTGAATCAAGTACAAAGATGGTACGTGCGCTCCAAATAACGTCCCAGCCAGTAGAAAGACTCTGCGACTCGACTTGTCACCTGATGCCTGGGAATTTTTTCCTCGGATGAACGGCGGGGGCGCAGATGCCAGATGGCTGAAGATTCTCCCGAGCCGAGCACCCAGGTGTCCTTCGTGATCATCGCCATTGGCGAATGACGCCGGCTGCTCTTGTCGAGGAAAACACGGGTCAGAGCACCGGGAAAAACCTCGTATTCGGTCCCATGGCGCAACGCAAAGACGATGTGATCCTCTGTCCCGGAGATCGTGCGATTTCTTCGAAACGCCACCGTTGACGCTCCGGATTCGGCTGGTTGTGCGACCCATGCGGCTGGATCCTGTTCGATCAGGCGCCGGATCTCTCTGATACGCACGGAATTTGTCGTGAGTTGGCTGAGCTCGCCTCCTGTGGCGGGGCGAACTGAATAAGACGTAGGATCACTTAAAACCATTTCGCGTTGGTCGATGTCACCCAGCCAGTAAGTCGGCAGCGAAGGAAGAATCGGATTTTGACCGAGATAATAACGGATAATGCGTGGTGCTAATTCCAGCAGAGCGCGGTCATCGGCGAGTTGACAGCCTGCTGCATTGACCAGTGACACAGTCCCTTTCCGCACACAATGCATCAGACCTGGAATGCCAACAAGTGAGCTTCTATCAAAAACAAGGGGGTCGAGCCAGCGGTCTGACAGCCGGTTGTAGATCACCTCTACGCGCTTAAGCCCTTTTACAGCCTTGAGAAACACACAGTCATCCAGCACGAGGAGATCACCCCCTTGTACGAGAGGGATACCCATCCGACGTGAAAGCAGGCTGTGCTGTGAATACATCGAACTTCCGGCGCCCGGCGTCAGGAGGACGACGACAGGGTCGCTTGAGTTGCCGGGAGCGGATTCACGGAGCTTTTCGATGATTGCGAGAGGGGTTGTCGCCAGGCTTTCTACAGGAAGGTCCTCGAAAAGCTCCGGCATCACGCGCGCGAGGGCCCTCCGGTTCTGCATCATGTAAGAAATCCCCGGCGCATGCCCGAACTGATGATGTTTGACTGCGAATTCGCCAGTCGATTCTCGCGTAATGCAAAGCCCACTCAGATGGAGAAAAGCATCTTCGGGCCGCGGCAGGCAGGCGACAGGGCTCTGGTAGTAGTCGCTGCGGAGAACGAGGTGTATCGGAATGATACCGTCTCGAAGAATGCTTTTTTCGCCGTAAACATCTCGTAGAAAATATTCGAACGCACTGAGTCGCTGTTTGAAGCCCGCTACAATTGTCTGCCACTCTTCCGCTGGAAAAATGTGCGGCAACAAGTCGCAAATCCAAGGTTGCTGCCCCCACGGATTGTCCCGGATAATGTCAAAGGTGACCCCCATCTCTCGCATCGTGGCCTCCATTCGCTCATCGAGGGTTCGCCGGTCGCTCGGTGAAAGCTCCTCAAGCAGCTGAAGCAGCCTCTGATATGCTGGACGCGGCTCGCCATTCTCTTGAAAAACGTCGTGCCAAGGAGGATTTCCTCCGTACGCGGAATCTGAAGATCTGGTGTTTGCAGAGAGAACCACTGGCGTAAAAAACAATTCGCGGGCACTCGATCGACAGCAACAGCCTTTTTGATGAGGCAGAGAATCGATTACGGCCAATATTGAGCTTTTCTATCGTCGTAATTCTAAGATGAAGCGGTTACCACCTAATTTTTGAAGCAAGCGCAGAAGGCGTCCCGGCACGGTTTCTGTAAGCGCTTGCGCGCAAAGACGTAGCCGATTCGATCGGTGTCAGTTTTAGTGTTCGCGCAAAATGCAGAGATTTGCCCCCCCGCAGCATCAGGGTAGGGGATAACCGGCCGTCATTCTCCGCACGCGATCGCGAATATTTTTGAGTTTCGCGGTATTGCCCACGGCAGAAAGTGCCTCATGCATCAGGTCGCTGATTTCCATCATTGCCTCTTCTTTCATTCCGCGCGTGGTTACTGCAGGGGTACCGACCCGAATGCCCCCGCCTTTCGAGATGGGTTCAGTATCGAACGGGATTCCATTCTTGTTCACGGTGATTCCTGCTTCATCCAGCGTTTCCTGGGCGATCTTTCCGTTGAGTCTCACCGGTCGCAAATCGACGAGCATTAGATGATTGTCGGTTCCGCCTGATACAATCCGATAACCATTGTTCGCGAGACCGGCGGCCAACGCCTTGGCGTTGCGAACGATTTGTTCCTGGTAGTCCTTGAAAGAAGGCTTCAATGCTTCCAGGAAACAAACGGCTTTCGCTGCGATCACATGCATTAGAGGACCACCCTGCACGCCGGGAAATACATTCGAGTCAATCTTTTTCGCAAACTCCTCCCTGCATAGAATCAAACCACCACGCGGTCCCCTGAGGCTCTTATGCGTTGTTGTCGTTACAAAATCAGCAACACCAACTGGTGTCGGGTGAACACCACCTGCGACGAGCCCGGCAATATGCGCCATGTCTACGAATAGATAGGCGCCAACAGCGTCCGCGATTTCTCGCATTCTCTTGAAATCGATAATCCTCGGATAGGCCGAGGCACCGGCCGTAATCATTTTTGGGCGGGCGATTTCCGCCTGCTGCGCTAAGCCGTCGTAATCGATGCGCTCTGTCTCCCTGCTCACGCCGTAATGCGTCACCTCGAAAAAACGGCCGGAAAAATTCGCTCGATTTCCGTGCGTGAGATGCCCGCCATGGGAGAGATCCATGGTGAGGATCTTGTCGCCAGGCGCCAGAACGCTGAAATACACGGCCATGTTGGCCTGGCTGCCACTGTGAGGCTGCACGTTGACGTGTTCGGCACCGAAAAGTTCTTTCACTCGATCGATGGCAAGCTGTTCCACCACATCGACGTGTTCACAGCCACCATACCAGCGGCGGCCCGGATATCCCTCGGCGTATTTGTTGGTCAGCACAGAGCCCTGCGCCTCCATTACAGCGTGGCTCGCAAAATTCTCTGAAGCAATCAGCTCTATGTGTTCAAACTGCCGCACTTCTTCCGCCTGGATCGCGGCGGCGATTTCGGGGTCAACTTCGGCGAGACTGGGACGGAGCATGGAGATGTCTTGCAAGGGCATGGTGGAGTTTGAGATTGGCAACGGAGTTTCCGTTGGTTGATCTATGAGGGAAAGCAAGCTGGGGAGAGCGTCGCGAATCGCATCACGGCACCGCAGATAGACGTGATAGCCCTGCCCGATTGGATCGGGAACGTCCAACCCTCTATCAGCGTCTTCGCTGAACTCTCTAACCAGGAACGTTTTCTCCGCCGCTCCGGGAAAGAGCATCAGAATGGTTTCAAGGTGCCGCTGGGTCATCGCAAAAATAAAATCGAACTTGTCGACCAGTGATTGTGTCAGCGGTTGACTGCGATGTCGCGAGATGTCGATGCCACAATTTCTAAGCGCTTCGACGGCATGTTGGCTGGGTGGCTGGCCGTAAACCGCGCTCACCCCCGCCGAGCTAATGCGGAAGTCGTCCCGTCGTTCCTTGACCATTTCCTGGAACAGGCCTTCAGCCATCGGACTACGACAAATGTTTCCGGTGCAGACGAAAAGAATGTATTTCACTGGCGGCACGATTCGTAGAAAGGAGCACGGTTCTATCGATTGGCAATTGAGGAGTCAATCGACGGCGGAGCATCAAGTATTTCTCGTCCGGGTGAAACAAGAATCAATACGAATGAATGTGATGAGCGATGCTGAATTACAATGGGATCGTCAAACTCTTGCAGATGATTCACCATGAGTGCGCACACATATTGAAATTCTCTGCGGCCCTGACCGTCGGCAAGATGGACGTTTGGATTGCAGATCGATACGTTCGCCCTTCGAGTTCAAAGAAACTGCCGATGTTGGAGAGAAAGAAACACGTTCCTGGAACCGCTCCGGCTACACTGGTGGCGCCGCCATCCGCGGGTCACGAGAGGACGACAGTCAGCCTGATCGAATACAATGAAAGCGAATTTCGCGAGACCCGAATTACCGAAATCGAAGACGTGTTCGGCTGCCTCGATAACGATTGCGTGAGCTGGATCAATATTGACGGGTTGGGGGATCTCGAAGTGCTTCGGAAAATTGGCACACATTTTGGAATTCATCCCTTAGCCCTCGAGGATGTTCTGGATACGAATGCACGACCAAAGCTCGAGGAGTTTCCGGAGCATTTTTTCATCGTTCATCAGCTCGCCACAATGGACGACGCGAGTGAGATTCAGTTCGAGCAATCCTGCATCTTTCTTGGACGAAATTTTCTAATCACCATGCAGGATCGGGAAAGGGATGTTTTCGAGGCGATCCGGACGCGGCTCCGAAGGGGCCGTGGATTCGCCCGTACGCGAGGTCATGACTACCTCGCTTACGCCCTAATCGACGCAAATGTGGATCATTTTTTTCCTCTGTTGGAGCAGCTTGGGGAACGGATCGAGGACCTCGAAGATGAATTGATTGCAGAACCGACTGAGGACCTTCTTGAAAAATTGCACGATATCAAGCGCGCTCTATTGCAGCTTCGGCGGGCTGCGTGGCCGAGTCGTGAAATCATCAACGGCATGATCCGCGATCCCTCTGGGATGGTCAGGGAAGACACCCGGGTCTTCCTTCGGGACTGTTACGATCACATCGTCCAGATCATCGATGTGGTCGAAAGCTACCGTGATCTTTCCGCGGGCATGATGGATCTCTATCTCTCGAGCCTAAGCAACAAAACCAACGAAGTAATGCGTGTGCTCACGGTGGTCACGACCGTCTTCATCCCGCTTACGTTCATCGCCGGTGTGTATGGGATGAATTTCGATTCGTCGGATAGCCCGTTCAACATGCCGGAATTGCATTGGTATTACGGCTATCCGGCCGCCCTTGCTGTCATGGGCACGATAGCCATCGTGCTGCTGTTCCTTTTCAAGAGGAAACACTGGCTGTGAGTCACTTTGAACTTGTCCGGGTGCAGTCCGGCGCGTGGAGTCTTCGTTCAGTCGAAAACAGGGAAGTGTTTCATCCGGGCGTTGGTCCGATGCAGGAAGCCAGGAATTTGCACGTCGCGCAGCAGCGAATCTTGGAACGCCTCGCGGATGGATTCGTTCTTTGGGATGTCGGGCTCGGAGCTGCAGCAAACGCGATCGCGGCGATCGAAGCCATTTTCGAAGCTCCGGGGCAAGGTATGGTCCATTTGCATAGCTTCGATCTCTCGAGCAAGGCGCTTGAATTTGCGTTAAAACATTCGGAAGTCCTTGGATATCTGGATGTTTATTCCGAAGCAGTTCGAAAGCTCCTGCGAACTGGGCACAGCGTGGTCGAAACGGACTGGCGTATCGAATGGCACTTGCATCCGGGAGATTTCACAGAGCGCGTGCGCGAAGGAAATCTGCCCGAAGCTCCCGATGCAATTTTCTACGACCCGTATTCGCCGAAGCGAAACGGAAATATGTGGACTCTTGAGCACCTCGAACGGCTTCGCCGAATACTCACGAGACCATGCACTGCGACGAGCTACACGCGTTCGACCGCAATGCGGGTTACGTTCTTGTGTGCCGGATTTTACGTCGGACGAGGAGTCGGGATCGGAGAGAAGGACGAAACTACCATGTTCGCCACGACATCCGGATTGCTGGAGAGACCGCTTGCGCGGGACTGGCTGGAACGCGTGCGGCGGTCTACGAACGCAGCGCCGTGGACTGAAACATCGGATGGGTACGCGAGGAAAGAATTTCAGCAGAGCGCCTGGCGCAACTGGAGCGACATCCGCAATTCCAGGTGCAAGTTGCCATTTAAAATCTGGAAATTACAGTAATAACCTCAGACAATACTCGGACGGTAGGAAGCCGGACATTTGGCCTTCTCGGTGCACTTCCGCGTTCTTCGGATACCGATTGGCACTTGGAACTTTAGCCGTCCAAGCTGACCCACAGCGTACCGGGAGCGGGGCTTCGCTGCAATTTGGTTCTTTCTCCCGCGGGTAGGCTGTTGGTGTCCAGCGCCTCGTTCGGCTTGTTGGATATCACGCACAGCAACCGGATTCGAGTTGTATTGGAGGACAGGGAACGGACCCGTAGGTGCAAAATACACAGCAGTCTCCCTTCTTGGGCTTCAGTTTCTCGCCGCACTTTGGACAATCCCAGAAAAACTGACACGCGTCCATCGGCATCTTCTGAGTTTCTTGGTGTCCGCAGTGCGGGCAGGTGATCGTCGATTCTAAGACAGGATTCGTAGGAGTCTTCTTCATACGGGTAATAGTGTTCCAGATACCGGATGCGACCAAGGCTGCGAATGCCGAGTAGACCAGTGGCTCTGAGAAGTAAATATAGTAGTGAACGAAACATAGGGCGGTTCCAATGCTCGCCAGAGCTAGCGGCAGGATCAGACGATGCTCTCTGTAGGCGACGAACGCCCCAATCTACGCAATGACGACCAACATCTGGACGGCATACTGCAACTGCGGGGCAAAACGCTCCATCGCCCCGAGTCCGAGAGCGGTCCCGATAATCCCGAGGAGCGGGAAGCAACACGGTGCCATCGCCGCTGCGACAACCGCCCCAAAGGAGCCAATCTTATCGAGATTCCGCGCAATCTTCATATCAATGAGAGGCTCGAGTGGGGGTATCCATTTCTTTGCCGAACGTCGAGGATCAGGCGCGTTGTCAAGCGTCGCCTGGATCCGTCTTGTTGGATCTTTTTCTTCCTCCGAAGAGTGCGAGTTCAAACACCTTGAAAAAGCAGTCAATATCAATGAAGCCGATTTGCTTCAGCCACTCACATTGCACCTCGACAGGAGCCAAGATGTTCTCCTTCTTGTCTGGTCGCCTGTAGTATTCGTCGGCAATGGCGTCGCGGTTGGCGGAGCCATCGGTTCTGCTGTGAAAAGTATGCAGATGGTCGACGAAGAAGTCATCAAAGAGGTCTTCGCCGGCTTCTGTCGCAGAAGCGACGTGCTCCAGATTCAGAAACACCCCACCGGGTCCGAGCAGATTGTAGATCTCGGCATAGAGATCTCGCTTGCGGTCGTCAGGCTGGTGGTGGATGGCAAAGCCGGAAACGACAATGTCGAAGGCGAAGTGGGGCTTTGCGGTTTCGATCCATCGAGGCGAGCCAAAATCTGCTTTTGCGACGGTGGCGTTAGCGATCCGCCCGACGCTCTGACGGGCAGCATCCAGCATCGGGTCCGAGAAATCTAGGAACAAGCCGTTTGCTGAGGGGAAGCGTGTGAGGAGAAACTTCCCCAGAATTCCATTACCGCATCCAAGGTCGAGGATGCGTTGTGGTGAACTGCACCAACGGTCTGCGATCTTCCCAATCACGGCAAGTTGCAGATCGGCTCCCGGGATTGCACCGCGTACGCCTTCAAGAATTTCTTCACCATTTTCAAACTACCCCGTGAACGGCTACGATGTGACAGAACCAATTAGCCGATGGCAAACCAAGGAGCTGACGCGAGCCTTTAAGCT
>CAWDWA010000009.1:0-88273 GCA_963805815.1 uncultured Verrucomicrobiae bacterium
CCGCAGACATCCTGTGCTGGCAGGTTGCCGGCATGTTGTTTCGAGTCAATTCCTGGCCCATGGGTTTCATCATCCTGGCGAAGGGGCGCGGGGCACTCATGTTCTGGACAGACGTTGTTTCGTTTTCGCTTTATGCCCTGTTGGGATGGTTGGGGCTGAAGCTCTTTGGGTTGCCCGGGACAGGCATGGCCTTTCTGGGGCTCTACATTTTCCACTCGGGCATGATCTATCTGGTTGTTCGCAGGGTATCCGGCTTCCGTTGGTCGCCGGCCAATCTACGGTTCATGCTGCTTGGAGTGCTAACTGCAACTGTTACACTGGTCGCTCGTCTTACTTTTCCCGAGCCGTGGGCCACGCTTATCGGATGTCTCTTGGCGATCGGTACCGGATGCTATTCTCTTATCACTCTTTTCGGCTTGATCGGCCCCGAAAAAGTGAATCAGTACTTCAAAAAGCTGAAGCTTCCCTTTCGCTTCCGCGAACCCTTTTCTCCGGCGTCGCCGACTGCCTCTGCATAGAGGGTATGTGTTTAGCGCCAAAGGCGTCTTTCATGTTAGCCTGGGGCAACGCCCCAGGAATCCAAGCCCAGAAAGCCCTCAGCGCTGAAAGCGCGATTCAGTTGGTTCGTAATCAGGTAAATAACTTTTCAATCCCATACGTAGCGCTTGTCAAACTCAACGCCGTGCTTCTTCAGAAAATCCGGGTATTCCTCCTGAAAGCTTCGAACCCGGTGATGCTCTTCCTGATTGTCGACGTAAGCGAGGGCCGCATCGAGTTGGCTGGGGCTGATCGAAAACGCGCCATAACCACGTTGCCAGAAAAACCCGCGATATTCGGGCCCGAGGCTCTTGATCCATTTTGATGAGGTCTTCTTCACCTGCTCGACCATCTGCGCTTGTGAAAGTGTGCGCGGCAGAGTCGTGATGATGTGAACATGATCCGCTACGCCGCCGACACGGTGGGCTTGTGCACCTAGGTCGCGGCAAATGGTTGCCAGATACGCGTGAATACGCTGGCGGACTTTGCGGTCCAGCCACGATTCACGGTCCCTGGTGCTGAAGATAAGATGAACAATGACCTTGCTGAGCGACTGCGGCATAGACTTGATAATGCACCAAATTCGTGCCCGGATGAATCGCGCTTTCAGCGCTGGAGCGTCTTGTTCGACCTTCCCTGGGGCGTTGCCCCAGGCTCTAAATGCTAACCGCGCCTTCGGCGCTAAACAGATGCCATAGAGGCAAACAACGTGAAGCGCAAGGATCTGGTCGGTCAGATCTCAAACAAATTCCGGCGCTTTTCCATCTTTGCAGCGGTCTCTGCGCTCTTTCATGCGTTAGCACTGTCGCATTTGAGTCTCGGGCAAACGGTGTCCGTCTTTCTTTCATAGCAAAAGTCATTGTCTAGCTTTTTGGTTAGCCATGCCAGGCTCGGACGAGGTTCACGGGTAGAGTTCGTATGGGGGATTGGAGAACTGCATGGACAACGCCCAGGGGGCGCCGTGAGCGGGCAATGGCTATCGTCGTCGCGGCGGCGGTGCAGCTATCCGGCTACACGTCTCCGCCGCGTAGAGGGGTGTGGAGTGGAAAATTGGTTTCCCGATTCCGCGCAATTCCCCTGGCGCTCGCAGAGGGGCGCTTGAAGCGCTCTTTTCAGCGCTTTCCTTCGGTTCAGTCTCAGCGGAACCAGACGCAGCAGGAGGCGGCAACGCGCTTGATTGGAAGGGATCGCCGTCGTCCATTTCGCAATCACCTGATTCCCGAATACGAGATCCCCAAGTATGACGGAGATCTTGCCGCCCCGAACACCTTTGTTCCGTTACAGGAAGAGACAAGTCGAAGGAAGGTGGATTTGCTAATGAGGCATTTTCGAACCCAAACAAATAGACACTGGTTCAGCGAAAACCTGTTCGGTGGTTTAATGCGGATTCGTGGAATGGAGTGCGCCTGCCCTTCAGGTTTGCGGAAGCGTTTCACTGCCGGAAGCTTGTTCTTGGTTAGGCATTTCAACGGCCGGGAGCGACGGTGGGTCGGCAGGGTGCATGGGGCGGGGGGAGTTTCGGAGTGACGGGGTGGTCAGTGCGTCGGTGGCTCAATCAAAAGCTGCTACTCATCCGTCGCAGCAGCTTTTCGGGAGTAAGCAACCTTCGCATTCTTGGCGTCCTTGGCGCGACGATGAACAAAAAATCGCATGAGAGCGGTAAGCACGGTGAAGCCTTGTCTCGAGATTCTCGGAATTCGCACTGGTGTCAAACCGTCCTCCGTTCTAATTTCGGTATCACTGCCATGACCACACCGGCTGCCATCCCGATGCCTCCGCCGGCCACCCGACGCTGGAGTTATGAAGAACTCGTCGCGGAAGTGCCGGAAAGTAACCAGCCGATGGAGCTGTGGGACGGGGAATTATTAGTGATGCCTGCTCCTTCATTCCACCACCAGGAGATTGTCTTTCGTTTTCAACAGGCATTGTACGAGTGGGTTCGTGAGCACGACGCCGGTAAGGTCGTGGCTTCTCCCATCGACATGGTTCTCTCCCCACATCGGGTGCTGCAGCCTGATGTTGCTTTCGTCAGCAAGGAACGGCTTTCGATCGTCGATCGGGTCATCATGGGGCCGGCGGATCTTGTGGCCGAGGTCATCTCCCTAGAAGGGCGCCGCCGCGATCGGATCGACAAGCGCGATCTCTATGAGCAATGTGGCATCAAGGAATACTGGATCATCGATCCGGAAGCGCAAACCGTTGAAGTCCTCCACGTCGAATCTGGCGTCTACCGGCTCGTCGTCAGGGCTCACATGGACGAAGTCGCGGCCTCGCGTTTGCTCCCAGGCTTTGAGATTTCCGCGAGCGAACTCTTCAAAAGCTGAAACGCTGCTGCACGCAGCAACGGCCTGGTGGTTCAAACGCTGAACAAGTGAAATGCTGAGCCGAGTGGAACGAGACAGCCTGGACGCAGGACAGCCCGACGGGACGCGCCGGCCGGCGCGAGCAAATGGAGCGCAGTGCGCCGTCGCCAGCTAAGACCGCATCTTGGAGATTGGAAGGGAAGCAGCCCGACAGATCCTCGAGGGGCCGGCCGAGGGTCAGATCGCGAAATCGGTGAGCCATGGCTAACTAATGCGGCGTGAAAGGAGGACAGCGGACAGAGGTCAGAGGACGGAAAGGGTGAATGGGGGATGGAAGGACAGTCAGTGGCAGTCTGCGCAAGAACAGTGTGCGAAGGAAGTGAGAGTGTGGACGACGCTGGAGGAACATATCCTTTTTCATTTTTTCTCCCTTTTGAACACGAAGGCAACGGCAACGACTCGAAGGTATCCTGCCTTCTCCTCCCTGTCTTCCTGTCCTTGCTGCCGCCTACCGCCTTCTGTCTTCCGCCCTCCTTCTTCCTTGCTCCTACTTCGCGCTCTATTCTCCTGACATGACCCGTTGCCTGCTTGCATCCAAACGATTAGAATAACCTTGATGCAGATACTCATTACTTTTCCCGATCACGAAACGGAACTGAAGGCGCTCGGAAAGCTCATCCCTCGCTTCTCGGGGCGGAGTTGGGAAACCGGCAAAACCGCCGTCCCTGCTCAGGCATTGGGCTTCCTGGCCGAGGAAGGAATCCAGTTCACAGTCATCGGCCCCGCTCCTTATGAGTTCGGTACGCCGTTACGAAATCCTGGTTCCGTTGCTGTTCAATGATGGCAGCCCTGTGCCCGAACATCTGCTCGTCGAGACGTTCATCGAATTACGAAAACAGTTCGGGGCGGCTTCGTGGGAGACGCAAGTGCTGCGCGGCAGTTGGGAACATGGAACCGCCGTTTACCAGGATTATCTCACGTGATTCTTCGTGGATGTTCCGGATGAACCCCAGCACAGGAAGTTCTTCCAAGATTTTAAGGAAAAGCAGAAGCAACGATTCCACCAAGTGGATGTTTGGATTACATCGCACCCGATTGATGTGATCTGAGGACGGGGAGGGGCGTGCAAAAGCGGAAATGACGCGACGCGGAAACGTATCTAGATTTGTCGGCTGACCGCTGTTTCGCATCGGTTACTGTAGGTCTTCAGCATCTCGGTATTTGCTCCCGCCGGTCGGCGCGCCCCTTTGGTCTTGTCCTGCGTTCAAGGCTGTCTCGTTCCTCTCGGCTCAGCGTTTTAGAATTTCAGCTTTCAGCTTTTCAGAACGGAATGCTGGAGGGAAAACCGCCATTTCCGCGATATTCCCCCTTCTCACGAGTCAGGGCAACGACTCCAAGTCTTCCCGGTCATCCCGCTTCAGTGCTCAGGGCTACGAACTCCGCCCTCTGCCTTCCGTCTCCATTTCAGCATTTCAGCTTTTCAGAAATAACCAAATATGCACGACGCTACAGTCACGTCTGACCTTATGTCCACCGCAACATCCTCTGAGACCGCTCAACATTCGACGCTGCATTCGCAACCTGTCCTCGCACACATCGCCGTGGTGGGCCTTGGCTACGTTGGACTTCCGCTTTCGCTCCAGTTCGCGCGGTGCGGCGTGAAGGTAATGGGGCTCGACATCGATCCCTTCAAAGTGGAGGCACTTAATGACGGGCGTAGCTACATCAAGCACATTGACGGCGAAGAGGTGCGAGCGTGGACCAGGGAGCGAAAGTTCTTGGCGTCAAGCGATTTTGCAAGGGTAAGGGATGTTGAGGCAGTGATCATTTGTGTACCGACGCCGTTGAATAAGAATCGGGAGCCGGATATCTCTTACGTTTTGGAGACGGGCAAAGCGATTGCGCCACATCTTCAGAAGGGTGCATTGGTGGTGCTGGAGTCCACTACATATCCCGGCACGACGGACGAAGATTTGCGCCACGTGCTGGAAGAGGGGTCGGGAATGACGGCCGGTGTGGATTTTCATCTCGCCTTCTCGCCGGAACGCGAAGATCCCGGAAATCCGCAAAGTGTCGTTTCCACCGTTCCGAAGGTGGTCGGTGGCTTGACACCTGCCTGCCTGGAAAAGGCACTTGCTCTCTATTCCAAGGCAATCAAGACGCTGGTGCCGGTTTCCTCCTGCCGGGTCGCGGAAGCGACCAAGCTGCTCGAGAACATCTTCCGGAGCGTGAACATCGCTTTGGTCAATGAGCTAAAGGTCGTCTACGCGGCCATGGGGATTGATATCTGGGAGGTTGTGAATGCGGCAAAGACAAAGCCATTCGGATTCATGCCGTTTTATCCTGGACCCGGCCTGGGCGGGCACTGCATTCCAATTGATCCGTTCTATTTGACATGGAAAGCTCGCGAGTACTTGCAGAACACACGGTTCATCGAGCTTGCTGGCGAAATTAACACTGCCATGCCGCGGTATGTGGTCAGCCGTGTGATTGAGGCTCTTAATTCACATCGGAAACCGCTTAACGGATCGAAAGTGCTCGTGTTGGGATTGGCATACAAGCCGAATGTGGATGACGAGCGCGAGTCGCCCAGCTACATCCTGATGAACCTTCTTTCCGAAGGCGGTGCTGAAGTGGCTTATTATGATCCTTTTGTGCCGGTGATTAAGCCCACACGCGAACATGCTCACTGGGCCGGAAGCGAGTCGGTGCCGTGGAACCGGGAAACCATTGAACGATTCGATGCCGTGCTGATCGCCACAGCGCACTCTAGCATCAACTATGAGGAGCTTGCCGAATGGGCGCAGTGCATCGTGGATACGCGGAATGCGATGGAGCGGGTGGGAGGGGGGAGGAGGACAGAGGTCAGAGGACAGAGGGCTTAAGAGCTGGGAAGGTTTGGAAGGCGTGAGGAAAAGCTGAAAGCTGAAATACTGAAAGCTGAAATATTGAAAGCTGAAAATCTGAGACGCTGAGCCGAGTGGAACGAGACAGCTTTGGACGCAGGGCAAGCCCGGAGGGGCGCGCCGGCGGGCGCGAGCAAATCTCAAAAAGAGCTGAGCGCGGAGATGGGAGATGGAAAATGGAATGAAATGCCAAGGACGCGAGAAGGCGAAGCGGACGTCTCTTGTTTCTGGTTTTCATGGAACTACCGCCGCACCCACTAATGATTCATTGTTAGCGAAGCTCTTGGGCAATACCGCCCGAACTGCCCGCTTACCATTAATCGCATTTGCACCGCCAATGCTCCACTCACAAATTGCGCGATACCGCTTAGATTACTCAGGCCTTCAAAATTCTTCCGTCTTCTGTCCTCCGACCTCCGCCCTCTGATCTCCATTTCCACTTTCAGCGTTCCCTATTTCACAATTTAGCGCTTCCCCAGTCAGCAACCTCCGGCAGAGCCGGAGCATCTGTTTAGCGCCGAATGCGCGGTTAGCATTTAGAGCCTGGGGCAACGCCCCAGGGAAGGTCGAACAAGACGCTCCAGCGCTGAAAGCGCGATTCATCCGGGCACGAATTTGGTGCATTATCAAGTCTATGCCGCAGTCGCTCAGCAAGGTCATTGTTCATCTTATCTTCAGCACCAGGGACCGTGAATCGTGGCTGGACCGCAAAGTCCGCCAGCGTATTCACGCGTATCTGGCAACCATTTGCCGCGACCTAGGTGCACAAGCCCACCGTGTCGGCGGCGTAGCGGATCATGTTCACATCATCACGACTCTGCCGCGCACACTTTCACAAGCGCAGATGGTCGAGCAGGTGAAGAAGACCTCATCAAAATGGATCAAGAGCCTCGGGCCCGAATATCGCGGGTTTTTCTGGCAACGTGGTTATGGCGCGTTTTCGGTCAGCCCCAGCCAACTCGATGCGGCCCTCGCTTACGTCGACAATCAGGAAGAGCATCACCGGGTTCGAACCTTTCAGGAGGAATACCGGGATTTTCTGAAGAAGCACGGCGTTGAGTTTGACGAGCGCTACGTATGGGATTGAAAAGTTATTTACCTGATTACGAATCAACTGAATCGCGCTTTCAGCGCTGAGGGCTTTCTGGGCTTGGATTCCTGGGGCGTTGCCCCAGGCTAACATGAAAGACGCCTTTGGCGCTAAACACATACGAGCCGGAGGCTTGAAGAAGGGAACCGCTCAAAGCGGGTTGTAATTTGAGCCGGCTAAAGCCGGGCTTCGCCACCGAACATCTCTTGTTGATCGGAGCGCTTATCCTGCTGTTCCTGCTCTTGGATGTAACGGCGGATCACCGTTTCATCCTTACCGACAGTCGAGACCAGATAGCCTCGTGCCCAGAAGTGCTGGCCCACGAAGTTGCGCTTTCGCCCTCCGAATGCGCGCGCGATGTGAATCGCACTTTTGCCCTTGAGAAAGCCCAGCACCTGCGCCACCGAATGCTTCGGCGGTATGCTCAAGAGCATATGCACGTGATCCGGCATCAGGTGCCCTTCCTCCACCCGGCGTTCCTTCTGCCGGGCCAGCTCGTGAAATACGTCGCCCAAATGGCGACGCAACTCTCCATACAGCGCCTTGCGGCGACACTTCGGAATGAACACCACGTGGTATTTGCATTCCCACTTGGTGTGACTCAGACTTTGACAGTCCATTTGATTGGTCCTTTCGGGTTGGCTTTGAGCGGCTCTCCCCGAAACGACGCAAAAAAGACTCCCGGAGCTGTCAAACTCCGGGAGTCTCCCCGGCAGAGCCGGGGGCTTACCCGAATTAGTTATTGTTCGCCGACTCTCAGCTTCAGGCTTTTGTCATGGCTGCCGTCACCGTAAGAAGCGGAACGATTGCAAAGTGCTGTTCCCCGTTTTCTTCGAACCAAATGAGAAGGGACGTCTTTTTCGGAGAAAAGCTGACAAAATCGCGATGGGGCACATCGAAGATCCGTCCCGAGGCGGTTTCAATTCGCACGGGCTCATTCTTGGCGATCAGATCTTCCAGCAATGTAGCGTCCACATATGGACCATACAATGATCCTGGATGAAGTTCAATTGAGAGCAGGGGAGGGCGCAGGTTCTCAAAATCGGAAAACTGCTCCTGTAAACCCGCAGATCTCGAGTCGCTGAAGTTTGCTGTTAACTGCTAACTGACGTCCGCCCTCCGGCTCATTTCCGATTTTCCTCGCGTCCTTAATAATTCTCTTCGCTCGCATCCTCTCTCCCTATTTTCAGCAATTCGTTACTTGCTGGCGCGCGCCAACACGTTCCGTGGGCTCTCCTGCGTCGCCCAGCTCCCGGCTCCAAGCTCCACTCCCCCTTCCGTTTCAGTTTTCAACTTTCCGCTTTTCTCTTTGTGTTTCCTGCATCCAGCTTCATACACCCTCGTCCAGCGGCTTGACTTCTTTTGGTCTTGGGTAATACGGTAATACGAATGAAGACGCTTACGTTCAAGGTGACTGATGAGGAGGCGCGGGTAATTCGGGCGCTCGCGAAACAGGAAAGGCTCTCTCTATCTGAGTTTCTCCGCAGGCGCTCAGGGGCTTCCACCGTTGCGACCGAATGCCCTCGCCGGATGATCTGTCCTGAAACGGGCGCTAGAATCTTTGCGCCTCTTAAAAATCATCCTCCGCTTACGACCCACGACGTACGTGAACTCCTCGCTGATTATCCGTGAGATACCTTCTCGACGTCAATGTGCTCGTCGGATGGGGATGGGCTGACCACGTTGACCACGCTCGGGTTGTCCGTTGGATCGCAGCCATGAAAAATTCGAAAGACGTTTCCCTGTTGACCTCATCCATTCCCGAGCTGGGATTCATAAGGGTTTCAGTGCAGCGCGCGGCTGGTCGTGTCAGTGTGGCGGAGGCTGCACAGACTCTCGCCGGGATGCTTGGGTCTCTCGGCGGACACCATATATTCCTACCCGACGATTGTCCGGGGACGGACCTCCCCGATTGGTGCCATGCCGCTTCACATACCACCGATGCTCATTTGCTCACGCTTGCGAACGCCCACGGTGCGCGACTCACCACGCTGGACGAGGCTATCCCTGGTGCGCTCTTGGTTCCGCGTTGAGACGAGAAAGTAGGAAGAAAATTCCCTGAACCGCTATCATTTTATCCTTGAACAGGCGATGTTCGGGCTTGCTGGATTTACCTCGATTCGCCGGTCCTTTGGGATGACCACCAGATCCATGACTTCGATCGGAATTACGCCAAGCAATACTTGATCACCAATCACGAGAGCACCACCCAGGCCTACCCGGTTCTTGAAACGAATCTCGAGTGGCCCTATATAGGGCACCATTCGTTTTGAGCCGTCTGCGATGCTGACTTCCTTTTTGTCATATTTTTCGAGACGCAGTTGAATGGCAACATGTTCTGGAATGCACATGTGAACTGACCCTGTATCGGCAAGCGCTTCTACCTCAATAGGTTGCAATTTGGAAAAACGTGGATTGCGAAGTGTGATCATAGCGAATACGAGACCTATCAAAGGAACAAAACCATCAATACCAGTGGGAAGGGAAAACCGAGACGCTGAAATCGGGAAGAGGAGTGCGGAGCAAGGAGATGAGGAAGTTGCGACGAACGGCTAAAACGGGGGAGCAACAATTGCGAAAAGAAGTTTCAGATCTGCAGCGGCCGTTTGCTAACAGAATTTCACGGCCTCAGCCTGTTACTTGGCCGTAATCTCACAGCAGATCAAATCCCGCCTGCCGGAAATGGTGGTCCAGCGTGAGGGCAGAACGAATGCCCCGGCGAATCATTAGCTCGAAGCTGATGCAATCTATCCAATCCCATTCTTTATCCTTGTAATTCAGGCATCGCTGCCAAGCTGCCTCTATCAGTTCGTATTCGATTTGAAGCGTTTCAATTTTGGGAGATGCTCGGATCGATTGAATCACCGTAACCGCTGCTGAATTGTTAACGCGTTTGCAGATTAGAGAAAAGGCTTCGAGCAGAATGGCCGTGTGGCAGATAAAACGCGGCGTCAGTATGTAAGTTTCAAAACTCCGTTTGTGCGCAGCGTCATCGGCGCCAACTACAGCAAAAATCCCGCTGCTATCGAGGAACACTGTTCTTTCACTCGTCGTTACCATAAAGAATTTCTTCGTCGCGACTCACGGTATCCGAGTGATTGCTGTGAAATCGACCGGCAACCTTCAAGAGAGGGTCTTCCGTGTCAGAAAGTTGGAAGGTTTCCCGCTGCATTCGCTCCTTAATGAGGCTTCGAAGCGCGCTGGAAATGGAGCAGCGACGTGCCCGCGCCTCCCGCTTGAGGAACGCGTAATGACTTGGTTCGAGCATTATCTGTGTCCGGTGCTTCACGTTTTACATTATGAAATTGGATCACGATGATCGCGAGCAATATGGTGGAGAAAAAGCTGAAATGGGAGCCGAGTGGAACGAGACAGCCTTGGACGCAGGACAAGCCCGAAGGGACGCGCCGGCGGGCGCGAGCAAACGTTGAAATGGAGCGGTGAGCGTGGAGATGGGAGATAGAAGATGGAAGTTGGGACAAAGGGCAAATTACGAGGGGAATGCGTGGCGCCTTTCTTGTTCTTGGATTTATCGGAGTGCGGACCACGACTGCTGATCCACTGCGCTCTGAGTTCTTGAGCAATTCCACCTTTGTTCCCCACTTGACGCTTCTCTGCATTCGCCCGGATTTGTTACTTTCTCCCTCGGTGTTTCCGCTTTCCGCTTTCCTATTTCAACATTTCCTCGGCTCCCTCGCTGCTACCGAAACGGATTCTCGATCTTTATTCCACTGATAACCTGGCCGTGGTTCAGATCTTCAGTGAGAAGTAAGCGGCATTGGGCGGCTTCAGCGGCTGAAACAATCAGCGCATCCCAGAAGGAGATCTGATTGAGGATGTGAATATCAATTGCTTCAAAGATTCGCTCTGGGATGATAGTCACAATCTCAAATAAATCGAAATTTTGGATCTCTCGTTTCGCAATTTGTGCGGGGACGTGGAGCTTTTTTGTGGCGCCCACGAAGAATTCCTGGATTACCTGCGTCGAAATCACGAAGCTCCTGCCGCCGCTAACAACTTCCCGGGCGCGCGCCTGCTTTAAAGGATCTGCGCGGTCATTGGCATAAAGCAGTATATTTGTATCCAGAAAAATCTTATCGCTCATAGAGTTCCTCACGGTTCCACTTCCATCCGCCCGAATCGCCGGGATTTTCGTCCATCAGCCGCAACAATTCTTCGATTTTGGCTTTTGAATCCTGTTGGACCGTGCGTTCCAGGAGCTGCCGGACAAGAGCATTTACGGTCGTCCCATGTCTTTTTGCATATTCCCGACTGGCGGCGAGCGTTTCCTCATCAATCGCCAAAGTGATGTTTTTCACTACACAGGTTATGTGGACACGTTGGCTGTGTCAAGCGTAGCACGGAGAAAATGGAAGTGAGGAGAAAAGCGGAAACACTCAAAGCTGAATCGCTGAGCCGAGTGGAACGAGACAGCCTTGGACGCAGGACAAGCCCGAAGGGGCGCGCTGGCCGGCGCGAGCAAATGTCGAAATGCGGAGCAGGGAGATGAGAGATCGGAGATGGAAGATGTAAGTTGGGACGAAGGGCGAAAGGCAGGGAAGGCGAAGCGTGCGCCTCTTGCTACTGGTTTCACCGCTATTACGGGTGCATCGACTAATGATTTACTGTGCGCGAAATCAGAGGACGGAGGACGGAAGGTGAAGCGGCATGGACGCGGGATAGACTCTATCTCCTGGCTTCCAGCTCCCATCTCCCCAGTTCCATAAATGATTCTATGAACAAGCCGGACTTCCTCTTGAACGCGGAGGAGCCATCTTTGCCTGAGGCTGCGTTGCCACCGGTTGTGGAGAAAGGACGTCGGAAATTAGAGCGCCCGCGACGTTTTATCGGTGCTTTGGCTTATGGAATCCTGCTGGTTGGACTCTTCTCGCCCTTTCTAGTCCCGCTGTCGATCTATGCCACCAACACGGAGCTCCACTCGCATACCCTCCTGATTCCATTTGTGTCGGCTTATTTGATTTTCCTCAAACGTCGACAGTTGCCGAGGAGTTACAAAACAAGCTCAGGATGGACGGTGACGGCGTTTGGCATCGGTTTGCTGGTTCTCGGCGGCTCTCGGTGACGCCAATTGGCGTGTCTCTCCGGGTTTTGCATTCAGCCAGTACGATTTTTTGCGTTGATGACGTTGTCATTCGTATGCTTCATTTGGGCTGGCGGGTTTCTTTTCCTGGGACGCACGTGGATGGTTGCGGCAGCTTTTCCGATGGCGTTTCTGATATTCTTCGTGCCGTTGCCTGATGGTCTGGTCGAAATGCTCGAGTGGGGTTTAGTAGTGGCCTCAGCCGAAGCGGCGGAACTATTCTTCAACTTGACAGGCACGCCACACCTACGCGAGGGGCTGGTTTTTCAGCTTCCGAACATTATAATCCAGGTTGCCCAGGAATGCAGCGGAATCCGTTCTAGCTGGGTTCTTTTCATTACTGGCGTGTTGGCGTCCCATCTCTTCCTGCAAAACCCGTGGCGGCGAATCGTCTTCGTGGCACTGATTATTCCCCTGGGCATTCTGCGGAACGGGTTCCGGGTTTTCGTGATCGGCCTTCTCTGTATCGAGATTGGCCCGCACATGATTGACAGCATCATTCATCACCGGGGCGGGCCGTCTTTCTTCGCACTATCCCTGATCCCCCTGTTTTTGCTACTCTGGTGGATGCGAAGAGGAGACCGTGGTGTGGTTGAAGTTGAGCATGGACCAGTGAACGAATGACGATTTGCGGGGAGAGATAGTGGTTGGACGTCTTTCTCCTCACGCAGCGGGCTCATCCGGCGCTGTCGTTAGTTGAGCGGCGACGTTTTTGCTCAAGCCGTGTGTCCCAGCTCAGGTGTGGCTTTGAGAAAAACGCCTTTCGTGACTCAGGACGACGAGAATTGATTTCCTATCTCGATCTCATCGGTGCTCTGCCCGCTGGCAGTTGCTCCTCGTTCGCGTTCCTTTGACAAATAACAACGGTTCGTCGATTCCCTTAAGTCTTCTGCATGATCATTTCGGCCCGAGTCTCGCATTGGGGGTTCGAATCACGTGTTTTTGTGGGAACAAAATGGAATCCATCTTCATCCTGATAGCCCTCTGGTGCGCGGAAGAGATTTGCCGCGATGAAACTCACGCTGCCGAAGATGGAGAAGCAGAGCAGATTGAGTGCAACAGAAATCATGCAGTATTGAGCAGCAATTCTCGTACTAAATATTGTTGAAATATTTCCTCGAGGGAACAATTCTTGCCAGCATGGCAACAGCAATTCGTTGCAATCCACGTTTCAAATACACGCAGTTTCTGTCTTAAAATGAAACAGACGCGTTAAAATTGAATACAGATTCTGATTTGAATTTCGAGCTTGTAGTGGATATGCTGTTCATAGATTCAGCGCACTTGCTATCGAACGTCGACTGGCCAAAGTGTCTTCGGAGAGACGGAAGGCTACTTCGGGGGGACGTGAGACTACGCTGAGATTCGCAAATACGAGAAGGATCTTGCTGATTGAGAATCCGGAGAGCGTTATCAGGCTCAGACGACGTTCGACGAGAGCCCTCGCGGCGCTGAGTGGTGAGAATGAAACCGAAAAATTTGATTCTGGTTGGAAGAAGAAAGGTTCTGAGCAAGGATGCGGGTTAATCGGAAGGGATTCCTCAATCCAGGGGAAGGAATGCTTGCGGTGAATTGCTCTGGTCAGGAGGGAATCGTAAATGTTGAGAAAATCTGACAATCAATCTGAGTGCACAGCGCCGGGCATGCATCATCCCGACTCGATATCCCTTGACCGTTGATGTTGGAGCCGCATAACTCCCTCGTAGTTCTAATTCCAGCCGCCAACACAGTTTGCCATTGACTATGCACAATCAGGATTGCCTGCCCATTTGCGATATCGTGAAACGTCCGTCGACTTTGTGGGATTTGCGGTTGCGACGCCGCAACAACGGAATGCTGTTAGCGATTGCACTGTGGATCTTGATGCTGTGCGCGGCCTGGAGTCAGGTCCCGGATAAGCAGAACTTGAAATCCGAGACGGCTAATACGGATCAAGCCGAAGTCGCGGAGGAGCCTCTCATGCCGGATCAGAACACGGACGCGCAGGATCTTGGCGAAGGATTGCCGTTTGAACCGCTGCCGGATGACGAGCTCTTTGAGGATCTCTCGCTGGATGATATTCCCTCTGGCGAACCGGAGCCTGAGACAGTAAGTCCGGAGGAAGCTGCGCTGGAGCCATCGGAAACGGAAGAAGAGGTTGCGGAAGAAGGGACGGAGCAGGGCCTCCTGGTGCCGGAACTTGCTCCGGCTCCTATACCAGAATTCATTGACGTGTTCCCACAGCTGGACATCCGCTTGCCGAAAGCTCACCAGCCGGTCAATTCGCAGACCTCACTTTCACCCTTATCAGAAGCAAACTGCTGGATGTCTGCCGACGCGAAGGTCGCTGTCTTCTTCGCTCCTATATGGCTGCGCCGAGTGAAAACGAAAAACTGTGGTCCGGCAGCTGCCGGATACATGCAGCTCACATGGATCGAGGATGCGTTCAAAAACCTCAAAGGCGACCTGGCCATCCGTCCCATCCATCATCAGCGCGAGGACCGCATCGAAGCGCATATCTTCATTGCTTTCCTCGCCGCGTCTGCAGGTCACCCTGCGCGCCGCCTTGCGCGATCTTGTTCCATGACTCACGGTGCGTTCGGTGCTCGAAACGTTCGCCGCCGTGTCGATGGTCGATGTGCACCTGCCCACGACCGACGGACGCACCGTGATCATGGCGCGCTACACCCAGCCGGAGAAAGAACTCAAGCTGCTGCTCAAGCGCTTGAAAATCGAACTTCCCGCCCAGCCACCCCCCCCGAATCACCGCGAACGGGGAAACTCGTCGAATCGCGCGCTGTAGTGCAGACTATTTGAATCTCCGAGCCGAAAATCAACGCATTACCAACATTTTTCCTCGAATCCGCGAAGTCGGGTTAAAGTCCCCTGCACGCCCGGCAAGGGGAAGTGCTAGCCGGACGGCAAGGGCGTCCGCCGCGAGATGGAGTCTGAAGGAAGCCTCAGGCAAAACGCTACCGCGATGAACAAAAACCACATACCAGTGAGGCAAGACTTCGAGGAGAACGCAGAGCCGTTGCGGTTTACAGGGAGACCCGAGGAAGTGTCTTCGGAAACGCGGCAAACTGCACCTGTTGAACTTCAGGAGCACTGATCCTTTTAGCTGCCTGGGGATTGAGAATTTGAGGGCAACGCTCCGTTGTTGCCCAAGACTCGCACGGGTCACCGTAGCGGATTAATCCACTTCAAGCCGGGGAAACGGGCAAAATCGGCATCGGATGTGTGAAGGATGAGGCCGCGTTCGATCGCGAGGGCGGCAAGATGAGCGTCGGTGGTGAGATTTCCGGCGGTGCCAAGGTTTTCGAGCAACGATCTAATGCGCGGAAAATGGTCCGGGGCTGGATGCACGATTTGGAAGTGGGGCAGAGACAACCATTCGTCAACGCGTTCACAGGCGTCGGACGGAGTGAAGGGGTTGGTGTGGAGCCGAGGATTGGTGGTAATGCGAATAAACCCAAGCATGCCAACCCAGGCCAGCGCGACACCCTCCGGACCGCTCAGGCATGCATCCCACCAATCTCTTGCCAGCGTGTGAAGGGGGGCATCAGGATTATGAGCAAAAATCAGGAGATTGACGTCAGGCAGGATCATGTCCGTTTGACCTCCCGGTAGTGTTTTGCTGCGAAGGCTTCAACTTCCAATTCATCCACAAGCTGATTCAGGCGATCCCAATCGATGCCCGGAAGTGTCCCAAAATCGTGTGGCCGCGTTTTTACGATTCTGTGGGGGGTAACCGCGACTTCATCGGCCAAACCTTTTCTCAAGACGGCGTTGAGAACTTTCTTGAATGGCTGGCCCAGTTCCCGTGCGCGCTTCTGCAATATTCCAGCGAGATCGTCATCGATGGTTAGAGTTGTTCGCACAGGAACATCATGGCTGCTGATATTATGATGTCAAGACATCATTCTGCCTCGATCGACACGAAACTTCGCCCGCCGCGACAGAGCTCGTACCCAGTTTTTGAAATTTCTGGTCGTTCCAAAGTTCATGCATTCCTAACCCTTTCCGGCCTTTGTCCTCCGTCTTCCGATCTCTCCCTGCTTAAACTCACTACTCAAAGAGAACCTCGGACCATGTCGGGAGGTTCACGATGCGCCCGATTCCTTTGACTTCCAGCTCTGAGAGTCGGTCGTCATTCGTGAAGAATAAGTCGCATTCGGCAATGGCCGCGCACGAAAGTTGAACCGCATCCGGCGCTCGGAAAGAGGGCCTTTCAGCGCGCAGAAAAGCAAACGCAACGGCCTCGGCGACACCAAAAGAGAGCGACGACGGCATCCGCTCGAACGCCTTCCTATAGGCGATTACCACAGTGCCTCGTCCGACTCGCATGGGTCGCACGAGAATTTCTCCCAGAGTAAGTGTTGATGTTTTGAGGGTATCTGCAATCCCATCCTTTCGAGGATATCGCGTATCCGCTCCCAGAACCCCGACGCTCAAATGCTCGGCGATTCGGCCCCCGGCGCTCATTGTCATCGCGGTGCGTGCCATGATGCCCGAATACAATATCATGCGTGGCGCAATCACGGTGCGGGTCATCGAGTACAAACTCGAAGGCGTCAAGGATGCCGAACCCCTCTACCGCCTGATCGCGATGCTTTTGGATCCAGAAGAGGCGCCCGCCGAAGAACTCGCCGCCCTTTATCCTCAGCGCTGGGAGATCGAGATCACTCTCGACGAATTCAAGACCCACATGCGCGGCGGCCAAATCGTGCTGCGCAGCAAGACGCCCGAACTGGTCGAACAGGAGTTCTACGGAATGATGCTGGCCCACCGGGCCGTCCGCGCCCTGATGAACGAGGCCGCACTGCGCCAGAATCTCGATCCAGACCGGCTCTCCTTCATTCATGCCATCCGGGTGATCCGTCGCAAGATTGGCGCCACGCCGACCATTTTCCCCTGAGATTCTGCCGATCTGGTTCTCCGCCATCCTCGACGAAATCCTTGAACAACGGGTTCCACCACGAAAGGGGGCTATGATAGTTCTAATAATTTCTTGCTGCGGACTGATCATGTCCCAGCGGTGGTCACTCCCGCGACCACCGCTTCACAAGCCCGCCCCTCAACCGGGGAAAAATAACTGTCCCTGTACAGTCGTGCTATCTACCGGACTCACGGTTGTGACTGTCGGCGATGTTGTGTCCAAGACAAAGACTCCTCGAACACCACGTCCACCCAGTAATTATTTGCGTTCGAGCTTTGATCGGGGAAACCGCTGTCTCCATAGCGATACACCCCATTGCCACCTTCTTCTCCGTCGCCAAGTGCCCGCAGAGGCGGATTGCTCACCCCATCTCCGGAAAAATACCCGGCATCTGCCGAATAGCCCCCATTTGGTGCGTAATACGATACCACATAGGTCGTGTTTGCCGCAATCGGCACCGGATTCGGCAAGGCCGCATACTGCCAACCGCCCGCCGTTTCACTCGCAAAGGTTACCGATCCAAGAAGCGTCCCGTTTGCCGTCCACAGATTTCCCACATGCCTCCCAGTATTGGACGGCCCCTTGTAAAACCGGATCCCCGTCACGTAGCCATCCACGTCGCTGCGGAACTTCGTTCCCAGTTCCACGGCGCTCGAATCATTATCCGACGGAACCTTCGGGATCGCCGTATCTGCCCATATCGTCGCCGGCAAGGATTCAGCCGTGGTAAAGGACCACTCGTAGTCGGCTTCAAGCGGATTGCCGGTCACATCGGTTACCCCGCCCGCTCCTCCCATCGCCGTCACGGTAAATTTCGCTGCCAGTTCCAGCGGACTGCCCGGTGTCAGCACCGCGGTGAAGGGTGCACTGCCATAACTTACCGTCGCCGGCATCAAAGTTCCCGACCCATCCCGCAGCACGATCGTTCCGGAGTTGATCGTGGCCGCATCCATCGGCTCGCTGAACACCACACTCACAGTTGCGTTGGGATTAATTTCCTTCGCGTCTTCTACCGGACTCACGGATGTGACTGTCGGCGGTTTGTTGTCCGAACTCGGGGATTCCTCGAATCCCACGTCCACCCAGTAATTACTTGCGTTTGAGCTTTGATCGGGGAAACCGCTATCTCCATAGCGATACACCCCGTTGCCGCCGTCCTCCCCGTCGCCCAGTGCCCGCAGAGGCGGATTGCTCACCGCACGTCCAGCAAAATACCCGGCATCTGCCGAATAGCCCCCATTTGGTGCGTAATAAGATACCACATATGTCGTGTTTGCCGCAATCGGCACCGGATTCGACAAGGCCGCATGCTGCCAACCGCTCGCCGTTTCACTCGCAAAGGTCACCGATCCAAGAAGCGTCCCGTTTGCCGTCCACAGATTTCCCGCATGCGTCCCAGTATTGGACGATCCCTTGTAAAACCGGATCCCCGTCACGTAACCATCCACGTCGCTGCGGAACTTCGTTCCCAGTTCCACGGCCTTCGAATCATTGTCTGACGGAACCTTCGGGATCGCCGTATCTGCCCAGATCGTCGCCGGGACGGAGACAGCCGTGGTAAAGGACCACTCGTAGTCGGCTTCCAGCGGATTACCGGTCACATCGGTCACCCCGCCGGCTCCTCCCATCGCCGTCACGGTAAATTTCGCTGCCAGTTCCAGCGGACTGCCCGGTGTCAGCACCGCGGTGAAGGGTGCACTGCCATAACTTACCGTCGCCGGCATCAAAGTTCCCGACCCATCCCGCAGCACGATCGTTCCGGAGTTGATCGTGGCCGCATCCATCGGCTCGCTGAACACCACACTCACAGTTGCATTGGGATGAACTTCTGTCGCGCCTTCTACCGGACTCACGGCTGTGACTGTCGGCGGTTTGTTGTCCGAACTCGGGGACTCCTCGAATACCACGTCCACCCAGTAATTACTTGCGTTTGAGCTTTGATCGGGGAAACCGCTGTCTCCATAGCGATACACCCCGTTGCCACCATCTTCCCCGTCGCCCAGTGCCCGTAGAGGCGGATTACTCACCCCTCCTCCTGCAAAGTATCTCGAATTCAGCGAATAGCCCCCGTTTGGTGCGTGGTAGGACACTACATAGGTCGTGTTTGCCGCAATTGGCACCGGATTCGGCAAGGCCGCATACTGCCAACCGCTCGCCGTTTCGCTCGCAAAGGTTACCATTCCAAGAAGCGTCCTGTCTCTTGTCCACAGATTTCCCACATGCGTCCCAGAATTGGACGGCCTCTTGTAAAACCGAATCCCTGTCACGTAACCATCCACGTCGCTGCGAAACTTCATTCCCAGTTCCACGGCCTTCGAATCAACTTCCGAAGGCACTGCCGGCGCCTCCGAGTCTGGCCAAATTGTGGAGCCGGGCAACTCATTCCGATCGGCGACGACCAATTCCGCGGCCGTCGCCGGTTCCTGCAGGTTTCCACTTTCGTCTACTGCCCGGCTTTGAATTTTCACCGTTCCGGCGGCGGATGCCTCAGATGAATGGGGCGAATTCTCGGGTTCAACAGCCGCATGCCGGGCAATACCACCGTCCCCACGATTGACGCTGATCTCTGTGGCAAGTCCCACGATAAAAAGATCTCCCAATCGGGAAATGCCCCATTCGGTCGACGGATTGGCAGGCGGCGCGTTCAGAACGATGGGATTTTTTGCCTGCGCAACGGTGCCCATCGTCGCGACGAGAATGAACGGAACCGCCCACAACTGCCAAAAACTTCTATTCCGCCGGAACGCGAATGAAATGTTCGGTGATTGAGACTGTGATTTCATGGTTGTTTTATTGTTAAAAATCCGAAGTCATTGACGCGTCGTACGTTGCCCGAGTCCGGTTGCTCTCCCGGTGGTGCGAGTTCCTTGCGCCACCTTAGAAAACGTGCGGGTAACACCGGCCACGATCCAAAAAGCACATAAATACGGTTAAATCTAAATGTTTTAACAGTTCCTCGGAGGCAAGGCGGTTTCACGAAGGCAGGCGGAAGTTGGGTGGCTGGTGACGGCGAGGATAACGCGACGGGCATGGTTGGCGGACATCGAGGCGTCGCAGTGGTTTTCCCCTGAAAAGTGGACGCTTAGGGGGCTGTGGATTTGTGGGCTAGTTTATTGATGGATTAAGGTTTTGGAAGTGATGGTTGAGGAATTTAGTCGGGCTGATGGAGCCGTGGAGGCGTTTACGGTTGTAAAACGCTTCCAGGTAATCGAAGAGGGCGGTGGAAGCGGAGGATTTTGGACTCGAAAGCGGTTCTTCCATCAAGGAGTTCGCTTTTGACGGAGGCGAAGGCGGTTTCGGCGAATGCATTATCATAGCAATATCCGGAAGCACTCATGCTTTGGCGCAGGCCGGCTCTGGCGAGCTGAGCATGAGTGACTGTGGCAGTGTATTGGCAGCCACGGTCGAAACTTGCCGCTTCGATGAACGCCAGTCTGGTCAGCAGCGCTCTGAGACGCGCCATCGCATGCCGAGGATGGATCGGGAAAAGAGGTCGAGAACGATAACGAGGTAGAGCCATCCTTCTTTGGTGGGGATATAGGTGATATCGCTGACGAGTTGGGTGCCCGGAGCGGTGGGCGGACCGGCCTGCGCCAACAGATTCGGTGAAGGGTGGGCGGCGTGATCGGGCCGGGTCGTTTTCGGTCGGAAAGGCCTGCGCGGCCTGGCACGGATCCCTTCGCGGTGCATGAGACTGGCAACGCGGTTTTCCGAGCAGACATGACCTTTGGCGTGAAGTTCGTGTGTCATTCGCGGGCTGCCATAGGCGTGGGTATGACGGTGTTGATGAATGACCTTCATGGCATGGAGGAGCTTGCAGTTTTCTTCCTCGCGGCTGCTCAAGCGGGCGTAGGGATGGCGCATGCGCTGGATTCTTTCGATGGGCTCGGGAGTGTTCGTTAAGCCGCAACTCTTCAAATCGCTCGGAGTCTGCGCTTTTTTTGGTGATCAGTGTCTATCGTGGCGGGCAAGAAGGTATTGCATAGCAGTTGGGAAAGACGCTCAGAAATTTCTCATAAGGTGGTCGCCACCGGCCTTTTTGTGTTCGAGGGACGGCAAGCCGGATAAGCCAACCTCACAACTCCTGTTTCGTGCCGTGACTTTTCCAGCCAACGCCCCGAACGCCGGATTGATTGAGCCACCGAGTGCTGCAGGTGTTTTCGGGGGAGACGTGAGCGTTTGTGGGCGGAACGCAACACAGAGGACTGTATTCAGGGCGATTTGCAGGCGAGTTTCTCGAAATGGCGCTTCCAGAACAGGCGATTGAATCCGGCCAGGCTTTGTTTCCCTAATTTGCCTGAGTATGTAATGTTCCGTGTTTGCTACTCATCGCCTCCATCGCAAGGCCGCGGGCGATCGTCGCAGTCCGGGAAAGAATATCAACCGGGCGGCCCATGAGATGAGTGCTTTCGTCGCTAGGCGACGGCTTCTACCTCAACGTCTTCGAGTTTTTGCGCTATGAACTTTTCGAGCTTGCGCGAGTCGGCTGCGAAAAGGCGGATGCCGTCGGAAAGTTTCTCGGTTGCCATTTGATCCTCGTTAAGCTCCCAGCGAATGGGCTTTCTCGATACTGCTGCCGCGGTTGAAGCTGAGCCGCGCATCGACTTTCGTCGAAACGCGGTTGGGAACGATTTTCAGGATTTCGATCCCAAACTCGACTGCCAACTAATCCATCGCGGTACTGATCAGTGCGTCCGAACCGCCGGATTCCTGCTTCGCCGTGGAAAGCGCGCGATCGACGACAGGCTGAAACTCGTCCATTTGCGCTGCCTTAAGAATCAGGCTGGGGTTCGTCGTGGCGTCTCGTGGTTGATACTTGCGGATGCTCTCGAAATCGCCGGTGTCGGCCACGATCACACTGCTTTATCTGATCAAATACACTTTTCATGAAATGATAGACCTTCCTTTTTCCGCTTGGTCTGCGTCTGCTTCCCGGCCTTACCGATCGTTCCAGGCGCTGCGGAAAATAGCCGACGATAGCAGTCGCGCGCTTCCTGGCGCGAGTTCGATTGGAAGAGAAGATCCTTTTCCTGAAGGAGCGGCTTCGTTACCTCCACCGCCCCTTCAGGAGGTTTCAATCAGTTTCCCGGCTGGGCTTTCTTACTTTAATTCTTCCACTTGAGACCCGTGCGGTACGAGGGCACATACGCCACCAAAGCGGTTTTTGCCTCCTTACGCTGCGCCGCAACTTCGCCTGCCGGCGCAGATGAAGCCTGGCTGACGCCCCGGTTGTCGATCTGCCCGGAGACGGCAGGGGACTCGCTGCCCTGTGGATTTTCATTCGCGAGTCCGGCACTGGTTCCAAGGACCGCGAGCGACGCGGCGACGAGAGACGATTTAAGGATGGTCCGCCCGAGCTTCGCCCCATGGATGCCGTGACGGATGAACTTCTGAGCTTCTGTAATAGTCGTCTTCAATTCCTGATTCTTTTTTTTCCTGGTTTTTTTTGGCTTATCCGACCGGAACCACTCCGAATCGGATGCCGTATGTTATCGCGCAAACCGTGCCGGGCAATCGCATATTTTCTAATTAACTGATTAATAGTGCCTTGAAGAAAATGTAATCAAGGATTTCGCTCCCGAAATTTCGTAATTTACGGGATTTCGTGTGCGGGAAAGCCCGGAATTGCGTAAATCCGGTCCGCGCGCTTTCAAGCTCGGGCACTCATAATCAACCGGAATGTTACTCCCCAATTTCTGAGAAAAACTTGCAAGGTCATCGCTGTAGTATTTTCAAGCCTCTTCTTCCAACTCCTATTTCGCTAACCTCATTTTTGTGCGGAAAACCGCGAATGTGCCTGCTCGAAGCCGTTACAAGATCTGGCTCAGAACGCTCCGACTCTGGAGCCTCTCGCTCCGAGAGTCACCATTCCGGCAGACCGTGCGCAGCGTTCTGGGTGAAACTGCGAGCTTGTTGGACCGATGGATGCGGGTGTCCGTGGGTGCCGATGTGAGCGCGATCTTTTCGATGAATTGGCGTCTGTATTGCGCGCGGAACGGACGTGCCGCTATGTGTGTTTGTCAAGGAGCTGTTTTAGGAAGGCTTTTGCTGCGCCGCATTTTTTGCTAATAGCCGCTATCCTAACGAACTCCACCATGAAGGATTGCCGGCCTGTCCGGAAGGGCGGTGTCGTTGGCCGTCCCAGGCACCTCAGTCAACATGAAGAGCGCGCCAAAACCTGGAAAGAACCCCCCAAACGAATCTGACTCATCTTGTGTAGATCAGTTTCAGTTTCTAAATATCCACTGATGCAGAACCGATCGTGTAGGCTCCACGTTGTTGTGTTCCACGAATACCTGCATGAATGCAAGGACGATAATAAGAATAATTGCCTGTAATATAGGTTTCATAATGTGCGTTGCCAGTTAGCATTCAGGTATTCGACAACTTCGTCGTGTTTGTATATCTCGCAGGTTCGTAGGGCGGAATAGATCGAAGGGAGCGCCCTTGTTTGTTTGCTGCGTTCTGTCGTAAAAGCATAGTCAAACACTCCAGTTGCGTGAGCTCTCGTAATCACCGAAGGACCTAAAAGCGCCCCTAACGGACGGCTAACGATACAAACAACTGTTCAGAGCTACAAGTTGCAACAGGTCTGATTATGCTGTGAGACTAATTGGAAGCGCATTACCTGATTTGTCCTACAAGAGAACCCGGTCAGATGTCTTCCAATTTTGCTCATGCATTGGCGAATTTCTGACTAATTCGGGTACGCGCCCGGCTCTTCCGGGGAGACTTCTGGAGTTGGACAACTCGTATGTGTTTAGCGCCAAAGGCGTCTTTCATGTTAGCCTGGGGCAACGCCCCAGGAATCCAAGCCCAGAAAGCCCTCAGCGCTGAAAGCGCGATTCAGTTGGTTCGTAATCAGGTAAATAACTTTTCAATCCCATACGTAGCGCTCGTCAAACTCAACGCCGTGCTTCTTCAGAAAATCCCGGTATTCCTTCTGAAAGCTTCGAACCCGGTGATGCTCTTACTGATTGTCGACGTAAGCGAGGGCCGCATCGAGTTGGCTGGGGCTGACCGAAAACGCGCCATAACCACGTTGCCAGAAAAACCCGCGATACTCGGGCCCGAGGCTCTTGATCCATTTTGATGAGGTCTTCTTCACCTGCTCGACCATCTGCGCTTGTGAAAGTGTGCGCGGCAGAGTCGTGATGATGTGAACATGATCCGCTACGCCGCCGACACGGTGGGCTTGTGCATCGAGGTCGCGGCAAATGGTTGCCAGATACGCGTGAATACGCTGGCGGACTTTGCGGTCCAGCCACGATTCACGGTCCCTGGTGCTGAAGATAAGATGAACAATGACCTTGTTGAGCGACTGCGGCATAGACTTGATAATGCACCAAATTCGTGCCCGGATGAATCGCGCTTTCAGCGCTGGAGCGTCTTGTTCGACCTTCCCTGGGGCGTTGCCCCAGGCTCTAAATGCTAACCGCGCCTTCGGCGCTAAACAGATGCGACAGCTCCGGAAGTATTTTAGCGTCGTTTTGGGGAGAGCCGCTCGAAGCGAACCCTAAAGGACCCCAACTGCGCACACACCCCAAGCCCGGGACGGCGGTTTTTCCTGTCAGTCAGTTGTTCGGCAAAACAACGTTTGGCATGGACGAGGGCATAGTGTCTGTACAAAACGGTGAATCAACGCCGTTACGCTTGAGCGATCACTGGCCGGGTTCTGGTGCATCCCACCTGGGGATAATCTCCGATGAACTGCTCCGTGGGCGTTCGGGTGTCCGCTGGCGACAGAATCAACAAGGATTGAAATTTTTGACCGCAATGCGCTGTTCTTGTGAATGTTAAGAGACCTGTTCTTCATGGCGTCTGGAATCGGAATGCCCGATCGCCCACAGAGGAACCAAGCGCAGACCGCATTTTGTGATTCAAAGGAGTAAAACAGACTCCTCCGCATTCCTTGACCGGCGTTCTGCCCTACTTCAACGCAGAAATAGGGCAAGATTTTGTCGAATCGCGTGCTTTAGTGCAGAATTTTTGAATCCTCGATCAGAATATACTGCTTATGATTCATATTTCGGCGAATCCGCGAAGTCGGGCTAATGGTAGGTAGAACAGGGAGTAACTATGCAACAATGGAGCCAGCAGGCCGTTTTTTATCATATTTATCCGCTCGGGCTGTGCGGCGCGCCGCGTCACAACGATTTCAATTCGCTGGTTGTCCCCCGGCTGGCGAAGGTAAAGGACTGGTTGGAGCACATACAGGCGCTCGGGGCTAATACGCTATATATAGGTCCGCTGTTCGAGTCCAGCCGGCACGGCTATGATACGGCCGACTATTACCGGGTGGACCGGCGGCTGGGCAGCAACGAGACTTTGCAAATGTTGAGCGCCGACCTGCACGCGCGGGGTATGCGGCTGGTGCTTGACGGAGTGTTCAACCACGTGGGGCGGGATTTCTGGGCTTTTCGGGACGTGCTGGCGCACGGGGAGCGCTCGGCTTACTGCGACTGGTTCCATAACCTGCGCTTCGAAGGACGCAGCCCCCGGAACGACCCTTTCCAGTACGAAGGTTGGAACGGGCACTACAGCCTGGTCAAGCTGAATCTGCACAACCCGGCGGTGCGCGAACACCTCTTCGGGGCGGTGAGAAGCTGGGTGCGAGATTATCAGATCGGTGGACTGCGCCTGGACGCCGCTGACTGCCTGGACAGGGATTTTCTGAAGGCGCTGGGTGGGTTCTGCCGGGGACTGCGGGCGGATTTCTGGCTGATGGGCGAGGTGGTCCATGGCGATTACCGCCAGTGGGCCAACCCGCAGATGCTCGATTCGGTGACCAATTACGAATGCTATAACGGGTTGTATTCAAGTCACCTCGATCAAAATTTCTTCGAAATCGCTCAGGCGCTCAAGCGCCAGTTCGGAGAAGGCGGCATTTACCGTGGGGTGAACTTGTACAATTTCGCGGACAATCATGATGTGAACAGGGTCGCGAGCAGACTGGCGAACCCGGCGCATCTGCGCACGCTTTACAGCCTGCTGCTCACGATGCCCGGCGCACCTTCGATCTATTACGGCAGCGAATGGGGCATCCGTGGGGAAAGAAACACCCTCAGCGACGAGGCACTGAGGCCGGAGTTGGATCTGCAGGAATTGATCCACAATCCACCGCAGACGGATCTGCCGGGACTGATCGCTCAATTGGCGCGCGTGCGGGCCGGATCCGCGGCGTTGCGGCACGGCGATTACCAGGAGTTGATGGTCGGGAACGAACAGCTCGCGTTCCAGCGGAGGACGGACAATGAGCAGGTGGTTGTGGTGATTAACGCAGGTGAAGAGCCAGCACAACTGCGCTTCGCAGTGCCGGCCGGCGGTGGAAAACTGGTGGACCTCCTGGATGCCAATTACTCTGCTAAGGTTCAGGATGGAATGGTGAGCGTTGAGGTGGGCGCCTGCCGGGCCAGAATACTAGCAAGAATACTAAGATGATTACAAATGAATGCGCCTGTTCCTCTGCCTTCACTAGACGCACCGTCAGGTGATCGAAGGGCATGCTTTTCGTCCGCATCGGGACGCCGAAATCGTGATTTGCGCCTTCCAATGACCCTCGTTCCACGCGGAGCAGCCCGAAAATGTTTCGCAGAAAATCTGATCCGCTACAAATTCAGCAACTTTCCCCATCAAAAAATCCGCGCTGGCAGGATGGCATTTCCTAAGGTTTGAGATTTTCATCCAGCGCATTTCAGGATAAAAGCGGGAGTTCTCCCATGCTTAAACATCCCGATCTTACCGAGAGGCGCATCTTTCTCGCGCTCAATCGTATTCAGAAATCGATCTACACAAGCGCTTGTCCGCTGAATATTCTCGCTCAACCGCTGCCGGGCGAACCTATTCCCGCGAACGAAGCAATGGCAGGTCGCTTCACGCCGTTTCGCGTCGGTGATCGATGGGGCGCCCCCTGGGGAACCACTTGGTTCAGGATCAGTGGGACCGTGCCTCAGAGTTGGAAGGGACAGCGAGTGAGTGCGCGATTGCGACTCGGGTGGAGCGGGCCAGAGGGTTTTACGTGCGAAGGGCTTGTCTATCGCGACGGAAAACCGCTCATGGGGCTGAATGTAAATCATGATGAGGTCTTGATCTCGGAAAAGGCGAAGGGCGGCGAATCGTTTACATTTGATGTTGAGGCCGCAGCGAATCCCGGATCGTCGCAATTTGATGCGTGCGAAATTCCGGGCCGTGGCTCCGAAGGGCCTTCCTTCGTTTTTGAGGCGGCGGAACTTGTCCGCGTCGAGCTCGATGTATGGGCTTTTTATCACGACTTCGCGGTTCTGGCGGATGCGATGAAGTCGCTGCCAGAAAACGAGCCGAGGCGCGGTCAGTTGCGCGCAGCGCTTAATGCGGCAGCGAATTGTTTCGACGAGACTGATTTGACCACGACGAAGTCAGCCCGGGCGGAGCTGCAGAAAGCCCTGGTGTGCCGAAATGGTGATACGGTGCACGGCATCTCCGCGATCGGGCACGCCCATATAGACACCGCATGGCTGTGGCCGCTTCGGGAGACGATACGGAAATGCGCACGCACATTTTCCACCGCTTTGAATATAATGGAGGAATATCCGGACTTCGTCTTCGGCTGCTCTCAGGCGCAGCAATATTTATGGATGAAACGCTATTACCCTTCGATTTACGATGGGATCAAAAGGGCGATCAAGCGCGGACAATGGGAGCCGATTGGTTCCATGTGGGTGGAAGCGGATTGCAATTTGACTTCCGGCGAGTCGCTTGTGCGGCAACTCCTGCACGGAAAGCGTTTCTTCGAGCACGAATTCGGGTTGGAAACAACCGATGTCTGGCTGCCTGACGTCTTCGGGTTCTCTGCAGCACTACCCCAGATCATGAAGCAGGCCGGAGTGGGATATTTTCTCACGCAGAAGCTGTCCTGGAATCAATTCAACGAGTTTCCGCATAACACATTTCTATGGGAGGGGATCGACGGAACGCGCATTTTTACGCACGTTCCTCCCGCGGGAACCTACAACGGGGAAATGCAGCCGAGCCAACTTCGGGAAAGTGTGAAGCGGTTCCGCGAACATGACCGCTCGACCCGGTCACTCTATCTTTACGGTTTTGGGGATGGTGGAGGCGGGCCGACGAAGACGATGCTGGAAAATGCGAAACGGTTGAAAGATTTTGAGGGCCTTCCGGAGGTAACGCTTGAGAAAGTGTCGAGATTCTTTCCGAAGGCCGAGCGCGACGTGAAAGAGTTGCCGGTGTGGGTGGGGGAACTTTACCTCGAGTCACACCGCGGCACTTACACGACGCAGGCCCGCAACAAGCGGCTCAATCGCAAGAGTGAACTGTTGCTTCGAGATGCTGAGTTTCTCGACGTGGTGGCGGCCGCCGAAATGGGCGGGCGCGTTTCTCTTCCGGAACTTGCAAGTCCGCGACCCGTTTACGACGTGGCAGGAGAAGGCGATACCCCCTCTGTGTCCGGATACCTCGACCGCGCATGGAAGTTGCTGTTGCTCAACCAGTTTCACGATATTATTCCAGGTTCCTCCATAGGTTGGGCTTACGAGGATAGCGCACATGACTATGAGACTATCGGCCAGATCGGAAGCGCGATCACTTCGGCGGCGCAAGAGTGTCTCGCCGGGGCTGTGGATACGAGCGAATGCGAGGAACCTTTTCTTGTAATCAATTCGTGTAGCTTCGACAGGAACGGAATCGTGGAATTGCCCGGAGGGCGCCTGGTGATCGCAAATGTTCCGGCCTGCGGTTACACAGTTGTGGATGCCGCCAAGCCTCGCGCGCTGCAGGCGTTTGCGCCAGCCGTGACGATCGAGAAATTCGAGCGCGGCTTTAAACTCGATAATGGCGTGATCCGGGTGATTTTTGACGGAGAGGGCCTAATTACGAGCATCTGGGATCACGAGGAAGATCGTGAGGTGATTGCATCCGGTCAACGCGGCAACCTCTTGCAGTTACACCGGGATTATCCAAATGCGTGGGATGCATGGGATGTGGATATTTTCTATCGCGAGACAGTCGAAGCCATCACGGCGATGGATGAAATGGTCGTGGAAGTGGAAAATGCACTGGGTGTTACTCTCAGAATTGTGCGGAGTTTTGGTAACTCGAAGCTCACGCAACGCGTGAAGTTGAACGCGGGCTCGCGCCGCATTGATTTTCACACCGTGGTGGATTGGCAAGAATCCCATCGGTTTCTCAAGGTCGCTTTTCCCGTCGAGATTCATTCGAACCGCGCAACCTATGAGATTCAATACGGCTACACCGAGCGGCCAACACACATGAATACGAATTGGGACATGGCGCGATTCGAGGTGTGCGCGCAGAAATGGGCCGACCTTTCCGAAAACGACTACGGGGTGGCGCTGCTGAACGACTGTAAATACGGACACGATATTCTCGGAAACGTGATGCGGCTCAGCCTGCTGCGCGCGCCAAAGGCGCCTGATCCTCAGGCCGATCTTGGGCACAACGAGTTCACGTATTCGCTCCTGCCTCACCGGTTCGGACCACGAACGGGGAGTGTAATCCCGGAGGCGTATGCTTTAAATATTCCACTCCGTGTGCTCCCTGTCGCGCCCCATCCAGGAAAGCTGCCACGCAGCAGAAGTTATTTCAGTGTCGATCGCGCGAGTGTCGTTATCGAGTCGATCAAGCATTCGGAATCCGGAGACGGCGTAATCGTGCGGTTTTACGAATCGCACGGCACGCGCGGACTGCTCACGCTGAAGACATCACTGCCATTCAAAAAAGTAAGTCGGGTGGACCTGCTCGAGCGATATCTCAAAAAGATCACGATCGCCGGGGGAGAGGTGCAACTTGCTGTCAGACCATTCGAGATAGTGACTTTGAAGTTTGAATAAAGATTTGCGCTCTCGCGCGATTCCGAACTGCCGGCGGTCTGCGATCGGTCAAAATGGAAACGATTTTTGAGGGATGCTCCAGGGCGTGTTTGTGAAATGGCTTTCGTTAAAGATTGCGAGGGATTTTCGGCGCTGGACGAGGCGCAACGTAGGCCAGCGCAAAAAGCACCGCGACATTGGCGGATTGTATTTTATAAACACGCCCTAATTTATTGACGGTCTCTTTTTGCTTCCCTGCCCTCCAAACTTCGACATTTTCCACCGAGAGCCATTTGGTTTGAGCATAACCTCCTCCGGTGCATGGAGCGTCTTGTAAACAGTGCGGACGAGTGCCTGAGGTGTATAGGGCTTTTGAAAGAATATCGTGTTTGTTGGTTTGCGGGCGCCGTTCGGAATTACATCCGAACCGTGGCCAGTGCAGAAAATGACTCGTATATCATTCTGCCGCAGACGCAGTCTAGATGCGAGTTCAAATCCCGACATACGCGGCATGTCAACATCCGTAAGCAGAAGATCGATCTTTTCATTACCCAACTGCTCCGCCAGCGCGATAGCTTCTTGGCCGCTCGCGGCTTGCAGTACAGTGAATCCCGCTTCCGTGAGGACCATCGCCGTGAGATCGCGGAGAGCTGCTTCGTCATCAACGACCAGTATGCGCTCACCGCGGGCGGTGTATTCCTCTGCGTACTGCGGTGAAGGCGCGAGTTCCGCATCGCCCGGCGCGGCTTTCGGTAGCGTGATGATGAATGTTGTGCCATCTCCGGGTGCGCTCTCCACTTCCAGTGTTCCGTCCAATTCCTGGACAATTGTCAAACACGTGGCGAGGCCGAGTCCTGTGCCTTTTCCTTTTTCTTTAGTCGTGAAAAAAGGATCGAAGATACGCGAGCGAATTTCCTCCGACATTCCGATGCCCGTATCGGAGATCTTAATGATCGCATAGTCCCCTGCTGGTAAGGCCGAGTTACTTGCGGTCTGCCGGACCGTTCGATTTTTTGTCGTTATGGTCAGTCGGCCGCCGTAGGGCATTGCATCGCGCGCATTCACTGCCATGTTCATCAATACCTGTTCCAATTTTCCCGGGTCGCAGCTGACGCTCCAGAGCGTGGCGTCGAGATTGGTGACGAGTTCGTAGTGGTGCCCCATGACTCGCCGGAGCATCTTGTTGGTGTCGACAATAATCTGATTGATGTCGACGATCCGAAACTCGCCGGGTCCTTTATGCGTGAAAGCGAGGAGTTGCCGAGTGAGCGAAGCCGCTCGTTCCCCGGCTTTCCGGATCTCCTCGAGATCCGAGTACATCGCATCGCTGGGATTCAGACGCTGCAACATGAGATTGCTGTACCCCATCACGACGAGCAGTAAATTGTTGAAATCATGCACAACACCGCCTGCGAGCATACCTACCACTTCCATTTTCTGCGCCTGAAGAAATTCATCGTGCAAGCGTTGGCGCTCGAGAAATTGGCGGATTTGATGCATTAAGCCTCTCATCACCGTCAACAACAGGTCATCCGGATCGATGTACTCAAAGAATCCAAACGTGAGGACTTCTACGCTCTGGTCGCTCGAGAGAATTGGCAGCGCAAGAAAGCCCCGAACCTCGTTTTCCCGAGCCAATGCAGCACAATCGAAAGTAGAACTTCTGCCGGCATCGGTGAACCAGGCCATTTGTTTCGTCTGCCAGGCAAGTCCCACCAGATCCTCGCCTTTTGCAAAGCTGTAAACATACCGGGCGGTTAGGAATTCGCCAACGGTACTGCCACTCGGGATGTAATGCTCTGTGAGATGCAAGCGCTCCGTCTTTGCGTCCATCGTCCAATGTTCGGCAAGCGGCAGGTTCAGCGCATTGCATACGTCGCGCAGGATTCTGGGCGCGGCATCGCGCCAGGAAGCTGCTTCGCTTAGCGTCTGTGTGCATGCGCACTGCATCGCAACGCGCTGTTCGGCACGGTGGCGGTGCGTAATGTCCTCCAGCGTTGCGACGTGCCCGGTGAGTTCGCCCTTGTCGGAGCGCATAGGAGCGGAACGAAAATGGACCCAGTTTACCATTCGATCGGGCAGCATGAGACGAAACTCGCGAGAGTATTCGCCGTCAGTCCCCGCTGCCGCGTAGAATTCCTCCCAGACGGAGTCGCGATCATCCGGATGAATTGCATTTAACCAACCGCGACCGATCAGCGTTCCGAGCGTGCCGTTCAGGATGCTTCGGCTTCGTGGATTCAGATAAATGCATTCCCCTTTGAGATCGGCAACGAGTATGCCTACAGGCGAGCTTACGCTCAGACAGCGAAATCGCTCCTCGCTTTCACGCAGTGCGGATTCGGCGGCGCGCCGTGCGACCCGTTCACGTGCATCGCGAAATTCCCGACGAATGGCAGGCACCAGCCGTGCGAGATCATCCAGTAAAAGATAATCCGTTGCGCCACGCTTGAGCAACCTCATCGCTACCGATTCATCGATGGATTCGGCTACGGCAATATAAGGCAACTCCGGGGAGTGGCGGCGTATGATCCTGAGTATTGCTTCCCCGTCGAGGTCCAGTTCGCGATGACATCCGAACACGGTGTCCCATGGCCCTGCCCGAAGCGCTTCTTCGAGCGCCTCGCGCATAGTGACCTGATGAAATGCTGACCCGAAGCCTGCGTTGCGAATGGCGTCGAGCAGTTTTGCAGCATTCGCCTCGCAGTTGTCTACAATGAGAATTCGGATAGGATCAGAAGGCACGAGACGAAATTAGAGGAAACCGAACCACCCTGCAGCGCATAAGGATCATTTCGAATCAAAAATGAATCGTCAATGTTTCATTTGCGTTAAGCGTTTCAAGAAAAATTGTGGAGGAAACTTTTTATCAGCGTAGGGGAGATCACGTGGCGAAGGATTACTCTTGATTGTCGGTTAGAAGTCAAATTTTGTCTTTCAATGAAAATTGAGAGATCGATCCGATTGGCTGAAAAAAGGTTCTCCACCGCAGTCTGAGCGATGGAAAAATTAAACGGCATCATCATTGCCGCCACACGATCGGAGGCATTTCCCCAGAGGAAAGGGCGCGTTGGTCGAGATTTGGTAGGGAGTCGAGAAGGATCTTCAGGCCAACATCAACCCCGCAATCACAGTCACGTCATCGTTGAAAGCATCACCATTTCCGTATTCGAGGATAGCGCGCATAGTATCGCTGAGGAGGCTGTTCGCGCTTCCATCCGGTGCGGGAAGGAGGGCTCCCAGGGAGTCTGTGTCGAGTCGCGGTTTCTCGGGCGCACTTATATCGAACAGCCCATCGGTATGAAGTAGAAAGGCGTCGCCCGGACGCAGTTGCACCGACATTTCTTCGGCTTGCATGTTTTCAAGCACTCCGATGGGCGGCGAGGCGGACAGGATGCTGATGAGCGCCCCATCCCTTTTCCTGATTAGAAGTGGAGGATGTCCTGCCCCGCTCATCGTGACCATGCCCGATCCAGACTCCATGACTGCGCAGGCGGCCGTCATGAAGACGCGTCCACGAAAAATCGAATAAAATTCCTTGTGGACCTTCTTGATGATCTGCGCCGGAGAAAAATCCGGTAGCGTTGCATGTCGGAAAAGCAATTTAGTCAGTGTCGTGAGCAAAGCGGCTGCCGTTCCATGCCCTGTCGCGTCCGCAATCCAAAGGAGGAGCCGATTGTTTGGCAATTCGACGACATCGTACATGTCGCCCCCCACCTGAATGAGAGGTTGCAGGGTTGCGGCGATATCCCACCCGGGAATCTTCGGCAGTTTTTGTGGTGTGATAGCAAGCTGTGTGAGGCGCGCCGCTTCGAGATCCCGCTCCATCGCCTCGCGAAATTTTTCGAGTTCGGCATTCTTCTCCTGCAACTGGCTGCGCAATGCGTAGAGTCTGATGTGGGTGTCGATCCGCGCTTTTAGAACAGTGATGTTTACCGGCTTTGTTACGAAATCGTTGGCTCCCGCCTTCAAGCATTTAATCTCGTTGCTTTCGCCCGAATGGGCTGTCAGCAGAATGATTGGGATTTCTGCTATGTCCGGATTCGGATTCTTGCGGACGATTTCGCAGATCTGGGCTCCATTGAGTTCCGGCATTTCATAGTCCAGTACCAAGAGCGCAGGACCTGAATCTTCGAGTAATTGAAGGGCTTCCAGGCCGTCGCGGCATTCGATCACCTCGAATCCGAAGCGCTCCAATGTTCCCGTCAACAGTCTTCCGCTCAAACGGTCGTCATCGACGACGAAAACTTTCATGGTGAGGAGAGCGTTTCATATCGTTAACGTTTTTGGCTGATGCAGGGATCGCGAGAAACCCCCGAGATTTCGCGCAACCCTTTCCAATTAATTTCAAGGTCCTGCGCCCACTGATCGAGAACTTGCCGGGACGGTGTAGAGAGGTTTTGGATTTGAGTGGTCGCAGTAAACGAGGATCGCCGTTACGGCGGTGCGCGAATTGTCTACTTCCGCACCGGATTGGCTGGCGGTGGGGCGACAACTACACTCCTCTGCAGACGAAGGCTGAACATTCAACCTCCGCCTTCGGCGCCGCTCGTTTTCCTGTATGCGGCGGGCCATGGGATCGTGACCTCCGATCGTTCCCTGGCCGCTTCAACAATGAGTGTGCCACCGGCTTTTCGCACCAAATCACGGCTATGTGCGACCATCCGTGAGATAAAACCGTCGTCATGATCAGGATCGTGATGAAAGAGAAAGAGCCTTTTCGATCGCGCTTTCAGAGCGATCTCGACGACGTCATCCACGCAACCATGCCCCCAGCCCGCGCGAGTATGGTATTCGTCGAGGTCATACTGGCTGTCGATAATGAGAATGTCCGCGCCGTCAATAAAGTCGACGAGCTTCTCGTCCTCCATTCTTGCATAAGCAGCTTCTTCAGGAGAATCCCTGCCCGTAAGCTTCATGAATCGCTCGAACGGTTCGTGATCGGTCAAATATGCAATCGAACCGCCAGGCGTCGCCAGCCGGTACCCGACGCACGTCCCGGGATGGTGCAGAAATATTGCCTTAATTTGCACGTTGCCTGCATTCGCTCGCATGTCCTTCAGCTCCTCGATGGCGATGTTGCCAGGCAATTGCTGCATGCTGATTGGAAAGTAGGGGCTCTCCATTTGACTTGAGAGTGTCTTTTCCAAATCAGAACGGGCACCTTTCACCCCTAAGATACGCAGCTTATTTTCCGGGTTATAGGCGGGCAGAAAAAAGGGAAAGCCTTGAATATGATCCCAATGCGTATGCGTGATCAGCAAATTCAAATGCATTGGACGATCTTTGAATTCTGCGTTGAGAGCCATGCCCAGCCTCCGGATTCCACTCCCGGCGTCCAGGATGATGATCTGATCGTCTGCGCGGACTTCCACACACGACGTGTTGCCTCCGTAGAATGTCGTCTCCGGTCCGGGGGTTGGTAGAGAGCCGCGGACACCCCAGAACCGGATGCGCACAGGGACCGGTCGATCAGGAGGGGCGACCTTGTGAGCATTTGCATCAGTTGCTCGCGTCGTATCGGTTTGACGAGGTAATCGTCGGCGCCGGCTTTCATCATACTGAGCCGATCGACTTCGTTGTCGCTTGCCGCCGTCACGATAATCCGGGGCTGCTCCAGCCAGTTTTCCAGGTCGCGAATTGTGCGGCACACCTCGTAACCGTTGCGCTGCGGCATCAACAGCGCACAAACGATGGCGGCAGGTCGGTGTTCTTTGGCCAGCCGTACACCCTGCTCGCCATTGCTGGCCTCGATCACGTCCCATTCTTCTTCCCTCAGCCAGTTCGCGACGAGCATTCGCGAGTGCGGTGAACCTTCAATTACCAACGCTTTGCGCATACTCGACTTTCTTCAACTTTTTACCAAATGCGGGGATACGTTTCGGCTTTCCTCGTGTCAAACCGATGCAGCAGAGGACAGGGCTCGTGCAGTGTCGTATGTGTGCGCCTGCGATGGGCAAGTTTTGCGTGAAGAACAGGCCCGGAATTCCCATCTGCAGAGAAAGGCAAAGCACACGGAGCTTCTTTCTCTGGGCATCGCGTTTAGCTGGATTCGCCATACCGCAAATGGGATAGAGGGGAGCTTGCTTCCGCTGAGGCAATAAATGTCATGTTGCGCACACTGAATCGCTGAGGTAGGGCAACGACATAGTTGTCGGCGTCTGTGATCATCGTCTCTTTTGGCACAACCCGGTCGAGATTAGGAAGTCGATAATCTAACGCTGTCTGACCGTGTTTCCCGTACGTTTCTGAGATGGTCGTCTTCCAGTCGGCGAATGATAAGGGGTCCGTTGCCCGAGAGACTGCCTGCTTACCGGGTAATTCAGAGGAATTGTCGTCGCCCGAAGCGCAAAGAATGGCTGCCGGGCATACTCTTATGCCCTCGAAGATGTGGCGGTGCGAGGTAGCGCTACTTCAATCGCGGCGCGAGACGCTCGATGCACTTGGCGAGCGGCTTATCGGTGATTCTCTCCAACGCTTGTTTGAGCGGCAGGATTTCGCGTTTGCGCACGGTGGATTCCGGCCATTTCTTGAGCAGCATTGAGATTTTCACGGGATAGAGGTGCAGAACGCGCCCGTCACGAAGCTTGCACCGGGATTTTATGCCATGCTCGAGAATCCCAATAACGCCTGCTTCCTCTACCGCCTCCATCACAGCTACGTCCTGCCGCGTCATGTCGGGCTCCGGCTGTCCCCTGGGAATGATCCATCGCGTACCTGAGGAATTCGTGACGAGGACAATATGGACACCCCCTTTTCGGACGGTGTAGGGCAGTGCACCGATACAATACTCGTGGGGAGACCGATGGGGCGCGCCGTGGATTGCCAGAGACGCGTTGGAATAGTCGGGCTTTCCGGTGACCTCTCGCCCGAAATACTCCGGTGGCTTAAACTCCCTGCTTGCCTCAACGCTCGGAAATTCGACTTCCGCGATCTGCAGAGGGGCGAGTTCACCCTGATAGACATCGATCTCAATCGTGAGTCCCTCGTGCGGATAGGCGTAGCGTATCTTCTCGAGACGCCGTCCTTCGGTGAGCGGCCACATCGCGTCGAAATGCTCCTGCGGAATGGGTAGCTCTACTTCGCGGCGGCTCAGTCCCACCCCCATCTTCACCGTAAGGTAGCAGCGCTTGTCTTTCAGCCGCACCCGCACCTCTCGCGTGGAATCCTGAACGAGGTAGCCCTGCAGAATCTCGGAGCCCTCGCTCTCCTCCAGGTTTGCCGGCAGCGAGGAAAGGAGAAATTTCCGTTCGATTTCGAGGCGGGTCTCTTCCATCAGATGCTCTTCTTCAAGTGGATGATCTCGGCGCAGAGTTCGCGGTAGGCCTGGGCCGGGGATCGCGGCGTCGCGTAGGTCAGGACCGGACGCCGATGGAGCCCCATTTTCTCGATTTCGGCAGCGAATGGGATCACGGTCTCAAGAAATTCGGGATGCCCCTTGGTCATGGCCTCCATTGTATCACGATGGATCCGGTTACGCTTCTGCACCATGGAGAAAAACGGGACAATTCGCGATTCGGGAAGCTCCTTCTGCCGGAAGAACTCGTGGAGCTGGACGAAGGTACGCTCCGACAGTGTGGTCGGAATCACCGGCACGATGATCAGATCGGACGCTCGGAACACATTCTCTGAAAGCAGCGTGAGTCCGGGGGGACAGTCGAGCACCACGTAGTCGTAATCGTCCTTAAGGGTCCGTAACATTCGCCGGAGCTGCTTCTTCGACTTTTCCATACGGTCGAGCATGAGGTCGAAGTTCCGGTACGCGAGATTCGATGGAAGAATGTCGAGGCCCGGATAGTCGGACTCGCGGATATTGCGCCGCAGGCGATCGCCCATGAGCCATCCCTCCCTTGCCTTGAACTTCTTTGCGGGGGCGACGCGAAAATAGAACGCAGAAGCGCCCTGAGGGTCGAGATCGACGAGCAGGGTACGCCGGGCGCCCTGCTGAAGCGCATACGCGAGGTTCACCGAGAGAGCGGTTTTACCCACGCCACCCTTGATATTGTATGAGGAGAAAATCTTCATCCGGCTGGCTCGATCTTGAACGCTTGCTCGAAGAGTTTCTTCACGTCCTTGCTGCAGAATGCATCGAGCGCGTCGTGTATCCGATCCCGCTCGATCTGCTGTTCCTGATAGAGCACCGCGACGAGCCCCCCGAGCGATAGTGAGAGCTCGTCAGACCGTTCCCGGGGTCCGTTTTCCGGCCGTTGCCGCTTCCAGTATTGGAGAAGCTCCTGCTGTTGGACGGAGTAGTCGTTGAATAGTCCCAGCCGGTTCTGCAAACGCCGGAGTTGCTTAACGATCTGCGCGGTCTTCTCGGCAGGGAACAACTCGCCGAAGAACTCCAGCAGGTAGCGCAGCTTCTTGCAGCTGATCCGAAGTTGATGCACCACCGCGTCGGGAGTTTCGGGTGTCAGCGTTTTTCGAAGGCGCCGGATCACACGATAGCGCTTGCAGATCCGCTGCGCCACCAGCGGACCGATGTTGTGGTGCGACGTCGGGGACACCGGTAGCCTGTCCGGCGCGGTGAAGAAGCGGTCGAGCTCTTCCATCTGGCTCCGGTACTTGGAGGAGGTCAGATGGACGCGCACCTTCTTGAGCGCGCGCTTCCGTTCCTGTGCGAAGTCCCGGAACAGAGTCTCCAACCCGGGCCGCAGTGCCTCGGGGAGCAGGCGGGTATATTCGCCCCTCGCGAGCAGATACACGTCAAGGTCGCGAAGACGATTTGTAGCGTTGCCAAGGGCGGCAAGCGTGCGCTTCAGTGATTCCGTCTTCTCCTGAGGATAAACCCCTTTGACGAGGCTCAGCACCGACCGGATTTTCCGGATGCAAATGCGGTAGTCGTGGAGGAATTCGGTGTCGATGTCCTCGACGATCCCGTGTTCGTTCGAGACGCCGATCTCCAGCATCCGGTGGACAATCTTGCGCACTGCCTCTCGCGCGAGGGTATCCGGGCGGATATTGAAAACCGGATTCAGCGTATACGGGCGGGGGCTTCGGCCCTCCTGCTCGAATAGCTTCGCCAGGGGTCCATCGACAATCGGTTTTGCACCACCCGACTCCAGGAGATCCCGCGCTTTTTTTGCTTCCGCGTCATAACCCCGGAGCGGTTGAAGCGCGACCAACCGATAGAACGAATCCCCCCGTTCTGCAGAAATCTCGGTCAACTCTAAGCGGCAGACAACCTTCCGGTTTTCATCCAGAAGATCGGAGCTCTGCCGGATCGTGCGCAATTTCGCCACGACACTCAGCGCACGGAGCCCCGTGATCTTGGAGAGCTTTCTGCGAATCCGGTGATCGGCGAAATCTTGCGCGAATCGCGGAAATGGGCGCTGGGTATCAGCGGTAAACTGAGCAGACCCGGGCCAGCCGCGCTCGCTCCCCGCCAAATAGATCTTGTCCCGCCCGAAGAACAGAAACAGCCGCCGGAACCAGAGGCTCCACTCCCATGTGTCGTAGAATGTAAGCCGTTCCGACTCAGAATCGTTCTCTCGCACTGCAAACGTCGATCGGAGCGCCCCCAGCCCGCATCCGGGGGGGAGTCGGAGTATGCTGCTTTCTGTGGTGTCGCTTATTTTCATGGGAGGAAAGGTCTATTTTGTTTCACGATCCGTCGCTGATTCAAGGCGTAGCGTGGTAGAGGGCGGGGTGGACTTGAAAAACGATTCGTTGTGATGATTGCGAGGCCGTCGACAAGAAAGCTCATGTGCCATGCGAAAATCAGACGACGCCCATCTGCAGTCGATGCGGTGTCACAGTTTTGTAACGCTGAGACAGGCGTCCGAATTGGACCATGGCAGTCGAATCAAAAGGAACGGGTGTTTGTTTTTTGCAAGGCCAAGAAGACCAATGATACTGTTGCTTTCGAAGAACCATACTTTCAACGTGCACGCCACGGACGGCAACGTCGGCAAAATTCGCGACCTGTACCTCGGATAGACTCACTCGCTGATAGTCCATCGTGAAATAGCGAATCTTGTGGCAGGGCGCCGAGAAGTAGCACGTTTGAACTCACTAACGTGATGGCCAGGATCTGCAATCAGTCGTGCGATAGATTATTGCGGCTTCGCAATTGTCCGTAACGACACGTTTTCGTCACGGATTTCCGACATTTCTCAACATTACCGCTCGCTTTTCACGAACCCTTCCCATGCGCTGGGGGAATCGTTTTTCGACACGGAAAAGTTACACTTCGTGCCTTGCTGGGAGAGTCGGCGGTTCTTCATGTTGGCGGCGCTTTCGGAAAGAAAGACGACAACCCCGATGACGCTACCAACCTTCCGCCGCTCTTCATTTCAGCAAGTCTTGTGCATCGTAGCCTGCGCAGTCCTGCCTGGGACGACATGCTTCTCAGAGTCAACCGCCCAGGAGACGCATTCCATCGCCGGCCCCAGCCCGACTTCGCGGATTCGAATGCGGTTTCAGTTTTTTTTGCCGCGTAAGTTTCTGAAAGTCAGCAAAACCTCCGACGAAAAACGCGAAAAGTGGCTGTAGTGCAGACCTACCCTGTTCCCAGGAGCGCGAATATGTCGATACTTGGGAGCCATCATGTTTCTACGAGCGAGCAAACGACTCAAGGATGGCAAGGAGCACTACTACTGGAGTATCGCCGAAAACAAACGCGTGGCCGGCGGGAAGATCGTCCAGCGCCATGTGCTTTATCTCGGCGAACCGAAGCGAAGCGTAGATGGACTGCCGAAGGCAGCCCCGAAGGGGTGGAGCGAAGCGACATCAAATCAATGACAGCCAGCGCGAAGCGTGGCGTAAGACCATCGAGATCTTTGAGGATGGCAGAACGCATCCGCGCACCGTGGCGCTATTTCCCCACGAGCGGATCGCGCCCACGCCGGAAGAAAACATCGTTCGTATTCGGCTCGATAGTCTCGAACTGCATCGGCCACGGCAGTGGGGCGCGTGCTGGATGGCCTGCCAGCTCTACGAGCAACTCGACCTCGACGGGTTTTGGGCCGAACGGCTGCCGCCCGGCCGCAAAGGCACACGGTGGGATCTCGTGCTGCAGGCGCTGTGTGCCTATCGACTGATCGACCCGGGGATGGTTTTCCCTTACTTCGCCGAGATGGTCTGGGCTATCGCGGCAGATCGATCTCCGGGCCATCGCTCAGTTGACTGCGGGTGTCGAGGTTCTTGAGTTTCACCTTCAGCTCGAAGAGGTCCGTGCGTCGGTCGAGTCGGGGCGTGACCGAGCCCGAGCTGCGCGAGCGGTAGAGATCCTCTGTGTCGATGTCGGTGACCAGCAGCGTCTCGACGTTGCGGTCGGATATCGCCTGGATCCCGTCCCGGGCGAATGCGAAATCCGAGGGGGTAAATACCGCGGCCTCTCCGTAGTGGATATCCATTGCGGGCACACTCGGGAGATTACCGACGATACCGGCAATGGCGACGAAGATCTGGTTCTCGATGGCTCGGGCTTGGGCGCAGTATCGCACGCGGAGCTGGCCGACCCGGTCGTCAGTGCAGTAGGGCACGAACAGGATCTCGACTCCCTCATCGGCCAGATACCGGCTCGCCTCGGGAAATTCGATGTCGTAGCAGATCTGGACCGCGATCTTCGCCTTTGGCGTCGGCAGGATGATGAGCTCATTCCCTCCGGTGATTCCCCAGTAGCGCGTTTCCGCCGGGGTGATGTGCAACTTCGGCTGCGTGATGTAACGGCCTTCAGGGTCGAAAATGAGGCACTTGTTATATAGCTTGCCTTCCTTCTCGAGCGGGTGGCTTCCGCCCACAATGTACAGCCCATATTTCCTCGCGAGCCCGGACATCAGCTCGATGAATGGCTTGGTGAAATTCTTCGAGAGTGTCCTGATGCCCTCGAGCGCCGAGCGCGGTTCGATCACAGACAGGAGCTGGACCGAGAAGAGCTCCGGGAACAGCACGAAATCGGAGTGGTAGTCAGCTGCGGTTTCGACGAAGTATTCCACTTGGTTTGCGAAGTCCCCGAAGCTGTCGATCTTGCGTACCTGATACTGCACGCAGGCGATCCGCACCTTCGACGTGTGGTCTTTCTCCACGTAGTCCGGATTCAGCCACTCGATGAGGCTGGCGAAATTGCTGCTGCGCGTATCGGTGATGTAGTTGCGCAGAACTCCGCGGACCACGAAGCCCTGCCGGAGCTGGAAACTGAGCACCTGATCAACCAACTCGCCGTCCTTGACGCGCCGGATGTAATCTTCCGGTGTAAGCTCCGATTCGCTCTCTGCGTAGCCCGTGAGCCGTCCGCCCGCGAGAATTCGGCGCAGGTTGAGATGCTTGCAGAGACGGCGCCGCGCCTCGTACAGGGCTGCGCCGACCCCCATCCCCTGGAAGTCGGGATCGACGTAAACATCCGCGCCATACAGTGTGTCTCCGGCGTAGTCGTGATTGTGGAAATATCCGCCGTCCGTGATCCCGGCGTAGGTGTGGGGGCGGTAGGGGTCGCGCCCGGACCTCACGATCAGCGAGGCGACCGCCCCGACGATCCGACCGTCCAGGACCGCTGCCATCTGTCCGTCGGGAAACACTTTGAGATGATTGGCGAGCTGCCTTTCGCTCCATACCACATTCTCCTCGGCCATCTCGGGAAACACCCGCTTGTTCAGAGCAACGAGCAGAGGGATGTCGTTCGGTTCGATCCGGCGAATGGCGATCTCGCCCGCTTTACTCCGAAACGTGAAAGGTTCCATCGACGCATTCTCCCGACTATTCGGGTAGCGTCAATCGGGGTGCTGCAGCGACGAAGCGTATCGACAAGGATTTTCTGGTCGATGTGCGGGTGTGGACGATTCCGATTCTGGTGTTTCATCGCTCTTGCGACTCGATTCATAATCTGTCGGATCTTTGCAGCGCGGTGACTCTCCGAAATTGTCCAAATCGTCACGCAAGCAAGAACGTCGTAGGTCTGGCGCTACATCCTTCAACGCCGGCTACTGCCTTTTTCGGTGCCCGGCGCAATGGCTGCAGCGGTATTGGGCGTGTCTCCGAGTAAATTAGTGCTACGAACCAATGTCGAGTTGCTAATCCCTCGCCGTTTGATTAAGCGTTGTATTAGTTGTGAGGAAAGCCAAATAAGATGCAAAATAAAGACGAATGGATGTCTGCGGCAGAGGATATTTATTGGTATCAGAAGCCGCAGCAGTTGCTCGATGATACGGATCCGCCTTTTTATCGCTGGTTCCCGGACGGTATTACCAATGCCTGCTACAACGCCCTCGACATTCATGTCGAAGCAGGGCGTGGTGATCAGGTCGCATTGATTTACGATAGTCCCGTCGCGGACGAGAAGCGCAAATACACCTACAAACAATTGCTGTCGGCTGTGTCACGTAGTGCCGGTGCGCTGGTAGAGAGGGGAGTGACGCGCGGCGATCGGGTAATTATCTACATGCCGATGGTGCCCGAGGCCGTGATCAGTATGCTCGCTTGCGCGCGTATCGGTGCGGTGCATTCGGTGGTTTTTGGCGGTTTCGCCAGCAATGAGCTGGCGGTGCGCATCAATGATGCTGCCCCAAAAGTAATCATCAGCGCTTCGTGTGGTATTGAGCCGTCGCATTAGGTCGCATATAAACCGCTGCTTGAACGGGCAATCGAACTTTCCGAGCATAAACCCGCGCACTGCATCATCCTGCAGCGTCCAATGTTGCAAGCCGAACTCAAACTCGGCCGCGACACGTCCTGGCAAGACGCTATGGCTCATGCTCCGCTCGTCGACTGCGTGCCGATGCAGGCCAATGATCCGCTCTATATCCTTTACACATCAGGCACGACGGGCCAACCAAAGGGTGTCGTGCGAGATATCGGCGGCAGTATTGTCGCTTTGAAGTGGAGTATGCGTAAGATTTATGATGTCAAGCCCGGTGAGGCATACTGGGCAGCATCTGACGTCGGTTGGGTGGTCGGGCATTCCTATATCGTATATGCACCGCTCTTCAACGGCAGTACCGACCGTGCTTTATGAGGGTAAGCCTGTGGGAACTCCGGATGCCGGTGCTTTCTGGCGGGTGATCGCCGATTACAACGTCAGGGTCATGTTCACCGCGCCGACCGCGTTTCGCGCCATCCGCAAGGCCGATCCGGAAGGCAGTTTAATCCACAGGTACGATTTGTCCTGTCTGCGTGTACCTTTCTTGCCGGCGAGCGCTGCGACCCTGACACGCTCGAGTGGGCGACGCAGCAACTTCGGGTGCCGGTCATTGATCACTGGTGGCAAACCGAGACGGGGTGGGCCATATGTGCGAACTGTCTTGGAATAGAGCAACTGCCAATTGTGCCGGGTTCTCCGGGACGCTCGGTTCCAGGATATGATTTGCACGTCATGGGCGAACGCGATCAGCCGGTCGAGCGTGGCAAGATGGGGGCTCTTGTCATCAAATTGCCGCTGCCACCGGGGAACTTCGTCAACCTGTGGAATGCACCCGAACGCTTCGTGAGTTCCTATTTCACGCACTATCCGGGTTACTACGAAACCGGCGATGCCGGTTACATCGATGAGAATGGTTACGTGTTTGTGATGGCTCGTACCGACGACGTGATCAATGTCGCTGGCCATCGCCTTTCGACCGGTGCAATCGAGGAGGTGCTTGCTGAGCACGAGAACGTGGCTGAATGCGCGGTGATTGGGGTTGCCGATCCAATGAAAGGACAGCTGCCGCTCGGAATTCTGGTTTTAAGTGATGGGGTGACGAGACCAGCAGAAACCATTGTCCGCGATGAGATCGCATCAGTGCGAGAAAAGATTGGCCCGGTTGCGGCATTTAAGCTTTGTACCGTGGTGAATCGCCTGCCGAAGACGCGTTCCGGCAAGATATTGCGCCGGACCATGCGCCAGATCGCCGACGGGGAACAGTGGAAGATGCCGGCGACGATCGATGATCCCTCTACGCTGAATGAGATTGCTGCAGCTCTGAGAGAACTCGGCTATCCCGGCGGAAAATAGGATCTTGCGAAGCGTGGTTTGGCTCTACTTCTGAGCGATGGAGGGGATGATTTGGTTATTCTGTCGGGATGTCGCGCCGATCTTCCGTCAATTGTTGGGCCGTCAGCGCGAAAAAAATACCGACAAAGGTCCTCGCTTCGGTGTATTGAGAAAATATCCGAAAGGATGAAGTCGCATGAGTGTTTCCCTGCTTTCCGCCGTTGGAGGATATGTCGAGTCTCAATCTCAGCGTGCCCGGATGCACGCCGAAAAAAGGTTCCCGTTCATCACGTTCTCTCGCGAGGCGGGAGCTGGCGCCGTAACGATCGGGCGTTTAGTGGCGGAGATATTAAATGAGCGCAAGCATGATGCGGACGATCCCCCGTGGACGGTTTTCGACAAGAACCTCGTGGAGAAAGTCTTGCAGGACTATGAGCTGCCCAAGAAGATTAAACAGTTCCTGCCGGAGAACACGACATTTGATCTCAAGGATGCCGTCGAAGAGCTGCTGGGATTGCATCCGTCGAACTGGACTCTCGTTCAGGATACGACGCAGACCATTCTGCGTCTGGCACATCTTGGGAATGCCATTCTTGTAGGACGCGGATCCAACGTCGCGACCGAAAAATTACCCGGCGGATTGCACGTGCGTCTGGTCGCGTCGGTCGAAAAGCGTATCGACCACTCGGCGGAGTTCTACAAATTCGATCATGATGAGGCTGTCGAATTCGTACGTAAGACGGACCGAGCCCGGCGGAGATACGTTAGTCGGTATTTCAACGCGGACATCGACGATCCTTTGCATTACCACCTCGTTATCAATACCGGGCGCATGGGATTCGAGGAAGCCGCGCGCCTTATCGCCGATGCTGTGCCGACGGTGCCGCCTATATAAAGGCAAGGTAAAGACAAGGATCGGGACTGACATGGCGTTCAGTCCCGATTTCCGAGTTGAAGAAGTTGTAGACAAGCTCGAATTTCGGGATTGTCGACCCGGATCGCGAGCAAGCCGGCGTCGGTGAGGTTGCTGACGATGAGTTCGTGACCGCTTCGAATCTCGTCTACGCATTTTCGGCACTGGCCGCGCCGGACAAGAAAACTGAGCGAGAACAGAAGCAACAGACCCATGGGAAGAAGTGCCAGCATTAAGCTGGTGACCAGCATGGAGAGCGACGGTTCGGGAAAGACCGAGGTGTTCGACAGTTCGGCAGTTGCTAGAGTCGCGAGCGCATATTCGTAGTAAAGCTCAAAAATTGGCCACCCGAAGATTCCCCAGAAAATTGCACAGCCAAAGAGGCCAAGCATCCACGCGACGGCGCGGGAGGGGGCGGAGCGTTCGATCGTTTTCTGGAACAGATCCGAGGATGAAGATTGCAGCGCCGAGAGGCCTGTAACGCTCACATTCATGGACTCGACTTCGAGGTCGGCACCTGATTTCCCGATTTCAGCACGGAGGGCGAACTGTAGATCCCGAATCTGCGGGATAATTTCCTGTTTCACCGACGTTTCGATCCTTTCCCTGATGCCCCTTTCCACTTCGCCGGCGAATGCTTTTGCATCTCGCAAATTCTTAACAGCAGTGAACGCGGTGGTGATCAGCGAAGGGATGCTGCCAGCGAGGGCGAGCGGAATGCGATCGGTTGCGCCGTGCACGAGATTGGAAATCGAAAGAGCGAGTCGCCATGGGAACAGGAAATACGGTGTGCGTTCGAGGAGGGTTGCCCGCAGCTTCTGTCGAATGCCTGCAGCAATGACAGCATCAGAGCCGAGCAGATGCCCGATCGTGTGTGCGGGAAGGTCTTTCTCGGCAGCGAGCAGTTTTTCGATTGCATCTCGCGTTGCAGGGAGTCGTTCAGCGAGAATTCCTGCGATTTCATGGCGAAACCGCGCCATTTTTTGCGCAAGCTCGGTCTCGGGAAGCATGTGGTTGCCGTGGGCCTCACCTGCATCTGACACTGCGCTTATGATTGCCTGCCGGGCGTCGGCGGCAGCTTTCTCGCCTTCCTCGGAGGTGTCGAAATCGGGAATGAGGACGACTGGCCGGATCGTCGCATGTGGCAGGCTTTTCTTCAGCGATTCCTGGAATACCTCGAAGTCGGCATCCCGGCTCATGTCGCGGATGAAATTGATGACCGGAATAATCGTCGCGCCGTCTGAATGACTCAGGTAGTTTTCGATTGCGCGATCTTCCAGTTGGCGTTGCTCCACAACCAGCACTTTTAGAAGCGCGCTGTCGAGCGCGCGAAGCGCAGCGGCGCGACGACGTTCTTTTGCCTCGTTGAGGCCGGGCACATCTACCAGCGTATACTGAAAGCCGACCGGCTCGAGATCATCGTCCAGGCAGGGAATGTAGTCCTCGAAAGACGAATCGAGGTTTACCGGAGGTTGCGGGCCAAGCCACGTTACGCGGTCTGTCGCTTGGGCGCTGGAAAACCCGATGTGCAGCTGCTCGCGTTTGGCCGTGTTCTGTACGAGGGCAGAAAGAAGGCGTGTCTTGCCGGCGTCTTTCGGGCCAGTGAATGCGATCGTCGCGCGGTCGAGGCCTCGTTGGGTGGCAAGTTCAGTGCAGGCGCGACGGAACGCTTCCGCTTTCCGCAGAAGGATTGGGTATGTCTCCCAATCGGTTCCGAGAGCTGCTGCTTGTCGAGCGACCGAATCCGCCAGTGCGTGACATGCGTCAAGAAGCGGCGGAGTTTGGTGACGAGCGGATTCCATATTCATCGCGAAAGGGGACAATCAGCACTTATGTTTTTTCCAGCGCTCGATGTGACGGCGCAATGCCGCAACGCCTCTGGGCTCAAGTTTGAATAACTGCCATCTGCGCTGTTTCAATCCGTATCCATTCGGGTTTGGACGTTGGGCGACGGTCGGTCCCGGATAATTTCGTTGATGCAGCACCGAATCAACAGCCGAACGCGGAAGAGCAATCTCGTCCGCGGCGATCGCGCAAAGGTTTGCGAGCTGCTGATGTCCAAGGCGCCCTGTGATTTCTTCTCCAAGGGTAGCCAGAGTGCCGGCAGTGACGATGCCACTTAAGCCGAGCACCCCGAACATCTCGAGCACTGTCATGCCTAGCACGGAGTGACCTGCATCGAAGGGAATCAACACGATCGCAGCGAGACCAAGAAAGAACGTCGCAAAAATCTGTATGGTCGCCCGAACCTTGCCGACATGTGTCCAGATCGTGCGCGCGGCGCTCATCCATTCATCGCGAGTCATATTGGTTCTTTCCTCCTCCTGATAGCGGCTGAGAATGATTTGAGCGGTGTCGGTCCAGAATTCTGCTCCGCGTTGATCATGCATGGTGATGCTCCAGCGCTGAAGCTCCCGTTCAATGTCCTCCGCTTGAATCAGCCTCTGTTTCAGGCGATCACGCATTCGGTCAAACTCCGGTTGTTTCTCGAGCACCCCAAACATCCGCGCGATGCGACTGCGTCCGGCCGTGATCACTTGCGCCGCCTTATTATAGATCGCGCGGTGTGCGAACATGAAGGGACGGAGGTAGAAGGGGGCGGTTTTTTCCATCGCCTCCTTAAAACTCCCAATGATCTCGGGATCCATCTTCACCCGCATCCGTCCACCGTCTTCGCGCAGTAAAGTCTCGCAGCGTTCCACAAGGCTGTCGGCAGCCAGCGCGATTTCCTCCCCGCGCTGTTCGACCTCGGCCTCGATCGTGCCAACATGGTGCTCAACCTGGATTACGAAATCGTGTTGCATCTCGCGCTGACGCTGCTGTTGCATTTGCCTTGGAGGGATCTTCTTCGACAGCGATAGAATCGATCGATCTTCGGCCACGACATCCGGCGTGTTCTTTGTGGGATCGGGGTCGAAAAGGAAAAAACACGGACCGCGTTCGTCTTCGGCCGCAGTTGAATTAGGATCCCAGGCGGGCGTCAATTTACGGCTGGATGGGATTTCAAAATCATACGCTCCATAGCAAAGCTCCACCGTTTGGTCGAGCGCCCGTTCCAACTCCTCACGCACGGCGTGCGGAGGTTCTGGAGGACGGATCATGTTCACCGCGAAAATGCGGACTGCTTTTGGAATTAATTCCTCTAAAAGTGAGGCAATATCATGTATCTCGAGTTGCGACCGGGGTGCGACCAGGATGATGCCGGCGCAGATTTCCGAAGCTCTTCGCACGGCATTGAGCCGGACATTCCCCCCGCCAGCATGCGCACGCTGGATATCCGGGCAATCCAGGAGAGCGATCCCGTGCACATCGAGCCCCGGGTCGCTTGCTAGCAACGGAATTCCAAAATTTTCGAGCGCGGAGTATTGTGCATGCGCTTGCCGGGGATCTTCGCCCAACGGTTCCGGTGCCTGGCCGAAGACGCCGGCGAGAAGCCGTTCCAATTGATTTGCAAAGGCACAGTCGTTAACCCATCTCTCGGGAATCCACAGAACGAACCGCTGTGTGCCATGTTCCCGTCCCAGCCCCGTTAGAACACGCTTTCGGCCGCCTTCGGATAGAAACGACGCCACAAGCGAAGTCTTGCCGCCATTGATTGCGCCGACGATCGCGAGAATCGGCACTGAACTCACACCGGTAACAAACCGCGCCGTATCGTCGAGTGCCGCCGCTGCCTCTGGCTTGACGAGGTTTAACGCCGCTTGAAACGAAAGAAATTGCTCCGACGGCCAGACCTCAAGGAGGAAGGGCGGCTCAACCGCGTTTAGCCTGTTCCGGAATTCGGAGAGATCCATGGGAAGATTCATTCATGCCAAGCGATGAAGGCAAAGCCAATGGCAAAAGCAGCTTAGCTCACGGCTGTGTGGAAACGGAGGGCAGGGCGCTGCTTGGATGTCCGGGAAGCACGTTTCGAGGGGATGCGGGTGAGCCCGGAGTTCGGTGAAATTCCTGCCGCAGGTCAGCATGCGGCGAATTCTGCGCCCTTCCCATTTGCAATGGCACCAAAACGTAACTTCGTCGTCATCGATTTGTAACATTTGCCTCCCAGCTTGCTGCACGTCGTGTCCGGGTATGAGCCGGGCGCTTACCCAAACACAAACCAAGGAAACCATGAAAAAATCAAAAGTGAAGGCCCTGGCTGCTGCCGGCGCGCTCGCCCTGATGGAAGCGCTTCCCGCTTTCGGCCAGGATAACAACGCGCTCCTGGAAGCTCTAGTGCGAAAAGGCGTTCTTACGGATCGAGAGGCCGAGGAAGTTCGGCTCGAGACCGTCAAGGAATATGAGCAAACGGACGCGAGCAAGGTTAAACTCAATAAATCGCTCAGCGAACTGAAACTCTACGGAGACCTGCGTCTTCGCTATCAATACGACGACACGGATCAGCAGGTGCTCTCGCCCACGCCTGACGGACGAAACAATGATCGGCAGCGCAGTCGCTGGCGTTTTCGCCTGCGGTTGGGTGCGGAGTACAAATTCGCAGGACCGTTTTTCGCAGGAGTGATGGTCCAGACGGGCCAGGATGCAAACAGCGGCAACCAGACATTCGACGACGGGTTCAACAATTATGACATCTACATCAGCAAAGCGTATCTCGGATGGGAAGCGGCTGATTGGGCGACGATCATCGGCGGTAAACAGGATAATCCGTTCTACACCACCAACATGGTGTGGGATTCGGACATCAATCCGCAGGGCATCGTAGAGGTCGTAGAGTTCCACAAGATGTTTGGGTGGGAGACCTACACCGAGCCGGATACCTCGAAGGGCGGTTATTCGAAGGACGGCAAGGAAATGGTTGCCGCCACTCGCTGGAACGAGCCTCCATGGACGCTCACACTCAATGCGGGCCAGTTCATCTTCGACAGCAACAACGAGGAAAGCGACTTCGACAGCGATGCGTCCTGGGACTCTTATCTGTTCGTAACCCAGCTTGTGGCCGGATACGATTTCGGTGGCGGCGTCGGTGTCATATTCGCTCCGGGCTTCATGTTCTACAATGCAGCGCAGATCGCGGTAGCGGTTAATTTCACCGACGAGGATCTTAACGGTGCGGGCGACCGATACGATGATAAGGATGTCATCGGTGCAACGCGCGATCTGCGGATTATCACTGCTCCCGGTGAAATCTCCTTCCCGCTCTTCGGTCAGAAGGCAGCCTTTTTCTGGGACTTTGCTTACAACACGGCTGCGGAAAACCGCGCGTTTAACGTCTATACTGGGAATTACACTTCGATCTCCGGCAGGGATAAAATCTCCTGGCTCGTCGGTCTGAAGCTTGGCAAGGCCAAGGAAGCGGGATCATGGGGTCTGTTCGTCGACTGGCGTCAAACCGGATTCGCTTCTCTCGATCCGAACCTTGTTGATTCCGACTTCAACGGTGGGTTGCTCAACGCCAAGGGTGTCGAGGCCGGTTTCGAGTATGCCATTACCGACTACATCAAGTTTGGCCTCAAATGGGACTATGCCTGGAATCTGGACAAGAATCTGGAAAGTGATGTTACCGGCGGCAACGTCAACAAGCTGTTGCAGGTCGATCTGACCGCAAAATTCTAACCCACTTTCTCTCCTGAGATGAGGCCCGGTGTGCGCTGGGGGAGCGTCACCGGGCCGATTCCTCCGGAGAGAGGGAAAACAGAAAACACAACCACCTGAGAAAACATGAAATTCAAAACTATCCTCGCCACCCTGGGCTGCGTGGCCCTCGCCTCCACAGCGGCGAATGCGCAAAAACTCATTATCAAAGGCTCTGACACACTCGGGGCGAAACTCGTTCCTCAAATTGCCGAGGCCTATAAGGCCGAGCATCCTGACGTGAAATTCGAGATCGCCGCCGAAGGCTCCACGACCGGCATTGCCGCCATCATCGACGGCACCGCTGATATTGGTATGGCCAGTCGCGCCGCGAAGGCCACGGAAGTTTCCACTGCAAAGGCAAAGGGCGTGGACATGAAGCCAACGATCGTCTGTTACGACGGCATTGCGGTCATTGTGAACGAAAATAATCCGATCTCCGGTCTCACCAAGAAGCAGGTCGAGCGGATCTTTACCGGGGATATCACGGATTGGAGCGCCGTTGGCGGTGCTCCCGGTGAGATCTCGATCTACACACGCAATACGTCGTCGGGAACTTATTCCTCCTTCAAGGAACTCGCCATGGGCAAGCGGGACTACGCTGGCAGTTCCCAGAAGATGGCGGGCAATGAACAGATTGCTGCGGAAGTTGGCAAGAACAAGTCCGGCATCGGCTATGTTGGTCTAGCATACACCGGAGCAAGCGGAATCAAGGTGCTGGAGGTGGATGGGATGAAGCCTTCCAACGAGACCGTGAACGACAATAGCTATCCGATTGCTCGCGCCTGCTACTATTACACAAACGGAACACCGACGGGTGAAGCCGGGAAGTTCGTCGAGTTCACGCTTGGACCTGTAGGCCAGAAGGCTGTTGATACGGTTGGCTTCGTGCCGGTCAAATGATTTGAAAATCTCTTTGTCACAATGCTGACACGCCCGCCGGACTTACACGCCCGGCGGGCTGTGTGACACTGGTTTCCAGGTTGCCAATCAGGGAATCGCTCTCACACTTGCCTTCAGCAGTCGGCATATCGTAGAAACGCAATTACTACTTCTCTGCTTCAGCATGAGCACGCAGCGCACTCCAATTGAAAAGGCGATAGTTCGCGCACGAAAAGTCAGTTTTCTGGGGTTGAATTGGGATTCAGTAGTTAAGTATTTTTTCGGCGGAAATGCGTGGGCCGCCATCATCATTCTCGCGCTCATTACGTTGTTCCTTTTCAAGGAAGGCGCAGGCTTCGTCGGTCAAAACGTTGAAAATCTGAGGATTTATCGGGAGGCCGGTCTGGAATACGTGGATATCCTCAAGGAGCAGTCGGAAGAATTTACGAATTTGAGCCGGCAGTTGAACGCGATCCGTCTGACGCAAGTGAAGAAAATGTTCGCCGACGATATGGAACTCCAGGCGGTGAATGCGTCGCTCGCGTCATTTGACGGCTTCGCGGCGAAGTTCAGCGAAGCAGGGCGGCCACTGTACGGTCTGGTCTCTGACCTGACGGATGTCGCAAGTTCGGCGAAAGAAAAGGCGAAGGTGCGTGTGGACGCTTTGACCGCGCGCGACCGCTATAAAGCGATGGGAAAGACAGAGGAGGCGGAAGCGATCGAGGTTCCGGAGGTCGATTTTGGGGTTGAAATTCAGATCCTGCGCGACACCGTCGATGCGGTTTATCCGGAGGTGGTTACGGAGATGCGCACGAAGATAGGAGAAGCGCTCGCTGCGCCTCCGGAACTGCCGGTGGCCGGATGGAAAGCGCCTCTGGACCGTTTCATCGAAGAAGCCAACCAATTCCTCGAGAATATGCCGGAGATTCGGGAGAAACTTGCCGCGTGGAATCCCGACAAACCGGTGCCTTATTATGAGGGGCTTACAAGTTTTCTGTTTGGGAAACGCTGGCTCACGGCAAGCTACTGGCAGGATTTCTATGGGGTGATTCCGCTGCTGGTCGGTTCGCTTCTGGTCTCCGCCATTGCGTTGGCGGTTGCGATTCCGCTGGGTATTGCCGGCGCGATTTATGTGAATCAGGTCGCGTCGAAACGCGAGCAGGACTTTATCAAACCCTCCATCGAATTCATCGCGGCGTTTCCGTCAGTGGTTCTCGGCTTCTTTGGCATCATTGTATTGGGATCGACACTTCGCTCGTTTTCGGAGATTTCCTGGTTGAGCTGGTTCCCGGGCTTTCCCATGTCCGAGCGGCTGAACGCGACCACGGCCGGTCTGTTGCTGGGGTTGATGGCCGTCCCAACGATCTTCAGCCTCGCGGAGGATGCGATCAACAACGTGCCGGTTCATTTCAAGGAAGCCTCTTTTGCGCTTGGGGCATCGAAACTGCAGACCCTGGTGCGCATCATCCTTCCGGCGTCACTTTCCGGGATTATCGCGGCCGTGCTCCTCGGCTTTGGTCGGGTTATTGGCGAGACTATGGTGGTGCTTCTCTGCGCAGGCAACCGAATTGCAATCCCCGAATTCTCGGAGGGTCTCGGAGCTATCTTCGAGCCGGTGCACACCATGACCGGCATCATCGCGCAGGAGATGGGTGAAGTGGAATTCGGGAGTATCCACTATCGAGCCCTGTTTATGGTCGCAATTTTACTCTTCCTGCTCGCGCTGGTCATAAACTTCCTCGCGCAGAAAATCGTGACCAAATTCAAAATTTCGATCGGCTGACACCCTTACCCGATTTAAATCCCGTGCACGCTCCCGCAAATATCTTTCAACATCGCGCCACGATCGGCCAGCGCCTCGAAAAGGGCACGTTCTGGTTGATCCGGATCATGACGTATCTGATCCTGCTTTTCACCACCTACATCGTCGGCGACATTGCAATCAAAGGCGGTTCATTTCTGTTCAAGACAGCTCCGCCATTCGTAAACGTCGAATTTCTCACGAAGGCGCCGGAAACGCTCTACCTGTTCGAATACGAGGGGCAGAAGATGGAGATGGGCGACAACGAGTATCGCGAGTGGAAAAAAACGTATACCGGAGATGTCACCGATCTCAAGACAGTCGCTTACTCGGCCGGAGGTATTTTTCCCTGCATCGTCGGAACGATCCTGCTGGTGCTGGGCTCCATGATCATTGCGCTAATCCTTGGAATCTCCGCGGCAATTTATTTGAGCGAGTACAGCCGGCCCACGCGCACAATACGCGCGATCCGCCTTGCGATCATGAATCTCGCGGGGGTGCCTTCCATCGTGTTCGGCCTTTTTGGATTCGCAATGCTCGTGTTGTGGTTTGGGTGGGGTGTTTCCCTTCTGGCTGGTTGCTTCACCCTGGCGTTCATGGTGTTGCCGGTGATCATCACGGCAAGCGAGGAATCGCTCCGCGCGGTGCCGCAGGGGTTCCGCGAAGGCTCGCTGGCCCTGGGCGCGACGAAATGGCAGGCGATCCGGACGAACGTACTGCCCTACGCATTATCCGGAATGCTCACGTCCTCCATCCTCGGGATCGCGCGCGTCGCCGGAGAGACAGCCCCGATCATGTTCACCGCGGCATTTGTGGTGCGTGATGAACTTCCCTGGGAGGGGCTCACTCGATGGTATGATTTCTTTTTTCAGGGCGTGATGGCGCTCCCGTATCATATCTATGTGGTCAGTAGTAAGATTCCGCAGAACGAGTACACGCAACGGGTGCAATATGGGACAGCATTTGTATTTCTGGTCGTCGTCGCTGCCATCGCCGTATCTTCAATCATCCTCCGTGCGAAAGTTCGCGCGAAATACAAGTGGTGAAAAGATTACTAATTGCCGGAAAGGAGTGCTTGGAAATGCCCTCAACCCAAACCATGGACGAGAAGACAAAACCTGAGACCGGCCCGGAGTCGATTTTGCCGACTGTTCCCGAGCTGCAGTCGCGACCGCTGATCGAGGTCGAACATCTCGATTTTTACTACGGCAGTTCCCAGGCGCTCTTTGACCTGAATCTTAAGATTCCTGAGAAGGAGATCACGGCCTTCATCGGGCCTTCAGGGTGCGGAAAATCAACCCTGCTGCGCTGCATCAACCGGATGAACGACCTCATTCCGGTCGCAAGGATCGGGAAGGGGACGATTCGCATTCACGGCGTGGACATCTATCAGCCGAATGTGAGCGTCATTGAGCTGCGCAAACGCGTGGGAATGGTTTTTCAGAAATCGAATCCGTTTCCTAAATCGATTTACGAGAACATCACCTATGGCCTGCGATTGCAGGGCAGGAATGACCGGAAGAAGCTGGATGAAGTGGTCGAGAGGAGTCTCCGTGGCGCTGCGCTTTGGGACGAGGTGAAAGATCGACTTCACACTAGTGCGCTGGGCCTTTCGGGCGGTCAGATGCAGCGTGTCTGTATTGCCCGGGCTATCGCCGTGGAGCCCGAGGTCATCCTCATGGATGAACCGTGCTCGGCGCTCGACCCGATCGCGACCGCAAAGGTTGAGGAGCTTATTCACGAGCTGAAGAAGAACTACACGATCGTGATTGTGACGCACAATATGCAGCAGGCCGGCCGTTGCTCCGATCTCACGGCATTCTTTTATCTCGGCCGGTTGATTGAGTTCGATCGTACAGAAAAACTCTTCACGAATCCAGCAGAGAGACAGACCGAGGATTACATCACCGGCCGATTTGGATGAGGGAAAAACCATGCCCACGGGTAACGGACGTATTCATATTCTAAAAAACTTCGATGAAGCGCTGTCTGCCCTGAGGTCGAATGTCGTGATGATGCGCGACCTCACCGATCGGAATCTCGTCAACGCAGCGCGGGGCTTCTTTGAGCGAGACGATTTACGGTGCAAAGTCGCGATCGCGGACGACGAGGAGATTGACGTGCTTGAAATTCAGGTCGATCGCGATGGAATCGATGTGCTGAGGCGTTTTCAACCTGTGGCGCGTGATCTGCGGAACGTCGTTTCGACGATGAAAATCTGCTATAGCCTGGAGCGGGCTGGCGACCAGGCGGTGAGCATCGCAAGACGGGCTTGCAAGTTGAATCAATCGGAGGAGTTGCCCGAGGTGAAAGTCCTGGTGCCCATGTATGAAATGGCCATTGGCATGTTCAGGGCAAGTTTTCGGGCATACCTCGAGGAAGATCTGGCTGTGGCGAATCAGCTGAAAAGCCAGGATCGCAAATTGGACGAGATGAATCACAAGGCGGCTGAGCAATTCACGGAGTGTATGAGCATACGTTCGGATCGTGTGAGCGATTATGTGAATCTTCTATTTATCGCGAGACACTTTGAGCGTGTCGGAGATCTGGCTACTAACATAGCCGAGGACGCCGTCTATTCGGCCAGCGCGGAAGACATCCGTCACTTAGCCAGTCGCCGCGATCGGCTTTGAAACAGAAACGTTACCTGTAGGTCCTGCAGGAATGTAAAGAAGGGTGGTATGATTCTTCATGAGTCAGGTATTTGAAAGTCAGCTGGCACAGATCCGGGAGACGGTTCTGATGATGTCCAGTCTCACGCATCGTCAGCTTTCTCTGGCGATGAAGGCGTTGGTGGAAAGATCCGACGATTTGGCGGATCAGGTTGAGGTAGACGATGGCGAGATAGATGAGCTCGAAGTAACAATCGACGAAATGGTCATCGCTTATATGGCAACACATGGACCGGTCGCCACCGATTGCCGTCTCATGGTTACGGCGTCGAAAATCGCGAACAATCTCGAACGCATTGCGGATCAGGCAACGACCATTGCGCGTCGCGTCAGGGAACTGAATCGAGAGCCTCTGCTCAAGCCATACATCGAAATCCCGATGATGGCGGAAATCGCCGAAAAAATGCTCAACGATTGCATCAGTTCCTTTGTGGAAAAGCGGGCGGAACTCGCGGAGGAAGTAATCGCTCGCGACAAACGCGTGGACGAAATCAATCGCCAGCTTTCCCGGGAGCTTACGAGTTTCATGATTGAGAATCCGAAGACCATTTCGCGTTGTTTGAATTTGATGACTGTCGCTAAATGCATCGAACGGATCGCCGATCATGCCCAGAATATCGCCGAAGCGGTTTTCTATCTCCTGCGCGGAAAGGACATCCGACATTTGCAGCATCGGAGCGATCATTCGATCGGCGACGTGGCCTGAGCGGAACTGCGGCAGGAGATTATTCCCAAGCTCTGCTCGGTGTGAAGTCCACGTTGTGAACTCGTCTTTGGACCCGGATCGGACTTGCGTTTGCTACCGCTTCCGTGCAGACACAGGATCCATGGAAGATGCAACTCTGCCGCGGATGCCGGATGCGCTAACGCCCACAAAGGAAGAGAAACTTTGGGCGATGGTCGCGCATCTTTTGGGGCTCGTAGGACACACGATTCCGTTCGGAAACGTGATCGGACCGCTGGTGGTCTGGCTTATCAAACGCGGCGACATGCCATTCGTGAATGATCAAGGAAAGGAAGCAGTCAACTTCCAGATCTCCTTTTCGATCTATTTCATGATCGCGTTCGCTCTTTGGGCAATTGTCATCGGGATGATTATTGTGCCGATTGTTTACATCGCCTGGCTGGTTATGATGATCATGGCCGCCATCAAATCCAATGAAGGCGTGGCCTATCGCTACCCGTTGGCGATTCGAATCATCAAGTAAGAGGGAGTTTAGACGCTCTGCGTTTCCCGGCGATCGACTCTAGATAGCTCACGCGATGCCGGTGCGCGCAACCAGGTAGATCAGCACGAGTTGCGTGAAATTGAATAACGCGTGCATCACCATTGGAACGGCAAGTGATCCCGTGGATTCGTAGGCGATGTTCAAACAAACTGCCAGGACAAACAGTGCCGGGAACGAAGGGAGATTCACGTGGATTGCAGAAAAAATTGCCGATGTAAACACCATGCCGCCAATAATGCCTGTGTAGCGCTTGGTGACGCCGTAGAGAAAACCGCGAAAAATGAACTCCTCTGCGACAGGTGCTACGATAGTGGCCAGGAAAATGGTCACAAGCACGCGGACGGTGTCGGCGTTCTTTGTAGCCGCTTCGAAAAACTGCACTATTTCCTGTCGTTCGCCTTTCAAACCGGGCAGGAACTGCACGATCATCGTGATCAACACGACGATGGGGAATGCGGCGAAAGTCAGTGCTGTTGCCCGACGGAACGCCTCCGGGATGCGCATCGCATCGAATCCGAAGAGCGAAAGGATACGGTTTCCTCTCATCTGCAGGAACGCTGCGATGATCCCGACAATCACAAGATAAAACATCGAGCCGTCGACAAGATTGACTTCCTCGATTTCCGGCGGCTCGGCTCGGAGCGCTTCCGACAGGAGGCCAAAAAACATCGTGATGAGTAGAAAGGCCAGGAACAATTCCGGCGTCCGCAAGGATGCAGTATTGACCTTTGCCTCTCCGCCGGTAACTCGTTTGAAAAGCCGCCAATAGGTGGCGAATCCGAGCGGAGTCAGGCCGAGGATGAGCAGCCCGAAAGTGACGCTCAGGATTTGTTCGAAGGCGAGGTTCTCCACGTGCCGGACTTCTGATCAGGGAAATAGATAACCGGGAAGTAGATAGGCGCGTCCCGGTTGGAGCTTCGGCAGAAATTCGTGGGCCAGTTTCAGCTCGATTGTTTTCGATCCCGATGCGCCAAGAATGCGAAAGAGTCGTCCAAGATTGAACCGTGCCTGATAAGAAATCACTTCTGCGCCCGGTGCATTGCCCAGTGTCCGCGCCTTTTCATAGGCGTCCTCGATATATCCCGTCGCGTCGATCAGTTTTCCGGCTACAGCATCGCGTCCGGAGAGGATTCTGCCGTCCGCAATCCCGTTTCGGAGTTCGTCTATCGGCAGGTCGCGTTCGCGCGCGACAATACCCACGAAATTCGCATAGATCTGCATCACGAGCGCCTGAATGTATTCTTTTTCCTCGGATGTCATTTCGCGTGATCCGCTCAAGATATCCTTGAACTTTCCACTTTTGAACACGACCGGATCGATGCCGATTTTGCCGAGCAGACCCTGGTAATTCACGGTAGAAATGATAACGCCAATGCTGCCGGTGATTGTCGTGTCGCTTGCCATCAGGTAACTGCCGCCGCACGCGACGTAATAACCGCCGGAAGCCGCGACCGAGCCCATGTAAACAACCACGGGTTTTTGTTCCCGGGCTTCCTTCACTGCGTGATAAATCGCGTCTGAAGCAGTGACCTCTCCGCCGGGCGAATCGATGCGCAAGACGATTGCCTTCACGGAACTATCCGCTGCGGCCTGCTGCAGCGCGATCTTGACGTCGTCCACCATCGTTTTTCCGACGACCCCATCGATGCTTGAGCTGATGAGTCCCTGGAGGCCGATCTGCGCGATTTTATCCCGGCTTCCGCCATGGGGTTTTTCCAGCAGGACTTCTTCCCAGCGCGGGATTTCCGCCCTCCTCAAATCGCCGGTAGTGAACTTCCTGCTGCTTGAGATCACGAGGATGAAATTCAGGAACAGGCTGACCGCCAAAAGGATGACGAGTCCGAATCCCAGGCAGCCGAAACGTTTTGTGCTCATGTTTCGCGCAAACTTGCGGAGATAGGCGTCTAAGACAAGTGGAATGCTGCGCTCGCTTGCCTAGTTGCGTCTCCGATGGAAGATTCCGCGCCGTGTCGATTGAACTGCGCAACGTTTCACGAACCTATGGATACGGTGCGGGGGGCGTCAAAGCGTTGGACAATGTGTCTCTGACGATCGCGTCACACGAGTTTGCGGCAATTACGGGGCCGAGCGGTTGTGGAAAAAGCACGTTGATGCATCTCATCGGCGGTCTCGACACGCCGACATCGGGGGAGGTGATCGTGGATGGGTTGGCGCTTCACGCGGCAGACGAGGCCTCGCTCACGCGTTACCGGCGTGAGAGACTCGGGATTGTGTTTCAATTCTTTCATCTCCTTCCGACCATGACCGTGCTCGAAAACGTCTGTGTTCCGTTGCTCCTGCAGGGAGTGCGGTTGGCCAGAGCTGAGCCCAGAGCGCGGGACATTCTCGCTCTCGTGGGGTTGGAGCAACGCGCGACTCATTTTCCGAATCAGCTCAGCGGCGGCGAAATGCAACGGGTGGCCATCGCACGAGCCCTGATCCATGAGCCCGCGGTGCTTCTCGCCGACGAACCGACCGGGAATCTGGATTCCGCCAATGCCGAGCAGGTTTTGGAGGTGCTCCGCGATATCGCTTCTCAGGCCCTGACCACTATGGTAATCGTCACCCATAGTGAGACCGTGGCGGAGGTCGCGGTCCGCCGAATCGCTCTGCGTGACGGCAAATTGGATACTCCCGATCGAACATGAACACACCGACCCACATTCGCGATGCGTTACTCCAGATGCCGCTTTTCGCCGAGTTTACCGAGAGTGAACTCGACGCTCTTCTAGATCTTGTCGAGCCTCTCACGGTGGAAGGGGATAAAGTCCTGGTAAGGCAGGATGAACCGGGGGCCGTGATGTACATCATTGTAGATGGGGCTGTGCGCGTCCTCCACCGGGCGAACGGCCAGGAATTTCATCTGGCGACGTTGACGATTGGCGATTTTTTCGGAGAGATTGCCCTCGTGGATCAAGGGCCGCGTTCTGCGGATGTGGTCACAATGGGGCCATGTGTATTGTTGACACTGGAAGAATCAGTAATACGGGCTCTCGCAGGCGTATATCCGGGAGCCGCTTTCAAGCTGCTGATCGCCGTCGGTCGGGTGCTCATTGAGAGAATGCGCCAGGGGAACAAGAAATATGTCGATTCGCTCTTAATTGCCGCGAGAAGGGACGATTAGGCCAAACGTCAGGATTGGCCGTTGGGACCCGGATGCGAGCGAGCTGCGCGCCTCCCCTCGACCACACTTTGCAGAAGGAACAATCCTGCCGCCACGCAGATGCAGGAGTCGGCCACGTTGAAGGAAGGCCATGGATTCGCGTAAGGCAGGTGCAGATCGAATGATAGAAAATCGATCACATGACCATGCACGAACCGGTCGGTGAGATTTCCCGCAATGCCTGATAGCAGAATGACCGCGGCCAATCGTGTCAATTTGTTCTTAAACGAACCCTTCAGGAAAAAAAACAGCATCGCCCCTCCCACGAGGAGGGACAGGATCATGAAGAAAGTATTGCTGTCCGAAAATGATCCGAATGCTGCACCGGTATTTGTGACGTGGACGATATCGAAGACCCCGGGGATCACCGTTTTGTAGGAGTGCAATGGGAAATTGAGCACAATCAGCCATTTCGTAATCTGGTCGAGAAGATAGAGGGGCAGTGCGACGGTAAGCAGCAGCTTCATTTTGCCCGGGTGTTCGGATCAAGATTAATGATGAGAGAAGAAACTTTCATGATGATGGTGTTCCGGCAGCACGGCATGTCGGCTCCGGCTGTCGTTACATCCCGAAACCAGCTTTTCACAAACCTGCAACCACATTGACGCACCGGTCGCATAATTCCGGATGCTCCGCATTCTCCCCAACGGTAGGCCGGTGACGCCAGCATCGGCTGCATTTTGCATGCGGGGTTAATACCAGATTCGCAACGGTGTCAGCCCCCGATTTTAGCGTAAGTTCGCTCAGGATGAAAAATTCTTCCAACTCGGCTTCCTTGCCCTTGAGCGAGGCGAGTAATTTTTCGTCTGCGATCTGAAGAGTTACCGCGCCTTCAAGCGCCTTCCCGATCTTTTTTTCTGCGCGGGCCTGCTCAACTGCCTGCGCGATGACGGCGCGAAGATCGAGTATGGCATCCACCTGCTTGTTGATTTCGGGATCGAGGAGGGCGCTCTCCTCTTGCGGAAACACTTGGAGGTGCACGGAATTCGCGTGCCCCGCATAGCCCCAGGCTTCGTCGGTCGTGAATACCAGAATCGGAGCGAGGAGACGTGCGAGCGCGTCGAACACGACGCTCATCGCGTGCTGCGTGGCCCGCCGCCTCGGTGACGCCACGGCGTCACAATACAGCCGGTCCTTTGTGATATCCACGTAGAGGCTGCTCAAGTCCACAGCGCAGAATTGATTCAGCGTGTGGTAGACTTTGTGAAACTCGTATGCCGCATAAGCTTCGCGGCAAGTCTGGATTACTTCCTGCAGTCGGCTCAGGATCCAGCGATCGATCACCGTCGGTTCGCCTTTCGACCCGTCGTAATCAGAAAGATTCCCGAGCAGAATCCGAAATGTATTCCGAATGCGTCGATACGTGTCCCCGCGGCGGGTGAACATCTCCTCCGAAAAAGGCACCTCGTCCGTAAAATTCACACTGCTCACCCAAAGCCGCACAATGTCGGCTCCGTGTTTTTTCACGAAGTGCTCGGCGTCCATCGGCTTCTCGTAGCTGCTCGACTTTGAGATCTTTTTGCGGTCCTCGTCCACGACGAAGCCGTGGGTGAGCACAGTCTTGTAGGGCGCGGCGTCGTTCATCGCGACTGAGGTCATGAGTGAACTCTGAAACCAGCCTCGATGCTGATCTGTCGCTTCGATGTAAATGTCGGCGGGGAAAGCCAGTTCGGGACGTTTCCGGAGGACGGCCTCGTGACTAACCCCGGAGTCGATCCAGACGTCGAGCGTATCATTTCGGCGAGTATAATCCTCCGGCAACCCGAGCTCGCGCGCCATCTCGGCGTCAGTTTTCTCGAACCACACGTTGGTGCCGTGTTTCTCTACGAGATCGGCGACTTTGTTGATCACTTGCACATCGAGAACGGTCTCGCCGTTGGATTTGAAAAAAGCGGGGAGCGGCACGCCCCAACTGCGCTGACGCGAAATGCACCAGTCGGGACGCGATTCGACAGTGGCGTAGATGCGATTGCGTCCCCAGTTTGGAATCCAGCGCACTTTGTCGATTTCCTCGAGCGCCCTTCTGCGGAGGTCGTCAATGCGGATAAAGAACTGTTCCACGGCGCGAAAAACGACGGGGGTCTTTGATCTCCAACAGTGTGGATACGAGTGTTGGTATTCCTGTTCGCCGAGAAGCATGCCTTGTTCGCGCAGGTGCTCGACGACTTCCCGGTTCACGTCAAACACGTATTTGCCACGCCATTTCGGCATTTCGGCTTCCTCCGTGAATCGACCGTCGTCGTCCACCGGTGAAAGAACCGGCAATCCGTATTTCATTCCGACCATGTAGTCGTCGGCGCCGTGGCCGGGCGCGATGTGCACCTGGCCGGTGCCGGTTTCAAGCGTGACGAAATCGCCAAGAATTACTTTAGATTTTCGGTTGAGAAACGGATGTTGCGTTTCTGTGCCTTCGAGCGCCTGGCCGGTAAAATTTTGCGTGGCGCCAGGATTCGCCGACGGAACCGCGCCGGTTGTCAGCTCGAAGCTGCCAACCAGGCTCTCGGCAATTACAAGGCACTCCGAGGTGCCGTTTGGAAGATTGAACCAGCGCGTCACATAGTTGTGAAGGGGATGGACCGCAATTGCGACGTTTGCCGGCAGCGTCCAAGGTGTCGTCGTCCAGATCACCATGCTCGCGTTCCCCGCCAGCTTGCCAGACGTGATCGGAAATCTCACGAATATCGCGGGATCAACTCGATCCGCGTATTCCACCTCCGCTTCGGCAAGTGCCGTCTGCGCGCCTGTGCTCCAGTAAACGGGTTTCTTGCTCTGATAAACGAGTCCCTTTGCGACGAACTTGGCAAACGCGCGAATGACTTCCGCTTCGTAACCCGGTTCGAGAGTAAGATAAGGATTTTTCCAGTCGCCGAAGACGCCGAGTCGCTTGAACTGTCGGCGTTGTGTGTCGATGAACCTCCTCGCGTAGGCCTCGGATTTCCTTCGAACCTCCAGCGGGCTCAGCCCGCGAGACTCCTTTACCACTTTGAATTCGATTGGCAATCCGTGGCAATCCCAGCCCGGGATATACGGCGCCCGATAGCCGGCCATCGTCTTCGACTTAACAATAAGATCCTTCAGGACCTTGTTGAGCGCGGTGCCCATGTGGACATCGCCGTTCGCAAACGGCGGCCCGTCGTGGAGGACGAAAAGTTCAGCCCTCTCCCGTGCCTCCTGAATTTTCGGGTACAGCCCTTGAGATTCCCATTTCTCCAGCATCTGCGGCTCGCGCACGATGAGGTTCGCTTTCATCGGGAAATCTGTCTTCGGAAGATTGAGCGTATCTTTGTAATTCCGGCTCATGAAAAGAACGGGGACGCTACCACTGTGGTAATGGGGGGTCAATGAATCGGACACAGTGCCCCGATATGAAATTGGTGTGCCCTGCCGGTATTCATGGAGGCATTTGCGAAACTGACAGGCAATGCGCAAGCGCTATAGTCCGAGGTCGTGGAACTCTCCTCCATCCTTTTTGTGTCGATTCTGCTGCTGGCAGCCACTGCTCTTTGCGTGATGGTGTTTGAGCGCCTTGGATTCGGATCAGTCCTCGGCTTCATCGTTGCGGGAATTATCGTCGGGCCGAACACTCCCGGCCCTGTGGCGTCGGAACATCTGGACGAGTTGCAGCAGGTCTCCGAGATGGGTGTGGTGCTGTTTCTTTTCATTATTGGATTGGAGGTGAGGCCGGAACGGCTGTGGGCGATGCGCCGTTTGCTGTTCGGACTTGGAGGTGGTCAGGTAATAATCTCCGCCGTCGCGATTACCGGGATGATCGCGTTGATGAAGGATGTGAATTGGTCCACGGCGATCATCCTGGGGCTCGGATTTGCTATGTCGTCAACCGCGATCATCATGACGACCATGGAACAGCGTGGGCAACTGCGGCTGGAGCATGGTCGTGCGGCCTTCGCTGTGCTGCTCGCTCAGGATCTGGCGATCATTCCAATAATGGCACTGATCCCGATTCTCGGGCACCAGGCGACGGCATCCGGTCCGGGTATGAGCTACCGGGCTCTCGTTGGTATTGGAGCGTTGGCGGGAATCCTGGTGGCGGGTCGATGGATATTGCCGATCCTGCTGCGCCGCGCTGCCCGTCGGCACAACATGGCTGCTTTCGGGACATTGCTATTTCTGGCGGTGATTGCAGCTGCGTGGATCGTTCAAAAGGTGGGGATTTCGATGACGCTGGGCGCGTTCCTGATGGGAATGGTGCTTTCATCCTCGGATTACCGCTATCAGATCGAAGCGATCGTGGCGCCCTACAAGGATGTGCTGATGGGCTTGTTCTTCATTTCAGTCGGCATGGCAATCGATGTGAAAGCGATGGTTCAGGATTGGTCTGCGCTGCTCGTGAGTGTGCCCGCTATCCTCACGGTGAAGCTGCTCATTCTATTAAGTCTTGCGCTCATATTCAAAGTGAAGCGTGGTGCGGCACTGCGCACGGCGTTTTATCTTTCGCAGGTCGGAGAGTTCGCATTCGTTTTGTTCGGTGCGGCTTCCACGGAAGGATTACTGCATCCGTACGGCCTCACTCTTTCTTCCCTTGCAATTGCTGTCAGCATGATCGCGACGCCGCTGATGATTAAGATCGGCGACAGGCTGGCTTTGTGGGCGGAAGGCGGCGATCTTTCAGCGGAGATCGATCCTGCAGTGAAAATCGATCGGCATGTGGTGATCGCAGGGTATAATGAGGTCGGGCAGGTAATTTGTATGTTGCTGCAGCAGGCGACGATTCCATTTCTCGTGCTTGATGAGGAACACGGACGTGCGGAAGAAGGAAGGCGGCTTGGGCATCCGGTGCACTTCGGAAATCTTCAAAGTCCGGTGACCCGTAAATCTACCGAAGTTGGAAAGGCGTCGGCGGTCTTCATAGCCGTTCTCGACCCGGAGAAGGCGAAAGCGCTCGCTTTGACGTTGCACGGCTTTTATCCCAACCTGCCTCTCTACACGCGTGTTCGGAATTTTCTGGATGTTGACGAACTCGAAGCACACGGCATTGCGAACGCGAGTCCAATGTATGTCATGAGCGCGCTCTACCGGGGCGGGAAATTGCTCAAGGATCTGGGTGTGCCGGAGCCGGATGTCGACGCAATACTTGACGAATTTCAAAAGGACGATCTCGCCCGGGTTCGGTATGTGGCAGCAGCATGACCCAACGGTTGGGTGGAGAGGGAAGCCGCTTTCTGTCTGTCGCTCCGGAATACTTCGCCGCATTGTGATCTGTCTTGCCACATCTCTCAGCGTCCGCTTATATTCTTGGAACTAATGAGAACGCAGACTGTTCGCCTCAGTGTGATCTCCGTGACGTGTGGCCTCCTGCTGGGGGGATGTGCTGAAATGACACCGGGAGAGAATGCCGCCGTCTTCGGCGCGGTCGGAGGGGCAGCGGCTGGTGGAATCGCGCGTGCGGCCGGCATGAGCACCCGTGATTCCGTGCTGACTGGTCTCGCGGCTGGTGCAGTAATCGGTGCGGTCACCTATGTCGTCGCGAAACGTCAGGCCACGGAACGCCAGCGTCGGATTGCGGAAGAGCGTGCGCGGCGCACCTACGCAGCGATGTCGCAAGAGAGGAAAACGCAGATGAAACAGAAAAAGGTTCGCTACCTTGCTGTCGATACGGAGAAGGACGAGCGAACCTCGCCGAAGGCTGAGAAGAGCGTCATGATCTGGGATACCGAATCCCAGCAGGTCGTCGGCAACAATGTCTATGATGTGGAGGATGCGCCAAAGGTGGGCTCGACGGCGAAGTTTGAGACCTACTCTGCCGAATACGTGGGATCGGGAACCTGAAATCGCCCGAATGTTTATCTCTCCCATGGCGCCGTGATCGACGGATACACCCGTGAGGATACGGGCCTTATATAGTTTACCTTTATGAATATTCATGAATATCAAGCAAAAGAACTGATGCAGCGATTTGGAGCCTCGACACCAGCCGGTGGGGTGGCCTCTACGCCCGAGGAAGCGGCGCGAATTGCTAATTCCATCGGAAGAAACAACCTTGTTGTGAAGGCTCAGGTTCACGCTGGTGGTCGGGGCAAAGGCACCTTCAAAAACGGGTTCAAAGGAGGTGTGCATCTAGTCAAGACAGCTTCCGAAGCCAGGGACATCGCTGAGAAAATGTTGAATCAAACGCTTGTCACTCACCAGACAGGTGAGGAAGGGCGCGTTGTTCGCAAGGTTCTTATTACCGAGTCTGTCGAAATCGCACGCGAACTTTACTTCGCAATTCTCATCGATCGCGAAACGAGCGCTCCTTTGATCATCGCCAGCACGGAAGGTGGGGTTGAGATTGAGACTGTGGCGGAAAAGAGTCCGGAAAAAATCATAAGACTGAAAATCGATCCGGGATTTGGATTTCAACCGTTCCAGGCGCGCAAGATCGCGAAAATGCTAGGTTTCGACTCAGACCAGATGCGGCCTGCGGGCAAACTGTTTTCTGCCCTCTACCGTCTTTTCATCGAGTGCGATTGTTCCATGGTGGAGATCAATCCGCTTGTGGTTACCAGGGGAGGGGACGTGTTTGCCCTCGACGCAAAATTCAACTTTGACGACAACGCGCTCTTTCGTCATCCGGAGATCGTGCAATTGCGTGACACCGCGGAAGAGGACCCTCGCGAGGTCGAGGCTTCCAAACATAATCTCAACTACATTGGCCTCGAGGGGAACATTGCATGCATGGTCAACGGGGCCGGGCTTGCCATGGCGACGATGGATATCATCAAGCATTATGGTGGTGAGCCGGCAAATTTTCTCGATGTGGGTGGTGGCGCGACAGAGCAGCAGGTGACGGAAGCTTTTAAGCTTCTTGTCGCCGATCGCAGTGTGAAGGGTATTCTGGTCAATATTTTCGGCGGTATCATGAAGTGCGACGTGATTGCCCAGGGCATCATCAACGCTTCAAAAGCAGTCCATCTTAACGTGCCTCTTGTGGTCCGTCTCGAGGGCACCAATGTCGAGGCCGGACGCAAGCTCTTGAAGGAATCCGGCCTGAATCTCATCACGGCCGAGGACCTCGCCGATGCGGCAGAAAAAGTGGTTCAAGCTTCGAAATAGAAAGATTCAGCAATGTCAATTCTCGTAAATAAAGATACGCGTCTTCTCGTGCAGGGCATCACAGGCAATGCGGGTGCTTTTCACGCAAAAGCCTGCATGGAATATGGCACCAATGTCGTGGCCGGCGTCACGCCTGCGCGTGGTGGTGAAACCTTTGAGGGCAAGGTTCCGGTATTCGATACCGTGAAGGAGGCTTGTGAAGCAACAGAGTGCAACGCTTCGGTGATTTTCGTGCCTGCGGCATTCGCCGCTGATTCAATTCTCGAGGCGGCCGATTCAGGGATTGAATTGATCGTTTGCATTACCGAGGGAATACCGGTGCTGGACATGATGCGGGCCAAGGAATTCCTGCTTACGACCAAAAGCCGCCTGATCGGGCCGAACTGCCCGGGAATTATCACACCCGGCGAATGCAAAATCGGCATTATGCCGGGTTACATCCACAAGCCTGGCAATATCGGTGTGATCTCCCGTTCCGGCACGCTCACCTACGAAGCGGTATGGCAGCTCAGTGAGCGTGGCTTTGGGCAGTCTACCTGCATCGGCATTGGCGGCGATCCGATTAACGGCACCTCACACCTCGACGCCCTCAAGCTTTTTAACGAGGATCCCGATACCGAAGCGATCATACTCATTGGCGAAATCGGGGGTTCTGCGGAGGAAGAGGCCGCAGAATGGGCAAAGGAAAATTGCAAGAAACCCCTCGCTGCGTTTATCGCGGGCAGCACCGCTCCCCCGGGACGCCGGATGGGGCATGCTGGGGCGATTGTCTCTGGCGGCAAGGGTACGGCTGCGGCGAAGATCGAAGCCCTGCGCAGCGCCGGAATCGCTATTGCGGAAACACCTGCAACGATGGGCAAAACCCTTATTGGAGCATTGAAGATCTAAGGACTCTCGAGACCAATCTCAATTTTGAAACAAGAGAAAGTGGAGAAAATATCATGACAGTTACAGCAAAAGGTCTTGAAGGAATCGTCGCGAACTCCACGAGGCTGAGCGAAGTGAGAGGGCAAGCCGGCAAGCTTGTTTACGCTGGCTACGACATCAACGAAATCGCGGGCAAAGCAAGCTTCGAGGAAATTATTTATCTCCTCTGGCATGACGCGCTGCCTACGGTAAGACAGTTGGCGGATCTGAAAGCCACGCTCCGGTCCGAACGAGCGCTTCCAGAAGGACTCGTCCGGTTTCTCACTACAGTGCCAAGGGCTGCGGCTCCCATGGATGTCATGCGCACCGCGGTCTCAATGCTGGGGTGCTTTGATACCGGTTTTGACGAGCGCATGAGAATCGATATCAATCGACAGCGCGCGCTGAGTATCACTGCGAAAATCGGTGTGATCGCGGCTTATTTTCATCGCGCCCGTCAGGGGTTGACACTTCCGCCAATCCGGAAGGATCTTGATGAGGCGGCGCATTTTCTCTACTTGATCAATGGGGAGGTGCCGTCACGGGATGTGGCGAGAACCCTGGATGTCGCCTACGTTTTGCACGCGGATCATGGGATGAATGCCTCAACATTTTCCGCTCGTATCACAATTGCGACGCTGAGCGACATGTATTCCGCAATTACATCGGCCATCGGCACTTTGAAGGGGCCGCTGCACGGGGGTGCTAACGAAGGCGTAATTCACATGCTGAAGGAGATCGGGTCCGTCGAAGGCGTGGATGCCTATATTGAAAGCGCTCTGGCAGAAAAGAAAAAGATCATGGGAATTGGGCACCGTGTCTACCTGTACGCTTGACCCGCGCGCACCGCTTCTACGCGAAATGGCAGTTCAACTGTCGAACGAGCTTGGGGAACCGAAATGGATTAGAATGTCTGAGCGCATCGCAGCGATCATGAAGGAGAAGAAAGGGCTGAATGCGAACGTCGATTTTTACTCAGCGACCGTATATTATTCTCTCGGCATACCTACTGATCTGTTCACGCCGATCTTCGCTATTGCGCGCTGTGCCGGTTGGACCGCGCATGTGCTGGAGCAGCTCGCCGATAACCGGCTCTACCGACCTCTGAGCGAATATATCGGTCAACCTCCGGGTAAGAAGTTCTTGCCCATCGAAGAGCGGTGATCCTTTCGCTGCCGAGACGGGCACGGAGGAGATTTCCAACCGCCGCTGGACACCATGGGTGCCTACAGCGTTCGGCAACTTTACGATGAACATTTATGAAGGCCTGGAAGCCGAGCTTTATGATGACTTCTGGAGAGACGAAGTAGATGGGGATGCCTTCTTTTTCGATCTACTTCATGCACGGGGTGGTCGGGCTCTTGAAGCAGCCTGCGGTACGGGACGGATGCTGATTCCGTTGAGGAAGGCCGGGCTCGATGTCGTTGGCATTGATTCGTCCCGTGCGATGCTGGATATCTGTCGGCGGAAGGCCGCCTCAGTCGGGCTGACGGTCGAGCTTCACTGCTGTCGCATGGAAGAATTACGATTGAACGAGCAGTTCACTACGATCTGCGTTCCGGCGTTTTCCTTTCAGCTCGTCCATCCGCTGGAAATGGCCGATCGAGCTCTGCAACGTTTTGCCGGCCACCTCGAACCGGGATGCCAGCTCGTTTTAAACATATTCGTCCCATTTGTGGAGTCCGAAGAGGAAGGCGAAGGCCTCTGGCATCTTCGGAAGGAGGCCACTCGTGAGTCGGATGGAGCGCGGATAGCCTGTCATCAATCGAATAATTTCGATACCAGACACCGTACACTCCATGTAAAAAATCGATACGAGGTCTATGACACCACAGGTGTTCTTGAAAGTAGCGAGTCCGGCGAAATGCTGATCCAGTGGTACGCTCCGAACGAATTGGCTGCCAAATTGCATGCTGCCGGCTTTAGGGACGTGACAATTGTCGGCGATGATCAGCCGGGCGATGACGGCAACGCAGTGCTGTATTTTGTGGCGACTAAATGAGCGCGGCGTATTCAGCCGCGTCAGATTCAGAGAAACAGCAGAACGTGATATCGAGACGATCGGAGTAGTTCCGGCATGTATCGACCGCGATCACTGCGGCAGCACGGATGGGGTAGCCGTACACGCCGGTGCTGATGCAGGGGAATGCAATCGACGCGATGTCGGGATGTTCGACCGCAATTTCGCAGCTCCGCCTGTAACAGGATTCGAGAAGTGCCGGTTCACCCTGATCTCCGCCGTGCCACACTGGTCCGACCGTGTGGATAACGTATCGGGCAGCGAGTGCGAAGCCGGGAGTGATCTTCGCTTCACCGGTCTTGCAGCCGCCCAGCGACCGGCATTCCTCCAGGAGCGCGGGACCCGCAGTCCTGTGGATCGCTCCATCGACTCCACCGCCTCCAAGTAAACTCGTATTCGCAGCATTCACGATCGCATCGACTGCGAGCTTGGTGATGTCGGCGACAATGACTTTCATATCGGGAGGTGATCAGTAGGGAGGGGTGTTATATTGCTGTATTGATGTGGGACTTCACATTAGCTCTCGCAACGTGTGGAATAACGGGGTGACCCGACTCCAAGCCTTCGTAATCATAATTCTCATCTGGGCGGGTGTCTACATTCCGGGTCTGGGCACCACAGAAATCAAGGGCGAGGAAGGGCGTAGAATCCTCCCGGCAATCGCGATGCTGGATGACGGCCATTGGATCGTTCCCTATATTGGCGGGGAACCCTACCTGAACAAACCGCCACTCCTGAACTGGGCAATCGCGGGCATTTTCGAAGTTACCGGAATTCGTAATGGTTGGACGGCGCGCCTGCCAACCGTCCTTGCCCTGTTGACGCTCGCGGGCGTAACGGTCCTGGGGTGCAGTCGCTGGCTGACGCCTCAGGGGGCCTTGATCGCGGCCGTCGTGATGCTCACCAGTTTTGCCATGCTGGATAAAGGTCGCCTGGCGGAAATCGAAGGGTTGTACGTCTCGCTCTCAGGCATCGCGATCATCCTCTGGTTGGTGCGTTTTCAAAGAACGCGATATGCAACCGGTGACTGGCTTCTTTGGTTGCCTGCGATGATCTTCCTGGCCCTTGCTACGCTGACTAAGGGGCCTCTCCACCTGCTGTTTTTCTATGCGATCGTCGTGAGCGTGCTTCTCAAGGAGGGGGAAATGCGGCGGTTGTTTACCTTCGCCCACGTCGTCGGTCTGTTGTTCATGGTGGCAATGGTCGCGCTTTGGATGGTCCCTTACTTGAAAATGTCGGGTGGCGGCGAAGCGTCTGCCACATGGTCCGACCAGTTCATCGGGCGTGTGACCGGGGGCAATTTCAGTTTCGGTCGATGGATCGTGACGATTCCAAGGGGATTGAGCGATTGCCTGCCATGGATCGTGTTCGCACCGCTGATGTGGACGTCCCACGACGCACGTCAAGACGCCACCGATGACATGAAGATTTTTCGGGGGATACGCGCAGCGCTTGTGCTTTGCTTTTTTGGATTGCTAGTCATCCCCGGGGTTCTTCCGCGCTATGTGCTGCCGCTGGTTGTACCATTCGCGCTCGCTCTGGCTTTCACTCTCCGGGATTTGCCGCCGGGTTCCCGCGCGATGAACGCGTGGCGGACGACGGTCAATTTTCTGATTGCGCTGGCTGGAATTGTTGCGCTGGCAATTCCCTTCGTGGCCGGAGTCAGTCCTTTGAGCGTCATCGTGACGGTGTTACTGGTCGGGGTTCCTTTCCTCTTGCGACTTCTGCCCTCGACTTCCGCCGGTTTGCTTGCAATTCGTTGGGGCGTATTCATGGGAATGGTCATGGCGATTTATGCTGTCGCCGCAGTGCCGAGGATCGTGGCTGAGGACGATATTCGCCCAACCGCAGCCGCAATCAATCAGGCGATTGGTGATTCTCCGGCGTTACATGTGCATCGGGGAGATCTGTTTCCGGCGCTGATTTATGTCCGATTTCCTGTTCGATATTTCGATGACTTCGATGAAATACCAGCGGAAGCGAGGAGAGTACTCCTTCGAAAAAAGAAACTCGAGAAACTTCGGAAAGTGTGGCCGGACGCCAAAGTGATCGCCGAGGTCTCGAGCAAATACAATAAAGATTATGTGATTGTTTCCCCGGGAAATTGAGAATAGCCTGACTTTTAAACGCTCGAATTGAGCATCTAAAGCGGGAAACACGGCAGTTTTGTTTTTTGCATGTTAAAAAGGCATGACATTTCTCCGGAAGTATCGCAGAGAAGATCGGTTTATAGGATGGACGCAGATATGAGTTATTATTGTGCTATGGTTAGTTTAATTACTATAGTAGTTAGAAATTAAACAATGGCTTCTCCGAACCTGATGACGGTCAAAGAGACCGCGGAATATCTTCGAATCCCGTTGCCGACTGTTTACTACCTCGTGCAAAGGGGGCAGCTTCCCGCGGTCCAGATAGGCGGACGGTGGCGCATCAAGAAGGATTCGCTGGATCGTGATATCCTTCACGAGGAGAGGGAGGGGCAGCCCACGATACTCGTCGTGGATGATGACAAAGGGATTCAGGGTCTATTCAAACTGTTCCTGAAAAAGAGCGGATTCAGCCGCGTCGTGGTTGGCTCGGGCGAAGAGGCGATCAACGTACTCAAAAAGCAGAGATTCGATCTCTGTTTTCTGGACCTTATTCTTCCGGATATGAATGGCGATGAAGTTTATCGCGAAGCGAAAAAGGTTGATCCCCAGCTCCGGATTGTGATCGTCACAGGGTATCCTGATAGCGAGATTCTCGACAACATACTCAAGCTTGGTCCAGTTACCGTTCTGAAAAAGCCGCTCCAGGCCGAGCAAATTGCTCAGACCCTCCAACTGTTCGGGCATAAAACATCCGCGCAGGCTGCCTGACCCGAGTTTTTCTGATGGCGGCGCATGTCGATGCGATCGAGGTCCGCACCTCCGGGAAGGGTACGTATGAGATAACCCGGGAGGTGGAGCGGATCGTTGACAAGAGCGGAATTCAAACTGGCTCCGCGACGATTTTCATACAGCACACAAGCGCCAGTCTGGTCATTTTTGAGAACGCGGATCCCTCAGCGCGAAGGGACCTCGAAGAATACTTCGAGCGGTTGGTGCCGGAGGAGACCGACTTTCTTGTACACACGGCCGAGGGCGCCGATGATGCAACATCTCACATCCGCATGGTGCTCACGCGATCCAGCGAAGTCATCCCGGTTATGAGTGGCCGGATGCAGTTGGGAACCTGGCAGGGAATTTTCCTGTTCGAGCACCGGCGCGCTCCTCATGTAAGGCGCGTTATGGTAAGTGTTTTGGGGTGACAACCAGGGGCTCGCGCCCTCTGGATGAATTCAATGTGAGCGAAAATTTTCGACTCGCCCTTCGATGAGGCGCAGGATTTTCTGCTGCTCGCGGTCTTCCTTTAGCCAGTCGAGATGGGTTGTTGTAATGAAATGCTGCGCTCCGGTAGGAAGATGACGAATCAGCGCATTTCGCCGCCCCGGGTCCAGTTCGCCGAAAATGTCGTCGATCAGCAATACTGGAGCAACTCCTGTATTTTGCTCGATGAGTTGCGCCTGAGCAAGTCTGAGCGCAAGCGCCACTGTGCGCTGTTGTCCTTCCGAAGCCAGGTCGGTTCCTATCGCATTGAGAGTGATCTTTATATCATCCCGATGCGGACCCACTGTTGTTTGTCTCAATCGGAGATCTTCGCTGAGATTGTTCTGGAGAGCATGTTGCAACGAATCGGCGCTCGAAGGCTCGTAATGCAACGTGATCGTTTCCTTTGTGCTACTGATGGCGCCTTGTGCGATTTGCCCGACCGGCTGAAGCGCAGCGATGAGTCGAATCCGTGATCTGGTGAGATATGTGCCGGATCGCTCGAGCGGTTGATTGAATGCCTCGATCTGTCGCAGGGGGGGGCGTGGCATTTTGAGAAGTTGGTTGCGCGAACGCAACGCCTGCCGGTATTTGCGAAGTTGTTGCAAGTAGCCCGAATCGACCTGCGCGGCGAGAAAGTCAACGAATGCCCTACGCTGTTCAGCAGGACCCCGGACTATCTCGATGTCCTGATTGGAAAACCAAACCACGCGCGCGACTTGGAGATATACGGCTGAAGTTTTTTGCTCGACAGAATCGAGCGCAAGTTTTCTGCGGTGTTTGCTGAAGTAAAACTGTAAGTGTCGCCGATCATAATAGCCATCGAGGACAAAGCCGCGTTTGTCCTGTTGAACGGCCGCTGAAAGGGAGGAAGTCCGGGGAGACTGAAGTCGCAGCAGGATGCAGATGGCTTCAAGAAGTGACGTTTTTCCCTGCGCATTTTCGCCGACGAAAATGTTTCGGAATGGGAAGAACTCTACGCCGAGATGAGCAAAACAGCGAAAGTCGCGCAACTGTATCCGGCTCAGCATTCTGAACTCGGACCGTGTCTGCTGCGGACGTGAGCAAAACAGAAAAGGGGCAATTCCCGCTTCCCCCATCGACCCATCCGCGCGTAGAACCGCACAATTGGTGAAGCGACCCCACAAAGATCCTTTTCGATCCCACGGGAAGAGAAATTCATAGAGCCTTGAATCCGATTGATTTTATCGCATCTCCGTTGGTGACCTCTATTCAAAACCCCGATCGAATACCAATCAAAGCTTCAGTCCACGCTTTGCACAAGTTAGCGTGCATTGCCAATACAAACGGCAAATGCTGACACTTCAGACCGCAGTAGATGCCGGATCTTCGAGCTTTCGCTGGATCGAAATGAATCCGATCGGTGATTGATTCTCGTCGAGAATCGCATTCACTGCGATAGAAACCCAATATGGATCGCCATTTTTGTGATAATTGATGATCTTGCCGGCGCAGAATCCTCCGGTCGCAAAAACCGTCCCGAGATGCTTGGACATTTCGGGATCGGTAGCCGGCCCCCGGAGGAGCCGCCCGGGACGTTTTCCTCGCAGTTCTGCCATCGAATACCCGCACAATTCGGAAAAAGCTTCGTTCGCCCAGACGATCAAGCCTTTGTTATCAGTAACGACAAGAGATTCTTCATTCAGTCCCAGCATTTGATTAAGCGGTGGAAAATCCCGATTGGCTTCAGGGATGGCGAGAATCCTGTCGCGCAGCCCGGCGGACGGCTTCGAATCCGTTGCAGTAGCTCGCGCGAAATCTGTAGCAACGTCTGAGAGCCGCCGTGTGAGTTCGCTCAGCGACCGATTCTCTGACAATTCCTTCTCAAACGCTGAGGCTTGTTCTGTGGAAAGGGCTCCAAGAACGTAGAGACTTGCATTTTCCTTCTGATTATCACTGAGCATCGTTGTATTCAGCTCCTTTTATGCGTTTACGAACGGGAACCAGGAGGGGTTTCGTGAATTAATAAAAATGCCGAAAAATAGAGGGGTGTAGTGCACAAATCCGAGTACGTCCAGCGCTTGCTTTACACACTTCCGCTGCGGTATGCAGGAAAAATTGCCTGCGTTCGAACTCCCGGGAGAAGCTGATCCCGGGAATCTGGATCATTCCGCTGTCAAGGCTTCGATTGTGTGAGTTATTCGACGGAGTCAGCGAGCTTTGTGCGGAATTCGGATTCCTTGAGAATCTTGATTCCGAGCTTCTTAGCCTTCTCAAGCTTGCTGCCTGCCTCTTCCCCAGCCAGCACGTAAGTTGTTTTCTTGCTCACGGAAACAGATGTTTTCCCTCCGTGTTTGCGGATCAACTCGGCAATCGTCTCCCTTGGTTGCGACAGTGTTCCGGTGATAACCCATGTCGTGCCCTTGAACGCCGGCGAGGCAGTTTCTACGGTTTGTTTGTCTTTTTCTCCGAAGTTCAATCCAGACGCGCGGAGCTTGTCGAGAAGCTCCAGATTGCGCGGATCCCGAAAATACTGATGGATACTCTGCGCCATGATGGATCCCACGTCGGGCACAGCTTCGAGATCTTCGATGCTCGTGTGCATCAGATTGTCGAGAGTATGAAATCTCTCCGAAAGGGCGCGTGACGCCGTTACGCCGACATGCAGGATGCCCAATCCGAAGAGAAGGCGCCACAGTGGCCGGTTTTTGCTTTCTTCAATGGCCGTAAGCAGATTCGCGATGCTCTTTTGACCGGTGCGCGGCAGAGACTGAAGTTTTGTGGCATTGAGCTGGTAAATGTCGCTCAGCGACGTCACAAGTCCGCGTGCGGTAAGCAATTCGACCATCGATTCTCCCATGCCCTCGATTTCCATCGCTCCTCGAGACGCAAAATGTTCGATTCGGCGTCGTAGCTGAGCGGGACAAGAGATGTTGATACAGCGAACGGCGACCTGCCCCTGTTCGCGGTAGACGGCGTTTCCACACTCAGGACATTTTTCCGGCATCTGAAAAACTCTTTCGGAGCCATCGCGGGCATTTTTTTTCACCTCGACGACAGCCGGGATGACCTCACCTGCTTTCTCAATGATTACAGTGTCGCCGATTCGAATGTCTTTTCTGGCCACTTCCTCTTCGTTGTGGAGTGTCGCGCGTGAAACAGTGCTGCCACTCACGACAACCGGTTCGAGTTCAGCGACCGGAGTCAAGGTGCCAGTGCGACCGACCTGTACAATGATGTCCCGGAGCTTTGTTTCCGCTCGCTCCGCTGCGTATTTGTAAGCGATCGCCCAGCGAGGTGCCTTCGACGTGTAGCCGACCACTTCCCGCTGCGCGAAAGAGTCGAGCTTGATCACGGCACCGTCTGTATCGTAGTCATAGCTCCGCCGCTCGGCGTCGAGTTCTGCGATTGCCCTCCACACCTCTTCCTGCGTATCTGCGGTCCAGACATGTTCGCTGGTTGGCAGCCCGAGAGCACGGATCAGTGACAACGTTTCGCAATGAGTTTTCAAAGGCACTCCTTCGACGAGGCCTGTTCCGTAAAAGATGACGTGCAGGGGACGTCTTGCGGAAACAGCCGGGTCGAGTTGCTTAAGAGATCCCGCGGCTGCATTCCTTGGATTGGCAAAAAGCGGCTCTCCAGTCGCTGCGCGCTCCTCGTTGAGTTTTCCGAAACCGCTTTTCGAAAGATACACTTCGCCGCGAACCTCAAATTTCTCGGGAAATGATCCCTTCAATTTCTGCGGGAGTGACTTGATTGTGCGGATGTTGTGCGTCACGTCATCACCTGTGACACCATCTCCACGCGTTGCTGCGTAGCGAAGCCTTCCATTTTCGTAAAAGAGAGAGATTGCTACGCCATCGACTTTCGGCTCGATCACCGTCCGGAGCTCCTGATTGGGTAATAATTTCTGCAGGCGGGTAAGAAAGGCGGCGAGTTCAGATTCCGAATAGGTGTTATCGAGGCTCAGCATTAGAACGCGGTGCTGAATCTGCCGGAATTCCTTGATTGGCGATTCTCCGATTTTCTGAGTCGGAGAATCCGGCGTGATCAGTTTTGGATTGGCTGCCTCGAGTTCTACCAGTTCCCGGTAGAGCGCATCGTATTCCCTGTCCGATAGGACCGGCGCGGCTTTCTGATAATAGAGATCGTTGTGTTTCTCGATCTCCCGCCGCAGCTCTTCAAGACGTTCAGCGACCTGTGAAATTTCGGATTCTGGCATGGATGGGAAGAGCGGTGAAGGCGCCGAGCGTAGCACCCATGACATCAGCGAGCCAGTCGAACGGGTCACCTCCTGAGCGGAAAGGGGTATGGAGTTGATGCCATTCATCGATCACTCCGAAAACGCCGATGGCGACCACACACCATACGAGTAATTTCGTCGAGGGACATGACGTGGAAGCGAGGAGTGCCAATGCAAGCAGACAGCCGCCCGTTGCGAATGCAGCCACGTGCAGAATCTTATCGCCAAACGGAATATCGAATAACGGTGAGTCGAGCTCGTTTCCCGGTTTCGAAGAAAGATAGCAGATAAGCACCAGCCAGCCTAAGAATCCGAGCCAACAGCTGGCTGCAATTATTGGACGCGACGCAGATTTTCCCATGAACGGACACGGATAAGCATCGGTCCACATAATTCAACCGATGCAAACTTCAAAGAAACTTGTGCTTGGTATCGATGGTGGCGGCACAAAGACGGAATGGCTCTTCCTTGAGCAAGGGGACAATCCGGAGACGTACGTCATACTGGCGAAGGGACTTCTGCCTGCCTCGAATATCAAAATCACGCCGGATGAAAGTTTGTCGAGGTCTTTCGGTGGACTTCCCGGGAACGCGACCCACGTGGGTGCGTTTCTCGCCGGTTGCGTCTCGAAGGCCGACCGCGAGCGCCTGCAGGCTCTCGCAGCGCAGGTTTGGCCCCACGCGCATGTCCAGGTCGGGAGCGACCGGGATTCGGCGTTCGCAACGGCATTTGGAGAAGGGGATGGCATCGCGGTGATCGCTGGTACCGGTTCGGCCGTTCAGGGGCGGCGCGGTGTCCAATGCGAGCAGGCTGGCGGATGGGGCCAGCTTCTTGGCGACCTTGGAGGGGGCTATGACCTGGCGATGCAGGGATTGCGGTGCACATTGTGCGCTTTTGATCTCGAGCACCGTGTGACCCCGCTGGGACGGGACGCCTTGCGGGAGTTGGCATTGAATCGTCTCGAAGATCTCGTGGATTGGGTGCGGAACGCCGATAAGATGTCGGTTGCAAAGCTCGTGCCGATCGTATTCACGTCTGCGGAAAACGGCGACACCGAGGCTGTGGACATAATCAACAACGGCGCAAGGCGCCTGGCTCAGTATGTCTGCGCCGTGGCGAAGCGTCTGGATACTCCAACTCCCGATGTGAAGTTGCTGGGTGGATTGTTCCTTCACCATCCGGCCTACGTCGATCTGTTTGCGAGATATCTCGCGGGTCTGACACCGGGGGCGTACGTCTCATTATGCACGGATTCACCGGCAATTGGCGCGGCGCGTCTCGCGGCGGGCTCAGACATTAGCGTCCGGAATATGTGCCATACTCGCGCTGTCAATCCGGGGATCGACCTTACGCGGATCGCCGGAGCCGCGACGGAACAGCGCAATCCGCGGTCGGAGCATCTGGATGAAATGGACACCGCTCGTCTAATCGACCTGTTTATCTCCGAAGAGGTGCGCGTGACCGACGCGCTCGCGGCCGCATCCATTTTGCTGGAGAAAGCGGTCGACTACACAACGGAATCGCTCATGCGGGGAGGGCGGCTCTATTACGTCGGTGCCGGAACCAGCGGGCGCCTGGGAGTGCTTGATGCGAGCGAGATTCCGCCGACCTTCGGCGCTCCTTCTGATCTTGTGCAGGGAATCATCGCCGGAGGCACGCAAGCGTTCTATCGAGCGGTAGAAGGGGCCGAAGACGAAAATTTGCAGGGAGCGCTTTCCATTGCCGAGCGCGGGGTGAGACGGGGCGATGTCGTCTGCGGAATTACAGCGAGCGGGAGGACCCCCTTTGTATTCGGCGCCCTCGAGCGAGCGAGGAACCTGGGTGCTGTGACGATATTGCTCACGTGTAACCCGTCACGCCTTCGCGATGGCAAGCTGTGGGATGTCGAAATCGATCTTCCGACAGGGCCTGAATTGGTGACTGGTTCCACCCGTCTGAAAGCTGGGACTGCTACGAAGCTGGCGCTCAATATCCTTTCTACATGCACCATGATTCGACTGGGGAAGGTGAAGGGGAATCTCATGGTGGACCTTCGCGTGTCGAATACGAAGCTGCGTGACCGGGCGATCCGGGTCGTGAGCGAAATCCGTCGTTTACCATATCAGGAGGCTGAGAAAATTCTGCTGCAGCACGACTGGAACGTAAGAGAATGCCTGGCATTATGATTTGCAAAGTACGGCCTGCTCATTCCTGGCCAAACTGGCGGAATTTGACCACCAATTTGGTTCAAAGCTTATTCGAGTCATTCACCGCGCTTGAGGTTCCGCCCGGAATTTACTCTGGATTTGGCTTTTTTTTTGGGCGGAGGAGGGCTTGGCACAACCATTGCTATTCAGAGGCTTGTTCGTTTTCATGCATTGCGGTCATAGGGGGGAATAAGACACAAAGGGCGGTTCGGCCGAAGGGCTTAGTTGATCGATCCGGGGGGAGTCGATCAACAGGGTCGGTCGAACCGCTTTTTTGTTTTGCCGGGTAAGAACCGGGGCGGCGCTTCGAGCTATTTGTCCAGTAATATTTCTCTGCGCGCACCGACCACGTTATGGGGCTGTGTGACTAAATGTCTCTATGTTTCGCTCAAAGTGTGCCAAAAGGTTTCAATTGATCACGGGTGGCTGATGCGAGGTTATTATGTAAGACTTTGGTGATAAGGTTATTACAATAATAGACTATTTAAGGAACAGCCCTTGCTTGAGGCGGGGACGAAACTTCCAACGAAAGGCTTTTAATTCATTTCTCATGGCAAAAATTTTAGGAATTGATTTAGGAACGACGAACTCCTGCATGGCCGTTATGGAAGGCGGCGAAGCGGTTGTTCTCGAAAATTCAGAGGGCGCACGCACGACGCCTTCCGTAGTAGCATTCACCAAAAGCAGTGAACGTCTCGTCGGACAGTCGGCAAAGCGTCAAGCTGTCACGAATCCCCAAAATACGATCTTCTCCGTTAAACGCTTCATGGGTCGAAAATTCGACGAAGTAACGGAGGAAGAACATCGCGTGCCGTATAAAGTCGTGAAGGCGGCGAATGGCGACGCTCATGTGCAGGTCAAGGTAGGCAGCGAAACGAAGAGTTTCTCCCCGCCTGAAGTCTCGGCGATGATCCTCGCAAAGCTCAAAGCCGACGCGGAATCCAAGCTCGGCGAAAAAATTACGCAGGCCGTGATTACCGTGCCGGCTTACTTCAACGATTCACAGCGCAACGCGACCAAGGATGCAGGAAAGATCGCGGGTCTCGAAGTGCTTCGTATCATCAATGAGCCTACAGCCGCATCGCTGGCCTACGGTCTCGATAAGAAGAGCGACGAAGAAATTGCCGTTTACGACCTTGGCGGCGGCACGTTCGATATCTCGGTGCTTGAAATCGGCGACGGCGTCTTCGAAGTCCGGGCGACAAACGGCGACACTCATCTTGGTGGCGACGATTGGGATTCGAAGATCATGGATTGGATCATCAGCGAGTTCAAAGCGGAATCAGGTATTGATCTCAGCAAGCAACCCGACGCGGTTCAGCGCATCAAAGAGGAGGCGGAGAAGTCGAAGATCGCACTTTCTTCATCTCAGGAGTACGAAATCAATCTGCCGTTCATCACTGCAGACGCGACCGGTCCGAAGCACATCCAGAAAAAGTTAACCCGCTCCAAGCTCGAACAGCTGACGGACTCGCTCTTTGAGCGCACAATTCAGCCGGTGAAGGACTGTCTCGCCGACGCAAAGCTTTCCGAGACTGATGTCAATGAACTGGTTCTTGTGGGCGGGATGACGCGTATGCCGAAAGTGATTGAAACGGCGCGCAATCTCGTCGGCAAAGAGCCGCACAAAGGCGTAAATCCGGATGAAGTCGTGGCCATCGGTGCCGCAATCCAGGGTGGCGTTCTTCGTGGTGACGTGAAAGACGTGTTGCTGCTTGACGTGACGCCTCTCACGTTGGCGATTGAAACCGCCGGAGGCGTGGCGACGCCGATGATCCCGCGCAATACAACGATCCCGACCCGAAAATCGCAGATTTTTTCCACATACAGTGACAACCAGCCTGGCGTGGAAATCAAGGTTCTGCAGGGTGAGCGGCCATTGTCCCGCGACAACAAGAACCTGGGCACGTTCCACCTCGACGGTATTCCACCGGCCCCTCGTGGCGTTCCACAAATCGAGGTCACCTTCGATATTGATGCGAACGGTATTCTCCACGTCTCCGCGAAAGACCTGGGCACAGGGAAGGAGCAGAAAATCTCCATCACCGGGTCCAGCGGACTCTCCAAGGAGGAAGTCGAGCGCATGCAGCAGGAAGCGGAATCGCACGCCGAGGAGGATCTCAAGGCCAAGGAGGCAATCGAGGTTCGAAACAACGCCGACAGCCTCGCCTATCAGTCAGAGAAGCAGCTTAAAGAGCTCGGCGACAAATTGCCCTCCGATAAGAAACAGCAGATTGAGGACGCGATTGCAGCCGTTCGGAAAGCCCTCGAGGGTGAGGACGTCGGCGCGATTCAGACCGCGTATTCCGAGCTGCAGAACAAGTTTCAGGCTGTGAGCGAGGAGCTCTATAAACAGGCGGCTGCCCACGCGGGCGGCGCAGAGGCGGCTGGTGCTCAGGCTGGCACTGGAACGCCTCCTCCTGAGGATTCAGGCGCGGCCTCTTCGAAGAAGGCAGACGACGTTGTGGATGCCGACTTCGAAATGGTCGACGAAGACAAAAAGGAAAAGTAAGCGCGCTTTTCCGCAAAAGGATTTACCGGCCCGCCGTTGGCTTTGAGGCAATTCGCTGAGAAGCAAGGGTGAGCCGGTAGTTACCCAAGCAACAACAACAAACACACTGAGTTAAACAAATATGGCAATCAATGTCAAACCTCTCGGCGATCGCGTTTTGGTTCACCCGATCGAAGAGAAAGAGGCCAAACAGGGCGGGATCATTATTCCTGATACCGCAAAAGAAAAGCCGCAGGAGGGCGAAGTCGTTGCCCTAGGCACTGGAAAGACTGACGAGAACGGCAACAAAGTCGAGTTCACCGTCAAGATGGGCGACAAGGTCCTTATTTCCAAATATGGCGGCACGGAGATCAAGATCGACGGCGAAGGCTATCTGATCATGCGTGAGGACGACATCCTCGGCATCATTGGCTAAGTCCGTCCTACTGAAACGTAATTACTGATAGTTAAGAAGAATATATATGGCAGCTAAACAACTCAAATTCGACGAATCAGCACGTCAGTCACTTCTGCGCGGTATCGAAAAGCTGGCGCGCGCCGTAAAGGCGACCCTCGGTCCGGCTGGACGCAACGTTATCCTCGACAAGAAATTCGGAAGTCCGACGATCACCAAGGACGGTGTTACCGTCGCTAAGGAGATCGAGCTCGAAGACGCCTACGAGAACATGGGTGCGCAGCTCGTGCGCGAAGTCGCTTCCAAGACTTCGGATATCGCGGGTGACGGCACCACGACGGCCACCGTTCTGGCTGAGTCGATCTATCGCGAAGGCCTCAAGAACGTGACCTCCGGCGCCAATCCAACCAGCCTCCAGCGCGGCATTCTCAAGGCCGTCGATGAGGTTGTGGCCGAATTGGCTCGCATCTCGAAGAAGGTCAAGGATCGGACTGAGATCGCACAGGTTGCGACCGTTTCTGCGAACTGGGACCAGACGATCGGTGAAATCATCGCCGACGCGATGGATAAGGTCGGCAAAGACGGTACGATCACTGTCGAAGAGGCCAAGTCAATCGAAACTACGCTCGACGTCGTCGAGGGTATGCAGTTTGACAAGGGCTACCTCTCTCCGTATTTCGTCACCGACGCTGAGAGCATGGAGGCGGTCCTTGATAACCCATACATCCTCATTCACGAGAAGAAGATCAGCAGCCTCAAGGACATGCTGCCGCTTCTCGAGAAGGTGGCGAAGAGCGGTCGGCCGCTGCTCATTATCGCTGAGGACGTCGAAGGCGAAGCCCTCGCGACTCTCGTCGTGAACAAGCTGCGTGGCACGCTTCAGGTCGCAGCCGTCAAGGCTCCGGGCTTTGGAGATCGCCGCAAGGCCATGCTCGAGGACCTCGCGGTTCTTACCGGTGGCCGTTGCATTACGGAGGACCTCGGCATCAAGCTCGAGAATGTGCAGCTTGAAGATCTCGGCCGCACCAAGCGCGTCACGATCGACAAAGAGAATACCACGATCGTTGAGGGTGAAGGCAAGAATGCCGACATCCAGGGCCGCGTGAGTCAGATCCGCCGTCAGATCGAGGAGACGACCTCCGACTACGACCGTGAGAAGCTCCAGGAGCGCCTGGCGAAGCTCGCCGGTGGTGTCGCCGTAATCAACGTCGGTGCCGCGACCGAGACCGAGATGAAAGAAAAGAAGGCCCGCGTCGAAGACGCCCTTCACGCGACACGTGCTGCGGTCGAGGAAGGCATCGTCCCAGGTGGTGGCGTCGCCCTCATCCGCGCCCAGAAAGTGCTCGCCGAACTCAATCTCGAGGGGGACGAGGCGATCGGCGCACAGATTGTGCATCGCGCGATCGAATCTCCGCTTCGCCAGCTCGCGGACAACGCAGGACAGGAAGGCGCAATCATCGTGCAGGAGGTCAAGAAGCGCACGGGCAACGAAGGATACAATGTCGCGGCCGACGAATACTCCGACCTCGTGAAGGCAGGTATCGTCGATCCGACAAAGGTGACCCGCAGCGCTCTTCAGAATGCGGCCTCCATCTCCGGCCTTCTCCTCACCACGGAAGCCATCGTGAGCGAGATTCCTGAAAAGGAACATCATCCGATGCCGGGCGGTGGTGACATGGGCGGCATGGGCGGCATGGGCGGCATGATGTAATTGCCGAACTCGTTCGTCTTCAGCAAACGAGGCTGAAATCTAGAACAGCCGGGTCCGCGGGGGCCCGGCTGTTCTGCGTCTATTTGAGGGAATCGAGAAGAGAAAATTACGCAGTGTAAGCGTCGGAATTGTCGGCGCCGTCTACACCCATAAAGCCGGTTCTTGCGGTAAATTTCGACGCCGCCCAGGTAGAGGCGCTCGTTCTTCACGCCGCCGTTGTTGTGCAACTCGCTGACCTTGCGCACGCGCTGTCCGGCGGCATCGTAGACGTGCCAGGCGCGCACCCCGTGGTGAACTGCGCCGTCCTCGTCATTACCCCTTCTACCGCTGGGTCATCTGGAGCTGGACCTTGAAGTCCCACTTTGGCGGTACCCTTTGGACTTCGTTGCCCGGTATTATGGGCTTTCTCAGGCGATGCTCAATGCTGGCTGGCGGATCTTTTCCCGGTTGGAGATGCGGACTCCGATGTGCGGCTATGACAATCTTGACGTTCTGAAGCAGCTCTCGCTTCTTCTCTTTCTGGTGACTTCAGGTTTCCGGCATTTGCAGGAGAGCAAGTTCAGGGCGCCGGGACTTCCACCTGTTTTCAAGGCCGTTTATGTCGATGCCTTCGACGAGCCGGATCGAAAGGGGAAACAGGAACGATTCGTGGAGATTCCCGAACGCTATCGCTCAAAACCCGAAGAGACATTGGTGATTGGCGATAATACGCACTCGAAAATCGCAGCAGGAAATCGTCCGGGAATGTCTAAGCTCAGACCTCCTGATCCAATGGAATTAAGATGAGCCGACGAACTGAAAAATCAGGCGCAGATCGGTGCCCGGAAATACGGTTTCCGTTGCGGTGAGTTCTTCGCAGAGTTTTTCGATCACTGCATCGTGAACGCGGGCGCTGAGATGGTGTAGGCGCACTGTCAGCGTCTTGTTGGCCTGATCGGGTTGGAGGTCCACCGCACTCTCGTAAATTTGGCGCAGGAGAGAGCGTGCATCGTCGTGGCGGCTGAGGTGTTCACGCACGAGCCCGGCCATGGCGGTTTCCGCGCGGTAGGCGATCAGTTTGACGGTATCGATGAAGTGTTTTTTCTCGCTGCGCAATGCGCTGAAGCGATCGGAGGGTGGCAGGTCCTTGATCTCAATATGTTTGCCGGCGGCTTTGCGCTGGGTTTTCAGGTTCTCGATTGTCAGCCGCCGCTCTTCGATGGCCTGCTGAAGGGTCGCCTTTTTGTGTTCCCATTTGAAGAACTCCGCCGGGGTCGGGTTTTCGGGAAGGCTGATGGCGGCAAAGGAAGCCAGTTCACGGGTGAGCTTGCCATTGTGGTGGCGAACTTGGGCATCCAGAGCACGCCACTGCGGATTGACAACCCGCGTGGAGTCAGGAATCGGCTCACAGCCGTATTCGATGAGACGATCGAGGTGATAGTGTTCGCGCATGTATTTGAAGAAGTTTTCCTGACACCACCGCGCAAACAGACACGCCGCTGCACGGGTAGCTTCGCTGCGATAATCGCTGCAGAGAATCGAACTCTGCGTGCCGCTAGTCGAACGCTGCCGGATTTCGCGCACCCACATCCCGTTGGAGAGACAGGTGCCACGCTCGGCGAGTTGCATGTCGACTTCTTCGCCGTGAACGAGCGTCACTTTGCGCGTGCGAAACTCAGTCGTCGGCCACGGCTCGCCGGGGAACTTGTGATAGCTGAGGATGGCGATGCGCTGTTCTTTCATCTCGGCGAAGAATGGAGGCGAGTACCCTTCGCGGTCGAATACCAGGGTGAACCGGCTCAGGAGTGGATCGGCTTCCAGAGCAGCGGGGCCGGGCTGGCCGGGCGCCTCGCGCTCGAGCCAGGGCACAATGTCCTCGCGCAACACCTGCAATATCCCGGGATCGACCGGCCGGGTGACGACGAAAAAGGGCTGCCCGTCCATGGCGTTGACCCAGTAATCGGTGGTTCCGCGCAGGCGGAGCCGTTCCCGGGCAATGTAACGTCGGGGCAGTTTGGTCAGCTTGCCGTGATAGACACGCACATGCCCGTCGGCATAGAAGACTCCGGCGGCCTGCGGCGCCTGCACTTCCATCCATTCCTTTGCCAGGATGCCGCTCCATGTGGAAGCCTGCCCGGTCTGCGAGCACAGCGCGCTGAGTTTTGCCCGAAGGGTGCGTACTTCCGGGATGCGATCCAGCCCCAGGACCTTGCCCCATTCGCCCGGCGCCTGGTATCGCAGGGCTTCGAGCGAAGGGATCCTTGCCAGGGCCATGAAGGCCAGCAGCAGGAAGATGCTTTCCAGCGGATAGTAACCCTCCGGCATCGAGAAGAGTTCCCGACTGTGTGCCAGCAGACCGTTTTGCAGCAGGGCGGGCAGCGCGAGAAGGACGCCGCCGCAGGGCACATCCTCGACGGACTCGAATGCAATCGGCGCTCCGTGAAGCTCGCCCATCGCCGCGGCCACCCGCTCCAACGTGCGCGTAGCCGCGCACCCCTGGGGCGCCTGGCTGTCGGTTACACTACGCTGGCTTTTTGTCCGCGCTCCAACTACGCCGGAACCCGCGCCGACGTCTTTTTTTTAACCCGCTCCTGCAGCCGTTTGGCACGGACTGCCTTGTGCATGGTGTTGGGTAGAATACCGAGCGCCCGGGCCGCCTCCGGAACCTCGAATCCCTCGTCGAGCAATCCCTGCGCTTCCTCAAGCCGCTCCGGTGTCAGCTTGCTGCCATGTCGTCGCGCCCGCGGAGCGAAAAACGCTTTCGGCCCGCCCTCCCGATAAAGCTTCACGTAACGCTTCACGGTCACTAATGGCACCCCAAAAGCCCGCGAGATCTGGCTCTGGGTCGCGTTGCCGTTGATCACCAACTGACTGCTGAAGAGCCGAAATGCCGGCAGATCTTCGCGATCGTGAATGAAGACCGGAAGATGCCCGTTAAAATACGTCACCTTCCCATCGCGACACTCAAAAGCGATCTCCGGGGTGATGTGCGTCACTCCGTGCGGAAAAACCGGAAGCTGTACCTGTGGCATGCCCTCTCTTTTGCCGCCTCGCACTAAAAAAGTCAGCCCCGCAATAGGGCGCCTGAACCTCAAACTTTGGCTCATTGTAATTCCTCGCCTCCCTTCCACTACAGAGGTAGA
>CAWDWA010000010.1:0-129699 GCA_963805815.1 uncultured Verrucomicrobiae bacterium
AAAGTAGGATTATAATCCATGGCTTAGTCGTTGCATTAAATTCCGAATATTCGGTAAGCAAATGCTGAAGAAGTGCAGGGATAACTCTGAGTAGTGCGATTAAAAGTTATCGAGTTTTTTTCTCTGCCTTCAGATTGCATTTCTTTACCAATTGATTAAGGCCAGTCTTGATTCTATTAAACCGGTTGATTTTTTTTACAGCAATATAATCGTATATTTCTAAATCAACTTTTTCACTTGCTTCAATAGTTTTAGGATGTGTGATCTCAGTTCCAGCGGATTCGTGTTTAAGATATGCCCTGGGGTCTACATTTTTGGTGTGAGTTGCCTTGGTGCCGAAACCAATATTAACGATCATATTGTTATTGGGTCGGATCGTTAGTCCGTCGTTTATCAGCACTGTTAACAGCCATTGATAATCCCAGGTATCAATACTGGAAACTGTTGATAAAATATTTAAAAAGTAATTGCGCAAAGTCGGGTTTTTAAACTTGGACTTAATTGTAGTTGAAATTTTGTCATGATGCTCTTCGCTGAATGCAAATTGATACTTTTCCCATCTATCTCTCCAAGTAGCCCATCCCCAAATTCCTATAGAATGCGTAAAATAATAACTGCCATCACCAATATCCTTCTTTAAAAAGTTTAAACCAGTTATATGATAAATTTGAGGAATATTTTTATACTTGATTAGAAGTTCCTTGCAAAAATCAAAGAATTCAGTCGAGGGTAGACAATCGTCTTCAAGTATGATCCCCATAGCATTGTGTTTAAAGAACCAATCAATAGCGGAACTTACGGCCTTTCCGCACCCAAGATTTTTATCACGAAAAAGTTTTTCTACCGTACATTCCCAATCGATCTGATCAAAGATTTCTTTGACCTTCCGGCAGTTCTCTATATCGTCGGAATTGTTTTTTCGGGGGCCATCTGCCGCAATAAACAGTGTTTTTGGTTTTACGCGTTTAATATGCTCAAATACCTTCAGGGTTTCATCCGGTCTGTTAAAAACTAAGAAAAGAATAGGCGTAGAGAACATGATCAAATGAAGTTTGCTTATTTGGCCATTCAAGAACTGGTGCAACAGGTCCGTGTCTGATTTTTTACCAATACGGAGAATCGTTTAACTATTGCTAGGAATTTGCGTTTTCACGTTCGGCATCGGTCCGGCGAGGGGTGGCCGGGTTCGAGGGGGCAGGAAGTTTCGTCGTGGCCGTTTCCTGATATCCGCGCGAAGTGGAGCGTCTCGAGCCGGTTGTGTTTGGCATCGAAAAGACCGGGCGCCACAAGGACATGGAGGTGGGGATGGAACACCAGGTAGTCGCCGGAAGTCTGGACAGCAGCGACGGCGGCGAGTCTGGCGGTTGGTAACTCCAAGCGCGCCCGGAACCAGTCGCGCAAGCAGCCGATGGCGACCTGGAAGAGGAGGTTGGGCGAACGAAAAACGCTGCTTTGCCCCAGATCGGTGCGGTCATTCGCGACGGGTCAGCTCCGTTACGTTGCGACAGATGTTATTGAATTGACGGCCAAATTCCCGGATGCGCTCACAATATCCCGATTTTGCTGCGGCCTCCCGCGCAGATTCGGGACCGGGCTTCAGCAACGGCCAATGCTGAATTAGCAAATTAGAGAGCTCATCGGCGGAAGTGGGCGAGAAGAGATGCACGCCCTCTGCAAACTGCTCCTGATGCATTGGGATAGCCGAAGCGAAGACTGTTTTTCCAAGCGATCGAGCTTCCTCCAGGAGGGCACTCCATCCTTCGAAAAGCGAGGGTTGCACGATCGCTGCCGCCGCTCGCATGAGTTGCACCTGATCTTTGCGCGGAAGGAATCCCAGTACCCTGATCGTGCCCGCGAGCTCGTGTCGGTCGAGAAACTCTTTAAGTCTGACGTCGTGATCCGGAAAGCGAGAGTCATGCTTATAACCTGTACACACCAAAACAACGTCATTCATTCCGCGTTCGCGCACTCGTTCGATTGCTCGAAATAGGGTGATGTGGTTCTTGTGTTTCCAGAATTGGCTGGGAAAAAGCAGAAACTTTTTCGGAAGCTCGTATTTTTGTAACACAGGTCCAGTATCGATTTTTTGCCAATCCGCACCCAGATACATAGTAAAGGGCAACACGGCCAGCTTATGCCGATATTCCGGGAAGAGTCGCACTGCGTCGGCATAGGTGCACTGATTGCTCACGATGACGCAATCTGCTTCCGCCATGGTCCGCGCGAAATGCCGATCTCGATTTTGCCGTTCCTGAGCAGAAAAGAACTCCGGCAGATGAAAGTGCTGAAAGTCTGGTATCCAGCAGATCCGGGGAATCCCGACGCGCGGTCCGATGTTGTTGCCGGCAAAGATTACATCGGCGCGATGCTTGCGCAGCAATCGCGACAAATCCTGCTTGGGCAGGCGCGGCCAGCGTCGGTGGCGAATAACAACACGCGCCAACCTGCGCATTGTGAGATAGTGGCGATTTGACGGTGCGGGAAAAAAATCGGTTACCTGGAAGCCCGCCGAATACGTACGCATCGGCTCAAAGTCCGGAACATGGTGACGCACGAAATCGAGGTATAAGTGCAGCGATCCCTGCTCTTCTGCCGGCAAGAGGCTGTTCCCATAGAGAAGGCTGTGAAGATAGTTCACACCCGCGATCCAACGCGATCCTCCCATCGCCAACAGCGCGACCCTCAAAGGAGCGATCGCAGTCTGTTCAGATTTCTCCTTGTGCATGCTCGTCATTTTCGCATGATTCCCACCGCAGAACAGGTGCGAGAAATCCTGACCGCTTTTTGCTTTGAATGGGAGACTCACTCAGGCTTCCCTGCAATCCCAGAAAAACGGTGGGACTGGCCCGATTTGGATCGAAAATCCACTCGCGATTGTGGAGAGCAGCGATCAGAGTCAGTCGATAAACCCCTTCATTCAGCAGACGCGACGGGATTTTTGCGCGCAAGACCGTCCTGCCCAAACGAATGCGCGGCCACTCTTCCGGTTTCCCATCAGTTTGGCACGAGCGGTAGAGAAGTTCCCCGCCTTCCCCGCCTTCCCCGCCTTCCGCGCAGAAGTGATAGCCGATAACGAGTCCCGGATCGAGCGCCTTGAAATCGGCGATGAGATGAACCCAGATTTCCGCATCGGATCGCGCCGGCATCCTCAGGGGAGCGCCTTTCGCATCGGCCAAAAAGAACCGTTGCGGCTGGAACCACGAATTATCGAACTCGTCGCCCGCGTTCTGCCACTCTCCCGGGTTCGAAGGTGCAGCATCTTCAGCACTGGAAAGGTAAGTGTGTATCACCGAACGGACATCCTTACTGTCCATACGGAGTCTTCCCCGGTCGATCAGTAAAGCACGCGAGCAAAGGCGTTCCACCGCGTTCATTTGATGGCTCACGAAGAGAATGGTTCGTCCCACACTTCGAGACACCTCGTTCATTTTGCCCATGCATTTCTTCTGAAACTCCGCGTCGCCGACGGCGAGGACTTCATCGACCAGCAGGATCTCCGGCTCCAGGTTGGCTGCGACGGCGAAGGCCAGCCGGACATACATTCCGCTCGAGAAACGTTTCACCGGCATTTCAAGAAACTTGTGGACGTCAGCGAAGTCTACAATCTCGTCAAACTTGCGTTTGATTTCAGCGCGAGTCATCCCGAGTATTGCTCCATTCAAATAGATATTTTCTCGCGCGGTTAGTTCCGGATGAAACCCGGTTCCGACCTCTAGGCGCACTCTTCCTTCGGTCTCTTCAGTGATTCGGCTGAGGATTTTCAGCAGCGTACTTTTGGCCCCTCCATTGCGTCCGATGATGCCTAAGACTTCGCCTTGTCCGACTTCAAAGCTGATGTCGCGAAGCGCCCAGAATTCCGCTTTGGAACTATTCCCTGCAACTCGGCGGCGGAACAAATAGCGTATTCGCTCGGTTACCGTCTCGCGTAAGCTGAGATGGCGGAAGCGCACATTCCTTCCACTGTGAACCAGTAGATACTTTTTCCCGACCCTTTCTGCCCGAATCACAGTGTGAGACATGATTGTGAGAAAACTCAGACTTCAGGAAAGCTTAAGATGCGTCAGAAACAAAGCGATCGGCCTTTTCGAAAAATCACGTCACCCCCTCGGCGTGCGCCGGAATAGATTATATTTGGGAGCGGGGAACAGGAACTCAGTCTTCCGGAATCGACCACGGATTTCAATGTTCGTCAAGCCGTGCACAGGTTCAACGTCCCAGGGGCCGAATGACCTTGCTCGTCGAAAAGCCACTCGAAAAGGAGGGCGTGAAATGGAGATGGAACGCCGGCGGCGCCTCAGCCATGAAGTCACTTTCAGTTGCTATTTCATGGCGTCATTGATTGCGGATCACGCGAAATTCCAGTTCGGACGGAATCTCGCAATTGATCTTGCGTAGCAAGCTTATTTCGATACTTCATCTGCTGCCATGTTCAAGACCGCCAAGCCCGCGCCATCGGCATCGATCCGTGCCGAACTTGTCTTGGAACCCGGGCGCTCTGAACAGAATTACTGGAAAGACCTCTGGCGATACAGAGAGCTGTTCTACTTCCTGGCGTGGCGCGACGTTCTGGTTCGCTACAAACAGATGGTGTTCGGTGTCGGCTGGGCATTGATCCGACCTTTGCTGACGATGATTATCTTGACGGTTGTGTTTGGCAACCTGGCAAAGATGCCTTCCGGTGGCGTGCCTTACCCGATTCTGGTTTCTGTGGAATGCTGCCCTGGCAGTTTGTTGCGAATGCTTTCGCGGCAAGCGGCAGTAGTCTGGTTGCCAACTCAGCTCTCGTATCGAAGGTGTACTTCCCGCGTCTGATTATTCCGGCCGGAAGTGTAATCACCAGTTTCGTTGCTGACTTCCGAATTGGGGAGGAGGTACGAGATCCGGCGTGGTCACGCCGCGTATTATCCAGGGACGTCGGATCGACGCCGAAGAACTTGCCCTCATCCGCGGGCTGATTGCCGGGCATCCGCAGTGGAGTCGGCGCCAGCTCTCGATCGGCTTTTGCGAGCGCGTCCAATGGCGATCACCAGCTGGGCAGCTCAAGGATATGTCGGCGCGGCTCCTTTTTGCCAAGCTGGCGGAGCAGGGACTCATTACGTGTCCGCCACGCCAGCGTCGTGGCGGTCGTCAGAGGCTGCGTGCATTGGCGCAACCGGACCTCTTCGAAGTCGAAGGCCTGGTGCCCGAGCCCATCACCGCGGCGCTCGCAATATTGCGTCCACTGGAAGTGATTCTGGCCGAACCGGGCTCCGGCGACTCGCAAAATTTTGTGCGCCATCTGGCCCGCCATCACTATCTGGGCTGGGGCGGCAGTTCCGGGGCCAACCTGCGATACCTCATTCGAGACCGACACGGACGCGATCTGGCCTGCGTACTCTTTGCCGCTGCAGCGTGAAAACTCAAAGCGCGTGACGCTTTCATTGGCTGGAGTCCCGCTCAGCGAGCGAGTCGTACGGGATTGGTTGTCAACAACACCCGCTTTCTGATTTTGCCCCACGTGCGCGTGCCGCATCTGGCCAGCCACATTCTTGGGCTGATCCTGCGCCGCCTGCGGGCAGATTGGCAGCGCAAGTATGCGATGGCTCCGTGCCTGGCGGAGAGTTTCGTGGAGCGCGAGCGCTTTGCCGGGGTCTGCTACCGGGCGGCCAATTGGATTCTCGCCGGCCAGAGCTGTGGTCGCACCCGTTCGGATCGCGATCACACCATTACCGTGCCACTGAAGGATATCTACCTCTACCCGCTGGTGGCCGATTTCTGCTCCGCCAGCAGCTCTGCGTATGAAGGAGCCCGTTGCTGCAAGAATCCTCCGACAATGGGCTCGCGAGGATCCTCCGCAACTCCTGCAAAGCGCCTTGCAACAGGTCCAGCGAATCGAAGAACTCCTGGAGCATAGCCAACATCTCCATGGCGAAATTGCCTTTTTGCGCGAGCAGCTCGTAGCGAAAAACAAACGCATCAGAGAGCTGGAAACTGCCCTCGAAGCAGCCTCGCGTGCCGCGCATCGCCAGGCAGCGCCTTTCCGCATCCGGGAAGAGAAACGGGCGCTCGATCCAAAACGGCCCGGACGCAAAAAGGGACATCCGGGAACCTTCCGCCCAAAGCCGGATCGCATTGACGAGAAAATCACTGTGGAACTGTGCATCTGCCCATGCTGTGGCGGCACGCAATTTAAGGATCAGAGTCAGATCGAGCAGATGATTGAAGAGATCCCGCCCATCGTGCCGAAGATCACGCGCCTGTGCACTTATGCGGCCACCTGCATGGGGTGTGGCGAGGAGGTCCGATCCAACCATCCCCTGCAGATGTCGCTGGCCACCGGCGCGGCCGGTGTGCAGCTGGGTCCGCACGCACTGGCTATTGCTGCGGATATCAACAAGGCCAAAGGCCTCTCGATGCGCAAGACCTGCGCGGTGCTCGCCGATTGCTTCGGTCTGCATTTGAGCGCCGGAGGACTCTCTCAGGCACTGACACGGATAGCCGGCAAACTGCAGCCCCGACACGAAGAACTCGCCGTGCAACTACGCCACGCACAAGTCGTTCACAGCGATGAACCGAGCGGCATCGAGATCGCCAAAGGGCGGAGCCTTTGCCCGAAGGGCGGCGCCGGAAGGCGCCGGCAACCAGCTGGTGGGTGGGCGGCACGGGATGGTGGCTGTGGGTTTTCACCAATAAAGAAACAACCCTTTATCTCGTCGGCCAGAGCCGGGGACGCGATGTCTTGCATGAAGTCCTGGGCGCAGATTATCCCGGCGTGCTGGTGAGCGACTGCCTGTCCATCTATGACGACGCCACCGCGGTGCAGCAAAAATGTTACGCCCACCATCACAAGGCCATTGCCGAGGCCAAAAAAATCCATCCCCAAAATGGCAAAGGTTACCTGGAGGATCTCGCGACGCTCCTGCGCGCGGCCGCCGCGCTAAAAGAGCAGAAGCCCGAGATGGCGCCCGAATCTTTTCGCTCGCTACGGGCCACCCTGACGCACAACGCCGATAAGCTGCTGGCGGCACCCCGCGGCCAGCCGCAGGAAGAATCGGTGCGAGTGCGACTCTACAAACAACGCGACCACCTCTTCACCTTTCTCGATCACGACGAAGTCGACGCCACCAACAATCTGGCCGAACGCCAATTACGGCCCGCGGTGATCGCTCGCAAAATCTCCTGCGGCAACAAAACACCCACGGGAGCCGGCACCTGGCAGATCCTGGCCTCGCTGGCTGCCACCTGCGCCCAGTCCTTCATCGCGACACTGGCCCGTGCTGCTCCGCTCCTGGGGCGCTAAGCACATACAGCGCAAACGGCTCGAGGAGCGCGACTGACCCGGTCGGCGCACTCGGGGCGTATCTCCGGGTGCCCTCTGCGACCTTGCGATGGTGTCGAGCGAAACGTCCGACGCAGCGACCGCGCCACTCCAGTTCCCCAAAGACCCACAGCCGCGTGGTTGGGGCACGCGGCTGCGGCTTAAGGAGGATTGCTTTTCAGGACTCGACCGCTAACGCGACGCCCTGCCCGCCGCCGATGCACAACGTGGCGAGGCCTTTCTTCGCGCCGCGTCGAGCCATCTCATAGAGCAGGTCAACCAGGATCCGACATCCCGAAGCGCCAATCGGATGACCAAGCGCGATGGCTCCGCCATTGACGTTAACCTTGTCCGTGTCCCAGCCGATCTTGCGATTCACGGAGATGGCCTGCGCGGCGAAAGCTTCGTTGGCTTCAACGAGGTCAAGATCGGCGTGCGTCCAGCCCGCGCGCTCGAGGCAACGCTGCGTCGCCGGAATTGGACCGGTGCCCATAATCCGCGGATCGACGCCGGACGTTGCATAGGCCGTGATGCTCGCCATCGGGGTGAGACCCAATTCTTTCGCGGTGCTCTCGGCCATCAGCATGACCATGGCAGCGCCGTCATTCAGACCCGACGCGTTGCCTGCGGTAACGGTGCCTTCCTTTTTGAAGGCTGGCCGCAGCTTCGCAAGGCCCTCGGGGGTCGTGCCCGGCTTGAGATGCTCGTCGGACTCGAACGCAACGGGATCGCCTTTCTTCTGCGGAACCATTACGGGCACGATCTGATCCTTGAATCGGCACGCTTTCTGAGCCGCTTCCGCTTTCTGTTGAGACGCCGCGGCGAAGGCGTCCTGCTCTTCGCGGGAGATCGTGAAGTCTTCCGCGATATTCTCGGCGGTGATACCCATGTGGACCTTGTTGAACGCGTCCCAGAGACCGTCCACGACCATCGTGTCCACTAGCTCCCAGTTGCCCATGGCGGTGCCTCTGCGGGATTTGGGCAGGGCGTGCGGGGACAGGCTCATGTTTTCCTGACCGCCGGCAATGACGATCTTCGCGTCGCCGCACTTGATCGCCTGGGCGGCAAGCGCCACGGCTCTCAAGCCGCTTCCGCACACCTGATTGATGGTCATGGCGGGGACAGTGTGAGGCAATCCGGCTTCGATGGATGTCTGCCGGGCTGGGTTTTGGCCGGAGGCAGCGGTGAGGACCTGGCCCAATATCACATCATCAATTTGATCCGGCTTGACGCCGGTCTGCTCCAGCAGAGCCTTGACGACCGTCGCGCCAAGCGTGGTGGCGGGGACCGTCGAAAGTGATCCAGTGAATCCGCCGACTGCTGTGCGGCGGGCTGCGACTATGACAATTTTTTCATCCATGATTGAGTTCGAGTAAGGAGGGAATGCGTTAATGTTATGATTCCAATCGGCACCCGGTTGCATATGCCAAAGGGCGATAGAAACGGGGGATTCTGATTCGAACGTTAGACGCCCGTTGCTGTCAAGCGCACAATTTTTGCCATCTCATGACGCTCATGACGCGGCTGTGTGCCGCCTTACCTGGAGCTTTTGCTCCGCGCTTCAGCGGTCCCGGCGTTCGGCGTTGAGGCCGTTGTGTTAAGTGCCTCAAAACGGAAATGCTAAGAAATATCCGATCAATAGAAACCTGCTTTTGACCATTGACTCCCGTCTCCTGTCTCCTGTCGCTGATTCTTCACTCCTGTTGGCCTAAACTGAACCGCCGAAGGCGCATCCACAATCTGACTTGGCTTGGAGGCCCTTGCGGCGTTGGGATCGTAGGGGGGCACAAACCGCTTCTGCGCCGAGAGGCAAATCACGATGCGCCCGGGTCCGCAAGCAGAGCAAACGCGATCCAATGCAGCTCCTCGTCTCCCCGCTTCCGCCTTAGAAGACCGGATACCTGCTCCCAAACTTTCTCGCCTCCCGGCACTGGGATGTCGTAAGTTTTCATTGTTCGGCAGAGATCAGTAGCAGGCCACGCCTGCGTTTTCTACGTTTTCTAGTAAGCACGAAGAGGCGAGCGCTCTTCAGGCAGGAACCGTCGCGCCTGCTGTCGCCTGGAATGTTTTCTCATGGGAGCGATTCAAACGGGGTGAGAGTGCTTTCGGGGAGAACCGAAAATAGAGGAACAGTCACTTTGCCTTACACGGAAATTTGCGGCGTAGCCTCAACGATCGCGCGCAGAAGTTCCACCGAGGAAGAACAATTCGAGGAGGAAATGATGCACCGCGAGCACCATTAATGCGGCGGGACGGAAACGAGGAAAGTTAACGCAGTGCGCAAATCTGGCTCAATTCTCTCTTAGGAGTTTTGTGCGAACGCAAAAAAACGGGTTGACGTTTCACTTTAAGGGCTGACATTGCTTGCGAGCCTCGGAGATTGTTTTCGGGCTCCAACAAACAAATCACCAAAAACAAGGAAAAGAAATGAATTCACTAAACATTGATGAGATCCTTCGCGAGTCCAAGGACAACTACGAGAAGGCTCTCAAATCGGGTATTGAGCTTCAGGAGGAGACAATCAACAACTGGAAGGACGTGCTGAAGAAACTTGGTTCGCCGGAAGAGCTCCAGGCCAAGCTGGAACAAATCACCGCCGAACTGGTTCCAGCGGCGCGTAAGCAGATGGAGGAAGTCGTTGAAACACTGAGCAGGACCAGCAACCAGGTGCTTTCGTTGAGCGAAAAGACAGTTTCGGTATACAAGGCGCCCACGCTGCCGGAAGCGCAGCTCCGGCTCAAGGACTTGACCGAAAGCTATTTCGCCGTCGCGCGGGAGAATCTGAAGATCGCCTTTGATGCCAACGCCCGGGTCATCGGGTATTGGAGCGATCTAATGGGGCGATTGGTCCCCGCCGCGAAGTAATCGGCTGGATTGCGCAGAGGAGGCCGTCAACGGTTGGGTGATCTGACCGTTGGCGGTACATTGTCAATTTGCTCTCGCCCCTTGGGCTTGCGTCGATTTTGGCGCTGGCCTGCGTTGCTCGCTCGGCCGAGACAGTTCGGCCACACCGAACCTTGAGACGGGTTCGTTGCGCCTTGCGAACTGGCAAAATGCGCCGCAGAATCGACACTGGTGATTCTGCGCGGCTGCAGGATTGACAAGATTTGCTCGAAAGGCTCTTGCGCAGCGCAATGGGCTCGATCTCCAGAAAGTCCACGAAGTGGTCACAGGCGGGGTGGCAAACTCGTGGGCGCTGGAAAACCTGGGCAAGCAAGATCAACGAAAACAACTTCAATCCGGGGTTCATGGTGAAGCTCATCCTCGAAGACCTCAGCATCGTGCTGAACTCTGCCCGGGAACTCCACCTGCCGCTCAACGGAACCGCGCTCGCGACGCAGTAATTCCAATCGAATCAGGCGCACGGAGAGGGCGATCTCGGGACCCAGGCGATGTTCAAGGTGCTCGAGAGGTTTGGGAACTTCCAGTTGGAAGAGTGATAGCACGCGGCGGACCCGAATCCGATGAAGATGTCGGTGAGGGCCGAGCGGAAGTGGGGGCATTCCAGTTCCTTCGTGAGAGCGATCAGTCGCCGGGGAGAAGAGCCTCTCCCTCCTCAAGCACGCCTGCAATCCCGTGAACAGGTATCCGCGGGAAGCCGAGGCGTCCGACAAGGCAAAGCGCGACGACAATCCCGGTTTCTGAAAATCGGATACTCTACGTGCCACTGGCACTACGTGATGGAGCAGGAGTCCTTCGAGGACGAAAAAAAGTTGCTCTCGAATGCCACACAATCCCCAGCCATATTCGCGACGCGCTACACTGGCACCCGAACAAACTCTCGAGAATCCGGACTACTTTCTTCAGCTCTCGTCGTTCGCCGGTTCTTCTTCAGCGAGAACTTCCAGTTTCACTCGCGCAACACCACGACCCATCATGCCGAGGTCCGACGCAGCCGCTTCACTGAGATCGATTATGCGACCCTTGACGAAGGGACCACGGTTGTTGATACGAACCACGGTACTTTCGCCGGTCTTCTGGTCGGTTACACGAACTCGGGTGCCAAACGGGAGAGTCTTGTGGGCGGCTGTCATGTCCCCGGCACGATAGATTTCGCCGTTTGCAGTTTTGCGGCCGATCCAGCGACCTCCATACCAGGAAGCCTTTCCAGTAGAAGTCGAAACAATCTCGTCATCGTCGGATTGGGCCTTCGCGTCAGTATCGGCGGCAGACGAAGTTTGCGTCTCGATATCGTCCTTTCCTGAATGTTTTTCCTCGTTGCCCGGCTGTCCCTGGACAGCACCGGCTGAGCGGTTGTTCACCGACGAGCCGCTTGATGTCAGAGAAGTATCCCGCTTCTTTACATTTTTATCCAATTTTGCGGACTCGACTACTTTTCCGTGAGCCGAATGGGTGAAAATCGAGGTTAGCGCGGACAACCCTGCGCCGATAAAAAATCTCAGATTTCGGAGCTTCATTACGTGTATATGCCTTCCTTCGTTAAAGATCGGTTCAACAACTCGATCTGGTCCCGATAATTCGAAAATTCCCAGTGTAAATTCTGTTTCGCCATTCCTCGGAAACCTCCGGAACGCCGGTGAAATTTGCAACCTACAGCAGAAATAGCGGCAGGAACGCTGTTCGACAATTTAAACCCGACGCGTATGTCTTGCTTCCGCACGGTCTTAGAGACCGCGTGTTGGTGGCTATTGAAGTCAAGGCGAGCAAATTTGCAGCGCGCGGCAAGAGGACAAGGCTCTACGGCGGAAAATAGGCGGGGGGAGCCGGGTCTGGGCCTACCTCTTCCCGCAGCCCTGCTGAGGCAGCGCAGGGCCATGGGGCATCTTGATCGAACGAAGCTGCAGCTCCAACGCCCTCACCGAAATGGCGTTCTCACGCAGCAGCAGCGCCACCGAAGCGATCAGCGACAGCAGGGCGCCCCCAAAGGCGACATGCCCGCCGAACGGCCAGCCGAAGAAAAGCAGCGTCATGCTGCACGCCGCCATGATGAACGACAGCGCGCCACAGATCTGCATCCAACGGATCAAATCCAAACGGATGCGCAAATTTTGGATCTGGTCATAAATACTCTCGTCCCCCTGTTGTTGCCACTCCTTGTGCAAGCTGCGGACGAGCGTCGCCAAAGTCAAAAAGCGGCCATTATAGGACAAGTAGAGCAGGCTGATAGCGGGAAAGAGCAGGGCGGGAACGGTGAGGCCGAGCTGCGTCATCAGGCGACCCTATTGTATTAAAGAAAGCCCTGTAAAGCATCGACCGCCGCGAAGCGACCTCGGCGGCCTCCTCCATCCCGGCAAGGGTTGCCAGAGTTGCAGGTCCGCATCCCTTCCAAACACGCGAGCTTGAGAGCTGATCGCGCCCTCAAGCACCAGAGCTTCATCAGCGCCGGATTCTGTGATCAGATCTCGAAGATTTGCGGCGAAGCTTCAACGATCGCGCTCAAAAGTTCCACCGAGGAAGAACAGTTGCAGGACCAAATAAATGCACTTTGAGCACTATGAATGCGACGGGCCGGAAACGCCCCAGATTAACGCAGTGCACAAAACGGGCTTAATCACCTCTTAGGTATTTTTGTGCAAACGCAAAAAATGGGTTGACGTTTCACTCCAATGGCGCACATTGCTTGCGAGCCTCGGAGATTCTTTTTTGGGCTCCAATGACAACAAAACCAACAACAACAAGGAAAAGATATGAATTATTCACCTTCAGTAAACATTGAAGAGATCCTTCGCGAGTCCACGGACAGCTATGAGAAGGCACTCAAATCGGGCATTAAGCTTCAGGAGGACACAATCAACAACTGGAAGGACGTGCTGCAGAAACTTGGGTCGCCGGAAGAGCTCAAGGCCAAGCTGGAAGAGCTCACCGCCGAACTGGTTCCAGCGGCGCGTAAACAGATGGAGGAATTCGTTGAAACACTGAGCAAGAGCAGCAACCAGGTGCTTTCATTGTGCGAAAAGACAGCTTCAGTATACGACGCGCCTACGCTGCCGGAAGCACAGCACCGCCTCAAGGACTTGACTGAAAGCTATTTCGCTGCCGCGCGGGAGAATCTGAAGATCGCCTTTGATGCCAACGCCCGGGTCATCGGGTATTGGAGCGATCTAATGGGGCGATTGGTCCCCGCTGCGAAGTAATCGGCTGAGTTGCGCAGAGGAGGAGCCGTCAACGGTCAGGCTATCTGACCGTTGACGGACCTTTGTCGATTTGCCGCGATCGATAAGTATCGAGATAACAAGGAACTGTGATCAAAATTTCAACGGTTCGACCTCCTGGCTTGATCGTGCGAAGGAGTAGACTGGCTGGTTAGGTGGCTGAATTTTGTGTTCTCTTTTTGCTGCTTGATTTCCCGGCGGCCAACCGCAGTACATGGGATTTTCCGCGGTAACATCGAACCTGACGAAACGAGGCGGTTCGCTGGCTCGTGGCAGTTACGCGCCAGCGGCAAATGTCTCCTAGAGGCTTCCAATTACACGATAGAACTGGTCTACGGGCGGGGCTCCGATAGCGCTCATGATCGGCTCAAGCAACTTCGAATACTCCTCATCGTTATCCGCTTCGGCATCGATTCGCTCGTAGTCGGCCAGCGAAGCATAGCGCGTTTGGATCGTTGCCCGGCCTCTCTGTCCTGCCAGGTTGTACATAAGCTCTACCGAGATTTCGGGATATTTTTTTTCCAGGTATTCCTTGGCCTTGACAAGTGCCTCGAAAAACATCGGGTAATTCTCCCCGTAACCAATTTCTCTCTGATGGATAATCATTTAGTCCTCCTAAGGTTATGAAAAATTGTGATAAGATGGCAACTGCTACGAAATTGCTTTTTCAGGGTCCGCGTTGGCGGAACGAGCGGCGTTGCGGCTACTTTGTTCAATGGCTGTACTGAGGTAATTCTGCAAGCATCCGGTCGCGAAACAACCGCTATGCCCCGTAATCGAGCGTGAATCCCGCTGCCGCCAGGAACTGCGCTTCTTCAGCGAGATCAGCCCGGGTCAACGGATGGTCGTCCAGCCAGCCGAGCGGAAGGTGCAGTTTCAGTTTCTTTTTGTCTTCGATGACTAATTCCAGTTTTGGCAACGGTTGAGGGCTGCGGCTGCGGTGGAACAGCACCGCCAGTCGCAGTAGAACACACAGTCGGCGTGCCGTTTTGGCGACTGGTTTCGGCAAGGCCTTGAATGCTGCCTGTGGGAATTTGCGCCGGTGGCCGCGCACGAGTGTTGCCATGAACTGCTGCTCATTGCGGGAAAAACCGGCTAGATCGGAATACTGGACGATATAGCCGCCGTGTTTGTGGTATTGGTTATGCGCCAATGCCAGACCGATCTCGTGCATGCGTGCCGCCCATTCCAGCAGATGGCTTTGCTGTTCGTCCTCCAGCTTCCAGGCTTGGCGGACCTGATCCAGCAGAGCAAGGGCGGTGACCACCACGCGCTCGGCATGGGTAGTGTCAAGCCCGGCACGATTGCCGAGCGCCAGGATCGCGCGGTCGCGGACATCCTCGTGGCGAATACGGCCAAGCAGGTCGTAAATGGCACCTTCCCGCAAGGCGCCGTCGGAAACCTGCATTTGTTCTATACCCAGGGCCTCACAGACTCCGTGTAATACCACGAAACCGCCGACGAAAACCCGTGCCCGTGCCGGTTCGAGATTCCAGCGCTCCGCCAGTTTGTCCCTATTGCCCATGTCCTGCAAGGTATCGCGCAAGCGGCGCATGGCGTCCAGGGTGATACCTTCGGCGGTCCAACCTTCCCGTACCACCACATCGCGGATGGCTTTGATGCTGCCGGAGGCACCAATGACATGATCCCAGCCCAGTTCCCGATAACGTTGCTCGACCGGCTCGACCTCTACGCGGGTGGCTAGTTCGGCTTTGCGCAAACGCTTTTCGTCGATGCGACCGTCGTCGAAGAAGCGCCGGGTCATGCTGACGCAACCCATAAAAAGGCTTTCCAGATTCAACGTGTTGAATTGTTCGCCGGTGATCAGCTCGGTGCTGCCGCCGCCGATGTCGATGACCATACGCTTGCCGTCCAGATTGGCGCTGGTATGCGCTACGCCCAGATAAATCAGACGCGCCTCCTCGATGCCGCTGACGATATCGATGGAATGCCATAGCACTTCCTCGGCTTTCTTGAGGAAAGGGGCACTGTTGCGCGCCTTACGCAAGGTATTGGTGCCGACGATGCGAACTTGCGACGGCGGAATATCGCGCAGGCGTTGACCGAATCGGGCCAGACAAGCCAGGGCGCGTTCCTGAGATTCGCGCGATAAACGATTATTTTCGTCCAGACCGTCGGCCAGTTGTACCATCTCGCGTAATTTATCAACGACCTGCAACTGACCGTCGGTAATGCGCGCAATGATCATATGAAAGCTGTTGGAGCCGAGATCGATAGCTGCAAGAGTGTCTTCCGTCATGAGTCATGCCCTTGTTGGCGAGAAATTTGAACTGCTTCGAACTGTTTTTTCAGGATCCGCGTCGCCGGAACGAGTGGCGCTGGAGTTGGAGGGGGATTCAGGGGGAGGAATGGGGACATCGTAGTTCATATTGTGACCCTTTAGCGAATACGGGCGTTTCAAGCCGGTTTTGTCAAGACTTCAGCCCCGAAGAAACGCCAGTGCCGGTTATTCGGCATCAAGAGTCAGGATCCGTGCCGCATTGAGCGCCCGCGCGGGTGCTTTCCATTCGTCGTAGGGGGGATCGGGCAGTGGTGGGATGTCGATAATCGGTTCCCACCTGGCCTGGGCATTCATCGAAGCTGCCAACTTCATCTGCCGCTTCGACGTTCGGGCGCAGCGCTGGCGTGATCGAAACGTAGCGAAGACCAACCTATTCGATCGTCGCTCCACTTCGTGGTGCAATGGGAAGCACCAGGACGGAACACGGCGGATCGCGGAGGAACTCCGCGGCGAAGCCGCCCGCGAGCCGCGCATTGAGTCCGGCCCGGGAGTGCGTTCGCAGGATGACCAGACCGGCGCGGCGTTCCCGCGTCAGTGCGCATACCGCTATTGGCGGATTGCCACGAATCAGCGCGATGTCGCTCTCGATTCCCTCCGCGCTCAGTTTGGCCAGATGCTCTTCCAGATGGGCGCGGAGCTGCATTTCGCGAATCTCGAGAAGTTCATGCACGGTAGCGGGTTGCATTGTCACCACTGCCTGTTGCGGCCCCGAAAAACTCCCTTGGGTTTCTGCCACACCTACCAGGCAGGCCTTTGCGCCGAAGAGTCTCAGCAACTCCACACACCGCGACCATCCGGGTTCGTGCCGCGGGTCGGCGTCATCGGGAATCACTACGAGTTCGCCCTGGCCAAGGCGGGATTCTCCAAATCGGCCGAACGCGATCAGAACGGGAAGAAGCGAGGCGCTGGCTACGCGCTCGGGAATGCTTCCACGTAGAATCCGGCGCCAGTTCCCCAATCCATGCGGTGAGATCACCAACAGATCGCTGCTGGTTTCCCGCAGGCGTTTGGCGATGGCCGTAGGCACATCGTTCCCGGCATCAGTCGCCGCGCACGTTTCGAAGAAAACTTCATCGGGGAGGCAGCGGTTCGCTGCGGACTGAAGATAGTCACTTGCTTCCTCCAGGTTCTGGAGATGCGGTTCTCCGTGGATATGTGCCGGGGCGTGCCGCTCGAGGACGTGAAAGAGCTCCACGCGTGCACCGGCGCGGGCCGCCCAGATTCCGCCGCACCACAAGGCATTTTCGGCCTGGATGCTGCCATCCAGCGGGATCAGAATTCGCGTGAACATCGAGTCATCCAGCGGTGAAAAGGGTCACTACCAATAATCCGTTGAGAATTAGAATAATCGCCCCGCACACAGAAGCCAGCCCCGTTACCACAGGATGATTCGCGAGGGTACCCATCACATCTCGACGTGCCGTAAACACAATGAGCGGAATGACGGCGAAGGGAAGCCCCAGGCTCAGGACTACCTGACTTGCAACGAGCGTCTTTGTCGGGTCAGTCCCCAGAAGGATCACAACGAGTGCCGGAGCCAGGGTCACGACCCGGCGGACCACAATCGGGATATGACGACGCAGGAAACCCTGCATCATGATCTGTCCTGCCATCGTGCCGACTACCGACGACGAAAGTCCCGAGGCAAGCAATGCGCAACCGAACGCGGTTTTTGCGAGGGGCCCGAGGGTGCGCTCGAGCGCGTAATACGCAGTTTCGATTCCGGCGATTTCGTGCTTTCCGCTGTAATAAAACGCAGCTGCGGCGGTCAGCAGCATCGCAGCGTTCACAAGGCCCGCCAATGGCATCGCAAGTCCGACGTCAATCAGCTGCAGCCGGTGCAGCCGTTGCTTTGCTTCCTGGGTCGCAGCCGGAATCCGATTCTGTGTAAGTGACGAATGCAGAAAAAGGGCATGCGGCATGACCGTGGCGCCAAGCATCCCGACGGAAAGCCAGATGGCGCCGAAGCGATCGTTGGCCGGCAGCGTAGGTAGCAGACCCGCTGCAACATCAGCGGGATCGGGGAGGGCGAGCATCAATTCCGTCACATAGCAGACCGCGATGAAGATTACAAAGACCGTGATCAGGATCTCCATGGGTCTGAACCCTCGGCTTTGAACGGCAAGCAAAGCGAGTGTGATCACCGCCGCGATCACACCTGCTGCCGGCATCGGAAGATTGAAAATCAGATGCAATCCAAGCGCCGCGCCGAGAAATTCCGCGAGATCGGTAGCGATGGCCACGATCTCCATGATTACCCACATGCACAGCGTCGCAGACCTCGGGAAATGTTCACGGCAGATTTCCGCCAGATTCAGACCCGTGGCCACGCCAAGCTTCGCTGCCAGCGTCTGAAGCAGCATGGCCATCAGGTTGGAAACGGCAATTACCCACAGCAGTGTGTATCCAAACCGGGCACCGCCTTCGATGTTTGTCGCGAAGTTGCCGGGATCGATATAGGCAACCGCCGCGATGAACGCCGGCCCGACGTACGGGAGCCACCGCATGAAAATATTGCGATGCTCCGCGCCGGGTGGCGACCCGTTTTCAGGACTGTGGATGTTGTCCGGCGTTTCCCTGATCGTTAGTTAGCAACTTAGTTGACCGCTGCGGCTCTCTTCAAAAAAGGCTATAGGTGAGCGTCACGCCTGCCATGACGATGGAGACGATGCTCATCAACTTGATCAGAATATTCAGGCTTGGACCGGACGTGTCCTTAAAGGGATCTCCCACCGTGTCGCCAATGACCGATGCACGATGAGCCGCGGAACCCTTGCCGCCGTGATGGCCTTCCTCGATGTATTTCTTGGCGTTGTCCCACGCGCCGCCCGAGTTAGACAGAAACACGGCCAGGACGAAGCCTGTGGTAAGGCCGCCCACCAGCAACCCGATCACTCCGGCAACCCCCATTACCAGACCGACCACCACAGGGGTTGCTGCGGCAATACATGATGGAAGGATCATTTCTCTCTGTGCTCCGATTGTGGAGATCTGGACACATCGTCCGTAATCGGGTTTCACCGTCCCTTTGAGTATCCCCTTATTCTCGTGGAACTGTCTGCGGACCTCCTCGACCATCAAGCCCGCCGTCCGACCCACGGCCTGGACGGTAAGCCCGCAGAACAGAAACGCTACCATTCCGCCGATGAATACAGAAACCAGCACGAGCGGGTTGAGGAGCGTTACGTTGAAATAATTCATAAAGTCAGTCAACGATGCGGAGGTTGTGGCGATCTGCGTCCCGTGCACATCGAGCATCATAATGTGTAATTTGATCAGCTCGATCCGGATTACCTCGATGTAAGACGCGATCAAAGCGAGCGCCGTGAGCGCTGCGGAGCCAATTGCGAACCCTTTGCCGGTTGCCGCCGTCGTGTTTCCAAGCGAATCGAGGGCGTCGGTGCGCTTGCGAACCTCGGGTCCGAGGCCGCTCATCTCCGCGTTACCGCCGGCATTGTCGGCGATCGGCCCATAGGCGTCGCTTGCAAGCGTAATTCCAAGTGTCGAGAGCATTCCCACGGCCGCCACCGCCACGCCATAAAGCCCGGTATTCAGATCGTCCAGATTGAAACTCGACGCGAATAGAAATGCCAGCACCGTCCCCGCCGCGACTGCCAGGACCGGAATTGCCGTTGAGAGCATTCCTACTCCGACTCCGGCAATCACCGTCGTCGCCGGACCTCCTTCTGCCTGCAACGCGATATGGCGCGTCGGTGAGTGCGAGCTGGAGGTGTAATATTCTGTAGACTGGCCGATGACGACTCCGGTGATGACTCCGGTCACGACGGCCCCCCACACTCCCCACGCGTGCGGCACTCCCAGCAGGTGCAAGACCGGCGCTGTCGCCACGCAAATGAGTAATGAGCTTCCGTTGATCCCCTTAGATAGGGCTCCCAACAGATCGCGTTGGGTGGCGTCCTCTTTTGTCTTCACGAGGAAAACTCCGAAGATGGAAAGCAGAATCCCGATCGCCGCGATCACCAATGGCGCAATGGCCGCCTTTAATTGAAGATCTCCGTCTACTCGAAAAGCGGCAGCTCCGAGCGCGCAGGCGGCAAGTACCGCACCGCAATACGACTCGAACAGGTCCGCGCCCATTCCCGCCACGTCTCCCACGTTGTCCCCCACGTTGTCTGCGATGACGGCGGGATTTCTTGGGTCGTCCTCCGGAATTCCAGCCTCGACCTTGCCGACCAGATCGGCGCCCACGTCGGCTGCTTTTGTGTAAATACCGCCGCCAACCCGCGCAAACAAAGCTTGCAGGGAAGCTCCCATTCCAAACGTCAATGCGGTCGTCGTCACAAGGATAAGGCGTTCGCCCGCACCCGTTTGTTCAGGCGTAACCCAATCCAGAAGCAGGAACCAGAACGCAGCGTTGCCGAGCCCCAATCCAACTACCATCAGACCCATCACTGCGCCGCTCCGGAATGCCACCTGCAATGCCCCGGGCAACGACTTTGAAGCGGCTGCGGCAGTTCGCGTCGAAGCGAGTGTAGCGGTCTCCATTCCGAAATAACCCGCGAGTGCCGAAAAGAATCCACCGGTAATGAACGTAATCGGCAACCAGCCGCTTTGAAGTTTAAAGCCCCAGGCAAGCACCGCGAACACGGTCGCCAGCAGCACGAAGACAATTACCATGATGCGATACTGCTGACGCAGATACGCCATGGCGCCCTCGCGAACGTGCGTGCCGATTTCACGCATTACCGGGGTTCCGGCGTCTGCACGCTTCATCCCGGAATAAAAACGGTAAGCAAAAATCAGGGCCAGAAGCGCGGCGATGGGTGCGATCCAGAAGAGAGGTTCAGACATGGCAGCCTTTCCAAGTTCACGCCATGTGCGATATCTGCGCAGACCGCCACCATTCGTGGTACTCCGCTTCTAGACTTTCAAGCGACGGCATCGGGTAATAGGCGAAATCGTTCCGGTCCCCTACAAAAAAACCACCACGCACCGTCCTGTAGAACAGGCCTTCGGCGACATGCCTGCGAAACAGCTTGCTTTTCTTTTCCTTGCCGTCCTTCAGGGTACCCAACACATCCCGTAAATGGCGCAGATTACGATAGGGTAGTTCACCGGCGTCGCCGTACAAAGGATCTGTTGCAAGCGCGCGCAGGATTAATTCACAGAAGGCGAGGCGCGGCACATGCACCGCGGTTCGTTCATCGGTGATGAAGCGGCAGAACTCACGGGCTTCGAGCCGGCTGGCGACCATCGGTGTGATTGGGCAGAGTTCCTGGTATAGATGCAACTTTCGCTCCGTTTCCGGTTCGTAAGTCCCCCGTTGCAATTCGAGAGTCTTGCCATCGTCCGTGGTGAGATACAGATTTCCGATCGCCGAAAGCGGGATGCGGGACAAGACGCGATAAATCGAAAGGTAGACCGAATTTTTTGGTGACCCGTCGGGGTGGGGGACGCATCGTTCCCCGATCAGGTGGAACGGAAAATCATCCGAGCGATAACCCGGATCCAGCTCAAAAAATATTGCCTCGCCTCTCGTTCGCGCCTTCTGACCGATAGAGTAGTAGCTTCCAAACTCCACTGGAGTCAGCATCGAGGCGATGAGCGCCTGTGGGATCAGTGACAAATAGATTCTAACCGCGCTCTCGTTCATTCCGCGTTCACTTAAGAGTGACCAGTATGGTGTTCTGTGCGACCTTCGATCCGGTCTCCACGCGCACCGCGCTCACGGTCCCGTCACGCGGCGCCTGGAACTCGTTGTGCATTTTCATCGATTCCACCACGACAAGCGTCTGGCCCGCCTCAACCGAATCTCCGGCGGACACCTGGACATCGATGACGACTCCGGGCATGGGCGATTTGATCACCGCTTCGCCGCCCTCCGCTGCTCCCGCACGCTTGACTCCCGCCAGCCGCCGCGTTCGTTCATCTTCTACAACAACGTCGTATCCAACACCTTCCAGCTGGACGTGATAGCTTCCTTCCTGCGGCTCGATACGCAGTTCGTGAGAACGGTGTCCGAGGATCAGCGAATACAACGTCGAATCAATGGACGGCTTCAAATCTGCGTCGATGATATCGCCGTTGACTTTCACAACACCTTCGCGATCAATCTCGACCACGAACTCCGATTCGCCGCAATGAGCAATGTATCGCATCAATCAGATCCTGCCTGAGAGAATTGCGCGGCGTGCTGCCTGCCGCCATTGCGGAGGCTGATGTCGTGCGTGACTTAGTGCCACGGCGCGTCCCCGGCGGGCATGAGCAACGAGCGTCGCGGCCACCGCAGCCACTCGCTCGAGTTGCGGGTTGCGCGTTTTCTTAAGCAAAAATTCGTCCTCGAGAAATTTGGTATGGACGTTTCCGGAGCAGAATTCCGGCGCTTCAAGCATCTGCAGAAAGAATGGGACCGTCGTCTTGATTCCCGTGATCTGAAATTCTCTAAGCGCCTGGCGTGCGCGGATGATAGCCTCCTCGCGAGTCTCGTCCCAGACAACCAGCTTCGCAATCAACGAATCGTAGTATGGGGTAACCTCCGAACCGGTGGAAACGCCTGTGTCGATTCGCACGCCAGGTCCGGACGGCGTCACCATCGACGTGATGGTGCCAATCGACGGCATGAAATTGCTCCAGGGGTCTTCGGCGAGAATTCGACACTCGATGGTTGTGCCTTTCCATCGGATGTCTTCCTGCCGGTATCGAAGCGGCTCGCCGCCCGCCACACGGACCATCTCCTTCACAATGTCAACACCTGTCACACGTTCGGTCACGGTGTGTTCGACCTGCAGTCGCGTGTTCATTTCCAGAAAGAAGAACTCGCCTGTCTTGTTATCTACGACGAACTCGACGGTTCCCGCCGAATAGTAACCAACCGCCGCCGCCGCGCGGATCGCCGCAGCCCCCATCTTCGCCCTAAGCTCATCATCGACGGCAGGCGAGGGGCACTCCTCGATCAACTTCTGGTGCCGCCGTTGAATGGAGCAATCGCGTTCGCCTAAGTGGATGAGGTTGCCGTGCTGATCTCCCAGAATCTGGATTTCCACGTGCCGCGCGTTCGTGATCAACCGCTCAATGTACACACGGTCGTCGCCAAACGATGACTCCGACTCCAGCCGTGCGATGCGAATGCCTTCGCGCAGCTCACGGAGGTTGCGAATAACCCGCATTCCCTTGCCGCCCCCGCCGGCGGCTGCCTTGACCAGCAGGGGAAATCCAATCTCCGGAGCTGCTGAAATCAAATCGTCGTCGCTCAATCGTCCTTTTTTTCCGATGCCCGGCACGAGAGGCATCCCTGATGCCCCGACAGCGGCGCGTGCAGTCAGCTTATCGCCCATCAGACGAATCGCTTCCACCGGAGGGCCAATCCATTTGATGCCGGCGGAAATAAACGCCTCGGCCGCCTGGGCGTTTTCCGCAAGAAAACCGTATCCCGGATGCACCGCGTCAGCTCCCGACTGTCTCGCCACCTCAAGAAGCTTATCCAGTCGCAGATAACTTTCCCTCGCGGGCGCCGGGCCGATGGGATACGCCTCGTCCGCCATGCGTACATGCGGCTGTTCCCGGTCAGCTTCGGAATAGACTGCTACCGTGATACAGCCCAGTTCGTTACACGCACGAATGATCCGGCACGCGATTTCGCCGCGGTTTGCAACGAGCACTTTTTTCACCGGTTTCATGGCGACCTTGCTAAAGAGGAATGTTGCCGTGTTTCTTCGGCGGGTTCGTGTCGCGCTTGTTCTGAAGCATTTCCAGAGCGCTGATGAGACGGAGACGGGTCTGACTGGGCTCGATGACGTCGTCGATGAAGCCGCGTCCTGCAGCGACGTAGGGATTCGCAAACCGCTCGCGATACTCGGCGACCAGCCTGGCTCGAAGCGTCTCGGGATCGTCCGCCCCGGCCAGGTCCTTGCGATGAAGGATATTAATTGCGCCCTCGGGGCCCATCACTGCGATTTCGGCGCCCGGCCATGCGAGATTTACGTCGGCGCGAATGTGCTTGCTGTTCATCACATCATATGCGCCCCCGTAGGCCTTTCGCGTGATGACTGTGACCTTGGGGACTGTCGCCTCGGCGAAGGCATAGAGCAGTTTCGCGCCGTGCTTGATGATTCCGCCATGCTCCTGGCCCACTCCGGGAAGAAATCCCGGCACATCTTCGAATACTACGAGAGGAATATTGAACGCGTCGCAAAATCGTACAAAACGGGCCGCTTTCGTCGAGGAGTTGATGTCCAGCACGCCGGCGAGTACCTGCGGCTGATTCGCAACGATTCCTACGCTTCGGCCGTTCAACCGCGCGAATCCGACAATGATGTTCATCGCAAATCCCGCATGGACTTCGAAGAATGTGCCGCTGTCCACCACCGCACCAATGATCTCGTGCATGTCATACGGCTTATTCGGATTTTCCGGCACGATCGTGTCGAGCGCCGTGTCTGCCCGAAGCGGGTCGTCCTTGCATTCGTGGAATGGCGGGTCGTCCACGTTGTTCGACGGAATATAGCTGAGAAGGTCCCGCACCATTTGCAGCAGATGCGCTTCGGACTCCGCACTGAACTGCGCGACTCCGCTGATTTCGTTGTGTGTCGCGGCGCCCCCCAGCTCCTCGGCTGTCACTTCCTCGTTGGTGACCGATCGCACGACATCGGGACCGGTGACGAACATGTAGCTGTTTCCCTGCGTCATCAGGACAAAATCCGTGATCGCGGGGGAGTAAACCGCGCCGCCGGCGCACGGACCCATGATGCATGAAATCTGCGGGATGACACCGCTCGCCAAAACGTTTCGCAGAAAAATGTCCGCATAGCCTGCCAGGCTGACAACACCTTCCTGGATGCGGGCACCGCCTGAGTCATTGAGGCCGATGACCGGAGCTCCATTCTCCATGGCCAGATCCATGATGTTGACGATTCTCCATGCATGCCCCGGTGCAAGGCTGCCGCCCGCGACTGTGAAGTCCTGAGAAAATACGTAAACCAGCCGGCCTTCGATCATTCCATAGCCGGTTACTACACCATCGCCAAGCGGCGGGGACTCGCCGTTTGCGTTCGAAGATATCGCAAAGGTACCCAGCTCCTGAAATGAGCCTTCGTCCAGCAGCAGATCGATTCGCTCTCGCGCAGTCAGTTTCCCTTTCGCCTTCTGCGCCGCAATCCGCTTTTCTCCTCCTCCCAGGCGAGCGCTCTTCTTGAGTTCCCGCAGGCGTGCGATCGCTGGTCCAGGGGGTCGATTCTTACTCATGGGCGATCATGGATGGAGTCACAGAAGCCACACTAGTCTGAACGCTTTTCCAACCATTCTACAACTCGCGGCCAAAGCTCCTTCTGCGCTTTTCCGCTTACAGCCAGACCAATGTGTCCCGCGGGCCAGACGATCGTTTCCTTGTCTTCCGAGCTGACAAGATCTTCAACGCAGTCGCTTTGCGAATTCGGCACGAGGTCGTCCTTCTCGGCCATCAGATTCAACACCGGGCATGTAATATTTTTCATGTTCACGATGTGCCGTCCGATCGGCAGCTTGCCCTTCACCAGCAGGTTCTGCTGAAACAAATACTTCGCAAATTCTCGATAGACCTCGCCGGGGATCGGGATGTTGTCGTTCAACCAGGTCTCCATGTAGAGGTAGTCCTCCAGAAACTTATCGTCCTGAATGTTTTCCGCGAGATTGATCGGTTTCTGGATCAGGTTCTGGATCGGTTTGAGCATGAGGAACGCGTTCTGGAGAAACTCCGCGGGCACGTTCCCGACCGTATCGACGAACTTGTCCACGTCGAAATACTTCGGATTCGTCCAGAGATTGATGAGACCCTCGTCGGTGTCAAAGTTGATACCGGTGGTCAGTAGAATGAGGTTTCTTACCAGTTTCTGGTGGATCGCCGTGAAAATCGCGCTCAGAGTCCCGCCCATGCAGTAGCCGAGCACGTGGAGCTGGTCCTTTCCGCTTCGTTCGCAAAGATACTTGACGACATTGAGCATGTAGCCATTGACATAGTCGTCTGTCGTCAGAAATCGCTCCGCTCTCGTTGGTGTTCCCCAATCAATAAGGTAGGTATCGAAGCCGGCGTTCACGAAGTGCGAAATGACGCTCCGATTTTCTTTGAGATCAAAGATATATGGCCTGTTTACCAGCGCGAACACGAAACATAGCGGTGTCTTGTGTTTTGGCGGTTTGTCTCCAATATAGCGGTAAAGCGTAAGCCGGTCCTCTTCATAGACAACTTCACGCGGCGTAACTCCCTTGCGAACCCTCTCTACCTTTTCGGGAAGAAAGGGCAGGCTGGCAAACCGCCGGAGATTGGCAAAGCTTTCGTCAATGAAGGAGTCTTGCCACTCCTTCCAGTCTGGTGAGAATTTCTTTTCCATATTGGGAAAACTCGTTGTGCTCATTTGCTGTTCAGTCGTCTAAATTCGCTCTTCAAGTCTAAGCCGGTCAGCTGCCTTCGGGCTGTTGCGGCGGCGCCTTTTTCGACCTTTTCACCTTTTCGAGATCCGTAATGCGTTTATGGACCTTTTCTATTTGAATTTCCATGCCACCCAGACGCTGCTCGACCTGGCCGACTATTTCTCCAATCCCGTTTACCCGTTCCGAGATGGTGGAAGTATCGATCCCCGAGACGCCTTCATGGATTTTTCCCATTTGATTTTCCATGTCGCCAAGGCGGTGCTCCACGTGGCCGACTTTTTCTCCAATCCCGTTTACCCGATCTGAAATGGACGACGTATCGATGCCCGAGACGCCTTCATGGATTTTTCCCATTTGATTTTCCATATCGCCAAGGCGGTGCTCCACGTGGCCGACTTTTTCTCCAATCCCGTTTACCCGTTCTGAAATGGAGGACGTATCGATCCCTGAGACGCCTTCATGGATTTTTCCCATTTGATTTTCCATATCGCCAAGGCGGTGCTCCACGTGGCCGACTTTTTCTCCAATCCCGTTTACCCGTTCTGAAATGGAGGACGTATCGATCCCTGAGACGCCTTCATGGATTTTTCCCATTTGATTTTCCATATCGCCAAGGCGGTGCTCCACGTGGTCGACTTTTTCTCCAATCCCGTTTACCCGTTCCGAAATGGACGAAGTATCGATGCCAGAACGCGTTCATGGATCGTTCCCATTTGATTTTCCATATCGCCAAGGCGGTGCTCCACGTGGTCGACTTTTTCTCCAATCCCGTTTACCCGTTCTGAAATGGAGGACGTATCGATTCCCGAAACGCGTTCACGGATCGTTCCCATTTGATTTTCCATGTCACCAAGACGCTGCTCGACCTGGCCGACTTTTTCTCCAACCCCGTTTACGCGTTCCGAAATGGTCGAAGTATCGATGCCAGAAACGCGTTCATGGATCGTTCCCATTTGATTTTCCATATCGCCAAGGCGGTGCTCCACGTGGCCGACTTTTTCTCCAATCCCGTTTACCCGGTCAGTGATTTTTGAGAGTTCGCTACTCAGAACGCCCGTATCGATTTTTCTGATTTCGTTTCCCGTTTCATCGAGTCGGCGCTCGACTTCGTCAAATTTCTCACCAACGCCTTCCATCCGTTCCATCAAGCGCCGCTCGATGTGCCGTATAGCCATTAAGATTCCGTCAATGTCTTCCTTGGCTGCAATTCCTGTCTGTTCATGCAACTTGGCTGCGCCCGCCTGCCCCATTCTCCTGAGATCAAGCGCCGAGTTCATCGAGTTCTTCATCATTTCCATGAAGAACGGTGTGCGCATGAATTCTTCCCAGCTCTCCGCAAGCACCTTCAGCATTCCGCTTCGCATTTTCCGCAACTGCTCCGGAGGCGGCTTACTTGGCGAGAATTGCGACCAGACGTTTGCCATGTCGGTAAACGAGTCCATCCAGAGTTTTTGTACGGCGGCGGCCTGTTCCATCGCCTTAGTCATATTGTTGTCCATTTGGGGAATCCTTTCTTACTGTTGCTTCCCGCAGCAGAGTGGCCCGAGCGCAGATTGGTAAACGCTCAGGCACACTCCATTTAAACCAATTCGATGGTGATTGCGATACCCATTCCGCCGTCCAACGTGATGCGATCCTGGTTCTCTTGCCATAAGTCTCCAACGCATTGGTCAGCTTTCGGCCCCAAGAGGACGAATTACTTCGCCACCGACTTTAAGCTGTCGACCATGTCCTTCCAGGAGGAAACGATCTTTGCGTTGGTGTTCAACGCCGTTTGAACGTTGACGCGGAGCGTTTCAAGCGAACTCTCCATCAAGTCTTGAAGTCGGCGCTGGGCGTCGGTCACCGATTTCGCCTGATAAACGCTTATCGACTTTTCGAAGAGTTCCATCGTCCGGTTGCTGCTCTGGTTGAACAGTTCGACGAATTCCTCCATGCGCTTGCGCGCTGTCGGGAATACTTCGGACTGCATTGACTCGAGCTTCGCCTGGAACTCTTCCGGCGATGCGAGCTGGGTAAGCAGGGACTTCCAGAGATTCACCGATTCTTCCTGGAGTTCGATTCCTGATTTAAGAGCCTTTTCGTAATTTTGCATCGCCTGCTGGAATAGCTCCTTCACCGCTTCAGGACTGGCGGCGGCTTGCGGGTCGGTCCCGGATGCACTGGTTTCAGATTCGCTCATGAATTAATCTCCTAACTGTTTCTGTTATTTTGTGTTTCTACTGTGTCGTGGCAGGCGACGGGAACCCTATCCCTCGTGTGCCGTTAAAAATCTGTAAGGTTTCGACGACATGGTCAATAGTTTCTTGTGCAATCGCACAACTATTCTTGCTCTTCGAGAACAATCGACCCAACGCGCGGCTCGTTGTAATTCCCGTCCGGTAACTCGCGGGACCGTCCAAAACAGGAAACAGCGCACTCAATCCCCGTAGCGGCGTTTCACTGGCGATTACCCATGCAAGATAGCGGCGCGCTTCGGTCCATGCGTTGAATCGCGGGTTCAGGGTACCCGCGACGGCCTCGATCGTCAGAAATGATTTGCGCAACAATAACAAATCGAGCGGTACCGGATGCCCTTTCTCGGCCAGTTCCTGAACGACATCGAACGAGGCGTGCAGGGGATCCCTTGCGTTTGGATTCATGGAAATTCTTACTCGAGGCGAAGAGCCCTCCAGCAGACCTTCCAGTGCCTCCGTCGACGGTTCGAGCCCGAGTGCACAAGAGAAGCAAAGGTCGATTAGTGCCAGGCTTCGTTCCCTTGACAGATGTCCCACCTGACTCCAATCGAGAAGCACCAATTCATAACCTCCGCAGCGACGTGGACGCACTAAAAGATTTCCGGCATGCGGATCTGCGTGGAAGATCGCCCGTTCCAGTCCGGAAAACAGGGGTTCGAGTAGCAGACTTCGAAAGAGCAATGTGGCAAGGTCCCGTCGCGCTCCGTCCTCCAACGCGGCTTCCATGACCGGCTTACCCTCGGTAAACTCCATTAAAACGGCGAACTCCAGTGGAGGCCCCTCGAGCGAGGGAACGCAAATGCATGAACTATTCGTGTAGAATTCCCTTGCTTCCTTGAGATTGAGCGCTTCGCGAGGAAAATCGATCTCCCGGAGAAGCGCTCGCGCTGCGTCGCGGAGCGCCTCGGAGAGTGTCCTGCTGAATTCGGGGCCGGCAATCGCTCCAAAGGTCTCTACCTCATCCGCCATATTCGAAAGGATCGAAGCCTCGAATCGGACGCGTTTCAGCGCCTCCGGCCTCACGATTTTGAATGCCACAGAGTTCGTCCCCGTGTCTTGACGTCGGAATCGAAAGACATCGGCCACGCTGCCTCGACCGACTCCGGGGGCGGTAGGGTCGGGCAATAGGTCCGGCATCACGGTTGACGCGAGCTTTCTGGCTGCGGACAGCGCGGATGACGGAATTTCCGATGGGGGGAGGGATTCGAGCGGTGCCAGAGCGGCTCTTGCTTCCTCGGGTATTGCGGGGTGCCGTGCAAGAATCTGGCAAACTTTGTGGAGTGCCGTGAGCTCCGTTGCCAACTTTGCGGCACGAACGGCAGGAGGCGTGGAGTCTTCCATCTGCCGTTGAACCGTGAGGAGCCTGTTTAATGTTTCCCGGTCGAATCGCCCGAGAAACTCTTCAAGCAGCTTCTCTATCAGCGGTGTCCACCTCGAATAGGCCGGAGGAATCCAATTCGAGGGCTCAAGGAATCGCACCAGGGACGGCGCGATATCAGCGCCATCCCGCTTCTTTGCTCGCATTTCGGATTTCATGCCGTAGACTCGCGATCGACTGGTGGTTTCCCAGCGGAAACGGCTGACTTCTCGAACTCCTCTTTGAGCGCAGAAACTTCTTTCTTCAACGCGGCAATCTCATCGCGTAACTCTTCCGCTGCACCGTTATCCTGAGTGCCGTTCGCCGACGGCTGTGATGCTGCAAGCTGCGGGTCCGCGTGGACTCCCTGAGAAAACCATGAAGGCAGCAGACTGCCTGCCCATGAAAAGGGAGGTACGAAGGAGGACGAGAATTGGTGGGTGTCTTGAAGGGCTCGTTCGAACTGGCTTTGGGAATGGCAGAACGCTTCGAACGCCTGCCGGAAATACAGGTCCATAAAATCGGCGAGTAGTCTGTCCTTTACCCTGATTGCCCGGATCAAAAGTCCGCTGGAAAAGAGACCAAGCTTGATCGGTTCATACTCCAGAAGGATCTGCGTCAGGACCTTGATCGTGATGTCCTCGCCGCTTTTTGCATCCACAACTCGAATGTCATTTCCTTCGTGAATCAGCTTGTGGATCTGTTCGAGGCTGAGATGCCTGCTCCGGGTGGCGTCATAATACCGTCGATTCGGGTATTTTCGGATCTCCAGCGTCGTATGACTCTTCTTGTTGGTTCGGTCCATAGTGCTACTTGAATTCAAAACGTTTCGCGGTTCGGCGTGTTTGTCAAAGGGATTGTAACGCACAAGCACAAAATTTGTATTGCAAACGCAAAAATAATTAGTGGACGACTACCGGTTCATGATTCTAAACTAAGCGCAGAACACAGAAATCAATACGGACCCTGTCGCTCGAGCCGAATGCTCTCCCCGCCGGGTCCGTCAACAAAATGAAGCCTTTTATTCATGGACACTATTCAAGATCAAATTGCGGTGATTACAGGGGCCGCGGGGGGAATTGGAAATGCACTCGCGATCGATATGTTAGAACGGGGAGCCAAAGCTCTTGCGTTGGTGGATTTCAGTAATCGCGTCGACGAATGTGCAGAGGATTTAAACAAGCTGGCGGGTCGTGCATTTGCATACGCATACCAGGGGGATACGACGAACTCAGAGTTCCGGGAGCATGTGTTCGCGGACTTACTGGGTAAGGCAGGCGTCCCGAGAATATGCGTCCCTGCCGCGGCGATCACAAAAGATGATCTGGCAGTAAAGATCGACAAGAAAACCGGAACGTCGAAGGTTTATCCCGTTGAAGATTTCCGTAAGGTTGTCGAAATTAATATGATCGCCCCGATTTACTGGGCAATGCAATTGATCGCGGGGATCGCAAAGGAACGCTACGACCGCGGCCTCAAACGATGGCAGGCCAGTGAAGGTATGCAGGGAGCCGTCGTGTTCCTCGGATCCATCGCATCCGGTGGAAACGTGGGGCAAGTCTCATACTCCTCGACGAAAGCCGGGCTGGAAGGCGCCGCCTCCACGCTTATGGCCGAGGCGATGTACTATGGCGTCCGCTGCAGTGTGATCCATCCCGGATTTACGGATACTCCAATGGTGCGGGCGCTCGGAGAAGATTACATCAACGCGAAAATTTTGCCGCAGACGCAACTGAAGCGCCTCATCCAGCCCAGAGAAATTGCGGACGCGATTTGTTTCATGATCACAAATTCAGCTGTGAGTGGCGAACTCTGGGCGGACGCCGGGTGGCGGGCCGCTGTTTAGAGAAACGCGACAATCTGTCCGGACGCCGCTGGATTGTCGATTCCATTCATGCTAATGAATCCGAATTGAAGGGAGGAATCGACGCTCCGCAAAGGCTTGCGCACGGCGGCTTGCGCGAGACTTGCCAATCGCAGATTGCTTTCCGCCAATAGTCGATCACAATTCCACGTTGTCTGAATAGGGACCCGACAATGTCGAAGTCAAGAATCATGCACCACTCTTTTCCAGTCCTCGACCCATACGAAGCTGCCCGCATGATCTGTCACATGCAGACGGTGGGCTTCTCTGGATTCACGCCTGCCGGTTCTGCAAAAGTCATCCCGCGGGCGCTGGCTGAATATGCGAGTGAAGAGCATCACGTTGGAAATCCGTTTAAAATTGGAGTAATCACCGGGGCTTCGACGGGACACTCCGTTGACGGTGAACTGGCCAAGGCAGACGCGGTTCTCTGGCGAACCCCATACCAGTCCGATCCGCACATGAGGGAAGCGATCAACCAGGGCAGGACCCGGTTTTTCGACATGCATCTGTCATTGGTCCCGCAGTATGTCCGGTACGGTTACCTTGGGAACCTCGACTGGGCTGTAGTGGAGGCATGTGATATTACTGCGGACGGCGAGATTGTGCTCACGACTTCTGTGGGCGCCTCTCCTACGTTTTTGCGGTGCGCAGATAATATCCTAATCGAGATCAATAAGCGGCACGCCACAAACCTGCGCGGGTTTCACGACATCTACGAACCAGGCGATCCTCCCAGCCGTCGTGAAATTCCGATCTACCTTCCGTCGTCCCGGATCGGTTGCCCCACGGTGAACGTCAATCCTGCAAAGATTCGTGGCGTGGTTTACAATGACGAGGACGATGAGTCGCGAGGCTTCAAAACACCGAGCGAGACCACAGAGGCGATCGGCGAAAACGTTGCGGAGTTTCTTGCATCTGAGTTGAAACGGCATCGTTTGCCTTGTGGACTTCCAATCCAGTCCGGCGTGGGTAACATTGCTAACGGTGTGCTCGAGGCGATGGGCCGGCATCCCGATATTCCGGCGTTCGATATGTATTCGGAAGTCCTGCAGGATGCTGTGATCGACTTGATTGCAGAGGAGAAAATTAACTTCGCCAGTGGGACCTCCCTGTCGCTGAGTCCGGAGAAAACGAAATTTTTCTACGAGAATATCGACTTTTTCCGCCACCGTATCCTGCTGCGCCCCCAGGAGATCACCAACAGCCCGGAGATCGTACGGCGGCTTGGCGTCATCTCCATCAATACGGCAATGGAGGTGGACATTTTCGGCAACGTGAATAGTACGCACGTGCTAGGAAGTAATCTCATGAATGGTATCGGCGGTTCGGGAGATTTCACCCGCAGTGCGTATCTGTCGATGTTTGTGTGTCCGTCCACGGTGAAGAATGGGAAGATCAGCACCATCGTTCCGCATTGCGGACATATCGATCACAGTGAGCATTCGGTTCAATGCATCGTGACTGAACAGGGATACGCACTGTTGCGATGCAGCGATCCTTCGACCCGTGCGCGCCAGCTCATCGACCACTGCGCACATCCTGACTACCGGGAGGATCTCACGTCATACTTCGAGAGTGCCTCGGGCGGCTACACCCGACAGACGTTCGGCCTGGCTTTCGCTATGCACCAGAAATTTATGGAGACGGGCGACATGCGTGACGTCGATTGGGGGATAATGAGCCGCATTTCCTCGCTCCTCCGCTCGGAACGTGAACCGCACAAACGCTCTGAGCCAGCAGGTGTCTGAGTCGACCCCTCCAACGCTACCGGAACATATTATTCGAGATTCATAACTGCTTGATGCCGGCGAAACGCCGTGGGTGCAAAAATCAATCCATGAAAACTAGTCCGCTAAAATTTAACAACACGCTGCTTCGCGACGGCCATCAGTCGCTCGCGGCGACGCGAATGACGACCAAGCAGATGCTGCCTGTGGTGGCAGATCTGGACAGCCTTGATTTCGGTGCGCTCGAAACCTGGGGAGGCGCGACGATCGACTCCTGTTTGCGTTTTCTTGGAGAGAATCCATTCGACCGTTTGGATACCCTAAAGCAACTGTCCCCGAAGACGCCCCACATGATGCTGTTGCGCGGGCAAAACATTGTTCAATACACGAGTTTCCCGGACGACGTTGTGGAAACATTTATCGCGTGTGCGGCAAAGCACGGCATGGACATATTTCGGATCTTTGATGCTCTGAATGATACGCGCAATCTGGAAACGGCGATCCGTGCGGTAAAGAAGGCCGGAAAGCATGCGCAAGGTGTCGTCTGCTACACGACCAGCCCGGTTCATACAATGGAGAGCTTTGTCCGACTTGGGACCGAGCTTCAAAAGATGGGGTGCGATTCGGTATGCGTAAAAGATATGGCGGGCCTGATTTCTCCTTCCGTCGCATCAGAGGTTGTTCGAGAGCTTAAGAAAATTCTCAATGTGCCGCTCGTATTGCACAGTCACAACACGGCCGGTATGGCGGGTGCGAGTTACTATGCAGCAATCGAGGCAGGGGTGGACGCCGTGGACACGTCGGTGGTTCCATTTGCGAACGGCACCGGGCAGCCTGATACGCGCTTGATGATGTCAATGCTCGAGCGCAACCCGCGCTGTCCCAGATACGACGTCGACACCCTGAACCGGATTCGGTCGCACATGGAGACCGTTTATCGGGAGTTGTCGGAGTTCACGAGCCCGAAGAATGAGCGTATCGACGCGGATATTCTCGAATATCAGGTCCCCGGAGGCATGCTCAGCAATTTCCGCAATCAACTCGCCAGTCAGGGCATGACGGATCGCTTCACGGATGTGCTGGAAGAAATTCCGAAAGTCAGAGAAGCGCTCGGCTGGATTCCGCTGGTGACCCCAACGTCACAGATCGTGGGCACGCAGGCTATGCTGAACGTGAAATTTGGTCGTTGGAAGATGATCTCACAGCCGGCTCAGGATGTTGTTCTCGGCAAATATGGACGCACCCCCGGCCAAATCGATCCGGAACTTCAGCGCCAGGTGGAGAAGAAGTCCGGAACTTCCCGCATCGAGGGCCGTCCTGCGGATGATTTGAGCCCTCGCATGCCGGATCTCCGTGAAGAGCTTCGGAAAAAGCAACTCCCGGAAAACGATGAGACGGCCGTGCTGTATGCGATGTTCCCGCAGGAAGTGGAGAAGCTTTACCATCCTGTTCCGGAAAAGAAGGAAGAATCTGGGAAGGCCAGTGTCGATGCGGTGAAGCCGTCCGAACCGGAAAAGGAAGTCGTACAGAGAAAACACCGGGGATATGTGCTGACCATCGAAGGGTCGCGGTACGAAGTGAATGTCGAAGAAGTCGCATGAAGACGAAAGGGAACGACCGGGGAGTTCCTGCGGCCGAACCCGGCAATACCATTTCGATCAGATACCTTCGAGATCAGGCGATGGCCGCCATTGAATGAGCGGTAAGTCACGCCTCGCTGGCGCACTCAGCGTGGCGGTGATCGGTTCCGCAACAACCACCGAAAATCTGTGGGCAGGGAAGTTTCCTCAGAAGTTCGCGGTTCTGCCGACCGGGTTTCTCGGGATATCCGTCGTCAAGGTCCGTGCTTTCGTCCTGGATGAAGCCGCGAGAAAGAATCTCGTCCTCTTTTTGATTCGACAAGTTTTCGAGCGGAAGCAGGGAAAGCACGGAAGTCGGATGAGCCTTGATACTTTAAAAAGATGGCGAACATCCTTTGGAAGGCAAACCTGTGGATTATTCGCCATTTGTTCGGCGCCTGAGATCTAACCCAGGTAACGCATTCCGGCGACGCTGCCTTCGGATTGCGCACCCCACTGCCGATAAAATTGATTTTTGCAAGCGCAACGCGACTCTCAGATCCGAAAAAATAGGTAGAGGAGTTATAAAATGACAGAATTCCATCCACCAATGACAGGCGTTGAAGAAAAATTCGAGGAGGAGCTGGGAACATTGCCCAGCGAAAAGGACTTGAAAGAAGGGCATTTCCGCGAAGAAGAAACCCCGAAGTCGAAAAAGTGGGGTGATGCGGAGGTCGAAGAGGCAATGCACCTCGATCAATAAGTCTCTCTTAAGAAACGTTCTTTCAACGCAAACCGGCGTTGAGGCATTTGAGTGTGCCGAAACGCCGGTTGCTTTTTTGTTTTCATGGCTGCCTTGCCAGTTGCGGATGTCAGCGGAGCAGGTTTTTTAAATCCCACCAAACAATACCGCGCGTGGGATTTCTCTGAAAGCGGTTCGCAAGCCTGAAGTAGAGATTCGGAAGTAAGCCGGCATGCGGCGGCGTAGCCATTCATTCGCTGCGTCCCCCCCTTGCGCAAAGCAAAGCATTCGCTACTCATTGAATACTTCCTTCAATAACCGCTTCATAGCAGCCCACGATTTTTCGTCAGCTTCCTTGTCGTAGGCGACATCGAGATCGAATTCTTTCGCTGTCTCGTTCGCGGCCGGATTGGTGAATCCATGTTTTGCTCCGTCATAAGAGATAAATTCCATGTCCGCGCCTTCCATCTCTTTCTTAAATGTTTCAATTTGGCTTTCTGTTGCGAAAGAGTCATTTGCCCCGTGCGCGACGAGGATCTTTGGTTTGATTTTTCCCGAAACCGGGACCAGTCCCCCGAGAGCTCCATGGAAGCTCACCACGGCATCGAGGTCGACTCCCTGTCGCGCCATGTTCAAGACGATTGCTCCCCCAAAGCAATATCCGATCGCCGCGATCTTCTCCGGATTCACGGTGGGCTGCTCTTTCAGGAGCTCCATCGCCGCATCAAATCGCGCTCTCGCCGTAGTCGGATCCTTCATGACCGCCGACGCAAAGGCACCTGCATCCTTCGGATGTATTGCGGTTTTTCCTTCACCATACATGTCCACGGCGAGCGCTGTGTAACCGAGAGATGCAATCTGTTTTGCCCGGTCTCGCGCATAGTCATTTAATCCCCACCATTCGTGGACAATAAGCACACCCGGACGCTCTCCTGCTATCTCGTCATCCCATGCCAGAAACCCTTTCATTTTTGTGTCACCAGCTTTGTAAGTAACTTCTTCCGTTTTGATTTCGGCATAGGCGAAGGAGTAAGCGAGGAAGGCGATTGCGAGCGACAGCGTAAGAGTCGGAGTTCGTTTCATGGAGAAATTTGCGTTTCATGAGGTTCGCGCAAGGTCTTTCATCTGCGCTCATTGAGGCTGCAGGAAAATGCCCATGGTTTCCGCGAACAGTGAACCCCTGGTGTTTTACCAGTGGGAGAGACGGAAACATCCAACCGGGTTTGAATTCCTTCGCTTGGGGAGGCGGCAGAGATGATAGATCAGTTACGAAGAATGGGCGGCTTCACGCGGCCCCCGGGGAGCGATGAGGCCGTATTTCGCATTGATTAAGATCGAGCGGACTTTTAAAAGCGTAGTGGGTGCAATTCGGTTGAATTTGGTGGGATGCGCTTGTTTTGAAACACGTTTCTCTGTCTGCAGATACGAAATGAAACGAGCCGCAGTGACCCGAAGATGTCCGTTACCCGTTAGCGAACGCCTCAGGCGGAGATTGGTGTTGCGAAGAGGCTTTTATCGGTAAGTTCCTTTTCGTAGGGAACCGGCCACATTCTCTCGAAGTTTCGTTGTAGGACAAATCAGGTAGAGGGATTCCACTTTTTCCCACAATATTATCAGGAGCGCACTACCTTGTGGATATGATGAGTCTACCATACCCTCGTGGTCTCGTAGTGAACTTGTCGGTGAAAACCGGTGTGTCGGAAATAATTGTTCTAGCAAAGGTTTTGCCGCAGTTTGCCGCAAAGGACCAAGGGCGGCAGCATGTTGTTTTAGAATGGTGGAGCCTTCCAAAATACTTCAGTTTCGAATGAACGGAATGAACTCTCCCCTTGCGAGCACAAACAGGGAGTCGCAGCAAGGACTCGCTAAAACGTCATCAGCGGAAAAGAAGACAAATGTCGACAACAGAGAGGCGGAACTTCCAGCGCTTTCGCACATCGATCGAAAGTTCATTGAGATTTTTGTTCGCTTCGTTGCCATCATGGGGCTTCCGAGGTCGGTCGGCGAAATTTACGGCCTGCTCTATGCGTCACCGCACCCACTCCCGTTTCATCGGATCGCCACAAAGCTCGGTATCAGGTCCTGGGTCAACCAGCAAAGGCTTGCGTCTGCTTCGTCAGCTGGGTGCAATACGTGTCATTTACAAACCCGGCGACCGCCGCGATCATTACGCAGCAGAAATCGCAGTTAAGATGCTGCTAATTGGTTATCTACGAGAAAAAGTGGAACCGCATCTGATTGCGAGTTTCCAAAACCTCGAAAGTCTGGACGAAACGTTTGTTCATTGCTCGCCACTTCATCGGGAGTTTTACCGCCAACGGATTGACCTTCTAATTGACACACACCACCAGGCCAGGGAGTTCCTGCCATTTATATATCAGTCACTTGGGTAGCCCGTTCGTTCGTCTGATGTGATCTGCTGAAACTCTATTTCTGACAGCAACGTCAGGAACGAATCGATGCTGACAAGAACACTGTTGGTTTTGCGGTAAAGTTTGCGGATTGTGCCGTGGGTGCTGCGAACGTGTCCCTGATGAACTCGATTCGATGAGAAATAAGAAAATTTTATGAGCGCGACCAAGAAAAAATCTGCCGGATCCGGCATTGATATTCAGTATATCCTTTTCATTCTTTTCTGTCACAAATGGAAGATCTTGTTCTTCACATTTGTCGGCTTGGGTGCGGCGGCCGTTGTATATTTGTTTCAGCCAAAAACTTACGAATCTGTAGCAAAACTAATGGTCCGATACGTTGTCGAACGAAGTTCGCTCGACGAAGGCGGTGCTTCAATTGAGAGGCCGGGTGGGAGGATCGACCAGGTCATGAATACGGAGGTGGAGATGTTGATGAGTCGGGACCTGTCTGCAGAAGTCGCCGAAAATCTTGCCTCCCGAGGAGTAATTCCCAAAGTGGATACGGATGGAAGTGTCTCTCAATTGACCGGCGTAATACTGTCCGGGTTACAGGCCAAGCCTGTTTTTGGTACAAAATTGATCAAAGTATCTCTCAGGAATGACGATGGCGAATTCGTGGCTCCCGCGCTCAAAGAGCTTCTTATTGAATATCGCAAAATGCACCTCGAGATCCATCGATCCGTTGGGGCCTTCGATTTCGTAAACGAACAAACGAATGAGGTTAAGGCGCGTTTGAATGACACGGAGGACCAATTGAAACGACTGACGTCTGAAGCCGGAATTATTTCTCTTCCTCAGAGAAGAGAGGGTCTCGAAGCGGCATTAATGAATACCTGGGAGGAGCTGGTTGCCGCGGAAACAGAGCTGAGCGAGCAGGAAGCTCGTGTTGCAGAGTTGGAGAAGCTGATTTCTACGAAGAGGGCGAGCGACAATGGCAATTCCCCTTCGCCGGCGGATGGAGAGGTCTTGAGAACCTATCGCGCTTTGAGTGCATCGCTCGATCGTTTGCATCAGCAGGAAATGGATCTTCGTTCGCGATACAGACCGGACAGCGCGTTCGTAAAGATCAACAGCAGACAGATTGCGCAAGCGGAGAAGCAGAGGAGAGAAATGGAGGAGAATTATCCGATGCTCATCGGTGCGGAAACGACCCAGATCGATCTGCCAACCGCAAAGTCCAGGTTGGCTGAAATCAAAGCGAAAAAAAATGCGCTTGAGCGCAAACTCGATCAGTTCAGGGAAACAGGCAGGCACATTACAGAGGTCGGATCGAAAATTGAGGAACTTGAGCGACAGAAGAAGGTGGACGAGGAGAACTACAAGTATTTTGAGGCTAGCCTTCAGAAAGCGCGGATCGACGAAGCGCTTGATCCCTCTAAGATTCCGAATATCAGCATTGTGGAGAGTCCGACGCCTCCGAACAAGGTTGTGGTCAATGATGATATGACGAAAGTCATGTTGGGATTGGGGGCGGGTGGTTTGGCGATTGGGCTTGGCATCGCCTTTCTGATGGAAATGCTCCTGGATCGTACTGTCAAACGTCCGCTGGAAATTGAGTTATATAAGATACCTCTTCTGCAGACCATTCCGTACTTGTTGCAGCGTCACTCGTCGCCTTCGCCGCGGCTGCTTGGCGATGGTGGTGGTGGCAATCAGCGCAAAAAAGATACTAAGGCGAATTATCGGGCAGAAATCGCTCCATGGCATCCTGTCCATTTCATTCGATCGTTCGCGGAGTCGATCCGGGATCGCCTGATTCTATCGTTCGAGCTTGAGAATCTGACGCATAAGCCGAAGTTGGTGGGCGTCTCCGGGGTATCTGGAGGAGAAGGAGTGACTACGCTTGCAGTGAGCCTTGCGGCGGCGCTTTCGGAAACCGGGGATGGAAAAGTTCTGTTCATTGACATGAGTTCGGATGGCTCGGGGGTGCATCCGTTCTTTGAAGGAAAGCCGGCCCCAGGCTTGTCTGAGGCGCTTTCGGCGAATGGAAACGCTCTTCCGGCTCGTGACAATCTTTACCTGGCAAAAGGGATAAAGATGGAGGATTCCGGGCCTAAACGGTTGGCGCCAAAGCAGCTTTATGCCTTGATGCCTAACCTCAGGGCGAGCGAGTTCGATTACATCATCTTCGATTTGCCACCCGTCGCTCGAAACAGCGCGACGCTGGCGTTCTCTCGCTGTCTCGACAAGTTCCTATTGGTTGCCGAGGCCGAAAAGACGGATCGGGATGAATTGAAGCGCGCCTCGAAAGATCTCGTCGCCGCACAGGCTTCCGTGGTCGGCGTCCTCAATAAGAACCGTCGGTTCGCGCCCGAGTGGCTCGGCCAGCCGGCGTGAAGACGTTTTGCGGCCGCATTTTCTGAATTCATAAACGTAGAGCAGATCGATGTTGCCGGTGCTCTAACGAGATACGGTATTTGCTTCTTCGATGAACCGGTTCGCGTTCATTGGGCAAGGAGTTACGCCAGCGAAATCTGTGTAGGTAAAGACGTTTCTATTTTGAATTAGAGAGACGAATGGATTCAAATTTGAAATTAGCCGAAGGGGACTTTCGTAGGCGCAGATGGGAGAAGAAGAACCATCTGGGCGCGACAAGAACGAGTGGAAAGCCCAGAGTCATGGCGGTTTCTTCAGGAGGTGGGCATTGGATTCAGTTACAGAGGATTAGACCAGCTCTGAGTGATTTTGACCTTGCGTTTGTCACAGTCAGCAGGCGTTACGAGTCAGAGATTGAAGGTGCACGGTTCTATGTAGTCCCCGATTCTAATCTCTGGGTCAAAGCTGCACTTCTCAAAACTGCTCTCGCGATCCTCTGGGTGATTATTCTCGAGCGTCCTGATGTGATTCTTTCAACAGGGGCCGCTCCAGGTTACTTTGCGATTCACATAGGCAAATGGCTCGGCGCACGAACGATCTGGATAGACAGCATCGCGAACGTCGAAAAACTCTCCGTCTCGGGCTCAAAAGCAGGCAGATTCGCTGATCTGTGGCTTACGCAATGGCCTCATCTATCGAACCAAAATGGACCTCATTTTCGAGGAAGCGTTCTATGATCTTTGTAACTGTAGGAACCGAACTGCCATTCGATCGAATGATTCAAACAATCGATCGTTGGGCGCGCAAAAATGAACGGTCGGATGTAATTGCCCAAATTGGCAATGGCGCATGGAAACCGTCGTTCGTGAAATTCCAGGAATTTCTTGATCCTGCGGATTTCACTGAATTGCTTAGCTCTGCAAGCGTCGTTGTATCCCACGCTGGAATGGGCACCATCTTGTCGTGCTTGCGCTGGGGAAAACCGATACTTGTGATGCCAAGGCGTGCCGCGCTCGGAGAACATCGGTACTGACCATCAGCTAGCAACGGCCCGCCGTCTCCTGGAAATGGGAAGAATCAACGTGGCTTTTGATGAGGAGGAGCTAATGCAAAAACTGGGGGAACTCGATCAATTAAAATCCTGGGAAAGGATCGGGCCATATGCCAGTGAAGAACTGCAATCGGCCGTTCGCGATTTCATTTTAAAAGGAAGTCTTGCCTGATTCGTCGAAGCCAGACTCTTAGCAGGTATAGCAGGTATTCGTGAATCAGCATTATTGCACATGCGCTTAGAAGAAGCGGAATCCCCATCGAAAAAGAGTCCTGCTGTGAGGTGGGTTCGCGCAATTACTTCGTTGCTTGATTCGGGCTCGTACGTCCATGCGTTTAGAATTCTGCATTTCTATGCGTATAGTCATGTCCGGGAAATGCGGAAGATGCAGATCGGAAGCGGTACCCGGGTCGCACCGAATGTTTCGATTCGGAATGGAGTTCGAATCCAAATTGGCCGCGATTGCCACATTGGTGAACGCTGCTATCTCTGGGCGGCTGATTCTACGGGCAGAATCATGATAGGGGATTATGTTTCATTGGCTCCGGAAGTTTTTATTACGGCATCGGACTACCGGTTCGTTAAGGGCGTTCCATTTCGCCAGCAGCCAAAAAGCGAGAGGGACGTGATTATTGGCCAAGATGTCTGGCTTGGCACCCGCGCAGTCGTAACTGCCGGTGTCAATATTGGCAGTGGGTGCATTGTGGGAGCCGGAGCGGTGGTAACTCGGGACATCCCGCCTGATTCCATCGCGGTGGGAGTGCCGGCACGAGTTGTGGGGAAAAGGGAGGAAGCGAAATGCTGATACGGTGCTATGTCTTTGGTTAGTTTCTGATCTTCTAAAGTTTTTGATTTATTTCGAATGGACGTCTCCATTCTCATCGTTACCTATAATTCGGAGTGCCAGATCCGTGCCTGCCTTCGAAGCATCATGGAGCAACGCGACCATGTCGATCAGCAGGTCATTGTTCTGGATAATGCATCCAGTGATCGAACTGCACAGGTGGTCCGAAACGATTTTCCGGAAGTGCAGTTGCTTGAGCCGGGGCATAATCTGGGCTTCGCTGCGGGAGTGAACGAAGCGGCGCGCCACGCCCGTGGCGAATTTCTGCTGCTTCTTAATCCGGACACCGAGATACTCGACCACGCGGTGGATGTCATAGTCGATTTTGCCAGAGCTAATCCTCTATACGGTTTGTATGGCGGTCGAACATTAAAACCGAACGGGCGTCTCGAGCCATCTTCGTGTTGGGGAGCGCCGACGCTCTGGAGCATGGCGCTGTTCGCGGCCGGCATTACAACATTAGCGCCGAGAAATCGGTGGCTTGACCCCGAGTCGCTCGGAAACTGGCCGCGTGACACCGTGCGAGAGGTTGGGGTGATTACGGGGTGCTTTCTGCTGGCGCGTAAGGACGTGTGGCAGGATCTCGGCGGTTTTGACGAGCGATTCTTCATGTACGGCGAGGACGTGGATCTTGCTATGCGTGCCCGCGCTGCCGGCTACTCGCCGGTTATCTGTCCCGCAGCGAAGGTGATTCACGAGGTCGGCAAGTCGTCCGAGAGGGATGTTGACAAGGTGCTCCTGCTCCACCGGGGGAAAGCAGAGTTCATACGGACACATTGGAAAGGGATAAATCGATTCATAGCGTTGCGGTTGTTGGAGAGTGGTGTTGCGATGCGTGCTGCCTTGTCCGCTGTTCTGGGTCAAATTCATCCGAGCCCGGCAGCTTCGCGTTGGCTTGAGCTCTGGCGCCGCAGGCGTGAGTGGCGCAGCGGTTATGATATCAAGGCTCACCCCGGAACTCGCGCTGCAGGAAGTGTCCGGCGGTCCGACTGCTCAACGGTTTAGACGAATATTTAATCTTCGATTTCTCCTGTTCCATCTCCTCGCTTCTCCTATTCCCATCTCCTCGCTGCTCATGCTCTCAGTTGTGATACCAAGCTATAATCGGAAGGACAGTGTGCTCACACTGCTCGGGGATCTTTCGCGCCAGGAGGGCGTGAAGTTTGAGTTGATTGTCGTAGATGATCGGTCTTCGGATGAAACAGTCTGCGCGGTTACCAGGGAGTTCCCGTCTGTGCGGCTGATTCGGAGCAAGGTGAATGGTGGCCCTGCCGTGGCAAGGAATCGAGGGATCAAGATTGCGAGGGGAGAATATGTTATTGGATTTGATAGTGACGTGCGGGTGCGAGACCGCACACTGTTGCGCCGAGTCATGGAAACGTTCGATCAGGAGCCTGAAACCACCGCATTGGCGTTCCGGGTGATCAAATCCGATGGCGCATCAGACGATGCGAAGCGCTGGTTCCATCCCGCCCCGATTTCCACACATGCGACACGTGAATTTACGACTGATTACTTCAGTGGTACCGGATATGCATTGCGGAGGACAGCGGCAATTGAGGCCGGTTTGTTTACAGAGATTTTCTACATCCACTATGAAGAGTTAGAACTCGCTCTGCGCATTCTCGACGCAGGTGGCACAATTCGGTACTGTCCCGACCTTCTGGTGGAGCATCACGAGCACCGTGTTTCGAACCGAAGTCAGGTCGACCTATTTTTCAGGCCGCGCAATCAGATCCTCCTGGTGCTCGGGTGCTATCCGGTCATGCGAGGTGTGTTCTATCTTGGACCGCGGGTCGTCTATCAATTTGGACGTGCGGTGATTCACGGGCACCTGTCTTCGTTTCTTCGAGCAATACGATCCGCTGGTGAATTGGCTCCGCTGCGTTTGGCCGGGCGCCGACCCCTGAAGCGAAAAACGTGGCGTCGGATCGCCGCCCTCCGTGTGGTCGAGCGCCAGCCTCTGAAGACAAGAACATCACGTCGCATCGCCACTCTCTTTCATGGATAGGCGAAAGCTTCACGTCTTGTTGATTGCCCCCTATTACCGCCGGACGGTGCCTGGCGAGAGCTGGAGCACCTACAAATGGGTCGAGGGCATCAGCGAATGCTGTAACGTAACAGGTACTGACCTGCCATCACAGGGATTGGAATCCCGGTGATTCGCCAACTGCCGCTTCAAAAGTGGTGAACTGGTTGGATCCCAGGTTCCCCGGAGTGAATGGGCGGCTAGCCTGGGAGTTGAAGCCAGGATACCCAATTTTCTATCAAAGGGCCAGAGGATGGATCAAGCGCTCCCTAAGGCGTGGTGTACACTTTGACGTCGTACATCAAATCAACCCGCTTGCAATGCGGTACCCGTCGCCAGCGCTGGGGCTTGGTTTGAATTATATCGTTGGGCCGCTGGCCGGCAGCCTGCCGACGCCAGCGGGCTTCTCAAGTTTCGCCCGGGAGCGATTGTGGTTTCGAAAACTGCGTCGCTTCGATCGGTTCCGCTTGGGGTACGATCCCTGGCTGAGGGCGACGTATTCCGGGGCGGCCGCTGTGCTCGGGGTTGCCCCATACGTGGAGCAAGTTCTTGCACCCTGTGCGCCTCCGCGATTTGAAATCATGTCGGAAACCGGGGTCGAGAGCGTCGCGGAACCCAGGACGCGACCCGATTCGGACCGTCCACTCCGCCTCATTTTCGTTGGCCGGATTATCCGTACAAAGGGGATCTTGGATGCGATCCGTGCAGTTGCGCATGCCAGCGGGAAAAGACGTATTCAGCTTGATGTTCTGGGAACCGGGGATTTGCTGGAAACTTGCCGGAACGAGGCCGTGCGCCTCGGCATAGCAGATCGAGTGTTCTTCCACGGACGCGTTTCCAGGGAGGAGGTTTTTGAAGGTTATCGACAAGCGGATGTGTTTTTTTTCCCGAGCTTTCGCGAGCCGAGCGGAAACGTGGTCTTCGAAGCCCTGAGCCAGGGCTTGCCCGTGATCACAAGCACCGAGGGAGGACCCGGATACGTAGTGGATGCAACGTGCGGCATGCGAGTGCCGCCAAGCGATCCGGAAAGCTATCCGAAACATTTGGCGGATTGTATAAAATCGCTCGCTTCGGACCCTCGCCGTGTGGCGGCATTGTCTGCAGGTGCGATCGAGCGCATGAAAGAGATTGCTCTCTGGCCGCGGAAGATAGAGCGCCTGATTGAACTGTATCACGATCTTGTTCGATCCAGTGAGGGGGCTCGCCACCCAGGAAGACCTGCCTGCTTCGAGAACAGATGAATCGCCTCGAATACGCCATTGTAATCGCTACCCGAAACCGCCCGGCCGCTTTGCGCCTCTCCATTCCGCGCATGCTCAGTCAATCGCGCCCGCCGTCTCAATTGATTGTGGTTGATTCCAGCGACGACCATGCGGCGAGCATCGAGGCGGTGAAGGACGGCGTTGGTAATCATCCAGTTGAACTGAACATTCGGCACACCGTGCCCAGCTCATCAGCCCAACGCAATCTTGGGCTTAACTGGTAAACTGCCCCGTTGTCTTCTTTCCCGATGACGATTCCATTCTGGTTTCCGGGGACTGCGCAGGTCCAGATGGAAGTTTACGAACGCGATCTGGACTTGCGGATTTGTGCCGTTTGTGCCGCTGGGTCACCCACGCCACCGCCAAATTGGGAGACGACAGACGGAAGATATCAAATGCGCCTCAGTCGTCGACTTCAGCAACGTATTACTGCCGGCCGCGCAAAACTTCAGCATACATTATTTCCTGATCCTGCGAGGATGCTGGGGCAGAGTTTTTGGCCTGGGGCGGACACGCTCCCTGATTGGTTTGAGGAGGAGGACATTTACTAGTGGAATACATGACGGGCTTTAGGATGTCATTTCGGACAGAAGCGATTCGCATTGTCGGCTTTGATGAGATATTGAAAAAATACTCGTTATGCGAGGACATTGACGCGTCATTCGGCGTCTGGAAGCACGGTTGGGTTGTTGGGGCCAAACGGGCGAAAGTGTATCACCACCGATCGCCAGAGCCTCGTGGTAATAATACAGAAATGGGAATCATTCAAGTGCTGAACAAAGCGTATGTTATCGTAAAGAGAACTCAGCCAGACGACCGATTTCGACGTGCTTTGCGAACGTTCATCAGATCAAAGGCATGGATCACAGAGCTCACAGATCGGGCGCGATCGGGACGCGCAAGGGTCAAAGGAATTAATGCGGGAATCGCAGTCTTGCCGCGCTTGATGCAAGCAAGACCCGAACAAGCTTCGGAAGCTTACAGCACCGCTTTGAAGATGGCTATTTGTCGGGTCGACGGTTGAGAGAAACTCTTATTTATCTTTGGGCTGCTTTCTTAATGTAGGTGAGTTCAAGACCGTTATCTTAACTATGAATCCCGTTCGCAAGCAGTATTGGTGGGGTAGTCACTCAAACTTTGGGGACATGATCGGGCAGGAGTTGGTTGAGCACTTGTTAGGTTGTAAACTTCCCTTGGCCAAGGGTGGAGATTCGGCTGTCCTCCTTGGGCCAGGTAGCATAATTGGCTGTTGTGACAGATTTGCCTCCTCGGTCGTATGGGGAAGCGGAATCGATCCTCACTACAGCAACGTTTCCCTCGACCTCTCGAAGATTGTTTTTCTCGCTGTTCGGGGGCCGAAAACCCGGTCGTTTCTCAACTTGGATATTCCGGTCTTGGGAGACCCCGGATTTCTTCTTCCAAGAATTTATCCGCAAACGCCAAGCGATGGTCCAATTTCCGTAGTAGTCCATCACAGTACATGCAAGCGCCGCCTCCGTGAGTTCTTGTTCGATCCCTACCGCACGAAATATCGGATTATCGATCCACGGCGAGATTGGCGTGCGGTAGTAAACGAGATTTGTCAGAGCAAGTTCGTATTCTGCCAGTCTCTGCACGGGGCCATTGTCGCGGAAGCGTATGGAGTTCCATGGGCATGGTGGAAGGGATTCCACGGACGAGTAGCCGGGTTTAAATGGGAGGATTGGTTCGCGAGTATATCGGTTGCGCCGAAGGCTTTCGGACTACGAGATCTGAGTGGAGCTATGCGCTGGCGAGCGCATACTAAGACCCGGTTGCCGGATTTAAACGCTCTTGCTCAGGTATTGATCGAAAATGTCGCCGTTTCGGCGCCGAGCGATTAATGATTAGCGACGCCTTGAATCGCGTAGGAGGATTGCATGGATCCAACCTTCAGACTGAGGCATTATAGTTGCTGTGGATCTTTTGAGCAATGAGTGACGTATCATCTAGATGGCATCCAAAGCAATTGCTCTTCCAGGCTCTGCTTGTGCTAGTCGTGCAGCCCATGGCGGCCAATGCCGTCAACTACAAAACGGGGATCGACATGAATTTCTCCGGCAAGCAGGGCGTAGACTATGAGATTGAGCAGTTCTATTACGACCGACGCGTTTTCGATAAACGGGTCGTTTACATCAAATCGACTACGAACATCACGGCAGCGCATAACTCAAGAAATGCTAAGGGGCAGGGTACGATCCTGACTGGAGGTGAGGCGGATAATGGGACGATTCGGTATAAGGTCGATCAGGAGCGTCGAAACGATATTGCCTACAATAGCGATACCTGCCCGGAGCTCACCGGCACAGTGAACTTCGAGAATATGAAGTATTTGGACAATTCATCGGTGCTTGGTTCGATTGGCGACAACGGCGGAAACATCAAAAATCTAGATGGAAGCTACTGGACTAAAGGCTCACTGGATAGTGTCGGGGATGAGTGGCATACCTTTCTCGTGTGGGACGATGACTCGTGGCTCGGAAGCAAGGCTGCCACGGAGTACAAAGCCAGCGATGGGGCTTATCTTCTGTTTGTTGTAAACCCTAAAACGCCGTGCATAAGGTGGGAAGTGAGCGGATCGGGTAAATTCTACACAACACCCGCAAAGAATTACTGGACGCCGGTAATCTTCGACCAGACGACATATTTCGAAGGAACTGTTACCTGCACAATTCGTGACATCAACGGCAACAATGTGTTTTACCGAATAAATGGTGGGTCATTCAAAGATGCGGGAAGTAGCTCCGTAACGCTTGATCAGAACGAATTTACAAACGGTTTGAACACACTGGAATATTACTATGCAGGGAACGCAACCCACACAAAAACACGCGGCGTAGTAAAACATCCAGGGTTCCCTAGCTCAGGCGAAAGGCACGGAAATCTGTTGTGGAAAAACTCGGTAGGGTGGTCGGAAGTGCTGTCGCGGCAGACGATATGGCCTTACGAAGTTACAGCAGACAGATTTCGATGGGATAACAATAGCCACGGACAAGATTCCTGGAATTTTCGGGACGGCAGGAGAAAAACACCTACAACCGCTATCATCAATGCCTTTGTTGCAAAACGACATGGAAACGATTTTTCCCAGCAAAAACTGAACGGGAAAGGTAGTTCAAAGTCTTATGCCGAGTTCGCTAAGGAGATGATCCTGGACAATGCTCGCGGTATGGATGCGGTAGGCTATGAACGAGCGTGGCCATCTCAGGCCATACCTAATAAAGAGCAGTTCTATCGCGGCTATTGGGACGTTGACACGATTTATTCGATGGCTTTTGCCTACGACATCCTCATCGCGCAGTACCGCAGTGACCAACACGCCAGCGGTATTACGCCTGTAGAGGATTATTTCGTCCGCGACTGCCTAGCCTCATGGGCATGGGAAGGGCTCCAAATAATGAGTGCATTCGAAGGCACAGGCGTCGGAATGAGGGGTATGTGGGGAACGTGTCGACAGATTGGAGCAATCGTTTGCGGAATGGCGATGCCGACCTATTCGACGCGATACTATGGCACGAGCGGCTTTGACAACACTACTACGACAACCTTCAAATGGTGCCCATGGCCCGACGCCCAATACACGTGGAAGCGGGCGCTTTTCGACGATAAGACGACGCTGCCGACCCCAACGGGATACCCGAATCTCGCTAACAAGTTCAACCTGGAGAAACTAGACGGCGAGGCAACGGGCCTACTGGATGGCGATTGGAATGATAAGTCTGGGTATTTCAATTACGCACTGTGTCGGCACTCCTTTACCATCCTCGCGAATCTTTCTAAGCAATTGTATCCGTCGCGAACCTGGCCCAAGTTGTTCCTTACGATAGAAAGGGCGACCAAGGGAACTCTGAATATTGGTCGCAGGGCAATGTTTCTGGCGTTGAACCGGAACTTTCCAAGTGACGCCGCCAGGAACATTGACTGGGTATTGAATAGAACTGACAATGAGGGCATTGGAAGTCAAATGCCTGATGCTAAGGTCTATGGTGTGGTGTGGTTCGATCATGATTTTGACACAAATTCACCTACAGGTTCGTCCGAAGACCCTACGCCACCTAGCCGACCATCCGGTGTTAAGGGCCGAATTAGCGCCCAATAGGCGTGGAATTCTGTAGTCTAAATTATCGGAAAGATGAGTGGCGAAAACCTCGTTTTTCCCATCGCTCTTGGGCATTACGATAGCCTTTTTGGCGCTTGTATCCGAACCCAGGAGGCGAGCTGCGCTCGTCAGGGATACAGGTATGTGCTTGTCATTAAAGAACCTCGACCGCTTCGAGCGATTGAAGCAGCATGGCTTAAGATTCCATTAATTAGCACCGCGCTTGCAGCTGGCCACAGATGACGGTCGCGGTTCTGTTTTAGTGGTTTGTAACGGCACGCGTCGGTTTTTGCTTTTTTGTGGCGTCGGTACCAATACCGTTGGAAATGTTTCTGAGTTTATCGGGTTGGCGCTAAAGTAAAGTAGCCTTAGCGATTGAAGTGCCGTGTCCGAAATATTGCTTAAATTAGTACCTCTCGAGGTGTCTGAGAGTTTTTCTACTAGGATGGGGTGGCGCTTGGATTCTGAGACAAAGTGAAAGCGCTTTCTTATCGGGTGAATGTGCCAATGGGCAATTCCGAATTCTGAATGCTATTGTGACTCTAAGCAAACTGCCCGCTCTTGGAGAATTCGTTGTGTTCGTCTCCGGAGGGTTATCGAAATGCTTTTGATCGCGATAACATTTGTTCTTGTGGTGATGCAGTTTGCCCTGCCGCGTAGGATTGCCTTCCTGCCATTACTGATCGCGGTTTTCCACGTGGGCAATCTGAGTGTATTGAGTGAGTTCACGCCAGTGCGGCTATTGATTCTTGCCGGGTTGACTCGAGCAATCATCGGCGGTTTTTTCGAATGGTCCCCGTCCAATCGGCTGGATTTGTTGGCGGGCGTATTCGGTGTTATTGCGCTGATCAGTAGTGTGGGCCACGCAGCGAACGGCTATGTACCAAGTCCGCTCATTGAACGCGTTGGCCTCGTGCTCAACGTAATGGGCTCATACCTTTACGGCCGAGCCTACTGTTTCGGTGACGATTTTATACCGCGGTTTGCTAAAATCTTGGCCTTGGTGCTGATCCCACTGGCCCTGTTCATGGCGGTCGAACGTGTCACGGGTCAAAATCAATATGCATCATTGGGAGCGCGGGCAGGGCAGGTTCTTCGTAACGAGCAATTCCGCGCGAGGGGGCCATTTGGACATGCTATCCTGGCAGGTACTGCGATGGCATGTTCTCTACCATTCATGGTGCAGCTATGGGAAACAAATCGGATGCTTTGCATCGCCGGTGGGGGTTCTGCGCTCGTTGGAATCTTCGGAAGCGGTTCGAGTGGTCCGATCGCCGTTCTGATGGCAAATTTTGGTTTGCTTTTTCTCTGGCGATGGCGAGATCTTTTGGGGGCGTTGAAAGTGGGCGTAGTTGTTGTGCTGTTGCTGCTGCAGCTCGTGGCGACGAGACCAATTTGGTTTCTCATCTCGCGGGTAGACCTCGTGGGTGGTAGCACGGGGTGGCACCGCTCCAAGCTCATCGATAGTGCTATCAAGGATCTCGGCGAATGGTGGCTCTTCGGCACGGATTACACCCGACACTGGATGTCCACGGGTGTGAATTGGAATCCGAACCATACCGATATTACGAATTATTATCTTCAGTTTGGGGTGCTTGGAGGGCTGCCTCTGATGCTTGCATTTATCGCAATGGTCATCGTTGCGCTTCGCCAAATTGAAACTTCGCTCCCGGAGCTGCAGATGCGCGATGACGGATCGGAGTTCTCAGCATGGTGCCTCTGGGTGTCGATCCTCTCATTCTGTCTTTCCTTCATCTCTATAGCCTTGTTTGATCAATCGTACGCTTTTTTCTTTTTACTAGTCGGGGCTGTTCCCGCCATTGCCGAATCTGAAGAGGAGGAATTCGACGATTCGGAGGAGGATGAAGAGCAGCGCGACGCGGTTGAACCCACATTTGCATCGAACGTTCATTCGACACGGGCGTCGTGAGAATAAAATTTGGGATTTTTTGTCAACGTCGAGGTTTTTGAAGCGACGTGCATATGCCGGCGACCAGTGTGTGGTATAGACTGCCGAGTTTCGTGTTATTTGGCGGGAACCTGATATTAGAAAGACGATGAATATCCAGATTCTGATGCTGACATGCAATCGTCCACATTACACGGAGATTTCCCTTAGGGGTTTGCTTGATTCGGTTCCTCCTTTCGCCCAGGTTACTGTTTGGGACAACGCTTCCGGACCGGAAACAAAAGCAGTAATTGAGAAACTATCGGGCCACGGACGGATGGCCGAAGTGATCTTCTCGGAGACGAATAAGAAATTAAGGGAGCCGACAAACTGGTTTTGGAGAAAACACGGGCAGGCGGACTATGTGAGCAAAATCGACGACGATTGCCTTCAGCATCCCGGTTGGTGTGAAGCACTCCTTAATACGCACGCGTCGTTCAGTGACAGCGGAATTGTTGGAAGCTGGCGTTTTTTTCCTTCAGATAATCTCGAATGTCTTCCGCCCGGAAAAATTATTCGCGGAACGTCGGCAAGCCTTATGAGGAATTGCTGGGTTCAGGGTAGCGGTTATTTGATGCGAACGGCTGTCATCCGAAAATTGGGTTTACTTCGAGAAGGCGAGAGTTTTCCTCATTATTGTATTCGGGCGGCGAAGGCCGGGTTTATCAATGGTTTTGCGTATCCTTTTGTGTTCGAAGACCATTTCGACGATCCTCGGTCTGTGCACACGCAATTCAGGACAGATGAAGATTTTCTGGCTGCGATTCCTCTTACCGCAAGGCAGTTCGAGATATCGTCGTTGGAGCAGTGGACTGACTTTCAGAAGAGGGAGGCAAGAATTCTTCAAACGGCGTCTTGGCGCCCCGGTGATTACATCGGGCTCAGGAACAAAGTGAAAAGGACGATTTCGGGGATTAAGTCACTTTGCCGGGATAGATTGAAACCGTTTTTTGATCGAAATGCTTCGGGAAGCGCTGCGGATACTGGATAGCGATGGGTTTTATTAATGATTGTGTGGTTTTGGGTGCAGTCATTTATTCTTTCTGATGGTTAGGAACACTGTATGCGTCGTCACGCCTAGACTGGGTGCGAGGAGTCAGGTCTGGTCGTGGCGTCAACTTGTCCGGTTTTCTCGGGTTCGCCCGACGGTGCTCACGTGGGCTCGTGAGAATCTGGCCGATTTCCCGATGGGCGATGTTTCGGTTCACCTCGCCGGCTCACCCGAGGATCCGCAGGAGGGCGTGGGTCGTTGGCTTTGGCGGGCTCGAACAGCTGCTTCAGGCAATTTTTACGGAACCCATGGTTCCGAGAAGCAGCGTTTCGCGAGTTTGTTTCGCCGCGAAAAGGTGTCTGCGGTGCTTTGCCATTTCGGTCAGACCGCTCTGCGAATGCTCCCTGCGGCTGACGTTGCGGGTATCCCACTTGTTGCTCATTTTCACGGGCTCGACATTTCTTCCAGCCTGAGAAATCGCTGGTATCGGTTGAGCCTCGAGAATGCAATTGGGCGTTTTGCGGCCGTAATTTGTGTAGGCTCGGAGCAGCGGCAGCGCATTTTGGAATTTTGTATTCCGGAGGAACGGATTCATCTGATTCCGTGTGGCGTCCCGACTGAAGAGTTCCGGCCTTTTCCCCGGAATTCGACTGACAGCATCACCTTTATCTGCATTAGCAGGTTGGTGGAATGGAAGGGCGTGCATCACACCATTGGCGCTTACGCAAGAATTGCATCTGAATTGCCGAAGTCTCGTCTAGTGGTTGTAGGCGACGGACCGGAATCGAGACGTCTGCAGGATCTGGTAGAGGGCGAGGGAATTTCGAAACATGTGAAACTTATGGGGGCACAATCCGAGGCGCAAGTCAGGGAGCTGCTTCAGTGTTCGGATGTTTTTCTCCAGCACTCATTGAATCACCCAAGCGGGTGGTATGAAGGTTTCGGTGTTTCAATTGCGGAGGCCTCCGCGACCGGTCTCCCGGTCGTTGTTTCAGCATGTGGCGGAGTAATGGATCAAGTCGTCGACGGTGTGACTGGAACCATGGTTCCGCAGCGTGATGAGGAGGCGATGGCTGCTGCAATGCTGCGTCTTGCTTCCGACCCAAAACTGCGTGCGCAAATGGGTAGTGCCGGCAGAGAGCGCATGATTGAATGCTTTGATACGCAAGACCAGGTCGCCAAGCTTGAGCAGGTTCTACTCGACGTTGGAACGGCTGCTTGAACCACATAAGAAATGCAAGCGCGCTTTGGCTTTGTCCCCTTTTTCCCTACGGGGCAACACGCTTTAGCCTGACAGCAATTTCAGAGAGCCTCGTGTTGAAGGTCTCCTCCTTGTGAATACAGTATGCGCCGGTTATTCGGCATTGGTGTCGAAATATTTGCAGCGAACGGATATTCCGAATTGATAGGGTCTCAGCGAAATAGCGCGAACGACCAATGGCGGTAGCGTATTTTGCTTTTTGTTTTAACTCGAATCGTCGACTTTTTCGCGGACTGTGTTTGGAGAATCGATTTCGACGAGTTCTACATCATTCTTGTCCCTTTATGGAAGTTTCTGATCGCGAATGCTCAGAAGCAGCGGCGACACTGCGGCCGCCCCACGTGATTTCCGCCTCTCCTCAGTCTTTCAGAATGGCGAAGGAGGTGCAGTAAGTACTTTCAGCGGGCGACTTGACAAAGACTATGAAACCAATCTGTTGTTCACTCTCTTTTAGAACCGAGACATTCGTACTTCGATGAATGAATAGTAAGTAATTAATTCACAATGCAGGAACTCGTAATCGAATCGGGGCGCGTCGGCCGCCAGTATTGGAAGGATCTCTGGCGGTATCGCGAGTTATTCTACTTTCTCGCGTGGCGCAATTATCTCGTGCGGTATAAGCAAACCGTTGTTGGCATCACGTGGAGCCTTATTAGACCGCTTTTGACGATGGCAGTCTTGACAATTGTGTTCGGAAGGATTGCGAAAATGCCTTCGGGAGGTTCGCCCTATCCGATTCTGGTATTCTGCGGAATATTACCTTGGCAATTTTTCGCTTCAGCCCTGGGAGAAAGCGGTGGCAGTTTGATAGGCAACACAAACCTTATTACGAAGATCTACTTTCCTCGCATGATAATCCCTGCCGCGAGTCTAATCACGAGCCTTGTGGATTTCATGATCTCCGGATTCTTTCTGGCCATTTTAATGATCTGGTATGGGCACCCGCCCGGACCGCAGGTTCTGCTGCTGCCCTTTTTTCTGATTATCGCGTTCGGTGCAGCTTTTGGAGCAGGGCTTTGGGTGTCAGCGCTGATGGTCAAGTATCGGGACTTCAAATACATCGTTCCATTTGTGGTGCAGTTCGGTCTCTATATTTCGCCCGTTGGATTTAGCAGCACGGCGGTGCCTGAGCAGTGGAGATTTTTTTATTCGCTGAATCCCATGGTCGCAGTCATCGATGGCTTTCGGTGGGCCATTCTTGGCGGCGAGTATACAATTTATGCGCCGGGGTTGCTTGCTGCCGTCGTTGTCGTGGCTGCGTTAATTGCTACCGGTTTTCGTTATTTCCGAAGTACCGAGAGAACCTTTGCGGATGTTATCTGAAGTAGTGAAAACGTTATCCTTGGTTGATTGAAAATTAAGGAAAGACGACGGGGCACGGCGTCTGGACCCTTGGAATTCGCAGTTGATAGCGAGGGAATGGAAAGAAAACAACTATGAGCGATACAGTTATTCAGGTAGAGAATCTCTCGAAGAGCTATGTCATTCGCCATCAAAGGGCGAAGGGTGATGGCCTCAGGCATGTCGTCGAGGGGGTAATTCGCAATCCGTTGTCTGCTGTTCGAGATATTTTCCGCAGAAGGAATGGTGCGCGCGAAGAGTTTTGGGCGCTTCGTGATGTGAAGTTCGACATAAAGCAGGGTGAACTTGTTGGTGTGATTGGCCATAATGGAGCCGGCAAATCGACTCTGCTAAAACTCTTGAGTCGTATCACTGAACCGACGGAAGGAAGGATGCGCCTCCGCGGACGGACCGCCAGCCTACTCGAGGTGGGTACCGGATTCCATCCAGAGCTTACCGGCAGGGAAAATATCTACCTGAATGGTGCTATCCTTGGAATGCCCAGGTCGGAAATCAAGGCGAAGTTCGACGAGATCGTTGCGTTTGCGGAAGTGGAAAAGTTCCTCGATACTCCTGTCAAGCGTTACAGTAGTGGAATGTATGTTCGATTGGCGTTTGCGGTTGCGGCACATCTTGAACCGGAGATTCTGATAATCGACGAAGTGCTTGCCGTGGGCGATGCCGCTTTTCAGCGCAAGTGCATTGCGAAGATGGGCGACGTTGCAAATAGCGGTAGGACAGTTTTGTTTGTCAGCCACAATATGCCAATGATTGGCCGGTTGTGTGACCGGGGAATTCTGCTTGAACGAGGCTCAGTTGTAATTGATGGTCACATAGACGATGTGATTGCGCATTACCGGGCGGACTTGTCTACTCGAAGCCAGGAGAGAGCTGTTGACCGGAAGGATCGTGAGGGTACGGGTGAGATTATCGTTACGGATATAGAGGTGCTTTGCGAGGGCGAAAATGGGAGGATCCAGCCGATGACGGGACAACCATTGACTGTGAGAGTGCACTATCGATGCCGGCCGGATGGCCCGTTCGCCGCCAGTAAGTTGAATCTTGTTTTCAGACGTGATGGTCAACTGCTATTTGTGTTGTCGACAGCCCTCACAAGGCGGGAAGAGTTACAGTTGAGAGATTCTGGGGTTGTCGATTTTCTCATCCCTGAACTTCCGCTGCTTGGAGGCAGCTATACAATCGGCATATTCATTGAATGCAACAACCGCGCTTCTGACGTAATGAGAAACGTCGCTGAGTTTTTCGTTGTTGATGGGGACTTTCATGGGACAGGAATTCTGAGGCCGAATTCTGCATTTACAGATATGGGTGTACTGGTGAATCATTCTTGCCTGTTTCGTGGCAATGGCGTTGCCGAAATAGTAGATTGTGAACCTTGATACGGAAATCCTTCCACGAAAGAACAGTGACGGTCGGGTAGAGACGACTAGAACTAGTGCAATGTCTAGAGCAATTCACCGCCAATTGATTAAGTATCAGCCGCGATTGCTAAGGCGATGGCAGCGGTTTTGGACCAAACATGCCAGTGAGAGAGGATTCGGTCGAGCCGCCGCTTGGTGCGCCACATTGGGGACTGTCCCTTACTACGGGAGGTTGTCCCTGGCGCGGTTGCATCCAAGAGGATTTATAGCTCCGTCCGCGTCCGTAAGACATTCAAAACTCGAACTTGGGAAGAACGTCTATATTGGAGATCGGGCGTTCATCTTTCAGGCCTCTGGAGGGGGTGAGATATCGTTGAGTGACGGCGTGATTCTCATTGGAGACGTCTATCTTATGACAGGCGATGGAGGGAAAATCTCGATCGGGTCCGAAACGCGTATGCATCTCGGCTGCTACCTTTATGCTTTTCATTCTGACATCATTATCGGAAGAAACACAGGTATCGCAAACTGTTGTGCATTTTACCCGCACGATCACGGCGTCGCTCTTGGCAAGCATTATCGCGACCAACCATTGCAAAGCCGAGGCCCCATCGTCATTGGCGACGATGTATGGCTTGCTCATGGTGTCACAGTATTAAGCGGGGTGAATATTGGGAATGGCGCCGTTGTCGCTGCTGGTGCGGTCGTCACGAAGAATATCCCGGACAATGCGATTGCAGCGGGTACACCGGCTAAAGTAATTCGGTATCGTGGATAGTGGAGAGGCGTGAAGATTGTTTTGGATCGCCAGGTTAAGTATTTTTCGGCACTTGCCAACGAATCATAAATGAGCATGAAAGTTGTCATTCTAGCAGGAGGTTTCGGTACGCGAATTAGTGAAGAAAGCACTACGAAGCCAAAACCGATGGTCGAAATCGGCGGTCGGCCGATTCTGTGGCATATCATGAAGATTTACAGCCACTTCGGGCTGAATGACTTCATTATTTGCCTGGGTTATAAAGGTTATCAAATCAAGGAGTTCTTCGCGAATTATTTTCTCAGCATGTCGGATATGCGTATTGATTTGAAGGCGAACCGCATAGAGTTCCTAACCAACGCGGCGGAGCCATGGACGATCACATTGGTGGATACTGGTGACGAAAGTCTAACCGGGGGGCGGCTGCGTCGAGTGAAGGAGTATCTGGGGGATGAGACATTTTGCATGACCTACGGGGACGGCGTTACGGACATGGACATTCCCAAGACGATCGAGTTTCACGAAAAGCACAATGGTCTGGCTACGCTAACGGCGGTGCAGCCTCCGGGGCGGTTCGGCGCATTCACCCTGCATGAGGATCAAAGACGAATAGAGCACTTTCGAGAGAAGCCTTCAGGAGATGGTGCTTGGATCAACGGGGGATTCTTCGTCCTCGAACCTAAAGTGGTTGATTATATCGAGAACGATTTTGTGACCTGGGAAAAGGAGCCGATGCACGATCTCGCGCGTGACGGGCAATTGTTTGCGTATAAGTATGACGGATTTTGGCATTCGATGGATACTCTGCGGGACAAGATGGTGCTCGAGGAGATGTGGATGAAGAACAACGCGCCGTGGAAGATCTGGACGGACGCTGGCCGGTGAAATGAGGTCTATGCAAACGAAATTATGTCGTTTCTGCAGGGCGCCCTTAATCCGCGTCATGTGCGACCTCGGGATGTCTCCGCTGGCGAACTCTTATGTGCGCCTCGAGGAGGTTCAAAAAGGGGAAATTTTTTATCCGCTCAAGGTCTGGGTGTGTGAGGACCGTCACCTCGCTCAACTCGAGGAATTTGAGTCGCCGGATGCAATCTTCAGCGACTATCTCTATTTCAGCAGCTATTCGACAAGCTGGGTCGAACACGCGAAGAGGTATTGTGAAATGATGGTCGAACGCTTTGAATACAACGCCTCGAGCCAGATCGTCGAGATTGCAAGCAACGACGGTTACCTGCTGCAACATTTCAAGGCGAAGGGAATACCCGTGCTGGGTGTGGAGCCGGCGGCGAACGTGGCCAAGGTGGCATGGGAGCAGAAACTAATTCCGAGCGTCGTAAAATTCTTCGGCGTGAATACTGCCAGGGAGTTGGTTGCAGACGGCAAGTCGGCGGACCTGCTGCTGGGAAACAACGTGCTGGCTCACGTTCCGGATATCAACGACTTCGTCGGTGGGCTCAAGATTGCCCTCAATCCGCTCGGGGTGATCACGTTCGAATTTCCTCATCTGTTGCAGCTCATCGAGAACAATCAGTTCGACACGGTCTATCACGAGCATTTTTCCTACTTGTCGCTGCTAGCGGTGGAGAAGATTTTCGCCCATCACGGGCTCACGATTTTTGACGTTGAGGAGTTGCACACGCATGGGGGATCGCTGCGGATCTTCGCACGCCATGCCGAAAATGAGGCACCCATCACTGCAGTGACCGAACGCGTCGCCGCTATGCGGGACAAGGAGGATAATTTCGGGCTTTCCCGGATGGGCACCTACATTGAGTTCGACGAGAAGGTAAAAGCCACCAAACGCAAGCTGCTGCGGTTCCTCATCGACGCAAAACAAGCTGGCAAGACCGTCGTCGGTTATGGCGCCGCCGCCAAAGGCGTGACGCTCGTCAACTACTGTGGTGTCGGAAACGACCTCATAGATTATGTAGTCGACAAGAGCCCGTACAAGCAGAACCGATTTATGCCAGGTGTGCGCATTCCAATCTATGGGCCGGAACGGATTTTTGAAACGCAGCCCGACTATGTTTTGATCCTGCCGTGGAACCTGAAGGACGAAATAAGCGCCGAAATGGCCCGGGTGCGTGAGTGGGGAGGAAGGTTCGTCGTTCCAATTCCGGAGGTGAAGGTGTTGGAATGACAGTGCTACCTGTTCGCGAGAGGTCGGATACGATCTCTGAGCTAATTGGGCGGTTGGATGCTGAGGCTTTCGGCGAGGAGCTCTACTCTCTGGCTGCGAGACTTTATCCGCTGTGTCGAAGCATTTCGGGTGAAGGAATCCGTGAGACCCTGCGAATTCTTAAAGATTGGGCTCCAATGGAGATTCACGAAGTGGCGAGCGGCACCCAAGTATTTGACTGGACGGTGCCGCGCGAATGGAACGTTAGCGAAGCCTGGATCAAAGATCCTTCCGGTCGAAAGATCGTGGATTTCCAAGAGCACAACCTTCACGTGCTGGGCTACAGCATTCCTGTTCAGGGAACTTTTTCGCTTGAGGACCTAAAGCCGCACCTCTTCACCCTGCCGGCTCAGCCCGATCTAATCCCTTACAAGACGAGCTACTACAACGAGAACTGGGGATTCTGCCTTTCTCACCGGACGCTAAAGTCACTGCGGCCTGGAAAATACGAAGTTTTGATCGATTCCAGCCTTAAGCCGGGCCACTTGACTTACGGAGAAGCATACCTTCCCGGTCGACGAGAGGAGGAGGTGTTGATTTCAACCCATTGCTGCCATCCGTCCATGGCGAACGACAATCTGTCCGGGATCGCGGTTGCCGCCGGGCTTGCGCAAAACTTGGGCAAACTGGAGAGACGCTATTCCTATCGCTTTCTGTTTTTACCGGCGACCATTGGCGCGGTGACGTGGCTCGCGCGAAACGAGAAGCAAACAGCAAGTATTTCGCACGGACTGGTTCTCAGCTGCCTTGGCGATCCGGGGCACGTGACGTACAAGAAGTCGAGACGCGGCGATGCAACTGTGGATCGCGCGGTCTCTCACATTCTCCGGATTTCGGGAGCCCCTTACAGAATCCTGGAGTTTTCCCCGTATGGCTACGACGAGCGTCAGTATTGCTCGCCGGGATTTGATCTTCCTGTGGGTTGCTTCATGCGAACTCCATACGGCGAGTTTCCGCAGTATCACACGAGCGCAGATGATCTCAGTTTCATTACAAGTGAGGCGCTGGGAGACTCCTATAAAAAGCTTCTGCGCGTAGTGGAAATCCTGGAAACGGATCGCCGGTTTGAAAACATGGAACCCAAGGGTGAGCCGCAGCTGGGCAAACGAGGGCTGTATAGCGCGGATCGCGAAGAAAACATGGCAATTTTGTGGGTGTTAAATCTATCTGATCGCAAGAACACTTTGCTCGACATCGCCGATCGATCGAAGATGGCGTTCGAGCGCATCGCTTCCGCCGCACGGACGTTGGTGGATGCAAAACTGTTGCGTTCCCTGGATTGAGCAAGAGCAAAGATCCAAAGGCTCAGGAGAAGCAAAGCACGCAATGACGAAAAACGCTCAACATGTTGTGGCTGTCGATTTGGATTACATCTGCAGCAAGCTGGAATCCGAATTCGCTGCAATGGAGGGCAGGAAGCTTCTTGTTACCGGGGGCGCAGGTTTTCTTGGCCATTATCTTATCCAAGCCGCATTGCATTGGAACGTGACGCGCGCAGGCAACAGCGGAATCCGCGTGACCGCCTGCGACAATTACATTCGCGGAATTCCAGACTGGTTGACCAGGCTCCGTAGCAATCCGGCTCTTATGTTGGTTAAGCACGATATCACAGCTCCCCTGCCAGATCAGTTCGGTGAGGTGGATTATATCATTCACGCGGCCTCGATCGCGTCACCGACATACTATCGAAAGCATCCAATTGAGACGATGGATGCGAATGTGACCGGTCTCCGCCTTTTGCTAAACCGATGCCGCGTCCAGGTCGAGGGTGGCCAGACGCTATCGGGCTTTCTATACTTGTCGACAAGTGAGATTTACGGCGATCCACCCTCAGATCAGATTCCGACGAAGGAAACTTATCGTGGAAACGTGTCATGTACCGGTCCTCGCGCATGCTACGACGAGTCCAAGCGGTTTGGCGAAACGCTTTGTGTAAACTTTGCCGCCCAATTTGGCCTGCCGATAACCATGGCCCGCCCTTTCAATAATTATGGTCCTGGTTTGAAGATCACGGATCGGCGTGTGATACCGGACTTTGCGCGCGACATTTTCAGCGGCAAAGACCTCGTGCTCCTTTCGGACGGATCGCCAACACGAACATTCTGTTACGTTGCCGACGCAATCATAGGCTATTACAAGATCCTCGTGCGTGGCCGGGTCGGTGAGCCGTACAATATCGGTAACGAGAAGCCGGAAATCTCAATGTATGACCTGGCTGAATTGCTGGCGGGAATCGGGCGCGAACAGTTTGGTTACCAAGGGAAGGTGATTCGAAGTGTAAGCCACGAAAAGGACTATCTCACGGATAATCCGCAGCGTCGGTGCCCTGCGATCGAGAAGGCGAGAACCGAATTAGGGTTTGACCCGGGGGTGCCCCCGGAGGAAGGTCTCTGGCGGACGATGACCTGGTACAAGGAAAACCAGGAAGCGCAGAACGCCTAAAGACAAAAGATGAAAGTATCAATAGTTGGAACCGGATATGTGGGACTCGTTTCCGGCGCTTGTTTGGCCGAGAAGGGGCATAACGTGGTGTGCGTTGATGTCGATTCCCGCAAAGTTGATCGGATAAACGGCGGGAACCCTCCTATTCACGAGCGCGGTCTGAAGGAGCTTTTGCGAAGAAATCTTAACGAACGGCTAAAAGCAACAACAAACCTTAGAGAGGCAGTAATCGGGAGCGATCTTTCGATGATTGCTGTAGGAACGCCGTTCAACGGAAAAGAAATTGATCTCCGATTCATTCGGGAGGCGGCCATCCAGATTGGCGAAATACTCCGGGACAAGGCGACTTATCATGTTGTCGTCGTGAAAAGCACGGTTGTGCCCGGGACAACCGAGGAAATCGTGGCGCCCCTGCTCGAAGAAGCTGCCGGTAAGAAATCGGGAGACGCGTTCGGTGTTGGAATGAACCCTGAGTTCCTTCGTGAAGGCGAGGCGATTCAGGACTTTCTCGAGCCAGATCGAATCGTTCTGGGCGGGATTGACGAACGCACTCTCAGCGCGCTCGATGAGCTCTACAGGCCATTTGACGGAGTGGCCAGACTACGAACAAATCCGCGCACCGCAGAGGCCATCAAGTACACGTCGAATGCCCTGCTTGCCACGATGATCTCTTTCTCGAATGAAATCGGAAATCTTTGCGCGGGCATCGTTGATGTTGACGTCGCAGAGGTAATGCGGGGAGTTCACCTGGACAGGCGGCTGAGTCCGATTCTCGAAAATGGGCAACGGATCAAGCCAGCAATTACAACTTATCTTGAGGCCGGGTGCGGTTTTGGCGGCAGTTGCTTTCCCAAAGACGTCAAGGCTCTGATTGCCTACGGACGGAAGGCCGGGAATGCAATGCGGATTCTTGAGGCTGTAATTGATGTTAACGTTGCCCAGCCGCGTCAGATTCTACGGCTGCTTCGCCGACATTTCCCTGTCCTCGCGGGAATTCGGGTGGCTGTGCTCGGGTTGGCATTCAAGCCGGGAACCGACGACATGCGTGAATCCCCTGCAATTCCCGTCGTACGAGAGTTGAAGCAGGAGAAAGCGTTAATCCGAGCTTTCGATCCCGTGGCGGTGCGCGAGGCCCAGGCAATTCTGGGCGATGGAACCGTTTCGTATCCGGAGACCCTCGCCGAGGCAGTCGACGATGCGGACGCAGTAATTATTTTGACCCGGTGGCCGGAATTCAATGAACTTCCCCTTCTCCTGAAGGCTCGCCCAGTTGCGCCTCTTTTGATTGACGGTCGCCGGATGCTCGATAAGCGGAGTGTTCCGCGATATGAGGGAATCGGACTTCGAGTATCGTCACTGATGTCCAAAATATTTCCGTTCTGGATGGGCCTTGCTGAATTCGTGAGCGCTTGACGGTCAAAAAAAGTCACCCTCATTATTATTTAATTAACATCGTCGCCATACTGTCTAATTCAGGCAAAGGCAAAGGCGAAGGTTTCCTGGATCGGCGCGGTTGTCTCGGGCGGCAGTTGGTAAGGCTGATCGATCCAGTTCTACAGAGCTCATCTTTGTGATCGCTTGCCACACTTAATTGAAAACCATGCCAATGAATAAGACAATCAGCATTGCGCTGCCAATCTTTAAACGGTTGAATTACGTCCAGCACATTCTTGGGATTATTGACTCTCAGGATTATTCAAATATCGAGTTGATCGTTTCCGACAATGGAGAGAATAGAATCGGACTGCAAAGGCTAGTTGAAACTTCATACAAGAGGCCATTTAGGTTCAGGCGCAATGCGGAGTCTGTGAGTGTTGGCGTCCATTTGAACCAGATCCTGGCGGAGGCTCAAGGGGAATATTTCATGCTTCTCGCTGATGATGACGAGATCACACCAAACTACGTCTCGGAAATGGTGCGTCAACTTGACGCGCATCCTGAAGCCAGCGCCGCGGTGTCACGGCAGGAAATTATTGACATGAACGGAACAGTCATTCGTGGTGGAGAGACCAACCTGCCCGAAATTCTCTCGGGCACCGAGTTTGTCCGATCAGCATGGATTCGCTACAATCTGGGAATCGAATGTTTTTCGACCGTTGTGGTGAAGACCGAGCTTGCCAAAATGAGGGGAGGCTATCCGGATTTCTCGCACGGTAACTATATAGATAATTCGTTTCTCCTTCGCGTAGCACTTGACAACTGGGTGGTTTTTAGCGAACGCTGTACGTTTCGATGGCGTGTCCATGAGGCAAGTCACGGGTGGTCTGCTGGTTTATCGGAGCTTGCTGATGCATCAATGCAGTTCATTGAACTTTTGTCTAACGATGAGTCATTTAAGGAGTTTTCGATCACCCATCCCGAGGAGTGGAAGAAGGTGAAGTCAGCGCTAATTCAAATGGCAAGGACAACTTATCTCTGGAGATGGCGGGAACTTTACAGAAGAGACACCGCTGTGATTCCGTGGTTAAAGGCGGGGTTTGCGTTGCCTTACAACAAAGAATATTACCTTGAAGTTTTGCGTTCAATCCGGCGGTTGGCGGAGCAGTACGTGAAGACTTGGCTGCGTGGTGCTTCGGTTGATCGGCGCGCCGCTCTCTTCTACGGTGAAACTGGACAACCCAAAAGAGATGGATGAATCGGCTCGCTCTGCGTAGAATAGTAAATATACGGAAATCAGGAGGAATACCTTTCTTGCATAGTAGAGCTGGTCGCGGGTGTTTTCCTTAATGGCGATACCAGTGGAAACAGGAGTTAGCAGCTTCGGTTTCGTATCCCGGGAGGTCGGGGTCGCTTTTTCGGTGGATGGTAGGCGCGCGAGACAAGAGTAGCATGAGACTTCTGATGATAGCACAGAGTGCTTGGTAGAAATTGTAAGAACTGATGGACTGGCGAACGCATTTTTTGGAACGGGCGTTATTCAAAGGCGTCTTGGAAAGGCGAAGGACTTTTGCACGTGAAGATTGTCCACATCAGTAACAGCGATGTTGCAGGCGGAGCTGCGCGCTCCGCATTTCGTCTTCACCGGGGTCTTCGTCAGTTGGGGTGCAGATCATCGATGTTCGTCCGCCGTGCATACAGTAAAGATACCGACGTGATCGAAATGAGGCAGTCCAAACAACTACTCGATCGTTTGGAGCAGCGGTTGCGTGAAAGGAGGATTCTGTCTGACTTTCGGAGATACAGACGTACGCGCCCGCCGGGATACGAGCCATTTCATGATTGCCGCTCACCATTCTGGCGCGATTTCCTGCGAGAATTGCCTATGTCTGATGTTCTCAATCTGCATGGTGTCGACGGTTCGTTTTTGGACTATGAGAAATTCTTCGCCCGGGTAGCGCCTCGGACGCGAATTGTGTGGACCTTGCATGACATGAACGCGTTTACTGGGGGGTGTCACTACGATCTCGGGTGTGGGCGTTATGTCCACGTTTGTGGCAATTGTCCGCAGTTGGCGTCCGAGGAGCGGCGAGATTTCGCCTATAGAACGTGGAAGCGAAAGGCGAAAGCGTTTTCGCCTGTGGATTCACGCAAGTTACACTTTGTATCTCCAAGCCGCTGGCTGGCAAAAGAGCTAGTCCGCAGTTCACTGGCCGGTCGCTTTCCTGTATCAGTAATTCCATATGGAATCGACCTTGAGGATTTTGCTCCTCGTGATCGCGAAGTGTGCAAGAATATTCTTGGCCTGCCTGCGGGCGTTAGTGCGCTACTTTTTGTTGCCGATGGTGTCGATAACCGCCGGAAGGGTTTTGAGTTGCTCGTCAGCGCTTTGACAGGGATCGAAAAGGAAGTGCCAATCGCTTTGATTACCGTTGGACGCAACAAACCGCAGATCGAAATTGATGTGCCCTGGACTCACGTAGAAACGATACACAGTGATCGCTTGCTACCCGTTGTATATAGCGCCGCAGACCTGTTCGTTATTTCTTCACTTCAAGACAACCTTCCGAATACGGTTCTGGAGGCGATGGCCTGTGGAACACCGATCGTCGGCTTTTCTGTCGGTGGAATTCCGGACATGGTTCGTTCGGGCGTCAATGGAATGCTTGTTCCGGAAAAGAATGTTGAAAAACTCCGAAATGAAATAGTTCGACTGCTTCGTAATCGCAGCGAACTTCATAAAATGGGTAGCAATGGCCGGAGGATAGCTGTTCAGGAGTATTCGCTTGAGCTTCAGGCGCAAAGGTATGTCGAGCTCTATGAGGCTCTGCTTGAACCTTGTTAGGGTTCACCGTCAAATCGCTAAAAAAAAATGAAATGTCTGAATATAGGGTGCGGAAATCGCTATCTGGCGGAGTGGGTTAATATTGATGATTGCAAAAGTGGCGAAGAGGTTATAAAGCACAATATATTATCGGGTTTGCCGTTTCTTGATGGGGAGTTTGACGTGGTTTATCATTCGCATGTGCTTGAGCATCTGCCCAGAGCAAAGGCGGGTTCATTTGTGGGGGAGTGTTTTCGCGTATTAAAGCCGGGAGGAATTCTGCGTGTAGCAGTTCCGGATCTAGAGAGGATTGTTAATGAATACCTAAATAATCTGGAAGCTGCGAAAGCGGGTGATAAAAGAGCGGTTCTGAAATATAGATGGTCTGTTATTGAGTTATTTGATCAAACTGTGAGAGAGTCTTCAGGAGGCGAAATGGGAAGGTTTTGGGCGCAAGAGCTCGTTCCTGTGGAAGATTACGTAAAGGAGCGCGTTGGTTGGGAATTTGTTCAGTATAGAGAACATCTGAAAAGGCATCCGTCGCGGGAGAACTACGGGCAGGAGCGGCGAGCTTCGATCTTACGAAGGTTTCTTAGGCTTGGTGGGCTCAAGGATAAGTTGTTGATCTGGCTTACTGGGGATACAAATGTTCGGGAAAATTTGCGAAGAGGAAGGTTTCGCGGCAGTGGAGAAGTTCACCAATGGATGTACGACGAGTATTCTTTAGGGGAATTGTTAAAATCTGTTGGATTTAAGCATACGGAAAGAAAAGATGCATTTTCCAGTAGTATATCGAATTGGGAGAATTACAGATGGTTGGATGTGGAGGGTGGTAGAGTGCGCAAGCCCGATTCTTTGTTTGTAGAAGCTATGAAATGAAACCCTTACGAAGCCATGGCAGTGTGCGCTGCAAGAGTGGTTTAGAGGGCGTCTAAAAAATAGTCTTTCTCAAAAATTGAGACTTGTACTTTTGTAGAACATGGTGTGAAACGCTTGGGAGGGATTCCCACGACCCTTACCGAAGCGATCTTACCGATGCCGAATGGAACCTCATTAAGCCCCTGTTACCAGAATCAAAGAAAATGGACCGCCCACCGCGCTACGAAAAACGCGCCGTCTTAAATGGCATTTTCTACGTCGTGCGGGGAGGATGCTCGTGGCGGATGTTGCCTCATGACATGCCTCCGTGGCGCTTGTGCTATTACTACTTTATGACCTGGCGGCAGAAGGGCCTCTGGCAGACGATTCATGACCACATGCGGGATAGAGTCCGGCTGAGTGTTAAAAAGGGCCCCGAGTGCTGCGATCCTCGACTCTCAAAGCTCAAAGCATTAAAGTAGCTAACCACGGTGGAGTGCGCGGCTACGATGCAGGAAAGAAGATCATGGGACGCAAGCGACATCTCCTGGTGGACACGCTGGGCTTGATTCTCCATGTCATGGTCCACTCTGCGGCGATACAGGACCGCGACGGATCCAAACATGTTCTGCAAATTCTTCACAGCCGCTTCGGCTGGTTGCGCTGCATCTTTGTCCACAGCGCCTACGCGGGCGAACTAGTCAGTTGGGTAAAGAAGCTTCTGCCTCATCGCGGATGGCGTCTGGAGGTCGTCAAGCGAAGCGAGGTTTATAAGCATCGCTTCGCGGTGCTACCAAAACGATGGATTGTAGAGCGGACCTTCGCCTGGCTCTCAAAATTACGTCGCTTATCCAAGGACTATGAGTTTCGCACCGACAACAGCGAGACGATGATGCTAATCGCCGCGACTAGGCTGATGCTAAAAAGGCTAGCCTGACGCTACTTTTTAGACGCCCTCTTAGGTGGAAAGTGGGGCATTGTTTCACGCATAATGTGTTGCGGTTGCGCAAGGTAAAAAAACTAATAGCAGGATTTGTCTACAGTCGCTTAGTATTCGATCGTGCGTGCGGCTATCGTAGACTGTAGTCGAAGGTGTCTTGGCTATGTATTTTGATATGGCAAAAAATTGTTTGAAAATCGTGACCTGAGCCATGGCTTCGAAATATGCCGCTTTGATTCATCGGATTCAGGGTAAGTCATTCCGTCGGTTTCCATGAGCAGCATGAGATCGACGGAGCAGTAAATGCGAAAGGTGGCCAAAACTGTTGTGATTTCAGAGACTAAACGCGCCGCGGTTCCGACGTTTTTTGCATCAAGTGTTGCGCAACCAGATGTATGATCGCTACGCCGGGTGGCCGGACCGCTTCACATAATGTGTTGAAAAGGGAGTGTCGAGCTGGTTGTTCAGGGCTAACTGGCAGTAAAGGGAAAGGCGTTCTCTGATTTTTGAATTGTAATGGTATTAAGTTCGACCCTGCCGAAGAAAGTTTTGGGGAAGTTTGTTCTCTACTGTCATTAGTTTTTGTGTTCGGTATTGAGCCATGGAGAAGATAAAGTCGGTCTCTTTTAACCGGACAACCGTGAGCACTGAGGAAATTCAGGGGGAGCTTGAAAACAATTATGGGAGCCTGTGAATTGTTTGAACGAGAAATTTCCAGCAGATTCACTGCTCGAATGTTTAGAACGTTTCTTCGCGCGGGTTTCCCCCCTTTCGACGTTTGGGAATGCCGTTTCGAGCTTTCTCTGGCGCGTTTTCTGCATTCTGAACATTGTTTTGAAACAAAACGTTAATGAAAGTACTCTATGATAATACTCGTTACTGGAACTGAAGGTTATCTTGGATCACTCCTCGCGCCAATACTTATCGAGCGAGGTCACGACGTTACCGGCGTCGATACCGGTTACTACAAGGAGGGGTTTCTTTACAATGGCAAGGGGGACGGTCCGCGTACTCTCGCCAAAGATATTCGGCATTTGACGGTCGATGATCTACGCGGACATGATGCGGTGGTTCACATGGCGGAGCTTTCCAATGACCCGCTTGGCGAGCTCAATCCGAGGATCACATATGAAATCAATCACAAGGGCACGATGCACGTGGCTCGGGCTGCCAAGGCGGCAGGTGTCCGGCGTTTTGTCTATATGTCATCTTGTTCTGTCTATGGCGTTGCCAGCAATGGAGAAGTTACGGAAGAAACGCCACCGAATCCGCAGACTGCGTATGCGAGCTGCAAGACGCTGTGTGAGCGCGACCTGAGACTCCTTGCCGATGATAGCTTCAGTCCGTGTTATTTGCGGAACGCCACTGCATTCGGCGCTTCGCCGAGACAGCGCTTTGATCTCGTGTTGAACAATCTCTGTGGTCTCGCGTGGACAACGAAGGAAATCAAGATGACGAGTGATGGTACGCCATGGCGACCTCTCGTGCATGGCCTCGACATCGCGAGTGCCATCTGCTGCGTAATCGAATCGCACTCCGATGCAATCCACGATGAGGTTTTCAATATCGGATGTACTATGCAAAACTATCGTGTCCGGGAAATTGCCGAAAAAGTGAGCGAAGTGTTTCCTGATTGCATGGTAACCTTTGGAAGCCACGGCGCTGATAATCGGAGCTATCGCGTTAACTTCGACAAGGTACGAAAACATCTGCCCACATTTGAGTGCCAGTGGGATGCCAACAGAGGAATCCGGCAGATGCATGAGCTATTCAGGCAGATAGACTTCACCATTGACCAATTTGAGCATCGTGCCTTTACCCGTCTCAAACAGCTGCAATATCTGATTCGGACCGAGCAGATCGATCAGCAGTTTTTTTGGACGAGAGCGGTCTGATTGCGAAGGTTTTGATTAATCGCTGGAAATAGAAACCAAAGATGTATCAACCGACTTATTGATTTTGCTCTGCACGGCTGAGGCATGCGATGTGCAACCTTGTTACGTCGCCTTTTAGGGCGTGACGCTTGATAATAACTACTGCGGCATTGGTGACGACCCCATCGATGACTTCGTCGACATGAAGTGGTGCAAGCAGAACCGGCTTATGCCCGGTGAGCGTATTCCAATTTTTGGAGTGGAGGGGTTTATTGAAGGCTCCTCGCTGTTTTGAAATTTGCGACGTGATGGCGGTTATCAGGACTTGGGGCGGGCAGTTTGCCGTAGCGATTTTGGAAGTCGAAGTGTTTTGATCTTGGAGCTTGGCAATCAAGGAATCTATGACCTTTTACGAAACTACCCTTCCGGATTCATTCATCGTCGAGATGGAACCGCGAGTTGATGATCGCGGGTTCTTCGCACGAAGCTGGTGTCAGAGGGAATTCTCAAGAAAAGGCCTGAACCCGAGTCTCGTCCAATGTAACGTTTCATTCAACAATCGGCGCGGCACGCTGCGGGGAATGCACTTCCAACTTCCGCCGTATGAAGAAGCAAAGCTTGTCCGCTGCACAATGGGTGCAATTTTCGATGTGATCATTGATCTGCGTCCGCAGTCACCCACCTTCAAGAAGCAGTTCACGGTTCAGCTCGATGCGAAAAACCACCGCATGCTCTACGTTCCGGAAGGATTTGCACATGGGTTCCAGACTTTGACGGATTCTACTGAAGTGTTTTACCAGATGTCCGAGTTCTTCACCCCTGAAGCCGCCAACTCTGGGATCCGCTGGAACGATCCTGTATTCGGGATTCAGTGGCCGTTCCGCGATCCGATTCTCAGTGAACGCGATCGGAACTATCCCGATTTTTAATGAGCTTCCAGACCACCGTCTGCTCCGGGATTCGGCGAAGTTGGTTCGTTCCGTGGCAAAAAGCTGATGTCGGTTTTCCGAAGCATTGCTGGTCAATCTCAGTCCGCGCGTGGGCCGCAATTGGGCAGACGCAGCCTCTATAACGATCACGAGAAGAAACGAAGGCCCTTGCTCTGGGAATTGAGTTTTTCTGACGGGTTTTCGCCGCTCGATATCGCAGACCGAGCAAAGGTTCCGTCTGGCGCGATTAAGCGCGCCTCTGACAGGCTTTTTGCGGCTGGATTCCTCCGCCACTTGGAGGAAGTGTGATGAGACGACGCATACTGATTACCGGAGCAAGCAGTGGACTTGGACGGGCTTTGGCGTTGGCATTGGCGAGTGAAGGGACAGAACTGATTTTCACAGGCAGACGTTCTGAGGCGCTCGAGGCGGTTGCCGATAGTGCCCGATTGAAAGGAGCGACAGTTCAGACGTCCATTTTAGAATTGGCGTCTGCTGAAGTGGTTTCGGCATTCGGAAAATGGATTGCGTCACAACCTGCGGGAATGGACGTTCTAATTCACAATGCTGCAGTAATCCGGCTCGGTGCTTTGGCCGAATCAAATATCGCAGATCTCGACTGGCATATGGGACCGAACCTGCGATCCCCAATACTCTTGACTCAGCTGCTTTTGGAACCGCTTCGGCGAGCGCGCGGGCAAATTGTATTCATTAATTCGACTGCCGGTTTGGCTGCGCCGAAAGGAGCGTCGTTTTACGCAGCAAGCAAGCATGCGTTGAAAGCTGTGGCGGATAGTTTACGTGAAGAGCTGGCGCCAGCCGGCGTCACGGTTCTCTCCGTGTTCCCTAGCCGGATGAACACTCCGATGCAACAGAGGGTGCTCGCGATGGAAGGAGTTACTGCCGATTTAGCCGCCTTCCATCAACCTGAAGACGTCGCTTGCATTATTGTGGGCGCAATGGAACGCTGCCGGGCTGGGGAAATCCACAATGTGACGTTTAAGATAGGCTCAGAACCCAGCTTCTGGCGAAGTCGCTCTGCCGGTTTCGATGCCTGGCATGAAAGCGACGAAGCAGTAACCGCGAATGAGTGCCAACGGCTATGATTTCGGATACTTAGGAGGCGTGGCGCGGCGCCGAGGCTGCTCTCTCTAGCATCAGCTTTGGCGCTATAGAGTCGCGCGATCAGTTTCATAATCGCTACGTGCGGGGGCCACAACCCACCTCACACAGTAGGAATGGGTAACTTCCAGCCGGAAGTTCCGAGTCAGTATCGCCTGCTGCCAGCAAATGGTAAAGCGTTCTTCTCTTATTTGTATTTTAGAAAATCTATATGATTTTAAATTCTACGAAAGAATTCTGGTTGAAGTTGTTACGCTACTGTCTTGTAGTCACTAGTTTTTTGTGTTCGTCATTGAGCCATGGAGAAGATAAAATCCTCTTTATCGGCAATAGTTTTACCTTTGGGGACTTTGGAACCTGGAGTGTTCCTGATATCTTCGACCGAATGGCGCAGGCAGGGGGGCATGGTGATCCGTTGGTCGCGATGCGCGCAGTAGGTGGCTCAGATTATCAGTTTCATTCACAGGATGCAACTACCCAGGCGACGATCCAATCTCAGCCTTGGACGTATGTCGTGCTTCAAAATTACAGCACGGAGCCGACGCACCTGTTCGACATGATTCACAGTTTGGAGGACCACTATACCTACGGCACGGTTCTCTATCAGCAGGTGCTGTCGAACAACCCTCAGACTAATGTTCTACTTTACGAAACCTGGTCGCGATCGGCAATGCATGAACTCATAACTGGCACATCGTCACCGAGCAGCTTTGAAAGCACTGACGAATTTCAAGAGGAGCTTCGAACCAATTATTGGGGACTCGCGAATTTTTTGAACGAAAGTTTCTCCGGAAATCCACCGGTTACTGTCAGTCCGGTTGGGGATGCATGGCAGCTCGCAGGAGGGTTGTTGGATCCTTTAGCCCCGGGATTTGTTGATCTCTTTGCGGACGACAACTACCACGGAAACGATAACGGATATTATCTCGCGGCTGCAGTTTTCTACGGAAAAATCTATGGAGAAAGTCCTGAGGGACTTTACTCGAATCCTTTGATGTCAGATTTGGGATTGAATTTGACGGTTCCTGCGAGTGAGCTTGAGAGTCTCGCGTGGGACGCGATATCGATATTTACAGAGTTCGAACTTTCCTATCAGACGTTGCTTTTCGATTTTGGAGACGGCGCGACAGCGACGGACCACGGGCCATCGCCAGACGATCCGGTAAGCTACTGGAACAACGTGACAACAGAGATGGGCACGTCCTCGACGGGACAGTTGCAGGATGTCGTCACAGCACAGAACTCGGCGACTTCGGTGGGACTGCAGATGGTGAGCCGGTTTGCGGGAGTCAATCCAAGTGGCACGCTCAGTTCAGCGGTGTATGCGCAGGATGCGACGCGGGACTCGTTGTATGGGAACACAGAGCTATTCAGCGGATTGAGCGATATGTTTCCGGAGTTCAAGTTGACAGGCTTGAATCCGTCATGGAGCTATGACCTGATTTTTTACGCATCGCGTGCGGAAGTGAGCGACAACCGGGAGACGGGGTATACGGTGGTGGGGGCGAATAGCGGGTACGTGGCACTGGATGCTGCGAACAACGTCAACAATACGGCGACGGTGCTTGGGATAGTGCCGACGGAGGCAGGGGAGATAAGCGTGAGTCTGGCACCGACTGCAAATAACAACAACGCCAATCATTTCACGTATCTGGGAGCGCTGATTGTGGAGGGATATTCGAGTATTGATTCATTCGAGGCGACATATGGGGAACCGGTGAACTATACGATCAATGCGACGAATAATCCGACGATCTTCAGCGTTTCCGGGCTACCGCCCGGCCTTGATATGGACGCGACGACAGGAGTGATTTCGGGCACGCCGACATTAGCGGGAACGTATCGGGTAACGATCGAAGCAAGCAATGAGGAGGGGACCAATTATATCCAGTTCACGGTGACGATCGCGAAGGTGGAGGCCGTGGTGACGTTGTCTGGGCTGACGCAGACCTACGACGGTTCGCCGCGGAGCGTGAGTGCAACGACATCGCCAGCCGGTCTGAGTGTGGTGATTACCTACGATGGGAGCGAGACGCCGCCAACGAATGTGGGCAGCTATTCGGTAGTAGCGACCATTGACGATCCAAATTACGCCGGGGCGGCGACGGGGGTGCTGACAATTGGTGAGTTGGGAACTCTGGAAAACGGGAGTTTTGAGTCAGACTATCTGGGTTGGGATGCAATTGGCAATCAGGGCATTGCCAATTTTGCGCCATATCAGACGACGGACGGAGCCAATGTGGTGGTGTTTAACTGGGGAGAAAATACTCCCAATGGAGTGCTTTCGCAGACCTTTGTGACGACACCGGGGCAGACCTATACGGTGAGTTTCGATGTGGGGGTTTTAGCCTACAACAAGAAAGAGCAGCGGTTGCAGGTGACGGTGGACGGAGCTGGGTCGCTGGTATCTGAGACAGTGTCGGTGTTTGGGCTTGGAGGCGGGCAGACGCAATGGGTGTCGAAGAGCTACAGTTTTGTGGCCGACAGGTACAATGACGACGCTGACGTTTCTCGACGTATCAACCACAACCGATAGTATCGACATGCTCCTGGATGATGTGCGGCTGACTTCGTTCACGCAGTTCCTGGATCAGACGTTGCTTTTCGATTTTGGAGACGGCGCGACAACGACGGACCACGGGCCATCGCCAGACGATCCGGTAAGCTACTGGAACAACGTGACAACAGAGATGGGCACGTCCTCGACGGGACAGTTGCAGGATGTCGTCACAGCACAGAACTCGGCGACTTCGGTGGGACTGCAGATGGTGAGCCGGTTTGCGGGAGTCAATCCAAGTGGCACGCTCAGTTCAGCGGTGTATGCGCAGGATGCGACGCGGGACTCGTTGTATGGGAACACAGAGCTATTCAGCGGATTGAGCGATGTGTTTCCGGAGTTCAAGTTGACGGGCTTGAATCCGTCATGGAGCTATGACCTGATTTTTTACGCATCGCGTGCGGAAGTGAGCGACAACCGGGAGACGGGGTATACGGTGGTGGGGGCGAATAGCGGGTACGTGGCACTGGATGCTGCGAACAACGTCAACAATACGGCGACGGTGCTTGGGATAGTGCCGACGGAGGCAGGGGAGATAAGCGTGAGTCTGGCACCGACTGCAAATAACAACAACGCCAATCATTTCACGTATCTGGGAGCGCTGATTGTGGAGGGATATTCGAGTATTGATTCATTCGAGGCGACATATGGGGAACCGGTGAACTATACGATCAATGCGACGAATAATCCGACGATCTTCAGCGTTTCCGGGCTACCGCCCGGCCTTGATATGGACACGACGACAGGAGTGATTTCGGGCACGCCGACATTAGCGGGAACGTATCGGGTAACGATCGAAGCAAGCAATGAGGAGGGGACCAATTATATCCAGTTCACGGTGACGATCGCGAAGGTGGAGGCCGTGGTGACGTTGTCTGGGCTGACGCAGACCTACGACGGTTCGCCGCGGAGCGTGAGTGCAACGACATCGCCAGCCGGTCTGAGTGTGGTGATTACCTACGATGGGAGCGAGACGCCGCCAACGAATGTGGGCAGCTATTCGGTAGTAGCGACCATTGACGATCCAAATTACGCCGGGGCGGCGACGGGGGTGCTGACAATTGGTGAGTTGGGAACTCTGGAAAACGGGAGTTTTGAGTCAGACTATCTGGGTTGGGATGCAATTGGCAATCAGGGCATTGCCAATTTTGCGCCATATCAGACGACGGACGGAGCCAATGTGGTGGTGTTTAACTGGGGAGAAAATACTCCCAATGGAGTGCTTTCGCAGACCTTTGTGACGACACCGGGGCAGACCTATACGGTGAGTTTCGATGTGGGGGTTTTAGCCTACAACAAGAAAGAGCAGCGGTTGCAGGTGACGGTGGACGGGGCTGGGCCGCTGGTATCTGAGACAGTGTCGGTGTTTGGGCTTGGAGGCGGGCAGACGCAATGGGTGTCGAAGAGCTACAGTTTTGTGGCCGACAGTACAATGACGACGCTGACCTTTCTCGACGTATCAACCACAACCAATAGTATCGACATGCTCCTGGATGATGTGCGGCTGACGCTGTGATTGAATCGAGATGTCCAGCCGACGGGTATTTACAGCCACTGCCCGTGCTGTCCGATTAGCTGCTATTAAAATCCCTAATATGCTTATTGAGCCTGTTCGCTGTCAAAAGCAGCATTTTGTGGACAGACTCTATGTATGTAACCCTATCTTTCAATACCGTTGTCGAGCTCATAGTGATTATTTTCCTGCATGTATACTACTAAAAACAACGAGCGAATTCTCCCGCAGTCGCACCGTGTGCTTATCACGGGAGCCAGCGGTTTTATCGGCTCGCACCTGTGCGGTGAACTGCTGAGAAGGGGGCACGAAGTCCACGCCGTTTCTCGTTCGCGCCCCGTCGTTTTTGGTGAGCGGCTGATTTGGCATCCCGTTGACCTAACCGACGAGAGAAGCACACGAAAGACGATCGCGGGCATCGGCGCTGATTTGATATTCCATCTCTGCTCGCATGCGCAGGGTGAAAGAGAACTTCCATTTGTGCTGCCAACCTTTCGAAACGAGGTCCAAACTACAATTAATGTTCTGACCAGTGCTGTGGAAACTGGATGCAACCGACTAGTCATGGCGGGTTCACTAGAGGAACCGGCGCCCGGTGAAGTTCCAGCATCTCCCTACGCAGCGGCGAAAGCCTCAAGCCGACAATACGCTAGCATGTTTCATCGTCTTTACGGACTGCCCGTTGTTCAGACCCGAATCTTTATGACCTACGGGCCGGGTCAGTCGCAAAAAAAGCTGATAATGCACTGTATCAAGACGTTGAGACAGGGAGGAAGGCTGGCGATCGCCAGTCCCAACCGAAAAGTCGACTGGATTTACGTGGATGATGTCGTTTGCGGGCTCCTCGCGGTGGCCACCACACCTGGATTGGAAGGAAAATCTGTTGACCTTGGATCGGGAGAAGTGGTGACTATTCGCGATCTGGTGATCAATTTAAGGCAGTTGATCAACCCGAATGCCGTCGTGGAATTCGGAAGCAGCCCGTGGAACGACGTTGAGATGGTGAGGCGAGCGGATGCTACTACTACGAGGACCCTGACGGGATGGCGTTGCATCGTCCCGCTCGGAGAGGGGCTGGCCCGGACCGTAGCCCATTTCTCAGACGAAGCGGTGCCGAACTCGTCCACGTCAGCAGCTGATTAAGCCAAAGCAGTGAAAAGCCGAAACGGTATCAGACGGGCGAACCACAAGGACTGCAAGGAATTGCGCCATGGAGGAGCGAAGACCTTAGCGACGGATTCTGGGCCCTGCGGGGCAAACAGTGGACGCACAGCGACGACCAGCTCACTCGGCGGCGGCAACTCTGAGCCCAATATTCTAAGCTGGGCCGAGCGATGATGCTGCGGGAAACGCTCCAGGACACCCCGGAATACGAAGACCCGGCAGCTGCCGGACTCGCTACGCTGGTGGTGCCCGTGGGCAAAATGAGCCCGCTGGAACCGCTTCGTCCGGCAGCTGCAGTATTGCCTCAAGCATCCGCGAACACGGGGAGGGAATCGTGGCATTCCTGCAAAAACGCGTCTGTCCAACGGCGCCCCCGAAGCGGTCAACAGAATGCTCCAAATGTCCAAGCGCATGGCTCGTGACTGCCTGCTCGTGACGAATCTAGAAGCCGGCAAACTTCACCTTAAACTTCCGTCTGCATAAACTTGGTCCACTCTACGTAACGAGGAGCTCTTTTTGGCAATTATGAAACTATTTACAATTGACGAGCTGCCAGCACCACCGATGGATAAACGGGGTTGGCCTTGGACAGAAATGCAATCTCCGGGTTCGGCGGTGATAGAGGAAAACCTGAATTGGCCCCGTATCAGTATTGTGACGCCGAGCTTTAATCAGGGACCGTATATTGAGGAAACGATCCGGTCCGTACTGTTGCAAGGGTATCCAAACCTGGAATACTTTATCATTGATGGGGGCAGCTCGGACGAGACCATCGAGATTATCCGGAAATATGAGCGCTGGTTGACGGGGTGGGTGAGTGAGAGGGACGGTGGGCAGTCGGAGGCGATTAATAAAGGCTTCGCGCTTTGCAATGGAGATGTAGTGAATTGGCTTTGTAGTGACGACCTATTTGCTTCAGGCGCGTTGCGCGCAGTAGGATTGGCCATGATGGAGCAACCGGAGTGCGACGTGGTTGTAGGGAACTGCTACTGCAAGTTTGAGGGTGAACCAGAGAAAGATGGTGTAAGGCTCTCGTCGATTTCGCAAATTCAAAAAGCCCCTTATTTGTTCGGTGTATGGCAACCTAGCTGCTTTTTTAGGCGAGAGATGGTTGGAAGACCTGACGTTGTAAGAAATGACATGCACTACTGTATGGATCGTGAACTCTGGTGTCACCTGCGCGACCGTGGGGCACGGTGGAAAGCTTTGGACCAGGTGTTGAGTGTCAACCGCTTTACAGGTGACAACAAATCGCGCACCGGTAGGCGAAGGATTAACGAGGAGATACACGAAATGTATCGCGGCTATGAAAAGGAAAGGATTCCCCTCACATTTTGGCTGCGTCGCGTGTGGATGCCGTTGGCGGTTGCCGACAAGAGGGGGGCGCAGCGCCTATGGGGTGGATTCGCACGCTTGTTGTCTCGTGCAGTGACACTCGCACTTCGGGTAGCATACGATAGGGAGAGGGTGCGCGGCCTCCAAAGTGAGTTCTATCGCTATGGTATATAGCGCCTTCAGGGGTGAGAACGATTGTTGTCTATGAAGCGATTTCATTTCGTGAGTCTATTGCGCCGATCTCCATGGGGTGGAAGTGAGGAGTTATGGTCGCGGACGGCGCTCTGGCTGTTGAGACATGGTGAATGCGTGTCGGGTTCGGTAAGGTGGTGGCCGGAAGAGATTCGTAAGACTCAGATCACGGAATTACAAAGAAGCGGCGCAGATTTGTTTTTTTATGGGGCGCCCGGCAGTTTTTTTCGGAATTGGTTGGCGGAAGGAATTAATCGAATCTCCAGGAAGTGTGCGAAAGGCAAGCTCGTCAAGCCAATGGGCTACCGCGTGAAAACGTCGGATCTTGTAGTATTTTCCAGTGGCGGAAATATATTTCCAGTAGATCCGGTGCGATTCTGCAGGCGGCGAAAACAAAAATACGCTTTGATCATTCAAAGCGTTAGTGAAAGTGTGTGGCCGCGCGACGACAAACTCGATGATTTACGGTACGTATACGAAGGAGCGGAGGCGGCGTTCTTCGTAAGCCGGGCGAACCGAACCAGCACGATCTACCAGCTCGGATTTGAAGCTAAGAATTTTGAAGTCGTCTCGAATCCATGCAATGTTTCTTTTGAAACACCGTTCGAATGGCCGCGCTTGAACGGACATCATGAATGGGCATTTGTCGGCCGACTTGAGCCGGGGCATAAAGGGATTGATTTGTTGTTGAGGGCATTCGCTCGTGAACATTGGAAAGACCGTGCGGTGCATCTTAATATTTATGGCAATGGGTTCTCTGAACGATCGATGAAGCGAATGGCAGAGATGCTGGATCTTTCAAGCCGTGTTACATTCCACGGGCAGATCTCCGGTTCCGAACGCATTTGGCGAGGGAACGAGCTGTTGGTTCTGCCGTCGCGCCATGAAGGCCTGCCACTGGCGGTAACGGAGGCAATGTTATGTGGGCGGCCTTGTGTGGTCACGGATGTTTCAGGCAATCGGGAGCATTTTGAGGATGGCATTTCGGGTTTTCTGGCTGGTGGACCTACGGTTGACGAAGTGGACCGGGCGTTAAATCGCGCATGGGAGAACCGTGACGAATTAGGAAAAATGGGACGGGCGGCATATTCGAGCATCAGAGATACGATCCCTCGCGATCCTGTGGGAGTATTTTCGGAGCGACTCCTTCAGCTGGTCGAAGGAAAGGAGACAGTAGAGGTTCATAGGTGAGGTAGTTCTATTTAAGCTGTTTGTTCATGGACCTTGGAGGAGCTTGGAATGGAAGCGTAACGAGTCGGCCCGAATGAAGGATATTGAGAAGATCGGTGCGTGGCGCTCGGGAACTCCGTGAGCTCTGTTATCGATAGGCTATGCTAAACGCGTCTATTATAGACTTTCAGTGCTAAGGAGATTTACATCTATCATTGCACCTCCCTGCAGATTCCTTTTATATTAAGTAATGCGCTTGCGATTGCGCTCGGATCTCGGGAATCGATGAAAGGCAGAGTCGTTAGCTTCCGGCAAAGCCGGAGGCTTGAAGAAAGGAACCGCTCAAAGCGGGTTGTAATTTGAGCCGGCTAAAGCCGGGCTTCGCCACCGAATATCTCTTGTTGATCGGAGCGCCTATCTGCTGTTCCTGCTCTTGGATGTAACGGCGAGTCACCGGTTCATACTTGCCGACAAGTCGAGACCAGATAGTCCTTTCGACCAACGGTGTTGAAAGATAGGCTTAGACAGAGGCGTAGGAATGGCGGAGGGCTTCGATAAGAACGTGCCAGGGAGCCTCGCGTCGCAGGCAGGATCAGCAACCAGCGCAGGAACTTTACGGTGTGCTGGGTGAGGCGTACAGCCGCAACGCGCAAGGAAGGGAAACCGCGGTTGTTTTCCCTGGCGGTCTGTTCGTGGGCTGCGATCTGGTTTCGGCGGCGACGCAGTTCGCGTTCGGGACGGATGTCGTGGTGGGTTTCCAGTAAATGTTCCAGTGCCCTCAGAAGCTGATGGGTGATGCAAATGAAGATGGCTTGCATGGTCTTCGCGGTGGGAGTGGTCGCCCACGCTTTGGTTTCAGCCATCTTGTTTTTGAGTTGATCGAAGACTTTTTCAATCGCCCAGCGCCTGCGGGCCAACTCGGCGATCACCCCGGAGGCAGGGTCATTTCATTGGTGACAAAGACATAGTGGACACCGCTTACCGCATCGACAAAGCAGACCCGGCGCACACGCGCTCCGGAGGCGCTCAGAGCGATCTCATCACTGAGCACGCCCGTCCGGCGGCTGCCGGACGCGGGTCGTCGCGATCCCAGAGTTGGCAACGAACCGGTTTGAGAGCCATGTTGTCCTTTTCCCGGGTGAGGAAGTAGACGCCCCCGCGCTTCCATCGCTCCCAGGCCGCGAAGTCGATACCGGCGCGGTCCCAGACGTAGAGCACCTTGCGGCCCTTGCCGGCACCCTGGCGCAACGCTTCGAGACTTTGCGGCTTTAAGGGCGCGCATATCGTGCTCGTGCTCCCGGTTGATCTGATCGGCTACGCAAATGTGCCGCAGCAGATTGTAGCGCATGTCCAAAGCATAGAAGTGTCCGCACGCCAGCTTGGAGCTATCGGGAAAAGGGCGCTTGTCGTGCGCAGCCGCTTTGTGCCAGTGACCGTCTCCGGCATAGACATCGAAGTCCCCGAGTTCCTCCACTCCGGCCAGAGCATCGGGCAGCGAGATCTTCAGGCTGGCGCCCAGCGGAGCATCGGCCTCCTGGCAGACAGCGAGCCGGCGTTCGCTGCGCAGTGTGGCAAAGAAGTGGCAAACATCCGGGCATTGGGGCAGCGTCACTGCCACCTCCTGCAGAAATCCGCGCCCGCTCCTGACTTCATGCAGCACTCGCAGTGTGCCCAGGGCCAGCCAGTCCGCATCGGAGAGCTCCGGACATTCGCGCGTTTGGGTCAACTGCGGAATAATCGCCGCCAAGGGTTCGAAGAAGCGGGCGCCAACCGGCGCATCTCCCCCGGAGATGCTATCAAACACGGGCCCGCATGCAGTGGACAAAGACGAGAGAATGCTAAAATTGGTAGGCATGAAAATTTTCGCCCACCCTTCCCGCCATATGTCAAGCGTAATGCGCGTAAGAGCCTCATATTTCGCTTCTTCCGCCTTGGCAATCATTTTCGACCCCGCAAATCTCCGCCCCGTCAAACCGATCCTAAAGCCATCCCCCCACTACCTAATACCCCTTTTCTAATGAAAACCTTTAACACCGTTGCCTTTCGGCTAATGATGACGAGCCAATGAAAAGCGATTTCGCAGACAAGTTGATCACCGTAATCGTTCCGGCATTCAATGTTGGAAATTATATCGGCCGGTGTTTGCGATCAATACTGCAGCAAACGCATAGGAATCTTGAGATAATAATAGTCAATGACTGCTCCACGGACGACACAGCAGAAATCATCAATCAAATAGCGGAAACAGATAAGCGCATTAAACCTGTTCATCTTACGCAGAATGTTGGATTGCACGCGGCCCGTGTCGCAGGATTCCACGAGGCGCAAGGTGAGTTCGTCGCGTTTGTAGATGGTGATGATTGGATCGGGCCAAAAATGTACTCCCGAATGATCAAGGCAGCGGTCACCGCCGCTGCTGATATTGTGCTTTGCTGTGCGATGATTGCTCGTTCACAAAACATAGTGCTCGGGCCAAAAGTAGACTTCTTGAGAGGACGCACGATCAGACAGGATGTGCTTTCGCGCTTCTGTCGCTTGGAATTAGGGTCGGGAGTGATATGGAACAGGTTATTTCGCATGGACATTATTCGCCACAGTTTAGTGCGGGTTCTAGAGAGGGAGGTTGATTCAGGAGCTGACTACATTGTCAATTTCGGCTGTTTCGCGCGGGCCTCTTGTGTAGTCATTCTGCCTGAATTTCATTACTTCTATTTCATGCGGGAAGCCAGCATGTCCCGCTCAGGAAATGCAGCGGAAAAATTCGCCCTAGTCCTGCGCTGTTACGTTGCATGCCTCGAAACCTATGCGAAAAAGGGACAGGAATATATTTCTTCAATCGATACGCTATACTCGCGACAACTGAAGATGCCGGTTTACCGCGTGAAGGATTCCTCTGATTTTGAACCATTTGCGGAAGATATTGCTGAAAGCTTGCGGCGGCTGGCAAGAATCCATCCGGGAGGTGTGCATGCATTGATTCATGCATTCGACACACAGAAATTGGGGATTGTAAGCTCGCCTCGTCGGGTTCTCCGACGGTGGGTGTTGCCATAGATTAAGTATCTGCGAGCATTAATGGAGGTTTTTGGCAAGTTCGTAAGGTGTCTATAATGTTGAAGGTTGAGATTATCGGAGTTTTTTTTGATTAATTCTCAAGTGGGTCTGATACCGCGAAGCTTTGCTTCGTCCAATAATCATATTTCTGTTGTTATACTGCCGCGCATCAAGAATTGGAATTTCTGAAGAACTGGAAATTTAGAGTCATTAGCGATTCCAGTTCACCTTTGGAATCGCTGGTGAGATTGCAAAGGCAGTTATCAATCGCAGTGCGAAAGGCGGCGAAGTCCTCGTAATACTTGTTTGTCAGACAACGTTTCTTCACCAGCTTCCACAGCCTCTCAATCAAATTAAGGTTGGGGCTATAGGCTGGCAGAAACAAGAGTTCAATGTTGAGAGTTGCGGCTCTTTCCATTACCTCGCGGCAGTGCTGGTATCGCGCATTGTCCATGACCAGGCTTACTGTCGCGGAGGCGCGAAAGCGGTGCTTCCAGAGTAGCCGTTCACGGGGTAGTTTGAAAATGGTGAAGAAAAAGCTGGAGTCTCGATTTCGCTGGGTTTACGAGTGGGGGCGATGGACAAGGAGATCATCGTTCGCGGACGCAGGATTGGAGCGGCGGAAGTCGCGTTCATCCGGGGGCTGATTTCGAGAGTGGGGGCTCAGGGGCGTACGCATGTCTCGAGGGTTCTGTGCCGGCGGTGGGAGTGGCGTCAGGCCAACGGGAGCTACCGGGAGATTGCCTGCCGGGACTTGTTGCGGCAGCTCGATCGCAAGGGTCTGATCGTGCTGCCGGCGATGCGCAAGCCGGCGCGGCGGCCCGGATGTACCAACACCGTGGCGCCCCTGCCGCCGATGGACACCGCGAATCTGGAAGCACCGCTTTCGCGCCTCCGCCCGCAGGTCCGTGTCGAGCTGGTCAAAGGCAACGCAGGGGAGCGGCTCCACAACAGTTTGGTGGCCCGCTATCACTATCTGGGATACCGTCAACCCACAGGGGCCGCGCTCAAGTATCTTTGCTATTGCGGCGAGCGCGTTGTCGCCGCCCTGGGCTTCGGTCCGGCGGCATGGAAGGTGGCCTGCCGGGACGCTTTTATCGGCTGGGAACCCGCCGTCCGTGAAGCCAATCTGCCCGGAGTCGTCAACAACGACCGCTTTGTGATTCTGCCCCGCAGGTCCGCGTCGAGCTGGTCAAAGGCAACGGAGGGGAGCGGCTCTATATACTGCCGCGCATCAAGAACTGAAAAAAGGAAGGGCGGGATAGATAGGTTTTGTTTGTTGGTATGGCATTGGTTATAAGAGAGGAATGATTAAGCTAACACTGACTGATCAGCAATGTGATGATATTGCGGAAGCGCTCGACAATCCAGAGGTAGGTGACCGCCACAAAAAGAAGCTGCTTGTCATTACCATGCACCAGCAGGGAGCGCAGCATGGATTCATTGCAGACTGCCTGCGCATCAGTCCGACGACACTCATTGGCTACCTGAGGGAATATCAGGAAGGGGGACTGCCGGCGGTTCTCGAGGACCGCTACTACCGGCCGTCAAGTGCCCTGGAACCTTTCTGGCAATGCTTGATCTGGGTTCGGGTGCCGCATCTGGCTTCCTTCCTTCTGGGGCATTGTCTGCGGCGGCTGCGGCGCGACTGGATGGCACACTATGCCACGCCTATCGTGCTGGCGGAGACGTTCGTCGAGCGTGAGCGTTTTGCAGGCACCTGCTACCGCGCGGCCAACTGGCGCCGGCTCGGAGAGATGGTTCTCCCCCAGAAAAGTGGACGCTTAGAGCGCAGTGGATTTGTAGGTTAGTTTAGTGATGGGTTAAGGTTTTTAAAGTAATTATTGAGGAAAGTTTTTGGACTGATATAGCCAATAGAGCTGTGTAGGCGTTTACGGTTGTAAAACGTCTCGAGATAGTCGAAGACAGCAGTGGAAGCGGAGGCTTTTGACTCGAAAACGCTGCGTTGATCAAAGAGTTTGCTCTTGATCGAGGCAAAGGCACTCTCGGCAAAGGCGTTATCATAGCAATATCCGCTAGCGCTCATACTTTGGCGCAGTCGGGCACGGGCGAGCTGGGTGCGAGTAACGCCGGCAGTATATTGACAACCGCGGTCAGAATGGAAAATGGCATCCGCTGTGATCAGGCCCGAAGCGAGGGCACGCCGCAGGGCGCTGGTGACCAGGCTGGCGTCCATTGAAGGGGCAAGTTTCCAGCCGAGGATGGATCGGGAGAAGAGGTCGAGAACGATAACGAGGTAGAGCCATCCTTCTTTGGTGGGGATATAGGTGATGTCGCTAACGAGTTGGGTGCCCGGAGCGGTGGGCGGACCGGCCTGCGCCAACAGATTCGGTGAAGGGTGGGCGGCGTGATCTGGCCGGGTTGTCTTCGGTCGGAAAGGCCTGCGGGGCCTGGCACGGATCCCTTCGCGGCGCATGAGAGCGGCGACGCGGTTTTCCGAGCAGACATGACCATTGGCATGAAGTTCGTGTGTCACTCGCGGGCTGCCATAGGAGTGAGTGTGGCGGTGGTGGTGAATGAGGTTCATGGCATCGAGGAGCTTGCGGTTTTCTTCCTCGCGCCTGCTCACCGGGCGTATGGCAGCGGCGTGATAACCGCTCCTGGTGACCCCGAGAGCTTCGCAGAGTTCGGTAATGGAATAGTTTTCCCGCATCGCCTTGATCATCGCATACCTCTCTGCGGGTCCTCCGAGAGTATGCTCATGGCTTTTTTTAGGATCTCTCTCTGGCGGCGCAGATATTCGTTCTCGCGCTGAAGCCGACGGATCTCTGCGGCCGGATCGGTAAGGGGCGCTCCGCTGCGGCCTTTCGACTCCGTCGAAGCGGCCTCCGCTGCACGCCCCTTACCGAGAGCCTTGTTCCGCCAGGCTCGCAGAGAGTGGGTCGAAATACCGAGATCATCGGCAACCTGTTTGAGCGGCCGCCCGCTGCTGAGCAGAAGATTGACAGCTTCCTGCCGGAATTCGTTGTCGTAGGGTGAATGGGATCGAGGCATGTCTGCAGTCCTTTCTGGATTGACTGCGCCCTCCCTGTCCACGAAATCGGGGGAACTTTAAGACACGCGGACGCGGCCGTAACGACCGCACGCACCGCAACGCCGAACCGGTGCGCGATGTGCTGGTTTATCCGCTGTGTCGGCGCTTCCGGGAGCGCCTTTGCCAGAGCAAGGCGATGCCGCGGAGCCGCGGCGATGGGGTGCCCGGAGCTCAGCCATGATCGCCGGCGCTTTGCTTTGCGAGTCCTGCGCGCGGCTGCGCGAGGAGAACACGATCCTCGTCGCCAGCCAGGCGCAGTTGCGCGAAGAGCTGGCCGTGTCCCAGCGACGGATCGACTCGCTCGAAGCCCGGATCGCGGCACTGAGCAAGAACTCGCGAAACTCCTCCAAGCCTCCTTCCAGCGATATCGTCAAGCCCGGGCCCAGCGCTCGCAAGGAAGCCGGGCGCAAGATCGGCGGGCAGCCCGGCCACCGGCGCCACGAGCGAATTCTCTTCTGTGAGGAGGAACTCAGCGTAGCGCCTTTCGAGCACTATGCATCCACCTGTCCCTGTTGCGGAGGCGAAGGCATTCCAGAGCCCGAGTGGGAGCCGAAGGTTCTCCAGCACGTCGAGATCAGGGAGATCCCCCTCTACAAGGAGGAGCATCGCTATCATGCCTGCCGATGCGCCGGGTGCCAAAAAGTCTACTATGCGCAACCCTCTGCATTCCTGCAGAAAGCTGGCCTGTGTGGGCCGCAGCTCACCGCCCTCATTGCATACATGAAAAGCGCGCTCCATGCCTCCTATTCCGCAATCCGGCGCTTCCTGCGCAACGTGGTTGGTCTGAAGTTCTCACGCGGTTATCTGGTGAAGCTCATTGCCAGGGTGAGCTGCGCCCTGCAGGATCCCTACGAGCAGCTCATGGCCGCGCTGGCAAACGAACCCGCCCTGCACGTCGACGAAACCGGGCACAAGGACAACGGCCAGCGGTTCTGGACCTGGGTGTTCCGCGCCGAACTCTACGTGCTTTTCAAGATCGAGGACACCCGCAGCTCGCAGGTCCTTATCGACGTGCTGGGCGACGAGTTCAACGGTGTGCTGGGCTGTGACTTCTTCAGTGCCTACCGCCTTTATCCCATCGATCCAGCTCGCCAGTCAGGGTGAAGTCCGTGTCGCCGCGCAAGGTAATCTTTCCGGCATGAGGGCGCACCAACTCGATGGCCCGATCGATCCACGGCACGCACCCCTCATGACTGACGACATTCCCGGGGCGGTTAACCAGATAGAGCACTTCATTGGTATTAGCCAGTGAGACTGTCAACGGTGCATACCCCCAAATGGCTTTGTAGGAAAGAGACATGCCGCCTTTGCATTCGCCGAGCGTCGGCGCGATGGTGCCGTCGGTATCTATAAAAGCCTCTGCCATGAACTGCCCGGGCTGCTGCTCCCACACCCGCTTGGCACCGTGTTGGTTATCTCCATGAGATTGACGATGTCATCCTCAGCAAAGCGGCGCGTAAAGTCACCGCTCGTTGTCGGGTCGGGAATGCGCTGGGCACCCAGGCCGTCAAGGAAGGCTTCATCATTGCGACGAAGCTCGATGTCTTCGAGCCGCACGCCCTCGAGCAGCGCGTTGTAAGTCAGGTTGAGCACATGATCGCTCTCGTGGTAGGGAAGGTGTTTCTTGAGAAGATGCAGTCGCGAGTCAATCTCCTCGCGCAGGCCCAGCTTGTTAACCATCAGATGAATCGCTCCGATTCCTCCGCAGTTGATCGCCCGGCTCTTCCCGGCCATCTCATAGTGAATGTTGCGGGCGGTTATGATAGGCTCCGCCTGATTGCTCCACCCACGCTTCGCGTCGAGACGGCGTTGAATTCGGCGCTTGCGATTACGCAGGATCTTCGGATATGTTCTTTTCACTCGAAATGACCTTTCTCTTTGGATGGTTTTGGTTTTAGCACCGCCATCAAATCAAGGATTCAAGGGCATTTCGAGTTTTTTATGGCAATGAATTTATCCCCATCACGCTTGTTCAGGGACTAGGGGGGCTCAAGAGTAGTTTCGGTTTCGGCGCCAGCAGAGCGCCGTCAGTGCGCCTGCAGCCCTGGAGATGATCTGAGGGGTGGCTTTGGGAGAAACGAGTGAAAAAAGCGGGATGCGTGCGCTTTTATTAAAGGCATTTGATGGGTGATGGATGAAAGCAGTGAAAGGAAGTGCGATGTCCGCTTCGATTCCCCGTGATTTTTTCACGAAGCCGACTAATATAGCGTCTCGATCACAAATTTTATGAAAAACTCCAAGAACCTGACAATCGTTCATTTTTTCATTGCAACTCTGTTCGCTTTTCTGATTACAGGATGTAAAACGCCGCAACAAGAATTGCCGGTACGGCTGACGGCGGATATTCCTGGTGAGTTGGCTCCGGGCGATGTCCTGCGGATTAGTTTCCCTGGAGCGCCGGAGTTCAATCAAGTGCAGAAGATTCGCGCGGATGGTAAGATTAGCCTCCCGTTGATTGGTGTAGTGGACGCCGCGGGCAAGAGACTCGGAACCTTCCAGAAGGAGTTGGCGCTTCGCTATGAGCCACATCTTCAGATGAAAGAGGTTGTTATCGCTGTTGAGAGTAGTGGGATTCCTGTTTACGTCACCGGTGCCGTGGGGAAACCCGGCAAGGTCGCCTTGGATCGACCGATGACCGTCCTGGAAGCAATAATGGAGGCGGGAGGTTTTGCTCCCGGTCTTGCGAACCAGAAGCAGGTAGTGCTTGTACGCAGCGACGGCAACCAGCACTATACAACAGTTCTCGATTTGAGTGGTGCCTTGAAGGGCTTAGGAACGAAAGCAGTTTATGTAAAAGCGTACGATGTGATTTACGTCCGCGAAAAAATGTTCTAGCTGGAACGTTTGTGCGGGAAAGACTTGGAGTGAAGGTCCGGTGGATTGAAATGAACGGAGCCGACAGCTGGAAGATTTGCCGGGTTCCGGCCCGCCTACTCGGGTGGAATTCGGTTTTGAGAGTCGAGTTCGCATTTTCCAGTTTTGAGATGGGCTAAGGGGGGTTAACGAATCGAAAACAACGAAAATTACTTGCCATGCGCTTTGCCGGTTAGAGGAATACATTGACCTATTTGAAGGCGGCGTGTTTCAACCCGTTCTTTGTGAACGGGGAGCGGCTCGATCTTGGTGTTCTCAAATGCGCCAGGCGATTGTGCATCTGGCGAACGAAACTTTCGTTCAGCTCAAGGTCAAACCCGAGCAGCTCGAGAGCTGTGAGGGTTCGTTTCATAGTTTGGCGTGTCTTTGTGATAAGAGGTCCCGGGGCTGGGCGGAAACGACTTTAGAAGTTTGACTTTTAGTGCGGTTTCCCCTCCGGGTGTGGCTTGTGAGCTGGTCAAAGCGAACGGACCACACGAGATACCTATTGAAATTGAAGACTATCTATCTAAGATTTCTGTGGAGCGCTTCTTCGCGTTGTCTGCCGAACCGATGGTCGGGACGGGGGCTCTTCACCTCCGCTCCACATTCTAACAAAAGGCGCGTATACTTCCGGCGGAGAAGTCTCCGATGTCGAAGCTTGGAACAGCGAGCCGCTCAATCCACAAACTACACTTTGCGGTTTAAGGTTGAGAGCGGATTGCGAACCGAAATACCGGCCCAACCTCCCACCCGACACCGGAACGCTGTCCTTCTTTTCGACCTTGTCGCAGACCGGAGAAACTTCGCCGGTTATGGAAGTGGAAACTTCATACCGCGTGCGAAGCCCAGTCGGCACGGCTCACTAATAAACTCGCTAAGTAGCCCTTTCAACCGCCGCTGATCTGCAATCCCAGTTCAAAACGCTCATTAGGATCCATCTCTACAGAAAGCTCTTTATCGCAAGAGTCCTTTTGAGCGGAAAAAATTATACCGCCCCCGGTAGTGGAACCTTCCTGTTACCGAACTGCTAACTCAAAACAGCGAGAAGCCGGAAAACTGGCAGATCTATGGTTTACTCGGAACATCGAAGCTACGGGAGTTTGCATTTTGTATGTCGGAAGAAATCTTGGTTTTAGACAAAGAAATGAATAAAAACAGTTTGGACTGTTGGATTGCACCGCAGGGAATTCGAGTGCCTGATTTCATTATCTGTGGAGCGATGAAATGCGGGACGACTACTGTTCATCATTTGCTTGGACTGCACCCAAGAGTCTTCATTCCGGCTTCGGAGATTAATTTCTTCGATATGGATGACTTGATGCAGCATAGTGATTTCTTTGTCCGGGCTGAAAATGGTTGGCGTGTTCCAGACATCGCGGAAGACCCCGCGAGGTATTGGAAATGGTATTCTCGATTCTTTTTGGATGCCCCGAGCGATTCGATTGTCGGTGAAGATTCGACTTGCTATCTTCCTTCTAGGAAAGCTCCGCTTAGAATAGCTGCACAAGAAAAAAGAATCAAACTGGTTGTCTGTCTAAGGCATCCGACGAACAGAGCATACTCGCAATATTGGCACCTACTAAGAATGGGGCGTGCATTGTTTAGTTTTGAAGATACACTAAGGTATAATCCGCATGATGTTATCGATAGAAGTCTATATCTCCCTCAGATTGAAAATTTGCTGAGACATATACCTAGAGAACGGGTGTTTTTCTTTGTTCTTGAACAATTTCTCTGGGAGAAAGAACGGGTTGCCCGTCGGTTGTGTAGCTTTTTGGGGATTCCGTTTGAGGATTTTCCGTTCAACGCACTGGATACGTATCCAGACCCGGGCGGATATCCAAAATCGATAAGACTTCAAATCTTTAAGAATAGGTTTCTGCGCCAATATGGTAATAGAAGTTATCTTGGAAAATTACCCTACGATACTGAGGTTGGGACAGAGCCGATACGCGTTTCCAGGCTTCTGAATAAGATACATGGAAAAAGTAACCCTGTCTCCAAGGGGAAAGCGCCCGAGATGAATCGGGAGACACAGAAGTTTCTTGATCGGTTCTTTGAGCGGGAATCGGATGGCATCAACGAACTGGTAGGGGATAAGATTACCGATTGGTGGTTTCGAAACGAGTAAACTGAGGTCAAAGACTCGAACTGAATATGGGATGGACTGGCGGAACCTGCTCAAGGATGAATATCGAATATTTGCAGGCGTATTTTTGGTGCAACGGAGAAGTTAAGCAGACTCTGGCTCATTCCTCCCAACGTAGGAGAAAGCCCTCATTTCAAAGAGGCTTTCTTCATCCTGAAACTCTGCAGCTTCCATGCGTCCAATCTATCCTTGTTTAGCATGAACCTACGCGACGAAACCAAATTTCTTCGGCTGCACGCACGCTGACGAAGGCGACGGGCCTGATCCTGAGTCCCAAACACCGGATGCCGAATGCGTAGTCGTTCCTTTCTCATATGCATGCGCTGGTCGTTGAGATGCCGCGGTGTCGGCGGGTATGCGAGAGTGGCACGGCATGCAGGAAAGCACTGCGTCAGATGAAACGTTTGGTGAATTGAGATCAATCCGCATTTTGGGAACGGGCCCCAATTGAGACCGAGAGAACTAAGGCTCGTTCGGTCAACTGCCGGCTTGTTTACTTTCAGCGGAGCCATCTGATGTAAGTGCGCTCTCTGGAATAATCTCCTTTGACTGACGTGTGCTGGACCAGAGGAGCTGAGCCACGGCACCGTACCTGTATTCATAATATTCCATCACGATGTTATATTTTTGACCGGCTGTGAGGGAAATGGTGCCCGTGTTTTCTGTTGGGGCGTGATTGGTCCAATTGTCGATGAGCAGTTTTCCGTTGACCCAGAGGCGGACACCGTCGTCGGACTTCGTGTGGAAAGTGTAGGTTTCCGAATAGCGGGGTTCGACTTTTCCTGTCCAGCGCACGGAGAAGTAGTCGGAAGGCAGCAAAGGATCGGGTGATGATTGCCCCCAGGAGAAATCCACCGTCGGGTCGTGACGCGTGAACTTGAGGTTCGTGAGGCTCATATCGGCGTAGTATTCTGCAGTTAGACCACTCGCCGTGGATCCTGAGCCATCTGATGTAAGTGCGCTCTCTGGAATAATCTCCTTTGACTGACGTGTGCTGGACCAGAGGAGCTGAGCCACGGCACCGTACCTGTATTCATAATATTCCATCACGATGTTATATTTTTGACCGGCTGTGAGGGAAATGGTGCCCGTGTTTTCTGTTGGGGCGTGATTGGTCCAATTGTCGATGAGCAGTTTTCCGTTGACCCAGAGGCGGACACCGTCGTCGGACTTCGTGTGGAAAGTGTAGGTTTCCGAATAGCGGGGTTGGACTTTCCCGGTCCAGCGCACGGAGAAGTAGTCGGAGGGCAGGGCGGGATCGGGTGATGATCGTCCCCAGGAGAAATCCACCGTCGGGTCCTGACGCGTCAACCTGAGGTTCGTAAGGTTCATGTCATCGAAATATTGCGCGGTGAGACCGCTCGCACCGGAAGCGGATGTGGCCTCGATGACAGTGTAATCGGAGACGATGGCGCGGGCATCTACGACGGCCGTTCCGCTGGACACGAAGAGGCCGAGGTTCACTTCGTTTGCCAGCGAAGCGAGAACGGTGCTGCCGGCGGAGTCGAAGGTGACGCCGTCAGTCGAAGTTGCAAAGGTGATGGAGTCGCTATTTCTCTCGATGAGTAACCAGACGTCGGGAAACTGCGTCGGTGCAGTGAGGGTTGTTTTGGAGGAGGTCCCGCCGGCGATAGTTCGTGAAGCAATGGAATAACCGTCGGGCGTGGCGGCTAGCATCGCGAAGCGGGCGTCCGCGGCGGTGCTCTCGCGGAGCATCAGTCCCACCTCCGGAGCCGCTCCACTGCTCGCGAGGCTCTGGATTCGCAAGAGGGCCTGGAAGTTGCCGGTCTGTGGGGTGTTTTCGAAATATACGCTGTCCGCTATTGCCGCAACGCCGATTCCGGCGCCGGTCAGTTCCCATGTATTGTCGGCCAGCACACGGCTGCCTCCGATTGCGCTGCCGATGTCAGATGCAATGAGGCCGGCGTCGGTGAGATTGTTGGCTTTTGCTGTGGATTGGACATTGACCGTCACGGTAGCCGAGGCGTTCAGCGCGCCATCGGTGATCGCGTATGAGAAGGTATCGGTTCCGTAAAATCCGGAATTGGGGGAGTAAATCACATTGTTGCCAATGACAGAGGTTGTTCCGTGATTCGTGCTGTCGGCACTCTGAATAGAAAGGGAAGCGGGGCCGTCGTCGGGATCGTTGTCGTTTGAAAGGACGTTGATGGTTGCAGAGGAACCCTCGTCCATGGTGACAGTGTCATCAGCGGCCACTGGGGCCTGGTTCGTTTCGTTGGGGGTTGCGGCGGAGTCGTCCGGGGAGAGTGCGCTCCCGGGAATAATCTCCTTTGGTTGACGTGGGCTGGACCAGAGGAGTTGAGCGACGGCGCCGTATATGTGTTCGTAGTATTCCATGACGATGTCGTATTTTTGGCCGGCCGTGAGGGAAACGGTGCCGGTGTTTTCTGTTGGGGCGTGATTGGTCCAATTGTCGATGAGCAGTTTTCCGTTGACCCAGAGGCGGACACCGTCGTCGGACTTCGTGTGGAAAGTGTAGGTTTCCGAATAGCGGGGTTGGACTTTCCCGGTCCAGCGCACGGAGAAGTAGTCGGAGGGCAGGGCGGGATCGGGTGATGATCGTCCCCAGGAGAAATCCACCGTCGGGTCCTGACGCGTCAACCTGAGGTTCGTAAGGTTCATGTCATCGAAATATTGCGCGGTGAGACCGCTCGCACCGGAAGCGGATGTGGCCTCGATGACAGTGTAATCGGAGACGATGGCGCGGGCATCTACGACGGCCGTTCCGCTGGACACGAAGAGGCCGAGGTTCACTTCGTTTGCCAGCGAAGCGAGAACGGTGCTGCCGGCGGAGTCGAAGGTGACGCCGTCAGTCGAAGTTGCAAAGGTGATGGAGTCGCTATTTCTCTCGATGAGTAACCAGACGTCGGGAAACTGCGTCGGTGCAGTGAGGGTTGTTTTGGAGGAGGTCCCGCCGGCGATAGTTCGTGAAGCAATGGAATAACCGTCGGGCGTGGCGGCTAGCATCGCGAAGCGGGCGTCCGCGGCGGTGCTCTCGCGGAGCATCAGTCCCACCTCCGGAGCCGCTCCACTGCTCGCGAGGCTCTGGATTCGCAAGAGGGCCTGGAAGTTGCCGGTCTGTGGGGTGTTTTCGAAATATACGCTGTCCGCTATTGCCGCAACGCCGATTCCGGCGCCGGTCAGTTCCCATGTATTGTCGGCCAGCACACGGCTGCCTCCGATTGCGCTGCCGATGTCAGATGCAATGAGGCCGGCGTCGGTGAGATTGTTGGCTTTTGCTGTGGATTGGACATTGACCGTCACGGTAGCCGAGGCGTTCAGCGCGCCATCGGTGATCGCGTATGAGAAGGTATCGGTTCCGTAAAATCCGGAATTGGGGGAGTAAATCACATTGTTGCCAATGACAGAGGTTGTTCCGTGATTCGTGCTGTCGGCACTCTGAATAGAAAGGGAAGCGGGGCCGTCGTCGGGATCGTTGTCGTTTGAAAGGACGTTGATGGTTGCAGAGGAACCCTCGTCCATGGTGACAGTGTCATCAGCGGCCACTGGGGCCTGGTTGGACAAAAACACGCTGACTTCATCTGAAGGCAAGCTTTCGAGTCCGGCGATGTTGTAAGCGGTGACAACGAAATAATGGATGTTGGTGCTGGAGAGATTCGAAATTGAGGCTGTGGTCGTGTTTCCGACATCAAGTGTCTTTATGTAAAGGCCGCTATTCGTGCCGTAGTAGACGCGGTATCCTGCGATGTCCGATTCGGGATTGGGATCCCATTCTAGCATCACAAATTGTGCCGCGTGAACTAGGGGCTGAAAAAACAGCACGAGTGATGCGACGGCCGCAAAAAAAGAGATATGGTATTTATGACCATTATGGCACATGCGTAAAAATATAGCAGCATGTGTGCCTTTGTGTCCTGACTAGTCACGGACGCTGATTTGGCTGAATGTTGAAACTTCATTCAAGGGGAAGAGTAGCCACGCTGCGCTTGTCGCAGCAGAGTAGGTGGCGCCGCTAATGAGATCCGAAGAAGTAGCGCGCGATGTGTTCCCGAAATCGAGCGTTTTTTTATAAGCCCCACTCATGTTGCTGCCGTGTATATAGAGTGTTTGAACATTATAAGCTTTTGATGGAATGGTACTTGGGAGGAGAAAGATTGAGGCAAAGCTAGCGAAAAACACAGCCGTGCCATAGCCGCAGAGAAAAGTGTTGAAGTGACGCACTCTTTCCTGCCACCCGGCAGATCGTGAAGAACTCCGGGTGGCAAGGGGGCGGCGTTGTGCCGTGTACTGGCGAAGTTTTTGCGTCGTGCATGCAAGAGCAAGGCCTGCATCGAGACCATTGCCTGCGACATGGCGGCGGCCTACTGGAGTTCGATCCTCGAACATCTGCCCGCCCGGGGCAGCCGTGGTCTTCGATCACTTTCGCTTCGCCAAACTGGTTAACGAGAGAATCGACGACCTACGTCGTGTGCTTCAGCGGGAACCGACCTACTCGGGCGCCACTATCTCAAGGGAACACGTACTTCATGCTCACCGGAGCCGAGAAGGTTCTTTGGGACAATGTTGACGCTCTAAAAGTAGTCCTCCGGTTCATGAGCCTCTTTCGACCGCCTACTACCTGAAGGAGGATCTAGGGCTGCTCTGAAATCAACCGAGCCTTGCGTGGTTGCGCCGGTATCTGGAAAGCCGGTGCAGGCGGGCGGCCGAGTGGGGAATATCCCAAATGGTCTCCCTGGCCACTCTCTCCCGGCCATGCCTGCCATATTCTCAACAACCTCCGCTACCCGATCTCGACGGGAAAATTCAAAGGAATCAACAACAAGATCAAAATTCTCAAGCGCAAAGCCCACGGCCTCCGCGATGAGGCTTTCTTCATCTTGAAACTCTACAGCCCCCATGAGCTCAAGCTATCCATTCCTGGTGTCTAGCATGCAGTCCTGCGACGAACAAAATTTGGCAACTCGCTGCCGACCCCGCGGCTGCCTGGGGGGGTGATCATGGACTACGAGTTGCGTTTCCGAGCTTCGCCTGGAAACGCGTGCTGGCTCATGTGCGGTTTCCAGAGAATCGAAACCCTGAGAGGCGAACGGGTCTTTGGTGTGGCGGCCGACTACAGTCTTGGCAGCATGGCCAACCAACGTTTCCTCCAAGAAAAGGACATCTTTAATGGCCTGTGTCCACGCGACTCGCGGGTGCTCTGGGAGCAGACAGGGGACGACGAGATATTCGGTTCCCGCCGGAAGCGAAGTGGGCAGAGCGAAGCTCGTATTGGCGTGTTCAAGAATGCCTTTCTGAGGCGTTCCCAGCACGCGACCCGCTTCAAGTGACAGTGAGCGGCGCGGTGCTGGCGCACAATCTGCGGGTGGCTGCTCCGGTTCTATAAGTGCGACGCGGCTCAAACCCCGCCCGGAGAACGTCGGGCGGCTGAGCGAAGTAATAACAACGAAGAACTAACCAGTTTACAAGTATTCTTAATCCATGTTTGGTCTCTTCAATGGAAAAGAACCGCATTTTTTGGACGGGCTTTAGATGATGTCAGTACCCCTGATCGTTGCGATTCCTACCCGGGAACGACCGGAGTTGCTCGCTCGAACTCTGGGCTTTCTGGCGAAATGCTTTGTACCCGATGGTTTCTTGAAAGTTGTCGTCGTAGAAAACGGAGGAGGGCGCGATGCAGAAAAAATTGTAGCGCACTGCCGGGCACCATTTCCGATTTCGTATCAAGCGATCCCCCGACCTGGAAAAAACAATGCGCTGAACAAGGTAGTCACGACATATCCTGAGGCCTTTATAATCTTTCTCGATGACGACATCAGAGTCGATGTTAACGTGCTTCTGGAATATGCAAAGGCAGCTGCAAGAACCGGCAGTGGTGTTTTTTTTGGAGGTCGCTGTCTTGTAGATTACGAGGCCCTTCCTGCCGCTTGGTTGATGCATTATCTTCCCCTGTCTGCCAAGGGGTGGTCAGGCGGTTCGTCCTCGTGCGAAATCCGGGAAGCACTGGGATTTAACTGGGGTGCTTTCGCGAGGGACATTCTCACTGCTGGTGGATTTTCTAACTGCAGAGGGCCGGGTATGGTGCACTCTATAGGCGATGAATCAGAAATGCAGGTCAGATTGATCCATTTCGGCGGACACGGAGAGGACCTTCCAGAAGCTTTGGTGTGGCACTATGTACCGAGAGAGCGATGTAGCGAGCAATGGCTAATCCAAAGAAACTATCAGCATGGAATCGCGAGCGGTCTTCAAATACAACTATTTCCGCAAGGTGAGAAGGAACGGCTCGTGCGACTTTTTCGTAAACGGGCGCGTGTGATGTCAGCTGTGAGTTGCCTATTTCCTCTTTTTGGTCGCCGCTTCAAATTTCGTATTCGCATGTCCAGCACTTGGAAGCTTGGTGTGTTTGCCGGGTTGGAGATGGGTGTTGACTCCTGCGATCTCTCAACTTCTATCCCTCCAACCTATGGTGGGCAACGCTTGCCGAACGTGAAATGACTGTAGAACGCACAATTCGTTGCCGGTGCTGATTAGAATGTTTTCCGACCCCGTCGTTTCAGTGGTGATTCCGGCATTCAATGCAAGTCGGTCGATTGGGGAGACAATCCGATCCGCTTGCACGCAGACGCTTAGAGAAATTGAGATTATCGTGGTGGACGATGGATCCACAGACGCGACATTTGAAATAGGGGAACAATTTGCTAAAGAGGATCCGCGCGTGCGCGTGATCACAATCGACAATGCCGGAGTCGGAGAGGCACGCAATGTCGGAATCCAAGCCGCGCGGGGAAAATCTATTGCACCACTTGACGCGGATGACCTATGGGAGGCTGAAAAGCTGGAAATGCAGGTTCGGCGAATGGAAGAATGTGGAGAAGGAACAGGGTTGGTATACTGTTGGTCGCGGCGCGTGGATGGAGCCGGAAAACATCTCGGAGCCTACTTTCCGGCCGTTTTTGAAGGAGATACGAGGCGAGCCCTCATTCTGCAGAACTTTATTGGTAACGCGAGCGTCCCGTTGTTTCGCGCAAGCGCTCTGCGGGAGACCGGTCTCTACCTGACGCGCAAAGAGCAAAGGGGGTGGGAGGGATGTGAGGATTGGGAATTGTCTATTCGAATTGCTGAAAAGCATCAGGTTGGTGTCGTCCGTAAGACGCTCGTCAGCTATCGCCAAGACGATTCTTCCATGAGTTCGTGTGCTGCGAAAATGGTGAGTTCTTTCCGAATCGTGATGAGTCAAGTTCGTCGGAGGAATCCGGATCTCCCCCGCTTGCTTTTTCAGTGCTCGGAGGGATACTTTTTTAACTATCTGGCTACCAAGAGCTATCGTAATCGCGATTTCTGTGGATGCCTGCTGGCTTCAGGGTTGGCGCTTCGTTCGGATCCAGCTTCGTTACTCAACCGCCGTTTGCTCGGCCTAGCAGTGAAAAGTTTTTTATGGGTTGCTTTCGGAAGACAACACCGGAGCATTCCAAGGATGTCGATCGGTAAGCCAGCGGGTGTGCGTCGAATGAACGATTTGCCATTACCCGATACGTACTTCGGCAGGGTGCAGTCGCAACGGTGGCATCGCGTTCTGCGCGATGCACCTTGATCTGGCTCTGCTTTAAGCGCGAATTTACGGATACTTGGAAGTCTCCTGGCGAGGGTGATACGAAGCACAAGTCGAAAGTGAGAGGTACAGGGTTTCACTTTCGATTATTATGTTTGCGAACTTCGCGCGCCGGTGTATCAACTGCCATTTTGCGTTGCACGGGAGGATCGATCCGAGTCGCCGTTCAGGACGGATTTCGGAGAGGCCGGAGGAGCAGTTGGGGAGGCGTCAATATCTTATCGTGTTGCTACTTCGTGCTCACTATCGCGCCATCCCCCCAAGGACATTCCAGCGCAATTAAACCCCGATGAGCTTCGCCTCAGGTAACACCGAATGGATGGACATGGAAATGGTAGTCGAGCGCATGACTCCACCGATTTTCAAACAGTCCCACGTTGATGAAATAAGGTCCGGCCCCTGACTAATTCGGGTAAGCCGCCGGCTCTGCCGGGAGACTCCCGGAGTTTGACAGCTCCGGGAGTCTTTTTTTGCGCCGTTTCGGGGAGAGCCGCTCAAAGCCAACCCGAAAGGACTAAGCAAATGGACTATCAAAGTCTGAGTCACACCAAGTGGGAATGCAAATACCACGTGGTGTTCATTCCGAAGTGTCGCCGCAAGGCACTGTTTGGAGAGTTGCGTCGCCATTTGGGGGACGTATTTCACGAGCTGGCCCGGCAGAAGGAATGCCGGGTGGAGGAAGGGCACCTGATGCCGGATCACGTGCATATGCTCCTGAGCATACCGCCGAAGCATTCGGTGGCGCAGGTGCTGGGCTTCCTGAAAGGCAAGAGTGCGATTCACGTCGCGCGAGCCTTCGGGGGGGCGAAAGCGCAACTTCGTGGGCCAGCAATTCTGGGCACGAGGCTATCTGGTCTCGACTGTCGGCAAGGATGAGGCGGACCTCGACGCTGAGTTTTGCGAGTTTCGCGCGAATTTCCTTTTCCTCGGGTCCGGGCGAACGGAAATGAAAAGGCGAGGTAACCGAAGAAATTCTCCTTTGCCATTTCCTTATCGATCTTCGGGAAATCGATTTCCGGCACATGTCCTTAGGATTCATGAGCTGAGTGCGATACGCCGCGAGCGAGAACTCTGTGGTGGAGTGGAACACCTTCTTGATTCCCTGCGGCTTTTCTTCCCTTCCAATCGGGACGGACCACCATAAAGCTGCCTGCTTCAAAACCCGTCGCCCGGCTGCCAATATAGCCATAGATAAACGTGTTGCCGTCCTGGAGCATTACCGAGTAATAGCGCGGCTTTTCGACCGGAGGCACGGACAACACGATCGGTTCGGTCCGCAGGTCGAGCCACAAGAGTGAGTACGGCGTGTCGCTGTTGGGAGTGACGATGGCAGTATCCTTGCAGGTATAGACCCGGTGCTCGTTCTTGATGTGGTTGAACGGCGCTTTGAACTGCGGGATGTCCTTGTCCACGGCGTATTCGTACATCACAGCGTAGTTCATCACGATCTGCAGACCGTAGATGAAACCTTCCTCGATGCTTAGCCTAACTAATTCGGGTAAGCCCCCGGCTCTGCCGGGGAGACTCCCGGAGTTTGACAGCTCCGGGAGTCGTTTTTTGCGTCGTTTCGGGAGAGCCGGTCAAAGCCAACCCGAGAGGACCAAGCAAATGGACTATCAAAGTCTGAGTCACACCAAGTGGGATTGCAAATATTACGTGATGTTCATTCCGAAGTGTCGCCGCAAGGCGCTGTATGGAGAGTTACGTCGCCATTTGGGCGACGTATTTCACGAACTGGCCCGTCAGAAGGAATGTCGGGTGGAGGAAGGGCACCTGATGCCGGATCACGTGCATATGCTCCTGAGCATACCGTCGAAGTATCCGGTGGCGCAGGTGCTGGGCTTCCTCAAAGGCAAGAGTGCGATCCACATCGCGCGCGCATTCGGAGGGCGAAAGCGCAACTTCGTGGGTCAGCACTTCTGGGCACGAGGCTATCTGGTCTCGACCGTAGGCAAGGATGAGGCGGTGAATCCAGGAGCAGGAACAGCACGATAAGCGCTCCGATCAACAAGAGATGTTCGGTGGCGAAGTCCGGCTTTAGCCGGCTCAAATGACAACCCGCTTTGAGCGGTTCCCTTCTTCAAGCCTCCGGCTCTGCCGGAGGTTGCTGACTTTCCCCCTGAATTTTTTCTAAGTGCCTCAAAATCAACAAAACGATACCGGGAGGTAGCAAGTAATATTTCGCGGTTTGTTGTTCTTTTGTGTTTCGGTGTCATATTTATTCATTTAGATTGGTAGCAAGTGTTCGTTCAGGCCACCAAATCCCGTCGCAACGGCAAAACCTATGTCACCTTCCTGGTTCGCGAGTCCTTTCGCACTCTCAAAGGCCCGCGCTCACGCACCGTCTGTAACATCTCCAAATTGCCTCCCGAGGTGCGGCAGCTCGTCGCGGATTCCCTCTCTGGGCGCACCTTCATTGAAACAGAAGCCCTCGAACTCGAGCGCACCCTGGATTTCGGCGGTCTGGCCGTTCTCGTCGAGGCCTGGAAAGCCATGGGGCTGGATCAACTCCTTGAGGGGATCGGCACCGTGCGGGAGCGCTCTCTCATCAAAGCAATGGTCTTCTCACGCTTGCTTTTTCCCTGCGCCAAGCTTGCTCTCAAAGAGCAGGCCCGCGGAACCCTCCTGGCATCGGCCTGTGGCTTGCCATGCGGCGAGGAGTTTGACGAGGACGATCTCTACGAGGCCATGGACGCCCTCACCGGCCACTGGTGTGCTCTGGAAAAAGGCCTCGCTGCCGGAGCCTTTACTGAGCCGGTCAGCCTGGTGCTCTACGATCTGACCAGCGTTTACTTTGAGGGTGCCGGCCCGGACCATTTTGCCCGTTACGGACACAGCCGCGACCACCGTGGCGACCGTCCCCAGATCATCCTTGCCGTGGCCACCGACACCGCCGGAACGCCCCTCCACCTCTCGGTGTTGCGCGGCAACCGCGCCGATACTTCCACGCTGCAAAGCTTCCTGAAAATCCTCCAGCGCCGCTTCGCAATCGCCGAGGCGGTGTTTGTGTTCGACGGGGGCATGAGCAGCAGAATTAACCTCGAAGTACTCGAAGCTGAGGGGATCAGCTTTGTCACCAGGCTCTCCAACGCCACTCTTGAAGCGCTGCTCAAAGAACTGCCGCAGGATCAGCAGCTCGAACTCAGCGACTCCACTCGCCTTCTGGAAATTGAGCACGAAGGCAAGCGCTACGTGATTGCCGGAGGCCCGTGGCGCAAGGAGGGCGACCGGCAGCGACGCGAAGCCCGTATCAGCAAAGCGGAGGCCGCATTGAGCAAAATCGCTCGCGTCAAACGGCGCAAACCCGACGCGCAGAAGATCGCCAGCCAGGCGGGGCGAGCCCTGCAGCGTCTCAAGGCCCACAAATACTTCACCTACCGCGTCGATGAGTCCGGCATCCTGCGCTGGGAACGCAAAGCCGGGGTGATTGCCGCCGAGAGTGCCCACGATGGCTGGTATCTTCTCCACACCAATCTTACTCCCGCGAAAGCTGATGCCCCCGTTGTCCAGCGCCACTACAAAAATCTGCTCGAAGTCGAAGAAGCCTTCTGCGAATTCAAAAGCTACCTGCAGGTGCGCCCCGTCTTCCACTACAAACCCGAACGCGTCCTCAATCATTCGCATCTGCTTTCTGGCCTATTGGATCAGCGCGCGCCTGGCTCGCCAGTGGCGCACGAGGGGAGAAATCGGGGAAGTCACACGCATTCTGCGCCAACTCCAAAGCATCCGTCTCGGTTACATCTCGGTCGCAAAGCACGGCCGTCCGCTTCTGGCCCGCCTCACGAGGGTGCCTGCCGAACTGAACGCCCTGTTAGCCAAACTCGACCTCCTCCATCTCTTCGCGGCCCCGCCAACGTGGGCCGAAATTCCCGACACAGCCCAGTTGTAGCCCGAAAAAATTCGGACGCCCTGAGTTTATCAGTGATTCCGGCCTTTTCAGGGGGAAGTTAGGTTAGCGTGTCGATGCCCCTCTTCGCATCGATGACGGTGTCTTCAGCCAAGGTGGAGGGCGAGAGCGCAAACGCGCTGATGACCACCGTGGTGCGGGTCGATGTGAGTTTAATGCTTCTTCTTTGATTCAGTTGAGGTTGACGTGGAAGGTTATTTTACCAGTTCGATCTCGCTCGGCTTCCATTCCTTGGTGAATTTTTCCTCGTAATGCGCGATGCGCCGGAGCCGCGTAACCCAGAAATCGAGTTGCCACGCGGGCTGTTCCTCCACGCGCGGCCAGCGTCAGGAAGTCAGGCTCTATCAATTACAGTCACCCTATGGGAGGGTTAAAGCCCTCGCCTTCAGGCGACGGCTTCAGCGTGGTGGGGCGGGGATGTTAGAGTGGAGAGATGAAAGAGTATCGGCGAGGGGCGCACATGTGTGGGCGAGAGGGTACTTTCTGCTGCAGCAGCGGAAATGTGACCGACGAGGTGATCAAGGAATACATTGCTGGTCAGATCGAAGATGCGGACGACGATTTCAAGGTGGAGGGTGGAACGTGAACTGCGGCTTTAGCCGCCAAAGCGCGGCTTCCAGCCGCAACCCGAAGCCACCGCCTTCGCCTTTAGGCGGTGGAGCATTCACTTCAGCTTCAGACCATGGCGCTTCCAGAACGACTTCAACGTTCGGTGGGAGCCGTTGAAGACGTTGCGCTCAAGGGGGCGATCGATCCCGCCGAAGTAGAGCGGGAAGCGATACCTGCCGTGATTGTATACTTTGGGGCGCGAGCGCTCGCGCTCCCAATCCACCCCACCATATTGCCATAGCGTCCAGTCGGACCAGACGCGGTATTGCTTCACCAGTCCGTCCGGACTGCCCGGCGCGGGAAAGTCCGGACCCTTGCCGCTGGTGTGGGAGTAGAGCGCGACCCAGTAGGGCATGCGACGGAGCTTGGCTTTTGTCGCGGTATCCGTGTTGCCGAGGAGGAGCTTCAAGTGAGTGCTGTTTTCCAGATACGCGACTGGCACGACGCCGGTGCGGCTTTCGACGCGGCTCATGAAGCGCAGGATGTCGGACATCCGCGACTGCGCATCGAAATCTGCGCACAGCAGCAGCGCAGGCGCTCTCCACGAACGGCTGCGGGCCAGGGCTTGTGCGCGCGAGACGAATTGATTCGCCTGCTTTACGGCGTCCACGTGCGTCTGCAGGCGGTAATAGACGCCGGGCAGCATACCGGCCCGGTCGGCCGACGCGAGGAAGGTGGCGCACTTCTCGTCGAGCTTTCCGCCTTTGCCGGCCCGGGCGATTAGCCCGCTTGCGCCACTCTTCCGTAGCGCGGAAACATCACGCTCCGAGTAGCTCACGCCGACGCGTTGCTTCTCCTTCGGATCGTAGGCGGAAACATTGATGATCTGCGGCATCGCTGCGAGTGCGGCGGGCGTGCTGACGCGAAGGCAGATAACGAGAAGGAGAATGTAGGGCAGAAGGATGAGACGTTTCATCGGGATAGAGCACGGTAGTAAAGATCACCCGCGGTCTCCATGGCAATGGGAGAATCAGTATGCACTCCGGCATCGGAGGCGGCCTTAGCACCCCGTGCGCGTGCGAAATGTACCTTCGCGGTGGACCGGCATTCTCCCGGGCACAAATTGGGAACGATGCAGAAGATTACGCCTGTGCGTCAGGAAATCGGCGTGGCCAGCAGGGCGAGTTCGGCGGGGGTGAAGTCTTTTTGGAAGTCGATGGGACCGATAGTGCCGGAGACCTCCTGCCTGTAGACGAGCATGCCCGATAACTGAAAAGGATTCCCGGATAACAAATACCTGATTTTCCTCCGCCATGGAACTCGTAATCACCGCCCTCTATATCTGGGTCATCTGGCTGGTCTGGTACAAGTTCAAGTGGCTCAAACCCAATATCGTGTGGAAGGTGACCTGGCCTTCCCTTTGGGTTGCGGCCATCTCGCTGGAATTGATCTCTCTCGGTCAGTTCTGTCCCTACGGCAAGAACGCGTTCATCTGGACCTTCGTGTACCAGATGGCGCCCGAATACGGCGGCATCGTGACCGAGGTTCCGGCGAAACCGAACGTGCCAATGAAAAAAGGCGACACGCTTTTCCAGATGGATCCCACGCCCTGGGAATACGACGTCAGGATGTATTCGGCGCAGCTCGCCCAGGCGAAGGAAGACGTCAAGGAAAGTAAGGCGGCTCTCGACGAGGCCGAGGCCGACCTGATCAGCGCGCGGCAGCAGGAGAAGGTTTTGCTGGCCGCGGTGGATGCCGCCAAGGCCGACGTAGAGCGAGCAAGCGCCGAGCTGAAGATTTCCCAGGAGGAGTTGGCGCAATTCCAGGGAGCAGATCGGACCAACTCGGTTGCGAAACTCAAGTTGGAAAATGCTCAGAATACCGTGAACAGTCAGAAGGCCGAGCTGGACCAGTCCCGGGCGAATGTGCGAGAGGCTAAGGCGCAACTCACGCAGTTGAAGATCGGCGGGATACCCAAGGCGCAGGCGGCCAGGGACAAGGCCGAGCTTGCCTACAATTCCAAGATCGACGGTGAGTTTACCGAGGTGGCCCAGATTCAGGCACAGCTCGACAAGGCGAACTACCAGGTGAAAAGCACCACTCTTGTCGCCCCCGTCGACGGGTACGTCGTGGATCTCAATCTCCAGCCGGGAGTCGAGATCCGGATGAAGCAGCAGGTGTTGACCTTTGTTGACGGCGATCCGGGCAAATACTGGGTGGTCGCCGTCGTCCCGCAATTTGGGTTGCAGCGCGTGCGGCCGGGCGACCCGGCCGAAGTGATGCTGAAACTCTATCCCTCGGAAATTTTCAAGGCCGAGGTGGTGGATGTCGTCTGGGCGACCGGGGAAGCTCAGGCCGCCACGAGCGCATCCCTGCCCAACCTCGCGACACTGGGAGGAGGTGAATCCGGGGGAAACTTCTACGCCGTGAAGTTGGCGCTCAAAGACGTTCCCGCGGGGTTCACCCCCCGCTTCGGCGCATCAGGCAAAGCGGCGATCTATCCCAAGGTCGCCCCCGATGTTCTTGTCCTGCTTCGCCGGCTGGAGATCCGCATGGATTCATGGGTGAGCTACCTGTATCGCTAGCCCGAGGACCCTGTGGTGGTGCTTTGGGTTACAGATCGCTAGATCATCACCAGCGATGTCGGCTTATCCATCCAACCCTGCACCAACAAAGCGACTGCGCCTGAAGTTGGCGTCGGGTTTTGGCCTGTTGCCTCGCTCCGGGGCCTGGTTTCTTTTCGCCCTGATCCTGCTCTTCGTAACTGCGCCGTTTGTTCGGGAGTTGAAGGACGGCCCGGTGATTGACGCGGCGCTCATGACGGTGGTCTTTTGCGTGGGAGTCATGGCCGTGGGCGGGAGTCGTCGGACGCTGGTCTGGGCGATTGCCCTGGTGATGCCGGCGTTGGTGGGTAAATGGCTCGAGCACTTCTGGCCGGGTCTGCTGCCGGATGCGATTCCGATCGCGGCCTTTCTGATTTTTATCGCCTTCCTAATCCTTCACTTTCTTCGATTCATTTTACGCGCACGGCGGGTCAACTCGGAGGTGTTGTGTATAGCAGTTTCGACTTACTTACTGCTGGCGCTGCTGTGGTCCTCAGCCTACGTCCTGGTCGGGCAGTTGATCCCCGGCTCGTTCTCCGGAAAGCACGCCGATGTTCAGTCTCTCCGGGGGTTCGAGGCGATCTATTTCAGCACGATTACCCTTACAACCGTGGGCTACGGAGACCTTTCACCGGCGTCGCCTCCGGCTCGCATGCTGGCGATGATGCAGGCGATCACCGGCACTATGTATGTAGCGGTACTGATAGCCCGCCTGGTTTCTGTTTACACGGTTGAAGCGTCGGATCACAGCGAACGAAACCACAAATCACCTGAGCAGTAACTTTCATGCGTGTGACAGCGACTCACACGATCACGACAACGAGAACGGCTGAGGGGATGGAATCACCATCGCCATGGCGCTGATGGTCAGCACCGGCCCGAAGCGGATGTGGGGTATATTTCGCCGGCAGATCGGGACCTGGCGCAATAACTCTAGTAGAGTAGGGAGACCTCGACGGGATGAGAGGCACAGGGCCAATGACCGCTCGGGTCTCCCCCTCATCGAACCGGACATGCGGATTTCCCGCATCCGGCTCTCGGGGGCTATTGACAAATCACTCGGGGGAAGAATGCGCTACTCGATCTACTTCGATGCCGATATGTAGATTCCGCGCCAATTCGCGGGAGGCGGCACTTGCAAGAAAGTCTTGCACCGTTCGATCAACACGGTGCTCGGAGGGTCGCTCGCGTTCTCCTGCAGGACAGCAAGCGCGCGATCGAAATTCCCGGCTGCATACGCTGAGAATGCGGTCTCATAAGCGGATACCACCTGCTGGCAGTGTTCCAAAGCGCCCTTCGTTCCAAGCAGCTCGTAGATCGTAATCGGGGCACTCTTTCCCTTAACCGCGACGACATCCAGGAAGCGAAAATCGAAAGCCTGATTTGCGCGGTCGACGATGGTTTGGCTGGCGATGATCGACGTACCGTATAGCTTGTTGAGTCCTTCTAACCGTGAGGCGAGATTGATCGCATCTCCGATGGCCGTGTAACTCATCCGGTCGCGCGCCCCGAAATGTCCCACCAGAGCCTTGGCACAATGCAATCCGAAGCGTGTCTCAAAGGCGGGAAGCTCGTGCCATTCCGGCGCTTCCGCAAGAGACCGCGCCGCGCCGCGGCAGCGTAGCGCAGCGAGGCACGCCATGCTGGGGTGATCGGGCACCAGTTCCGGTGCGTTCCAGATCGCCATGATAGCATCGCCGATGTATTTGTCGATCGTGCCATGGGTGTCTAGCTGAATAATGTGTGAAAGCGTATCGAGGTAGAGACCGAGTAGGTCAGCAAGGCGATTTGGCTCGAGCTGCTCAGAGAGCGTCGTAAACTCCTTTATATCACTGAACATGATCGAAATTTCCATCAGCTCGCCACCAAGGACGGGCTCGCTTTTCTCGCGATAGAGTCTTTGAACGACATCCACCGGCGCGTACTTGCTCCAGATGCGCATCGCCGCCAGCTCGGCAGCGCGTTTCTTTTCGGTAAAGTCCCGGGAAATTCCGAATGTGCCGATGATTTTGCCTTGGGTGTCGCGCAAAGGCATCTTTGTGGTCGAAACCCAAGTATCTTCCTTGTTCGGCCATGTCTCCTTTTCCTCGTAGTCGATGATCGGAATGCCCGTGCGCATGATTTCGCGCTCGTCCGCAAGGGCGCGCTCGGCGTGCTCGGTAGTAAAAAAATCGCGGTCTGTCTTACCAATGAGTTCCGCCGGATCCGTCTTGCCGAACAAATAGGTTAAAGCCCGGCTGACCATGATGAAACGGCTGTCGAGGTCCTTGAAATAGATATTGTGCGGCAGATTTTCCATTAACGTGGTGAGGAGATTACGCTCTTTTGCCAGCGCCAATTCGGTCTCCCGGCGCTCGGTGATGTCCCAGGCGACGCCGACGATCCGCGAAACCTTTGCATTGTCGTCGCAGTATGGTCTTGAACGCATCCTTACCACATGCTCGCTTCCGTCCGACAGCCAGCTCACCCGGAACTCTGTGTCCATGCCGGTGGTGCCTACCGCGGACTCGCGGGCGAATTCGCCGCGAATCTTTTCCCGGTCTTCTACGTGCAGGAAACCAAGAAAATCCTCGTAATTTCCCGAGAACGCGCCGGGAGCCAGCCCGAAAAGGCTATGCATCCGGTCGTCCCACCACATCACGGCAGCAGGCACATCCAAATCCCAAGTTCCCATCTCTGCGGCACTGAGCGCCAGATTCACTCGATCCGCCTCGCTGTCGCGGTGCGTATTGCTCATAGGAATGAGAAGAACCTCTACTTCGTTTCGGACTAAGGTTACGCTCTAATTCAACCGAGGTCGAGTATGGGAGATCCGCTTTGAGAATGGCTGCAGCACACAATCGATCTCGATAATGACCTCCGGCTGTCCGCGCTCCAAGGACGAGAATCGCCGGAAATGTTGTTAATTGCTCGGTAGCCGTTCACGGGGTAGTTTGAAAATGGTGAAGAAAAAGCTGGAGTCTCGATTTCGCTGGGTTTACGAGTGGGGGCGATGGACAAGGAGATCATCGTTCGCGGACGCAGGATTGGAGCGGCGGAAGTCGCGTTCATCCGGGGGCTGATTTCGAGAGTGGGGGCTCAGGGGTGTACGCATGTCTCGAGGGTTCTGTGCCGGCGGTGGGAGTGGCGTCAGGCCAACGGGAGCTACCGGGAGATTGCCTGCGGACTTGTTGCGGCAGCTCGATCGCAAGGGTCTGATCGTGCTGCCGGCGATGCGCAAGCCGGCGCGGCGGCCCGGATGTACCAACACCGTGGCGCCCCTGCCGCCGATGGACACCGCGATTCTGGAAGCACCGCTTTCGCGCCTCCGCCCGCAGGTCCGTGTCGAGCTGGTCAAAGGCAACGCAGGGGAGCGGCTCCACAACAGTTTGGTGGCCCGCTATCACTATCTGGGATACCGTCAACCCACAGGGGCCGCGCTCAAGTATCTTTGCTATTGCGGCGAGCGCGTTGTCGCCGCCCTGGGCTTCGGTCCGGCGGCATGGAAGGTGGCCTGCCGGGCCGCTTTTATCGGCTGGGAACCCGCCGTCCGTGAAGCCAATCTGCCCGGAGTCGTCAACAACGACCGCTTTGTGATTCTGCCCTGGGTTCGGGTGCCGCATCTGGCTTCCTTCCTTCTGGGGCATTGTCTGCGGCGGCTGCGGCGCGACTGGATGGCACACTATGCCACGCCTATCGTGCTGGCGGAGACGTTCGTCGAGCGTGAGCGTTTTGCAGGCACCTGCTACCGCGCGGCCAACTGGCGCCGGCTCGGAGAGACACGCGGACGCGGCCGTAACGACCGCACGCACCGCAACGCCGAACCGGTGCGCGATGTGCTGGTTTATCCGCTGTGTCGGCGCTTCCGGGAGCGCCTTTGCCAGAGCAAGGCGATGCCGCGGAGCCGCGGCGATGGGGTGCCCGGAGCTCAGCCATGATCGCCGGCGCTTTGCTTTGCGAGTCCTGCGCGCGGCTGCGCGAGGAGAACACGATCCTCGTCGCCAGCCAGGCGCAGTTGCGCGAAGAGCTGGCCGTGTCCCAGCGACGGATCGACTCGCTCGAAGCCCGGATCGCGGCACTGAGCAAGAACTCGCGAAACTCCTCCAAGCCTCCTTCCAGCGATATCGTCAAGCCCGGGCCCAGCGCTCGCAAGGAAGCCGGGCGCAAGATCGGCGGGCAGCCCGGCCACCGGCGCCACGAGCGAATTCTCTTCTGTGAGGAGGAACTCAGCGTAGCGCCTTTCGAGCACTATGCATCCACCTGTCCCTGTTGCGGAGGCGAAGGCATTCCAGAGCCCGAGTGGGAGCCGAAGGTTCTCCAGCACGTCGAGATCAGGGAGATCCCCCTCTACAAGGAGGAGCATCGCTATCATGCCTGCCGATGCGCCGGGTGCCAAAAAGTCTACTATGCGCAACCCTCTGCATTCCTGCAGAAAGCTGGCCTGTGTGGGCCGCAGCTCACCGCCCTCATTGCATACATGAAAAGCGCGCTCCATGCCTCCTATTCCGCAATCCGGCGCTTCCTGCGCAACGTGGTTGGTCTGAAGTTCTCACGCGGTTATCTGGTGAAGCTCATTGCCAGGGTGAGCTGCGCCCTGCAGGATCCCTACGAGCAGCTCATGGCCGCGCTGGCAAACGAACCCGCCCTGCACGTCGACGAAACCGGGCACAAGGACAACGGCCAGCGGTTCTGGACCTGGGTGTTCCGCGCCGAACTCTACGTGCTTTTCAAGATCGAGGACACCCGCAGCTCGCAGGTCCTTATCGACGTGCTGGGCGACGAGTTCAACGGTGTGCTGGGCTGTGACTTCTTCAGTGCCTACCGCAAATACATGCGCGAGTTCGATGTGCGGGTGCAGTTCTGTCTGGCCCATTTGATCCGTGAGATCCGCTACCTCTGCGGGCTGCCCGAGGGTCCCGGTCCGGCCTACGGGCACAAGCTCCTGGAAGCCATCCGGGAGATGTTCGCACTGATTGCGCGAGCGCAGGACAAAGGGCTGAAGCGCGAAGCGATCCGCGGCCCACTGGAAGCGGCCCGCGAGCGGATCCTGCAGGTGGCGCGCCAGGAGGCTCCCGCGGAGCGCACCGGCAGCGCGGGACTTCGGGCTGCGTATAACCTCGCGGCGCGGCTGGAGAAATACGGAGCGTCCTATTTTGAGTTCATCACCACGCCCGAGATTGAGCCGACCAACAACCCGGCCGAGCAGGCTATCCGTTTCATCGTCATCGACCGTCTGATCACCCAGGGCACCCGGGGCGCGAGCGGCCGCCAGTTCTGCGAGCGGATCTGGACGGTGCTGGCCACGTGCGCCGCCCAGAAACGTGACGTGCTCGCCTATCTGACTGCAGCAGTGCAAACTTCATTTCGCAACGAGCCGCCACCCTCGCTCATGCCCGCCGGTCCCTGAGCCCGTTCCGCTCCCGCGCTCATGGCTTGTCTACCCCGTGGACGGTTACATTGCTCGGAACACTTCTCGATGATCCGGTCCGGGTTAATGATGGCAGCGCCTTCACGCGCCTGTTTCCTGTTTCAGCGTGAAGTGCGAGAGGCGAAATAAACGCGAGCGGGAGAGGTGGAGAAAGACATATGCCTCATGTTCCAAGAATTGATAGCCATCTAGTGCAGAGAGCTGGCGGAGCCTTCCCGACGTATGGTTAGCGGACTGGCTTGGCCAGAGTCTCATGAAATTGTTGCCGTGGTGCGGGCAGTCACGAACAAGACACCCGGATGTGGCGATAGATAACGTTCGAGTGAGCGCAGCGAACGGCTTGAACGCATTGCTAGGCACCACTGCGCTTCTTTTTTGCGTGACTCAACCGCTTCTTATTTGCCACTGCTTTGCGCTGAATTGGTGTCAAACCCTTACGCGCCATTTCCTCTCCAGCCAACGGCGTTTGCACGATCGCCGACTTCACGACGGCATGCGGCACCATCCAAGGCGTCAGCCAATTCGCAGCGACGGTCGTTAGCATTTTCTGTTGATACCGAATCACCTCGAAAAACATAGCATTCCAGGATTCACCAAAACCCACCACTTTCTCAGACCACATGCGATAGCACTCGTGGTAAGCATCTGACGACGGCTGGACCGATGACAAGCGAATCAACCGATGTGCGACTACTTGCGGGGCCGCCATTGCCAATTCGATTGACTGGATGGGAACGGATTTCTTCATGACTCAGCTTCTAATATCATCGCTCATTTTCTCGGACAACTCTGCTTTTTCGTTTTTTTCGCCTAGCTCGTACACTCATACGACATGATCACCACGTCGGTTCCTCGATAGACCGCAGCCTCGACAAAAGAGGGCTCTTCAAAGTAATCTGTGGGTAAGAATGGGATTTCTGCGGAGGTCTCGCGGCTTCAATGCGCGACTTACTCACAATTTCCTGATCCCTCCCGTCCGTCTGCTCCGACGTGAAGGATCCGCCGAGGCGGACATTCTCGCAGGCGGCCGGGAGGGGAAAATTGCGAATAAGTCTTTAGCGCCGTCGCGCGGATGGGAGCAAGAGCGCAAAAGACGAGAGGCTCGCAAATGGCATGGATTGCCGTAAGCGGTCTCGACATGAAGAATCTGACGGTCAAGTCCCTGTTGAGAGAGGTCGCTGCGCACAAGGGATTCCGCTACGCGGAAGTACGCCGCAACGCGATGTCCGGGGACGTGCTTGAAGTTGCGGTCGAGCCACGCAAGGGCAGCCGGGGGCGCTGCGGAAAATGCAGCCGGCCCGGCCCGACCTACGACCATCAGCCCGAGCGAATGTGGTGCTTCGTGCCTCTGTGGGCATTCGTGGTGTTTCTGGTGTATACGCCGCGACGGATCGCCTGCGGGCGATGCGGAATCCGGGCCGAGAGGATTCCGTGGGCCCCACCGGCAAGCTGCGGATCTGCGACGCGATGCGGCTCTTCCTGGCGCACTGGGCGCGGCGGCTCTCCTGGCGAGAGACCGCCGCGGTCTTCGAAGTGTCGTGGGCCGATGTCTACGGGGCGGTGAAGTGGGTGGTGGACTACGGTCTGCACCACCGCTGCCTGGAAGGTGTGCACGCGTTGGGCATCGACGAGATCCACGTCGGCAGGAAGGAGAAGTTCTGGACTCTCGTTTATCAGATCGATGAGGGTTGCCGACGACTTCTGTGGGTTGGAAGGGATCGCAGCACGGCGACGCTGGAGCGCTGCTTCGAGCAGTTCGGATTCGAGTTCTGCGAACGCATCGCCTTCGTGTGCTCGGATATGTGGAAGCCCTATCTCGACGTCGCGGCGGAGTGCCTGCCTGCAGCGCTGCACTGGTTCTCCCCCAAAAAAGTGGACGCTTAGAGCGCAGTGGATTTGTAGGTTAGTTTAGTGATGGGTTAAGGTTTTTAAAGTAATTATTGAGGAAAGTTTTTGGACTGATATAGCCAATAGAGCTGTGTAGGCGTTTACGGTTGTAAAACGTCTCGAGATAGTCGAAGACAGCAGTGGAAGCGGAGGCTTTTGACTCGAAAACGCTGCGTTGATCAAAGAGTTCGCTCTTGATCGAGGCAAAGGCACTCTCGGCAAAGGCGTTATCATAGCAATATCCGCTAGCGCTCATACTTTGGCGCAGTCGGGCACGGGCGAGCTGGGTGCGAGTAACGCCGGCAGTATATTGACAACCGCGGTCAGAATGGAAAATGGCATCCGCTGTGATCAGGCCCGAAGCGAGGGCACGCCGCAGGGCGCTGGTGACCAGGCTGGCGTCCATTGAAGGGGCAAGTTTCCAGCCGAGGATGGATCGGGAGAAGAGGTCGAGAACGATAACGAGGTAGAGCCATCCTTCTTTGGTGGGGATATAGGTGATGTCGCTAACGAGTTGGGTGCCCGGAGCGGTGGGCGGACCGGCCTGCGCCAACAGATTCGGTGAAGGGTGGGCGGCGTGATCTGGCCGGGTTGTCTTCGGTCGGAAAGGCCTGCGGGGCCTGGCACGGATCCCTTCGCGGCGCATGAGAGCGGCGACGCGGTTTTCCGAGCAGACATGACCATTGGCATGAAGTTCGTGTGTCATTCGCGGGCTGCCATAGGAGTGAGTGTGGCGGTGGTGGTGAATGAGGTTCATGGCATCGAGGAGCTTGCGGTTTTCTTCCTCGCGCCTGCTCACCGGGCGTATGGCAGCGGCGTGATAACCGCTCCTGGTGACCCCGAGAGCTTCGCAGAGTTCGGTAATGGAATAGTTTTCCCGCATCGCCTTGATCATCGCATACTGCTCTCTGCGGGTCCTCCGAGAGTATGCTCATGGCTTTTTTTAGGATCTCTCTCTGGCGGCGCAGATATTCGTTCTCGCGCTGAAGCCGACGGATCTCTGCGGCCGGATCGGTAAGGGGCGCTCCGCTGCGGCCTTTCGACTCCGTCGAAGCGGCCTCCGCTGCACGCCTCTTACCGAGAGCCTTGTTCCGCCAGGCTCGCAGAGAGTTGGTCGAAATACCGAGATCATCGGCAACCTGTTTGAGCGGCCGCCCGCTGCTGAGCAGAAGATTGACAGCTTCCTGCCGGAATTCGTTGTCGTAGGGTGAATGGGATCGAGGCATGTCTGCAGTCCTTTCTGGATTGACTGCGCCCTCCCTGTCCACGAAATCGGGGGAACTTTACACATTCTCGACCGCTTCCACATCGTCAAGAAGATGAACGAGGCGATCGACGAAATCCGGCGCGCAGAAAGCCGGGCGCTGGCTGCTGCGGGCCTCGCGCCACTGCTCAAGAAAATGCGCTGGGCGTTCCTGAAGCGGCGCACCAACTGGACCAGAGGGCAGAGATCGCGGATGCGGGCGCTCGAATGCAGCTCGCTGCGAACTATGCGAGCCTTCGTACTTGTGGAGGGTTTCCAGCATTTCTGGACCTATGTGTCGCCCTGCTGGGCGGGGAAGTTCCTCGACGCCTGGTGCCGGCGGACGATGCGCAGCCGACTCGATCCACTCAAGAAAATCGCCCGCAGCCTGCGCAACCACCGTCCCCTTCTCATGAACTATTTCAAGGCGAGGAAAGCGTATTCTAGCGCAGTGGTCGAGGGACTCAACAACAAGGTGAAACTGACCGTGAAACGCTCCTATGGGTTCCGTACCGCCGCCGCACGCGAAGTGGCTCTCTACCACACGCTTGGAAAGCTACCAGAACCGATGTTTACCCACAGTTTCTTTTGAGCAGGCCAAAAGACCAACCGAGTCGTGAATAAAACTGCTCTTTGCTGGGAGTGTAGAGGTAGAGTCGTCGCACGCCAAGTGCCGTCGCTTCCTCAACGATTCGTCGGACCAATGCGGTACCGATACCATTGCACCGGTTATCTGGCGCGACAAAAACGCCAGCCAGCCACGGCGACAACTTCAAACGCGTGTCCATGTCGTGCTCAATCAACATGGTCAAACCGACCAAAGTGCCGTTGGCAAACGATACCACGACTGTCGGTATCTCCCGGTGTCCACAACTCGCTCGGAGCCGCACGATACGCCCCTCCACTGAAATACCGGGCTGCAAATACGCCCACTCGCGATGGTGCCACTCCGAAAGGGTGGGAATGAAGTGTTGGTGATCTGCAAGGTAGTCGATTTGTAAGGAGCCACCCGCGCGAGGTAACAGGAACTTCTGCGACACGCAGCCCATACTAAGAAAACCAATCTAATCAAGAAATGCGAAAAACACCCGCAGTTGCTGATGGTTTCGGATTGGGAAAAGATGCGGATCATTCAGCATTCAAAGGGGTTCCATGGACCTTTCCTCAGCTTCGCCACGAAGACCGTCGATCAGGGCTATACCGAATTCGAAGCAATGATCCGAACCATCCTTTGAATGCCGCTTCGGTAGTTGAGATCGCCCACTTTCTCGACGCGACCCTTGAGCATCGGCAGCAATTGTTGCGGAAAGCCTCGCTCCCCCCAATACCAACTTCGGCTCAACGTGCTGTTGAACGTCTGCCCCTCCAAACTCCAAGGAAAATCCAACACCGCTTTGTTCCCTCCCCTGAGATCGACCAATTCCGTACGGGCGGCACGCCCATCTCCCCCCATCATTTTTGAACTGTCGGCGAAATTGAGAACCCGCCGTCCTCCGACAGGTCGAGCGCGTCGATTGCCTTGAACAGGTCCACCATCCATTGCGGCGGATCGATCTCCCGCATTTTCTCGCAAATATTCATTATGCATGAATCCTTTCGTCCTTTCGCCATTGAGCCCTTTCGACCGGCGACGCTCTAAGACGTGCGTGTTTCGATTTGTGCCTTGGCGATAACCAAGCCCAATCGCGTCCAGGAAACTTGTCAAATCGTCGGTAGCTGCGGAAAATAATATTATGCTGTGATGCTCGGCCCTGAATGCTGCCCCGGTAGTTGCCATAGCGCACTTTCTCGACGAGTCCCTTGAGCATCGCCGTGAAACTCAAGCCGCGTCCCGCATCGAGTTCGCAACTCATACTCGACGGGCTTGTGAATTTTCTTCGTGCTCTGACATCGTCGGCGCCCGTAGCGTTGGCAATTGAACGATTTCTTTCGAAAAAAACAAATCGAGCGTCCAATCCAGCGCCACGCGGGCCTTCTTTGGCCGGCGGGGGGGGCGCGGGCGCTGAAACGGTCGGTGCCGTTAACGATTTCCTTCGTGAAGGAATGAAGTTCTATCACCGCTTGACGGAGGACATGCTCCGTGTGGTGCTGGTGCATCCCGGCGAAGAGATTCTGCCGGAACTGGGTAAAGGCTCGGTCGTTATGCGCAGAAAAAACTCGAGGCGCGTGGCGTTGAGATCCGTCTCAGGACGAAGGTCACGGGCTTCGATGGCCAGGAGGTGACGCTGAACGAAGGCACAAAGATCGCCACGCGCCAATTGATCTGGACGGCCTGCACTACACCGCCGCTGCTTCTCGCGCGGTTGCCGTGCGCGTTGCAACGGGGTCGCGTTGTCGCAGATGAATGTATGCGCGTACCCAAATTTCCCGGCGTCTGGGCGTTGAGCGATTGCGCGCTTGTGCCCGACCCGCTCGATCCGGGGAAGTTTTATCCGCCGACGGCCCAGCATGCGATTCGTCAGGCTGCATCGCTCGCAAAAAACATCGAGGCAGCATTGCGCGGCCAGCCGCCGCAGGCGTTAAAATTCAAGATACTCGGCATGCTGGCTGCAATCGGGCGGCGCACGGGCGTGGCGGAGATTTTAGACATGAGATTCTCCGGCATCATCGCCTGCTGGCTGTGGCGATGCATTTACCTGAGCAAACTACCGGACTTCCAACCACCACAGTCAGCGTTTTTCTGCGCTCGGCTTCGACGAGCTGATTGTCCGCGAGCTCCAAAGCATCAATGATCTGATTGCGCACCACAAGGGCGTCTCCCAGCGTCTTCATGGTCAGCGCATGCTCTTTGAGACCCGGCGTGTGAAAAAAATTCGTTACCGCGCCGAGCGCCAGCACGAGCTGGTCGTCTCTACTAACGAATCTTCGATCGTCATCGTCGTCCCTCCCTACAGGTCAGCCGGTCACTGTCGGGTTGTTCCAGCCTCCCGGCGGAGTGACTTTCGCGATTTCCTCCGGTCCCCAGGTCTTCGGTTCGTACTGGTAAATTGGCGTGCCGGCCTTCAACGCCGGATCAACCACGCGCCACGCTTCTTCCACGTAATCCTGCCGGGCAAAGAGGGTGGCGTCGCCGTCCATCGCGTCGGTCAACACGCGCTCGTAGGCATCCATATCCTGCGGCCCCTGATGCTGGCTGCCCAGGATTTCAGTGGAGACAGCGTGCGACTCGGTGCCGGGCGCCATGACGTTCATGCCGAATGAAATAGTGATGTCGGGGCTAATGCGGAACCGCAAATAATTCGGTTTCAAACCAAAGTGCTTGTACATCGTCGGCGGCTCGCGCAAATGGAAAGTGACCTCCGTACACGTCACCGGAAGGTTCTTGCCCGCGCGGATGTAGAAGGGCACGCCGCGCCAACGCCACGAGTCAATCTCCAGTTTCATTGCGCCGAATGTCTCCACTGTGGAGTCCGGCTTGACGCCCGGTTCCTCGAGGTAACCGCGGAATTGTCCGCGCACAAGATGTTCCGGAGCCAGTGGCAGCATCGACTTGAGAACCTTGACCTTCTCGTCGCGGATGGATTCGCTGTCGGTGCGGGCCGGCGGTTCCATGGTGAGGTTGCAGAGGACCTGGAATAAGTGGTTCTGGATAACATCCCTGATCGTGCCGACTTGGTCGTAGAACGAACCCCGCCCCTGCACCCCGAAGTCTTCCGCCATAGTGATCTGCAAGCTCCTGATGTTGTTTCGGTTCCAGATCGGCTCCAGGAACGAGTTCGTGAACCGGAAGAAGACCAGGTTGTGAACCTGCCGTTTCCCAAGGTAGTGGTCGATCCGGAAGACCGACGCTTCATCGAACGCAGCGAGCAGGACCTTGTTCAGGGCCCGCGCGGAGGCGAGGTCGCGCCCGAAAGGTTTTTCGACGATAACCCGCGCGCTCTTCGCGCAGCCGGACTCGACCAGGTGCTCCACCACGGCACCGAACAATGACGGCGGGATTGCCAGGTAATGCGCCGGCCGCTGGGCATCCTTGAGTTCCTTGCGCAATGCTTGAAACGTGGCCGGGTCGTTGTAGTCGCCATCCACATACCGGAGCAGGCCGGACAATTTGGCAAACGCGGCGCGATCCAGTCCACCGTGTTTCTCCAGGCTGTCTTTCGCGCGCGCTTTAAGTTGGTCGAGAGTCCACCCGGCTTTGGCGACGCCAATGACCGGCACGCTGAGATGTCCCCGTTTCAGCATCGCCTGCAACGAAGGGAAGATCTTCTTGTAGGCTAGATCACCGGTGGCACCGAAGAACACCAGCGCGTCAGATTTGAGGGCAGTCATGGATTCCTCACTTCGCGGGTTTTTCCAGGTGTCCGCCGAAGCCAAACCGCATCGCCGAGAGCAGCTTGTCCTGATAATCCGCTTCACCGCGCGACGCGAACCGTTCGTACAGCGCCGTCGTAAGCACCGGCACCGGCACGCCTTCGTCAATCGCCGCTCTGATTGTCCATCGCCCCTCGCCGGAATCAGAAACACGTCCGGCAAACTGCGAAAGGTTGGGGTCCTTGACCAGCGCGCCTGTAGTGAGGTCGAGCAACCACGAGGCGATGACACTGCCGCGACGCCAGACTTCGGCGACTTCGCCGAGGTCGATGTCATATTGATAATGCTCCGGGTCGCGCAACGGAGTTGTCTCCGCATCCACCTCACCCTTTTGCTTTCCCGCATTCGCACTGCGCAACACACCGAGTCCTTCAGCATAGGCGGCCATGATGCCGTACTCGATCCCGTTGTGAACCATCTTCACAAAGTGGCCGGCACCGTTCGGGCCGCAGTGCAGATAGCCGTTCTCGGCCGTCCCCTTGTTCTTTGGCCTGTCGGGCGTGCGCGGAATGTCGCCCGTGCCCGGAGCCAGCGTCGCGAAAACCGGATCGAGATGCTTCACGACGTCCGGCTCGCCGCCGATCATCATACAGTAGCCGCGCTCCAGGCCCCAGACGCCGCCGCTCGTGCCGACATCCACGTAATGAATTCTGTTCGGCGCGAGTTCCCTGGCCCGACGAATGTCGTCCACATAATAAGAATTCCCGCCGTCAATCAGGATGTCGTCCGGCTCCAGAAGCGGCAGCAAATCAGCGATGGAATTGTCCACCACTGCGGCCGGCACCATCAGCCACACCGCGCGGGGTTTCTCCAATTTCTTCACAAAATCGGCGAGCGACTCTGTGCCCACCGCATTTTCCCTCACCAGTTCCTGCACCGCGTCGAGCGCGCGGTCATAGACCACGCATTCGTGGCCGTTCCCGATTAACCGGCGCACCATGTTGGCGCCCATCCTGCCGAGTCCGATCATGCCGAGTTGCATTTTTGTGTTCCTTTTCTTTCAGGTTATTCGTTGCTGGTTGTATTGCGGCGCGCATGCGTTCTTCGAGTAGTCGAGGAACTGATCTTTTCTGGAAAACGTGGACCAGCCCTTTGAGTTTTAGTTCGAGGATATTGGTTTAATATTGAGGTGTGAAGCCCTGAGTTAATGCGACCGGGTTGTTTCCGGTGGCTTGAACAACATCAAGCCTCATCACGCTCCTCCGTTGGTCGAAAATGACGAGGCATGACCGATATCGTATTTCTTTCTCTAGCGCGAATCTGAATCGACTCGGACTCTAAGTCATTTTTCAATGTGGAAATTCGAAAATGAAAAATCTTCTCTTTGCTCTTCTTTTCATGGCAACGACATCCGCAGTGTTTGCCGCGGGACCACCTCTTCTTGCTGAACCCATTCAGCGGCATTGAGCTCTTGAACCCCCTCTAATTTGCCTGTTCCGGGGGCTGTTCTACTCTGAACATCAGCACGGAATTCGCCGAAAATAGCCGTTAACGAGCCAAAAGTGACGAACTTGGAACAATCATGCTGTCTGCGCAGCGGAGCTGCGCGCGTGCGTCATTGCGAGCAAAGCGAAGCAACCGATTCCCGGACTCGGTTCCGGCAAGAAGATCAGTAGAGTTCCTGGAGTTGGCTTATGCTCGGGAGACTTGGATAAATTTCGCCCTTGGGACCCTGCCAGCCGCCGGCCACGAGGTGCAAGCGGACCGGTGTGTAGCTCCCGTTGCTGTTGGGAACGTCGATGACTCGCGTTGTCGCCGCCTCCTGGGCCGCAGCCTGCTCCTCACGCTGCTTTTGCAACGCTCCGCCAACAAGGGCCGACTGCCGCGCCCTCGGCGCTGCTATGGCTCACCGCTCCGATCAACGCCCCGACCGCGGATCTCTTCACCGTGCCGCCGACGGCTCCTCCGGAAAAACCGATCCCAGGAGGCCGTCGATAAAGAGCGAACTCGTCCCGCCGTTGGCCGGAATCTCGCCCACCAGCACCTGGGCGTCGTAGGTGAGGTCACTGCCCTCGAGTCGGGGTTTACTGAGTTCGACCACGGCGTTGGTCACCTTCCCATTTTCCAGAATGGAGAGGTCGGCATTCGGCGGGTCAGACTCAAAACTGTTTTTGCCTTTGTCCCAGACCTTGAGGAATCCGTCCAACTCGATATGACCCGCGGTCCGATAGGGACGGTCGGCGAAAAATATCACGACAGGGCTGATGTCTTTCAGCCAATCGACGTGGCGCGACAGGAAGTAATGACCCGTGACAACGTGCCGGTCACCGTCGATGCGGTGCTGTATTTTCGCGTAATCGATCCGCAGGCGGCAGTGGTGAAAGTAGAGGATTTTCTGAAAGCGACCTCGCTGATCGCGCAGACCACCTTGCGTAGCGTACTGGGGCAGGCGGAACTCGACGAATTGCTGGCTCGCCGCGAGAAGATCAACCTCACCTTGCAGGAAATCATCGACCGACAAACCGACCCGTGGGGCGTCAAAGTCACGGCAGTGGAAGTAAAGGACGTCTCCCTGCCCGACACAATGAAACGCGCGATGGCCAAGCAGGCCGAGGCCGAGCGCGAGCGGCGTGCGAAGGTCGTAAATGCGGAGGGTGAATTCCAGGCCGCGGAAAAAATGGTGCAGGCCGCCGCGATGATCAGCAAGCAACCTATCGCGCTCCAATTGCGTTTCCTCCAGACGATGCGCGAGATTTCAAGCGAGCATAACACAACCACCTTCCTGCCGGTGCCGATCGACATGTTCTCGCCATTCAAGCAAACTGAGCCACCAAAATCGTAATAAGGAAGCCGCCATAATGCGGAAGTGGCCTCTTAAACAACAGGTGAACGTTCGAGGCGTTCGCGGTGTACCATCAGTCAGCTGAGGCTGGCCCCGCTTCGAGATCCGTCGGAATCCTCTCGGATGTCGCTGCCCCCTCCCGCGTCGAGGGAATTATGCATAGAAGGGGACTGTCAAATCTTAAAAAAATTTCATTCATGTTAGGATCTGAGCGGGCAAACGCTTTTGCGCCAGCTCCGCACCAAAGCATGGACCCAATCCGAGCGTGCACATTGTTACGAAGAGTCCGCCCGACTACCCGACCGCCAATCCCTTGCAGATTTATGGCAACGGCGACCGACCTTCAGGTGTGTAACGGCAACCGGCTGGTGGTTGACGGTCCCTTTGGGCACGGTCGATATTCGGCCGGTCATGGAGGTGCTGCGGCTGCCCGCGAACTAATTGCGACGACCATCCACCCGGTTGTCGATTTTCGTCATCGACGAACGACCAACTACTGAAAGAACAACTTCACCAACAACATACTGACACAGAAAAATGCGATTCATGATCATCGTCAAAGCCACCAAGTCTTCAGAAGCAGGTGTCCTCCCGAGCGAGGAACTCCTCACCGCGATGGGACAATACAATGAAGAGCTCACCAACGCTGGCGTGATGCTCGCGGGCGAAGGGATTCAGCCAAGTTCGAAGGGAGTGCGCGTCAGGTTCGAGGGCGAGAAACGGATTATAATCGACGGGCCATTTGCGGAGACGAAGGAGCTGGTCGCCGGCTTCTGGCTCTGGAAATGCGCATCACTCCAGGAGGCGATCGAATGGGTCAAGCGCTGTCCCAATCCGATGCCGGAGGAATCCGAGATCGAGATTCGACAGGTGTTCGAGGCGGAGGACTTTGGCCCCACCCTCACGCCCGACCTCCGCGAACAGGAAGAAATGCTTCGGACGCAGCTCGGGCAAAAGAAAGGCTCGTGAAGCCTCAAATCAGGAGCAAAATATGAAATACGTCTTCCTCGGATACTTTACGATTGGGTGGATTTGGCGTGATCGAAGCGACAGACCTGAACCATGCTATCCTGTTGATGAATAAGCATTCGTCGTTCAAGTCGGAGGCCGTAGAGATTCGCCCTGCTGAGGACTTTACCGGGATGATCCGCGAGAGCGAGCGGCGTCGTGCAGCGATAGCGGCATAATCGTGAGTGACTGATGAGTTTGCCATATACGCCGGCCGATGCGCGTTCCGCACGTCTGCTATTCGAACAAATCGATAACATTCAGCGCAAAGAATAGCCTATGCAGAAAGTAACTCCGTTCCTGTGGTTCGAAGGAAAAGCCGAAGAGGCGGCGAGATTCTATACGTCCGTGGCAGATCATTCCTCCGATGCTTGACGAGATGTTGAATGACGAGGACGACGCGAAGTCGCAGCGGGTGATGCAAGCAATGCTTCATCGCAAGGTTACCGGCATTGATTTCGACGGCGGGTACTCCGAATACACGATTGCACCGGCGGCGGCGCTGGCAGCGATCCCCGACGATTTGCCGGCGGAGGAAGCGGGACCGTTCATGTGCGCGGACGTCTCGGCGCGCATCATTACATTGATTCGGGTGCCGACGATGCGGTCGGGAAATTGCAAAAACATGGTGGCGCGCGCCTGATTCTGGCCACCGCGCCAAACGCACAGGCGATCTCCGTGCTGGTGGATGGTTTGTCCGTAGACGGTAAACTGCTCTCGAAGCCAACTAGCCAAGTGAGCGGATGTCGAAACCTATGCCGCGATTGCCGCCGGTTATGGGTATGCTCTCGTAAAATTCACGAGTGCGCTTCATGTCAGTGACCGCGCAACAGCGGAATGCCAGCTCGATGACCTTCATTTGACCTCCGACTGCGAGACGATGATCATCCAGCACACGCCGAAGCGGTCAGTGACCATGCCGAAGTGCGGCGCAAAGAAGGTCTTCGCAAGCGGCATCTGCACTTGTCCGCCTTCGGCCAGCGCCGCGAACCGCCGTTCGGCCTCCGCCCCGTCGGGCACAGTCAGCGACAACGCAAAACCCTGAAAGCTCGGCTTTCCCTCGCAGCGCCCGTCAGAGGCCATGATCTGCGTTTCACCGATCTGGAAATTCGCGTGCATCACTTTGCTTTCGTCGATTCCCGGCATGCACATGTTTGGATCCGGGCTGTCTTTGTAGCGCATCAGCGCCGTCACTTCGGCGTCGAGCGCCTTGCGGTAATACTCGATGGCCTTTTCGCAGCAGCCGTCGAAGAAGAGGTAGGGTTGAACGATGCTCATGGGCATTCCTTTCTCTAGTTGGTCATGGTTTGTTACTTCTTGTCTCTGAAGCACATTGCCCGGCATCGATTCCGAGCGCGAGCGTTTGCGGATCGTCGGCGATCGGGCGCAGTTCGACGCAGCCATGGCGCGCGCTCGGTATTTTCGAGGCGATCCGGATGGCTTCCTTCAGGTCCTTCGCCCTGATCACGTAGTAGCCGCCGAGTTGTTCCTTGGTCTCGGCGAACGGACCGTCGCTGACCAGCACTTTGCCGTTACGCACCCGGATCGTTGTCGCGGTTTCGCAAGGCTTCAACCGATTTGCACCGATGAAATGACCGCTCTGCTTGATGCTTTCGGTGAACTCGGCGTACTCATGAAAAAGTTTCGCCGCGTCGGCCTCCGTCCTTCCTTCCATCACCGTCTCTGCACAGATCAGACAAAGGTATTTCATGTCAGATCAACTCCCTGGTGGGCCTGACTTCGATGCATCCCAGGCGCGCGCCCTGCAATCTGGAGGCAATCTGAATAGCTTCGTTCAGGTCGCGCGCTTCAATCATGAAGAAGCCTCCGAGTTGTTCCTTGGTTTCGGCGAACGGACCGTCGGTGGTGGACAGTGTACCGTTGCGCACCCGCACGGTCGTGGCGGTCTCCACGGATTGAAGAGCTTGCACGGCAAGCAACTTGCCCTTCTGCCGCAGTTCGTCGTTGTAGGCGCAAACCTCCTTTTCGACGGCGTCCCGCTCGGCTCTGGACATTGCTTTCAATTTCGCTTCTTCGTCGTAACAAAAGCAAACGTATTTCATGGGTTCTCCTCCAGTTTCGGTATCAGCACCAGGACCGCGCCGGGCGCAACCCAGCCAGTAACCTTTAGCGTCGGCGGTGAGTTACGATGGCAGCAACGGCTACTCATGCGCGGGCCTCCTCGTATTGGTCGTGATAACGCACCCAATCCTGCGTAGCATCGAGATTTTCGTCTCGGCCTTTGGCGGTCAGGTCGAGGAAGTTGTAGGTGGTGTTCATCAGGTCGATGCCGCGCGCGTAAGAAGAGTAAGTGCGGTAAATGACGTCGTTCTTATCGCGGTAAAACGCGCTGACGCCTTCGCGCTCGTCGATGTCCATGTCCAGCGGAGCGAAGTTATAAATGGCCTTGCCGCTTTTGATCTGTTCCGGCGTGAACGAGACGTTGAAATCGAAGTTAAAGTCCGTCTGGAACGACGAGACCCAATTGAATTTCCAGCCCATGCGCTTTTTGAAAGGCTCAATTTCCGTCAGCGGGGCGCGGGAAACGACGGCAAAGGCCGTGTCGCGCTGTCCAATGTGAAGGTTCACGCTGTCGAAATGGTCGGCCCAGAACGAGCAATGGGGGCAACCTTCCTTCCAGCCCGGCCCGAACATGAAGTGATAGACGATGAGCTGGCTCATGCCACAGAACAAATCGGCGAGCCTCACCTTGCCCGTGGGCCCATCAAAAACGTATTCCTTTTCGACTTTCACCCAGGGCAGCTCGCGACGCTGAAGATTCAATTCGTCGCGCAGTTTCGAGAACTTCTTTTCTTTCACTAGCAGATCCTTGCGAGCGACGAGCCATTCTTTTTGCGAAGCCACCTTACGGTGATCGATTCCGCGGACAGTATTGATTTTCGGCATAATGTTCTCCATTGTTTTATTGTTGCTACGGGGATGGTTCAGATTGCTGGTGTGGGCGACTATTTGCGCCTTCGCGGGCGCAGGCAGCGAAGGCGCCGCATTCCCAGGTAAATCAGCGATGTGATGCACAGAATGAGCAGCAAAGTGCGCAGGTGCGTGGCAGTTGCGAGCGATAGCCCCAGCCCGGTTACCGCCGCCACATAGGCCGCCAGACATGCCGGGCACTTCGGCATTAGCACTAAGATCGCACCGGGAACAATCCAGTCGGCAATCTCACCGCTACGACGCAATCGCGAGGCGCGCTGGCAGCAGGGGCGAGTGGTCACGAGTGCGCCTCCGTCGATTCACATGAGCAGGCCGTGGACAATGACGACGCTGTCTCCGGCCAGTAGGGTTTGTCCGCATCGGCGAACTCGTCGGTACCGTACCCATCATGATAACGCAGCCATTCCATTGTGAACGCCAAGTGGTCCTCGTCGCGACCCCTGGGCACCAGGTCGAGGATCATGTACGTGCCGATGAGTAGCTCGAGGCCGCGGCCGTAAGGTGGAGTACGTGTGAAAGATGTTGCCGCGAGTGTGCTTGTATAAAACGCTCAGGCCCGGCGCCTCCGCGCTCGGGAACGGCTGTAGGGTGTAGTTGTAGTTCAGCTTGCCTTGCGCGGATCTCCTCCTTTGTGAACGACACGTGGAAATCAGTGTTGAAGTCACTGCCGGACGAAGACACCCACTTGAAGCGCCAGCCCATGCGTTTATTGATCGCCTCAATACTGGCCAGCGGCGCGCGCGAGACCATAACCAACGAAACGTCCCGGGCTGCCAGGTGCGGGAGTCCGCCGTCAATATGATCGGATACAAACGAACAACTCGGGCAGCCTTCCTGCCAGTCCGGCCCGAACATGAAGTGGTAGATGACCAGTTGACTGCGCCCCGCGAAAAGCTCAGCGAGCGTGACCTTGCCGGCCGGTCCATCGAACACATAGTTCTTCTCGACCTTCACCCAAGGCAGCTTACGCCGCTCGGCGCTCAATTGGTCGTGCAGCCGCGTGGCTTTCTTCTCTTTCTTCAGCAATTTCTTGCGGGAGGCAATCCATTCCTCTCGCGAAACGATCTTGCGGCCCGTGATTATTGGCTCAATTGTCTTCATTGTTTCGTCTCCATCGTTGGTGGTTGAATTGTTCATTCCACCAAATGGTCGTTTGGCGATCCCGGAAATCGACAACGCTCACCGTCACGCTTGAGGACGGCGGCGTGAAAGTCGGAGAGATCAGGTAGTTTTAAAATCCGAGGCGAAAAGAAGGGGGTGCGATGACGGCGGCGGAGGCGGATTTCAGGGTTCGACGCGGTCTTTCATTCGGTAGCTGGTGCCTTCGATGACGACGGTCTGGGCGTGATGAAGGAGCCGGTCGAGAACGGCGGCGGTAATGGTGCTGTCGCCGTTGAAGATGGAGGGCCATTGCTTGAAGGCTTTATTGGTGGTGAGCACGATGGAACCACGTTCGTAGCGCTGGCTGATGACCTGAAAGAGGAGATCGGCACCGCGCTGGTCAATGGGCAGATATCCGACCTCGTCAAGGATGAGGAGAGCTGGAGTGAGGTATTTGCGCAGTTCAACCTTGAGCGCGCCTTTGTGCTGGGCGGCTGAGAGGGTGTTGATGACGTCGATGGCGTTGGCGAAGACGACGTTGTGGCCGCGCTGGCAGGCGGCGTATCCAAGCGCGGAAGCGATGTGTGTCTTGCCCAGGCCGACGAGGCCCAGGAGAACGACGTTGGCTTTGTCCTCGACGAACTGGAGGCGGAAGAGGTCCTGAACCTGGAGGCGGTTGATTTTCCTGGGCCAGTCGAAGCGGAAGCTTTCCAGGGTCTTGATGACGGGAAAGCGGGCGTTCTTGATTCGTCGGAGCGTGGCGCGGTCGGCTCGCAGAGCGGCCTCGCCTTCGATGAGTTGGGCGAGGTAATCGAGGTGGGAACGCTCTTCACGGGCGGCGCGGGTGGCCAGAGTGGCGCCGTGTTCACGGATAAAAGGCAGGCGCAGGTATTCGAGGTTGCGATTGAGGGTAGCAATGTCGGATTGTGCGGGTTTCATTGATTTGCGGATGTGTTGGAATTGGCGGCGGGTTCGTAAAGGCTGAGGTCGGCGGGGCCGAGTTCGACTTCCAGGAGGTCGGCCCGGCGGGTGAGATGAAGCGGCCCCGGGACCGGCGAGAGGCGTTGGCGCTGTTCGAGGATGTTGGCGATGTATTCGCTGGAGAAGGCCTCGAATTCGAAGGCGTCCTCGAGAGCACGGACGACGTTGTCTTTTCCGTAGATGTCGGCCAGGGCCATGATCTTTGTGATGTGGACACGGGCGCTGAGGCGGCGTTGCTCGAGTCGGCGATGGTATTCTTCCGCCCGCGGACAGAGAGCGTAGAAGCCCAGGAGGAGGTGCGCCTGGCGGGCCCGGCGGCGCTGGTCGAGGAGTTCTTTTTACATGATCGGGATTTTCGAAGTCGCGGTGGCGCTCGTAGCTGCGTGGATGGGTAGCGACGAGGTTCCCGGCATGATAGAGACAGAGCCGATCGGCGTAAGCCTTCAGAGTAAGACGCTGCGAAGCGTACAGGGAAGGCACGGAGTAGCGATTGGTGTCCAGCACGACGCGGCAGCGGTTGGTGACGCGAACGGTGCGGACCACGCCGGTGTCGGCAGGTAGCGGAAGAAGAGGTTTTAAACGCTGTTGTTCTTCCGCAAACAGATCGATGGGACGTTTTCTGGTTTCGCCGTGGATGCGGACGTTGGCAATCGAGTCCATCCATTGGCGGGCAGCGGTATTCAGCGCGCCCAGGGAGTCGGGCAGTTCGAGTCCGCACAGGAAGTTCTTTTTCACGTAGCCGACGGCGTTTTCCACACGACCTTTTTCATGGGCCTTGCGGACATTGCAGGCGGCCGGGGAGAAGCCGTAGTGAGCCGCGAAGTCGAGGTATCGTGGGTGAAAAGTGGCCTTCTCACCAACGGGATGGCTGAGGACGCCTGTCTTTAAATTATCAATGTTTTGTTCCCGGACGAAATATGTGCCCAACTTCGAGGGCGACTCGAAAATTGGGCAAATGCTGGGCATGTTCGGTCACATAATTTCTACAGGGTTTTGAGCCATTTCAGCAGTTCCGCGTCTTCCCGCCAGATGGGCTTGCGGAGGCATGCCTCCGAAGAAGCAGAAGCCGGTGGTTGGCACGCCTGCAAAGCAGCCTGTTTCATTCGAAGGTTGATCTCGGCGTAGCGATTGGTCGTTTCCAGGCTCACATGCCCCAACCAGCCGCGGATTACGTTTGCCTCCACGCCCGCTTCCAGAAGGTGGACGGCGGACGTGTGCCGAAAGGTGTGCGGCGAGATTCGCCGACGGGACTCGTTCGATTTGAGCAACGATCGCGTGTGGCGATGGACGATTTTGTAAATGCCAAACCGAGTCAGAGCCTGGCCCCGCAGCGAGGTAAAGACCGCCCGCTCTGGATTCGTCTCCTTCTGCCCGGCCACCAGTTGCGTGAGCAAGGTCGCCGTCTCCTTCCACAAAGGACAGACGCGCCATTTGTCACCTTTCCCGTGGAGTTGAACCCGAGGTTGGCCTTCGAGTTCGAGGTTCTTGTAGCGGAGATCAGCAACTTCCTGAACCCGCGCCCCAGTGTTGTAAAGGAACAGCAAGAGCGCTCGGTCGCGCAAGGCGAATGAACCTTGAGTCGGCAACGAGGTGAACAGGGACTGCACTTCGTCCCGTTCAAGGAAGAACGTTTCTGCGGGTGCTGTCCGCTTGGTGGGAATGGCGGCGACACTCTGGGCTTCCTTGAGCATCTCGGGAACACGCCGAGCCAGGTAATCAAAAAGACCGCGGAGTGCGGCCAATCGCTGATTACGGGTTCGCACCTGATTGTGGCGATCGATTTCCAAACTCCGTAGGAAGACCAGCACCTGAGCACATGTCAGGTCAGCCAGGGTGAGCCGGCTGATCTTGCGCCCGGCCTTCTCCGCCAGAAAGAGCAGAAAGAGTATTACGCTGTCCCGATAACTTTTCAGCGAACTGGGCCGCAGCCCTTTCTGGCATTTGAGGTAGTCTTCAAAGAAGCTGTAGAGGAGCGGACCTAAATGAGTATTCACCGTACCACCTCCTTAAGCAGCGGAGCGGCGAAGTGATTGAAGCGCTGATTGGCTTGCTCCAGCAACTCGGCCGTGATGTTGAGATATACGGCGGTTGAGGCCGGATGCACGTGCCCCATAAACGTGGACAGATCCCACAACCGTTGCTGCGGATCGATACCCGAACGGTACCACCGCAACAACGTGCCGACGGCAAAGGAGTGACGCAGACAATGCAGACGCGGTGGCATCGCACCCTCCGGAACCCTTATTCCCAGGCGTGGCCAGAGGGCATGGAACGTCTGGCTGATTGTCCCAGGATTTATTGCTCGGGATCCATCCGGGCGAAAGGAGAAGAGTGGTGTGGTCGGCGTTGAGGTGACCGCGTCCTCCGCTTGCTGGCGCAAGTACTCGCGCAATCGATCTCCGAGCCTGGGACCAAAAGGCACCAGGCGGCTCTTGAGGAATTTGGTTTCACGAATGATCAACAGGTTGCGCTCCAGGTCCACATCCTGACGGCAAAGCCGGGCGGTCTCTC
>CAWDWA010000011.1:0-67067 GCA_963805815.1 uncultured Verrucomicrobiae bacterium
TCACCAAGCCAATGGGCTCGGATGCGGTCAATCGTTTGTGGTTTTGAATAGTAGTTCTCTAACATGGCAATTTCCTTTCCGGGACCAAGGGAACGGAAACTGCCGGGGGTTGCGGCAAGATTATTATGTGCCGTGCTGCGGGGTTCGGTTTCTGAGCATCAGGTGCTTAAGACGGTCAGGGCACATATTTCGTCCGGGAACAAAACATTGATTATGTGCCCGGGCACATAATCAATGAGTATCCGCGATGGGACGCCACCGAAGTACTCGATCGCGTTCTGATGGCAGGCCAGGAAGTGTTCGAGCGCTTCACCGCAGGTGAACTCGAGGTAGATCATCCGGCTGTAGGCGAGCACCATGACAAAGAAGGAGAGCCGCCGGCGCGTGGTGCCGAGCTGGATTGATCCACCACAACCCCAGTCCACCTGGGCGCACTCGCCCGGAGCGAATGCGAGGGTTAGGAATGCGGGATGGCGCACCGGACGGACCTTTTGCACGTATTGCTTGAGAACGCTCAAGCCGCCCTGGTAACCGTGGCCCTCACGGAGACGTTGAAAGATCTGCGTGGCGCTGTAGGGATGCCGTTCCAGCCATCCGCTGATCAGGGTTTTGAAAGGGTCGAGTTTGCTGCGGCGCTTCGCGCAACGACGCGGACGATAGCACTCGGCGCGGGCATATTTGGCGACCGTTTCCGGGTCGATGGACAGTTCGCGTGCGATCTGCGCGAAATTCAGGCCGCGTTCGCCGTGGTAGAGGCGGATTTTGGAGTAAGTCTCGTAGTCGATCATGGTAGCTGCCTCATCCGGCGGAGGATCTCGGCGATCGGGAGTGTCTCGGCGGTGCGTGGCTGTGCCGGCGGCAGCGGTGTCGGCCCTGTTCCCTGGACGGGATCGAGGCTCAGGACCTGATAGAAAGGCGCCTGATAGGCGACAAGTCCGGCGGCGAGCAGTTGCGCCCGCGCCTCGCGCAGTTCGCGCACGGAGAGCGAAAGCAGCTGGGCCGCGACGGTGTCGGAGTAATAACTGGCGCCATGGGCATCGGCGACGGTTACCAGCAGGAGATAGAGCGCCAGGGCCTCGCAGCGACAGCGGGTGATATGACGATCGCGGACAAGTCGCTGGTCGATCCAGCTAAACTGGCGCGGCACGTGCCGCAATCGTTCGGGGCAAAGGAGGGGTTTTGTTTTCATGGCTCGAAATCAGGGCGCCATCGGGCACGGTGCCCAGGATGTCGTGACCACGAGCGAAAAAACAAAGGGCGCTTCTGGCGATGTCCTCTTGTAACGCAGAACCGGTCATCGTGGAGATAAGACCCACGATCACAGCAGGATGCAACAAGCAGAGATCTTGTAACGCATCGAGTGGTCTCTTCTGTGCAACCAATTGGGGTTCAGGAGCTTGTTTCGAGCAGGCTTCTTGTAACGCATCCTTGCCAGCAGAGTTGCCTCTGCGCCAGTAGCCCGGATGCCGTGCCCGCCACTCCTTTACACGCCGCACGTTCTCGGGTCCCTTGAAGTAGTTTTTGTTCTCCGCTCTGGCGTTCCATCGACGCTGACTCAGCGCTTTGCTCGCCTTGCGACACTCCGCTTTGGAGCAATGGCGCTGGCGACCGCGATTACGATGGTCAGGAACGTAGAACTCCCTGCAATGCAGACACCTGGACTTGGATCTTCTTTCCATCGGCAGACTCGAAAGCAACCGCCGAAACTGGAAGAAAACGCCCCCAAACCGAGAAGAAAATCACCCGGCCACACACCCCCTTCTCACCACCGGAACAAGACAGAGAAGAAGAGTTTTGAACTGAAGTTCAGGAAGAAGAGTGCACCCCGCGATATCCGATCTTCAAACCGTCCGACTTATCCGATTTCCAAATCACCGTTCTCAATCTTTGAGCGTGTAATGAGAATTTTCCTGATTGCGCACAGCCTTGCTTTGCCAACGCAGCCTGATCGAAACGTCAACGGGGAAAAAATCCGCGCGTAGCCTTCTTTTTGGCTACTCGAAGGCACAACGCTCCTGTAATTATCGTTATTTTTAAAAATATGGGTGTTATAATTCGCGCTCAGGCGCTTTCTGCGCTCAAGGCCCGCAGTCGGGCGTGAACCTGTCGGAATAACTCTGCCCAGGGACAGGCGCTGCACAGTCGCGTGCACCCGGCGTACGCTCACCCGGACTTGCGCCGCGATCGCCAAACTCTGCGAAGAACTCGCCGCGACCGAAACGGTATTCAATATTTGCGTTACCAGGCGTAAGCCTCGGGTGCTTCACCGCCCGGACCAGGAAAGATCTCATCGAGCTTTTTCAAGGTCTCCTCATCAAGCTTGACTTTCGTGGCGCGCAGAGTCGATTCCAATTGTTCGATAGTTCGGGGGCCGATGATTGGCGCAGTCACAACCGGATTGTGTAAGAGCCAGGCCAGAGCCACGGCAACGGGCGGTTCGCCCAACTGCTTGCACAGGGTCTCGTACCTGCTCCAGCTTGCTTCGATTTTCATTGATCTCCTTGAGCGTTTCGTCACTGGCACGCCGGCCGCTTGCCAGCTTTTCCAACGCGCCGCCCAAAAGTCCTCCACCTAAGGGGCTCCACGGGATCAGTCCCAGCCCGTAGTACCTACAGGCAGGGATTACCTCTAGCTCCACCATGCGGTTGTTGAGATGATAAATGCTTTGCTCGCTGCTCAGACCCGAAAGACCACGTTTGGACGCCTCCTGGCATGCTGTGGCGATATCCCATCCCGCAAAATTGCTGGAACCCACGTAGACCACTTTGCCTTGATTACCGAGTTGTCCAAAGGCCTGCCAAGTCTCGTCCCAGGGGCAGTCGCGGTCTATGTGGTGAATCTGATAGAGGTCGATGTGATCGGTCTGGAGTCGATGCAGGCTTCCTTCACAGTGCTTGCGGATCTTGTATGCCGAAACGCTTCGTCCATCGGTGTTAGGTTCTGGCAAGTTGGCTTTGCGTGTCACAGGATTGAAGACCTTCGTGGCCAATACTACCGCGTCGCGGCGGCCGCCTCCTTGGGCAAACCAGCGGCCGATAATCTCCTCGGTGTCACCCTGCTCTCCACCGCGACCGTACACGTCCGCCGTGTCGAAGAAGTTGATTCCAAGCTCTAAGGCACGATCCATGATTATAAAGCTCTCGTGCTGGTTTGTGTGCCAGCCGAAGTTCATGGTACCAAGGCAGATGTTGCTCACCAATAGACCATGTTTTCCTAAACGCTTATGCTCGATCGCCATCTTGAAGTCGTTGTTGTTCGCTTTCGCGATATCGTAACGCTCTAGGCGAGTGATTCGGCCATCGTCCGCATCTGCACCTCGATAATGCGTGACTTGGCCGACTGCGTGCAGGCAAGAAGCACCACGCCCGCGACATCCTCTGGTTCAAGCATGTTGGACTGGGCCACCCCGGTTTCCGTGCGGCCTTTGCCGATGGCAAACTCGGTCTTGACCCCGCCCGGGCAGATCGCGCCTACTTTAATGCCGCTCTCGCGAAGCTCACGATCGAGCGCCTGCGCAAATCCGAGTTGCGCAAACTTTGTCATGCAGTACACTGCCTCTCCGCCAAACCCGTAAACGCCTGCCATCGAGGAGATCATCAAGATAGTTCCCGAGGCCTGGGCCAGCATTATTGGTACGACGTGACGAGCGAAAAGAAACGTCGTGCGTACATTGACGTCCATGAGTTCATCGTATTCCTCGGCGCTGGTATCTACGAGGTTCTTGTAGTTGCCCATTCCGGTGTTGTTGATGAGGATGTCAATGCGACCAAATGCATCGGTCGCCGCCTTGACGGTCCGAACCGCTGTCTGCTCTTCCCGGGCGTCGGCTGCGACAGTGACGGCGTCTGTTCCGAGCGATTCAGCCTCTTTTTTCAATGCATCAAGGCGGTCCTGGCGACGGGCGGTGAGGACGAGGCAGGCGCCTTCTCCAGCCAACGCACGGGCGCAGGCTTGTCCGATGCCGGAGCTCGCCCCAGTGATGAGCGCTACTTTTCCTTCGAGTCTATTGGTCATATCTTTTTTCGGGTTTTCCGGCGCTCGGTCGCGGTTTCTTGTACGAGCAATGCTCATCGGAAGTGCTGCAACTGATGCGTAGGGTTAATGTATTTGTAAGATTGTTTACTTACACGAGTAACTTAATAGGTCAAGAAAACAATAACAATGGCAAAACAACGATTGACGAGTGCCGATGTCGCGCGCGCCAGCGGCGTATCTCGGGCAACCGTCAGCTACGTCCTTAACAATGATCCGCGCCAGAGCATTCCGCCCGAGACGCGCGAACGGGTGCTAAAAGCGGCGCGCACGCTGGGCTATCGTCCTTTTGCCCCGGCACGGATCCTGCGCGCGGGCTACAGCCGACTTGTATTAATTGTCGTGCAATTCGAGCAGGTCGATCCAAATGTGGCACGCGACTTGCAATATTTGGAGGCGGGGCTAGCTGAGCATGGGTATAGCCTTATCTGGCATGTTGGCGCACACATAACAGCGGAGCCCACGCATTTATCGGCCAATTTGACCCCCGCCACGGTGATCTCATGCGTCGATGAGACTGACCCGACGATCGCGGCGTTCTTGCGGCAATTCGGAGTTCCCGTTCTTTCGATCAACACGGTAACGAGTGGGCAAGCGGTAGGGCGGATCCAAGTGACCCATTTGACCCAGCAAGGTAAGCGCCGCATTGTTTTTGCTGCTCCTGACCGACGCGACGTACGAAATGTTGTTCAGGCGCGTCTGGATGGCGTAATCCAAGAATGCGCGGAACTCGCTCTTGAGCCACCGTTTTTACAGATCGTGCCGCTTTCGCGCTCAGGCTCACGGGAAGCGATCGCAAAGATACTCACTCACCGGTCTCCGCCGCTCGGAATCTGCTGCTATAACGACGAAGTGGCGTTTGCAGTTCTGGCCGCTTTATCCGATGCGGGCATATCAGTGCCTGATTCGGTCGCCGTGATCGGATGCGATGATATCCCGCTTGCCCAATTCAGCATTCCGGCGCTGACGACGATCGCCTTTCGCAATCAGCAATTTCTCGACCTCTTGATCGAGAATACCTTGAGAGCGAGTCAGGGGGAACCAGCCCAAGAAGCCCCACAGATCCCCCTTTCGGTCGTTGTGCGTGCATCAGTGTAGAATAGAATACCCGAGTGGAGGCCAAGCGGCGTTCTCGGGTGGCCTCTTCCTAGAATTCCTCTGTCTGTCCAATGGCAAGGTTTCAAGCGCCAGGCCTTCGGCGGCTACCCAGGCGATGACTTTTAAGTACGTGTGCCGGTACGCCGTAAGGGTATTTTGCGAAACGTGACGCTCCTTGGCAGCCGTGGTAACCGGCTCGAGAATCGAATCCTCACTCAGGGGCCGCGCTGCCCTCGCTTTTGCTCGTACGCGCTCGATCCGAAGAATAATACTTGGTAATCTGTAGCCCAGGCGTACCAGCCCTCGCCTTTGAGCTTCTTGGCGATCTCGCGAGGGTCCGCTTCTAAGGGAATTCCAGAGTCCGGCGCTCACATGCATCGATCATCCGCTTTTCGCTCCTCCTCGCATGGCGCATGTTCACACCACCTTCTTTCCGGCGCAGAATGATGTCTCGCATCAAACTAGAACCGTTCTCTCTTGATGAGCGGGAAATGCAGCAACCAAAGATCTTACGAGGGGATCAAGTCCACCGTCGCAAGACTTTCCATACGCCAATCCCGATCGAGAACGCGGTTCTCGCCAACAACCTGAATCTTGCCCTTCAACTTGATGTCTCTACTGGAGGCGCCGACCATGATCTCGAATTCACCAGCTTCAACGACGCGCTGGTTTTCCCCGTTGGTGAAGTTTAGCATGTCCACCGGGATCGAGAAGCTGACCACCGCGCACTGCCCGGGCTGCAGTGTCACCCGCTTGAAAGCTTTGAGTTCCTTTACTGGACGAACCAGCGAAGCATATACGTCGCGCACGTAAACCTGTACAACTTCGCACCCCTCTCGTTCGCCGGTATTCTCGAGACTCATCGAAAGTTCCACCGTTCCGTCGATGCGGACACTGTCGTTTTTGATTTCCAGTTCGCTGTATGTGAACCGGGTATAGCTCAATCCATATCCAAAAGAATATTTGCTGCCGAAGTGATACGCAATGGGAGTCCCGCCGCTCTTGAACTTATGGTTGTAATAATAAGGTACCGCCCCGACGTTTTTCGGGATCGAGACAACGAGGCGGCCGCTCGGATTCGCCTTTCCCGTCAGCAGATCGGCGATGGCCTCGGCCCCTTCCTGGCCAGCTTCGAAGGCCATGAGAACCGCCGCCGCCTGCTCTTCGAGCCCGTTCAGAGAGTCCGGTCGGCCTGAAGTCATTACAATGACAGTCGGCGTGCCCGTTGCGACAACCTGCCTCAAAAGCTCTTCCTGCACTCCCGGTAACTGGAGGCTGTCGGTGTCCGAACCTTCCCCAACCGTGCCAGTCTGAAACAAGCCGGCCAGGTCACCGACAAAGACGATGGCGACATCGGACTGACGCGCGCAATCCACCGCAGCCTGGATTTGGGATAGATCACGGCTGATCGGTGAGGTGCGCTCCAGGCTGGCGGCAACGTCCGAATCCACGTCCCCTGGAAATACCGGAGCCTCCGCATTGCGCTCGGTCAGGATTTCGCAGCCCTTTGTATAGCGCACGTTGCCCTCGCCAAGTCGCTCCACCAGAGCTTGCAGCGGGGTTTTCGCATATTCAACTTGTTCCTCCTGCATGTTCGCAACAATCAGATGTACGGGGAAGCTGTAGCCGCTAAACAACGCCAGCTGATCATCTGCAGTTGGGCCGATAATGGAGACTCGTTGGCCGCTTGAGGCGTCGAGAGGAAGCACCCCCCGATTCTCCAACAAAACGACCGACTGCAGCGCCACTTCTTTCGCCAGCATCCTTGAGCCTTCGCTTTGCAGATTGATCTGATTTTCGTCGGCGTAAGGATTTTCAAACAAACCGAGACGGAACTTTTCGGACAAGATGCGCGTGACGATTTCATCGATTTTTTCCTCACTGATCTGACCGCGTTCCACTGCTTCCTGCAGATGCTCCGTGCAGTCAAAGCCCGGCAACTCAATATCCAGTCCCGCGTTGAACGCGAGCGCTGCGGCTTCAGCCTTGTCCATCGCCACTCCGTGGTGGTTATGGAGCAAGGCTACGCCTCCATAATCCGCCACAATCAGGCCATCAAAGCCCCACTGCTCGCGCAGCATCTTGCTCAAAAGGAAACGCGACGAATGACAGGGTTCATTGTCGATGTCGTGATACGCGGGCATCACCGAGCCGGCGTTGGCCTGCTTCACCGCCATTTCGAATGGCAGCATGAAGATGTCGTTCAATTCCTTGATTCCGAGATGGACCGGCGCGTGATTGCGAGCACCTTCGCTGAACGAGTGTCCAACGTAATGTTTTAGCGTCGCGAGCAGTTCGCGATTTTCTCCCTGCAATCCCATCACATAGCGGGTTGCCAGGACACCAACCAGGTAGGGGTCTTCGCCCATTGTCTCTTCCGTGCGCCCCCAGCGAACGTCGCGAGAAACATCAAGAACGGGCGCGAGGCCCTGATGACAGCCAACTTGCTTCGCCTCTTTGCGGATCTCACAACCGACCGCTTCAATGAGCTCCGGATTCCATGTCGAGCCATAATTCAACGCGGAAGGAAATAGTGTTGCGCCTTTTGCCAGGAGCCCGACCAGACACTCCTCATGGGACATCACAGGAATACCAAGCCGTGTTTCCTCGACGAGAAACTTCTGCAGTGCGTTGAGTGCACGCACCCCTTCCTTCGCATCAACGGGGTGAGTACCAAGCGGCCGCGTGATCTGTCCCATTCCGGCCTTGAGCATTTCCTTAAGATTGTCGACGGTCGTCTTTTGAGCAAAGGAGTCCTCGCGCATTCGATGCTCGCCGTCCACCGACAGGATCAGCCATTGGGAGTACATCTGGGCGATCTTTTCCGGCAATGTCATCCGTCCCAGCAGGTCGGAGACACGTTCCATAACGGGCAATCGAGAATCTTTATAGGGGGGAGTAGCCATTCCATCTTACTAGCGCATCGAGGAAAGCTTTGCGACTATTCATCTTTAACAGACGGGGAGCGCACACGTCCCACGACCCGCATACAACATTCGGCTCTCGGCGAACGCACGATCGCCCTTGAAAAAGCTTGAGAGGGGTGCCGTCTGACTGCAAAAATAAAGCCCACCACCCGGCACTCGCCATCCCTCCGCCTGGAGGCTTGACAAGATCAGCTAAACATTCCTGACTGTTTCAGGAGATTCAGAATGTGAATCCAACGCCCCCCCTTCCCCCCCGCAACTTCTCCGTCCCCACAGTCCCTCGCCGGATCAACGCCGGGGAAAAAGAATATCCCGGCAGTTGCTGCGGGCAAGACGAGCCTGCGGCGGTTTGGGCCCTGCTCAAGCGGTAAGCTTTCACCCCTTCACTATTTCGTTTCCACCTTCAGTACACCATGTCTAACACCACTGATTCACAAGTAGCCGAGTCGGACCACAACCAGCGAGCCGAAGAACTGGTCGCTCAGATGAACCTTGAAGAAAAGGCGCTGCTGCTTTCGGGCGATGGCTGGTGGCGCACCCACGGCATTGAGCGACTCGGAATCCCGGCGATCGCGTTGTCCGATGGCCCCCACGGATTGCGCAAGCTCGAGGGCGCGGGACTTGGCCAGAGCGTGCCGGCAACGTGCTTCCCCACCGCGCCCGGGTTGGCTGCGACATGGGATGTCGATCTTGCTCGCGAGGTCGGCGCGGCATTGGGGCGTGAATCGCAGGCCAGCGACGTCCAGATCCTCCTCGGCCCCGGTGTGAACATGAAGCGTTCACCCCTCGGCGGACGCAATTTCGAGTATTTCTCCGAGGATCCCCTGCTCGCCGGTAAAATGGGAGCGGCTTATATCGAAGGGGTCCAGGGAGAGGGTGTCGGGACTTCGCTCAAACACTATGCCGCGAACAATCAGGAGTTCGAGCGGATGGCCTGCAGCTCGAACCTCGATGAACGCACCCTGCACGAAATCTATCTGCCCGCATTCGAAATCGCCGTCAAGCAGGCGAGGCCATGGACGGTCATGAGCTCCTACAATCGCGTAAACAACTGTCACGCGTCGGAACATCAGGAATTACTGACTCACATCCTTCGCGAGCGTTGGGGATTCGACGGTTTCGTCGTTTCGGACTGGGGCGGGATCAATGACCGGGTAAAGGGAGTGGCGGCCGGAAACAATCTGGAAATGCCCGGCAGCGGTGACTTTAACCGAAAAAAGATCATTGCGGCTGTCCGGGACGGGGCGCTCGCGGAAGCGGTTCTCGACCGATCAGTGACTCAACTGCTGTCCGTGATTCTCAAAGCCCGGGCATCTCATAAACCGGGCTCCACCTTCGACCCTGAAGCTCACCACAATCTTGCCCGTCGTGTCGGTGGCGAGGCGATTGTGCTTCTGAAGAACGACGACAACGTTCTGCCGCTGAACGCTGCCAGGATTGCCGTGATCGGCGCATTTGCGAGAACTCCGCGCTTTCAGGGTGCAGGAAGTTCTCAGGTGAATCCCACCCGCATATCCAACGCATATGACGAACTCGCCGCGCTCGTCGGCGATTCTGTGAAAATCCGCTATGCATCAGGTTTCGATATCGACGGAAACACCTCCGACGATCAAATTGCCGAAGCCTGCCGGGCAGCGGAGGAGGCCGAAGTGGCGGTGGTGTTTGCCGGTCTGCCCGATAGCTACGAATCGGAGGGGTTTGACCGCGAATCGATCGATCTGCCTCCCGGTCACAACCGATTGATCGAAGCGGTGAGTGCCGTGCAACCGAGGGTTGTTGTCGTTCTGCTGAACGGTTCGGCTGTCGCCATGCCCTGGGCGGACAAGGTCAAAGGCATCGTCGAGGCGTGGCTTGGCGGCCAGGCGGGCGGCGGCGCGATTGCCGATGTCCTTACCGGCAGAGTGAATCCCTCCGGAAAGCTTACCGAGACTTTCCCGATGAACCTGGAACAGACGCCGACGTATCCAAACTTTCCCGGACGCAACGGCCGCGCGGAATATGGAGAGGGTCTCTTCATCGGTTATCGTTATTACGACAAGAAACACCTCCAGCCCCTGTTCCCATTCGGTTTCGGCCTGAGCTACACGAACTTTGCCTACACAGGAATTCAGACCAGTTCCCAGACGTTCGATGCGGATGCTGATGCCGAATTCACCGTCGAAGTGACCGTGAAAAACGTCGGCCCGGTCGCGGGCAAGGAGGTGGTGCAACTTTACATTCGCGAGCGTCAGCCGCGCGTGGTCCGGCCGGATCAGGAGCTCCAGGCCTTTGCCAAGGTGGCCCTTGAACCCGGTCAGGAAGGGGTTGTGCGCTTTTCGCTGAATCGAAGGAACTTAGCCTGTTACGATCCCGACGTGCACGAGTGGGAAGTAAACTCCGGAGTTTTCGACGTGCTCGTCGGGAGCTCATCGCGCGATCTACCATTGCAGGCGGCGGTTGAAGTTCGCGCCCGGCGGCTCGCAGTCAAAACGCTGACACCGCAATCGATGATCAAAGACTTCCGCGATCATCCGGAGGGAAGAGATTTCTATAGGGAACTCGTCAGTGCAATGGGATTCACGGGATTAGTCGATACCGAGGAGCCTTTGGCAGAAGCCGGTCTGACTTTCGAACAAATCGCCGCCCAGCGAAAAGTCCGTGCGGCGGAGCTCGTATTCGTGAACGAGACGCCGGTCAAAAAATTGCCTGCTATCTCCTGCGGCGCGTTCACCGAAGCCCGGCTCGATGAAATCCTGCGAGCTTTAGGGACCAATTAAAAACACGATCGTGCCGCCGCATCAATTACGGAGGTCGGAGGCCCATTGGGGTCCGCAGGCCTCTCTGTTCCCATATCGGATGTCATTTTTCTTCTGGCGTCTCGACGCAACGTCTTGATCATAGCGGATTTTGCCTTCACAATTCTCCACCTCCATGACGACTAATGAACAGGAAGACCTAAGTGATCTTAGCCTAAAGGAATTAGCGACCCGCCTCGATGCGGTGGAGCGGGAGGCAAAGGGGATGAAAATTCCCTCGGTCGTCGTTATAGAAGGCCTTGACGGGTGCGGCAAGGGGCTGCTGCTCAACCGCATGATCGTGCAGATGGACGCGCGTGCATACGACATCTACTCGACGCATGCGGGCGACATGTTGGCGAAGGAATACCCCCTTCTATGGCGGATGTGGAACAATACGCCGTCTCACGGTCGACTGCAATTCTTCGACCGCAGCGCCTACTATCTCGTTTTGGATGCGTGGGCAGAGGGGACGCTCCAGGAAAATGAGCTTACAAAGTACTGGTGGGACATCGCACGGTTCGAAAGGCAGCTAGCAGAAAACGGGACGCTGATCATCAAGGCATTTCTTGTGACGGCGAAAAAGGAGCAGGCGAAGCGTTTCAAAGAATTGGAAAACAATCCAAGCACGGCATGGCGGGTAACTGCTAAGGATTGGAAACGCAACAAGCAGTATGATGATTACCTGGAAGTGGTTAAACGGATGATGGTAGAAACGGATCAGATGTTTGCACGCTGGCATCTTCTGGATACTGGAGATCTTCGAGCAGCGACGGAGCAGCTCTACCGTGTGATGATCGCCGGATTCGAAAAGGCGATCGCGGACCGCAAAGCTCTCGCAGAGGTCGAACAGAAGCCGAAACACTGGATTCCTTTCCGGGGCCGGGACCATTTGGCAGAGGTGGACCTTGATAGCGGGCTGGAGCGTAAGGAATACAAGAAGCTTCTCAAGGAACGGCAGGCGGAGATACATGATCTCGTGCATGAGATTCACGACAAGCGCATCCCCGTGGTGATGGTCTATTGCGGCTGGGATGCAGCAGGCAAGGGTGGCTGCATCAAGCGACTCCTCCAGGGAATCGACCCGCGCAGCTTCTCCGTCATTCCGGTCGGCGCGCCAACAACCGAGGAACTGGCGCACCATTACCTGTGGCGGTTCTGGCAGAAAATGCCCCGGCGCGGGCGTATCATAATCTTCGACCGCTCCTGGTACGGACGCGTTCTTGTCGAGCGGGTCGAAGAATTTTGCTCGGACGAAGAATGGCGCCGGGCATACCAGGAGATCAACGAGATGGAATCACATCTCGCGGACTTCGGCACCGTCATTATCAAGTTCTGGCTGCACATCGACAAAGCAACGCAGCTCGAGCGGTTCGAGGCCCGGCAGGAGGATCCTGCCAAGCAATGGAAAATTACGCCCGAGGATTGGCGCAATCGGGAAAAGTTTGACCGTTACTACGAAGCGGTGAACGAGATGGTTGAGAAGACACACATGCCGCACGCGCCATGGAGCATCGTGCCATCAAAGTCCAAGATGTTTGCGCGGATTCGGACGCTGGATATCGCGACTGAACGGATGAGGGAGGCTGTTAAGAGGGGTTATGTCGCACCGCTGTAGGACGAAGCCGGGTCCAAAACACCGAAGTCAGGGCAAATCAGGATGCAAAGCCTTAAACTTTGAGCGGTCGTACGTGAGAGGGTCATCGACCTGGTCTCTGACTATCTTGAACACGACGATAAAACCAGCCTGGGTTTCGCGGCGGTCATCGAGGGCTTGAACCCTCAAATCCCGCATCCGATAAACCTCTACAAACGCAATCCTCGATTCTTACTGCCGGAGGAACATACCGATTCGACGGAGATGAAGCGGTGGACCCGCTGAAACTCGAGGTTTCCAATTCCCATTTCAAAGGGCGTAATCCTAACGTCAATTATCGCTCGGCACGCCGTAAATGCTGATGAGCTTCAGCAGGACGCCATTCGTCCAGCCGAATCCGTCCTGGCCCGGGTATTCGCCGCCCCCCGCTGATTTTGTGAGGTCCTTCACATTGTACTTCTCCATCATTTTGCCGGTATTCTTATACACCTTCACGTTCAACCGAATCCAGCGTTCGGCAATGTCTTTCGCGAGCGCGTCTTGCCCGTAATTTTGCAACCCCTTGATGGTGAGCCATTGTAGCGGAGCCCAGCCGTTTGGTGCATCCCATTGTTGCTTGGTTTCCCGGAGCGTCGTCACCACTCCCCCCGGCTGAACGAATTTTTCCTTCAGGAACTTTACGATACCCTCGATCCTCTCGTCCGGAGCAATTCCAAAAAACAGAGGGGTCACTCCTGCCAGCGTAAGTTCCTCACTGGGTTTGCCTTTCAAATCACAATCCACATACCAACTGGCGTTTGATGACCAACAATACCGATTGATCGCTTCCTTTCTTCGTTCGGCCTTTTGTTCAAACTCTTCCGCGAGCGCCAGATCATCCCGGGCGGAGTCGCCCCGAATTCTGAACGCCTTCGCCAAGCTGTTCTCCAAATGGTAAAGCAGGCAATTCAAGTCGACGGGAATAATGCTTGTCGTCTCGATCGTGGTAAGATTTTCGCCATCGGCGAACCAGCGACTGCTGAAATCCCAGCCACTCTCTGCGGCGGATCGCAAGTTACGGAAGATTACCTTCGGTTTCTCCTTCGATGCTTTGCTAGCCTCTACGTCTTGACGGAATGATTCCGGCCGCGGAGTATTCAGTTGGTCGTAATACCGCGCCAACACGGTTCCGTCCGGCATCGTTATGCTATGTTCCGTTGGGGCCGTTTCATCGATCCAGTAATTATACTCTTTTTGCAGGGCCGGCAGATAATTTTCATAGACCTCATTCCCCTTCTCCTCTGCAAGCAATTCTACCATCAAGGAAAAGAAAGGAGGTTGGGATCGGCTGAGATAGTAAGTCCGGTTGCCGTTCGGAATGAATCCATATCGATCAATCAGAGAAGCAAAGTTCTCCACCATATTTTCGATCATGTCGATCTCGTCACTTTCTCTGAGTCCTAACATCGTAAAATATGAGTCCCAATAGTAGATCTCATCAAATCGTCCGCCGGGGACAATGTATGGATGGGGCAAAGCGAGTAATGAACTTCCTTCGACGGGATGGGACGGCTCTCGACTTAGCACTCGCCATAGCCTCTTAATGTGCGTCGTAATATCATCCGGGTTGGGTGGGATGATAAAATTTCTCGCAACGAATACTTTTAAATCGAATGAAGGCGTGTTAACCAGGCGCTCATACTCAGCCATGATCGTCGACGGCCGACGAATTGGTATACAGTCCACAAAAGCCTTTTGATCGGGAAATACCTCCTGCAACTGCACGTTTTTAAACAGGTTACCGTAGAGTTGATCCGGGCTCTTTTGTGCAAAAAGTTGATCGGGGCTCCTCTGTGCAAAACCGTGCGAAATGCAAAGAGCGAAAATCAGGAGGGATAGGGACCTTTTCATAACTTTGCTGGTTATAAGTTATTGTTATATATTATTATGGAGGATTCGATGAATTGCATCAGAAACCTACCAAACGATAATAGTGGCAAACGAGGGGAGCATTGTCCAGAACACTTAAACGAACGAGAAATCCCGCCTAAGTAGCGGGAGTGCGAAACAAATAAGCTTCCAACTTTTTAGTGGAGTCAATCGCTCAGAAAAAATCTGCATTTCAATACTTCATCAGCGCCTCAGGAGGGATTCGTCGGGCTCTTTAGTTTATCTCTGAGTGTCGCTTGTTCCAAGGACTCAAAGGCGAGCACCTTGATCCGGGAAGTGCTTCCGCGTTCGATGCTGATATTCCTGCGGTGAATGCCAAGATATTTTGCCAGAAACCGGACGAGCGCGTCGTTTGCTTTACCCTCGACAGCAGGAGCTTTGATCTTGATTTTCAATCGCTCCCCTTGCCAACCAATGATTTCATCGCGACTGGCGTTGGGAGTGATCTGGACGGTGATCCTACCAGGCTTCAATGCCCCTCCCTGCTCCCGAGAAATTCGCGATTTCCGGTCCCCGATCGTTCAACTCTCTGTTCTTGGTTAGCAAGTGAGGCATTCACGTCGAAATGACCGTCGGGCTGTGTCAGCACATCTCATTGAAACTTTATCGAGATCAAGCTCGCCGGAGCTTCCCGCCAACGCGCCGGGATTCGGCGGATGGTTATTTCGGTTCATCAAATGGGCGTTCGTCCTCGGGAATGCCACGGCCTATCAACACAGCGAATGCTTGAGTCTCGGGGCGCGCTCCCAGGACAATTTTGATGCTCATGGTAAGCGGCACGGATAGGATCATTCCCACAGGTCCAAGCAACCAGCCCCAGAACAGAATCGAGAGCAGCACTACCAGGGGCGACATTCCAACGCCGCGTCCTACGACTCTCGGCTCGATGATGTTGCCGAAGAGGACGTTTACGCCGAAAAAAAGCAATGCAACCCCAAGCGCTCCCCCGAGTCCGAACTGCACGAAGGCGAGCAGCACGGCGGGAATCGCGGCGATGATCGAACCAATGGTGGGAATAAAATTCAGCAGGAACGCGAGCAACCCCCACATCAGGGCGAAGTCGATCCTCATGAGACTGAGTCCGCCCCAGACCAGCGCGCCGGTCATAATGCTGATTAAGGTCTTCAGTACCATGTATCGATTTACGGTGCGGACCAGATCAGCGAAATTCGGCGGCTGCTTTCCCTGCCTTCGGTAGATCCAGTTCAGTTTCGCCTCGAACAAGGGAGTCTCGAGCAACAGGAAAAACACGATCAATGTGATAATTACCCCCTGCCCAAGAAGTCGGCCGATACTCGCGAGCAGATCGCGGACAAGCCCGAGGATGGCAGAGGTATTGACCACATCGCCAAATGCGTCACCGAGATTGATATCGTGTGCAGCGGCGTAGGCGCGGATCGCGCCCTCCCATTCCCAAAGCCGAGCCTGATAGAAAGGAAGGGACGCCGTAAAAGTAGTCAACATCCGGGTGATCATCGCACCGAACAAAACCTGAACGATGATTAGAAGAAGCAGGATGACCCCCAGGGCCAGCGGCATGGGAATTCCATGTCGCTTCAGCCAGAACGCTGGTGGCGCGCAAATCATGCTGAAGAGCAACGCCAGGAGGAATGGAACGATGATCGCCTTCGCCGCGCCAATTCCGGCGACGATAACGGTGAAAGCCGCCACATACATGGCCGCCCGCCCAACGGTCTCGCGCGTTGTAAACTTGGAATTCAACAGAGCGTCTAATGCTGAACTAAAATCGCGGGGAGTGAAAGCATCAGACTGTCTGCATCCCGTGGCTTTCTCTCGAAAGTTGGAGTGCCGCGCGGCGTTGGCTATTCGGCTATCCGGCAGCTGCTTGACCGAAGAGATGCTCCCACGCCTCAGCCTTGCGATTCGCACTCGATGCCGTTGTAATTCCTCTCCCTCCTTTTTTTCGAACGATCTCTTAAACGATTGAACTAGCCAGTGATTTCCGAGATTGCCCCGCCCCTAACCAAAGCGTTATGGTGGAGATTCAACACTGTTTCAAACAATGATGGAGTCCAAAGCTCTAATCTCTACTCAGTCGGGAAGTCCAATGGAGACGAAGATCCGAACGCGGTACACCCATGACGGAGTCCACGCTTCATTGCTTTTCGGATTAGGGAATCTCCTCCAGGTAGCCGCTCATACTGACGAAGATAGTGGAACCGGCCTGAATCGCCCCATTTAAGAAGATCTGTGACCCCGCATCGGCGTAGAGCTTTACTGCGTGGTTAGCCGTTCGCGTCTCAGACGAGAGAACCGTGCCCTGTGTCGTAAGCACCAGGTAGTGATTGACGGGAGCACCACCCAAAGTGGTCTCGATACTCAAAAAGCCGCCCACGGCCTGGCGCACTGGAAGCTCGACAAGCACCGTCACAGTTTCAATCACCGCACGCTGGCCTGCAGGTATGGTGTAGAGCGCCTCATGCAGAAATCCGCTGACATTGATCTGGGATTCGTCGTGGAATGGCTCTAATATCGGGGTATCGAGGGCTACGACAGGGACGGGCATGTCGTCGCCATTGACTACCTTCACCTCCTTGGCCGCCTGAGGCGGGGGTTTGGCAACAGAAGGAAGATGTGCACCGAAGGCAAGCTCGAAACAGACGGCAACGACTACTCGGAGCAGGAGACGGGACAGCGGGAAATACACGAATGGAATACGTCTCATGAACACGCCTTCCTGCCGAAGCTTACTGGAAGAAAACTCGGCAATACTGCACCGCAGAACCTTGGAATTGCAGGGAGCTCAGGGGGAGAAAAGCGTCTCGGCGAATTCATTGGCATCCTTTCACCAGATGCGGGTGGCTTGAAGCAATCTTTGTGAGTTTCATCCTTTACCACTTTTCGGAAGCGGGCCAATGGAACAGGCTCATAACCTCGGATAACCGCGAAAAACCACGGGCCCAATCCAGCGGCGCAAATTAGCGATGCAGTCCGCCCGATCGACGAACGCGCGCCGGGTCCCGCGGTTAAGCGATGAAATTACCTGAACTATTGTCCCTAAAGTTAATCGTCTACTTTCATACTCTTTCCCAGCGCCCGCGTCTCGGCGTCGTCAAGAACGACGGAAGTGTCCAGATCCATCACGCTATTCCAGTTGAGCGAGTATCTGGACACAGCTTCGACATTGTCGCTTTCGACAATGCACACCCCGCGTCCACGGGCGAGATCGTGCCAGCGGCCTATGAGTTTAACGCCCTCGCCCATTAGAGCTTCATCCTCCTCAGGGGTCATTTGAGCGAACTTGGCCAACGTTTCGTGAATTTTCCCCGGGTGGAACTGCCAGGTGATCATGAATTTCATACAGTGTCGTTTCTTGTTATTTCTGGGTTGAGCCTCATAAAAAGGAGCGAATTCCATTTTTTCAAGAATTTTAACTTTTTTGAAGCTAAATTCTGTGCTCGAAATCCCCTTCGCAATAAGTCGGCGATTGCGACAATTCGTGACCATACGGTTAACAGCGTATGTCGCGGAGATCTATAACTGCCGCAGAATGCTGTCGAGCTGCATCCGTTGTTTATCACCGAATAGAGGTACTGCCCGCAGCGCGATCTAAGCCCAGGTCATCAGTTCAAAATCAGGACGATAAGCCGCGTGGCTCATACAGTCATTCGGCGTCTTCCTTCTGCTGCTCGATACGGCGCCACGAAGCTACATTACGCTGGTGTTCCCGGTACGTGGACGCAAAGACGTGCCCGCCGGTTCCGTCGGCAAAAAAATACAAGTCATTTGTCTCCGAAGGGTTGAGCACTGCGGCGATCGCGTCACGCCCGGGATTGGCAATGGGCGTCGGCGGCAGCCCATCAATCTCATAGGTATTGTACGGCGTGACCTTCTTTATCTCACTCTTACGAATGCCGCGTCCGAGCGGTTCGCCTCCTGTTAATCCATAAATAATGGTCGGATCCGACGCGAGCCGCATGCGCTTTTTCAAGCGATTGATAAATACCGACGCGACACGCGGGCGCTTATCCGGAATCCCAGTTTCCTTTTCCACAATCGACGCCAGAATGACCGCTTCCTCCGGCGTGTTGATCGGTAAATCCTTCGCCTGCGAACTCCAAAGCTCCGCCTAAACTTCAGCTCGGCTTTGCCTCATTCGCTCCAAGCCTTAAATAGTGTATGGTCAATCAGGCGGTGTCATGACCTGAGTTCCGTTGAAGCCGCAAAATCCAAACGAATGCATGGCACGACCTTAATCTCTTATTCGACTGACCAGGCGGGAATCCTATTGATGTTCTTCTCAAAAAACGGGTTGCCGAGATTCTTTGCAGGGAAAATCCTTGCTGCATGGCGATCATGTGATCGTCGGGGTATCTAAGCTAAGGTATCATCGTTCGAAGCACCGTTGCCGATCCATCGACCGATTCTAAAATACGCTCATTCAAAGTGGCAGGCACCATGAAAAAGTCGCCCGCTTTGTATTCGCAATGTCCACAGCGGACACGACCGGTTACCACGGTGAAGATAGCGAATTCACCTGCCTGACAAGCATCGATCTGGCTTTCCACGTAAATCTTCTCTACCCGAAAGAATTCGCACTCGGCGATCACATTTCCGTTGAATCCGCCAAGGCCTGGCTCGATGTCGGAAAAATCGATCGATTTCATGGATTCTTCTACGTGGAGCGTACGGGGTCTACCGTCGAGGCCCACGCGATTCCAGTCAAAAACACGGTATGTAGTGTCGCTGCTCTGCTGCACCTCAACGATCACGTTTCCCGCGCCGATCGCGTGAATTCGGCCACTGGGAATAAAAATGGAATCGCCCGTCCTTACAGGGATTCTGTGTATGGCGTCGGCTACCCGCCCCTCTTCAAGCGCCTCTCTGAATGACTCGCGGGTCACCCCCTTGCTGAGGCCGACAAACAGATCGGCGCCGGTCTCCGCTTCCGCGATGAACCACGCTTCAGTCTTTGACTCGCCATGCAGTTCGCCGGCTACATCCGGAGTCGGATGCACTTGAACAGAAAGCCGATCCTGAGCGTCGAGAAGTTTGAAAAGCAACGGAAAACGTTGCCCCATCTCCGAGAACCTTGAGCCGAATATCGCCTCGCGATGATTATTCCAAAGATCGTTGAGAGTGAGACCCCGCAACTCGCCTTCATGAACCACACTCTGAGCTTCTTCTCGATCGACAATTTCCCAGGACTCCCCAATACGAGCGCCCGCAGGAAGACGTTTCCCGTAAAGGCTCTCAAGCCGTCGACCGCCCCAAACGCGTTCCATGTAAATCGGCTCGAACGTTAATGTTTGGGTGAGCATATTCTGGAATTTCTTACAGGAGAAAAAATTTGCGATAATGTCCGTCCTTATTACCCGGCTCAGCAGATTAGATCACGACTTATTGAACGTATCGTGCTTCGATCCTAATCGTGCTTTCGCGCGTATCCAGTCCGATTCTGTGTCAACGTCGTGAAATGGCCTCAACAGGCGAATACCAAAGCCGCAGGCAGACGCACGATCCATGGTCTCAGTGAGCGTGTATTCGCTGCTCCACGCGATATCGCAGAATAACTCAGGAAGACGTCGTTTCATCGCAATCAGGTAATATCCACCGTCGTCCGTAGGACCAAGAACGCAGTCCGAAAATTCCAGGGCATTCCATGTTTCGGAGAAAGTCGATTCGTCGATATCGAGGCAGTCCGTTCCGATTGCAGCGACCGATTCGGCAATTTCGAGGGCCGCGTCAAAACCATGCGACAGACGGGCTCCAAGGTCTCCGTTGCACTGCGGAATGAAGCTCGCGTTTGACGAGAGCCGTGGACGCAACCAACGCTCAAGCACAGCTCGAGATTCTGGTGGATCGAACATTACCCACGGAGTTACCTCAACTGGAAGAACACTGCAGACATGCTCAACCATCTGCCTGTAGATCTCCGCAGCCCGCGAATCCCCAACCGTCGCGGCCAATCGGGTCTTCACTTTCCCCGGGGTCGGATTCTTTAAATAAATTAGGACAATCCGCATCGGCAAATGATTTAGTTCCTTATCTCACTGCTTCAATGCGTGACAGTGGAGAAATTCGCGGCGGACACGGCCCCGCCGCAGTCGCGGCCGTGCTGAACCGCGACAAAAGCCATCAGCCGCGGTAGACTCCTCTGTCTGTCCTTGAGAAACAATCTTGTCAAGAACTCCAGCCACTTTTCCCAGTTCCACCCGCCAAATCGGTTCACCGGAAAAGCATGCGATCTGCTAACCAGGGTTGGATATTGAAAGGCAACCCGTTTTGCCTACTCTTCCCTCGTGCCAAGCAAGAGCAGTTCTCAATCATTCAATGAAGTCATCGGGCTTATCCTGCTCGGGCTCGGCACGTTGTTGTTCTTGGCACTCATTTCCTACGATCCCAAAGATGTCCCTGAGTGGTTTCCATTAAGCTCGGCGTCGCCGGCGAATGACCCGGTGCAGAATTTCGTCGGTCCGTTCGGCGCGATACTCGCAAGCATCTTTTACTATCTCTTCGGCGCGGCGTCCTACCTCATCACCGCAGTCTTGCTTGGATTCGGGGGAGCCAAACTTCTTTCGTCGAACCTCCATGTTGGACCCCGATCGCTGTGGATCATCGGGTTTCTGCTTTCCGGGACGTGCCTCGCGCAGAGGCAGCCATGGCTGCTCGAAAATTACCACAAGGAGATGAACATCCCGGGGACCGGAGGCTGGTTGGGATACTGGATAGGAGAACGTCTGCTCGAGAGCACCCTCGGCACAGTCGGCTCCTGGATACTCCTCGTTTGCATTTATGTTACGAGCCTTATTCTGATGACTGGCATTCGACCAATCACCCTTATCAGAAAAGCCATTGCCCTGCCGGGAGTCTGGCTCGAGCGTTTTCGCAAGTACCGACTCGCCCAGGCTGACGAACGGGAAAAGCTGATTCTCGAACAGCGGCGCGTCGCCCGGGAAACGAAACGGCTCGAGAAACAACTCGGACGAAAATCGAATAGACGAACAAGCGCTGAACCGGCAACCGGCGCCGTCGAACTTGCCGGAAGCCATTCGGAGGAGGAAGAAGTCATCCGTCCGGAGCCGCAGGTCATCGACACCTCAGTGGCCGTGCCCAGGAAAGCCAGGCCCGAACCGGAGAAAATCTCCCTCACGGAACCGCAGCACATCGAGAACTATCGGCTCCCCTCAATCGACCTGCTCGAGGAACAGGATCTTGCGAGCCGGGAGGCATCCGATCCAAACGAGCTTCGAGGAATTCAAGCGACACTCATCGAAACCCTGCAGCAGTTCGGGATAAGCGTCGAAGCGGGGGACATCACCAAAGGACCGACAATTACACGCTACGAAGTGTATCCGGCGAAAGGGGTGCGGGTTGACAAGATCGTCGCGTTGGAACGGGATCTTGCACGGGCGACACGCGCTGAACGAATCAATATTCTCGCCCCAATTCCAGGCAAGGACACGGTAGGCATCGAGATTGCAAACAGCCGCAAGGTGAAGGTCGCATTTCGTGAGCTCTTAGAGTCGGAAGACTGGCATTCTACCAGGGCGAAAATACCCCTTGCGCTCGGGAAGGACGTCTACGGAAAAACCATCATTGCCGATCTTGCCCAGATGCCGCATTGCCTCGTAGCCGGTACAACTGGCAGCGGCAAGTCCGTCTGCATCAACGCACTGATCGCAAGCATGCTTTACAGGTTCTCACCGGAGGAAATTCGTTTCATAATGATCGATCCGAAGGTTGTCGAGATGCAAATCTACAACAAGCTCCCGCATCTCGTCGTACCGGTCGTGACCGATCCGAAAAAGGTGTTGCTCGCGTTGCGCTGGGTTATCGATGAAATGGAAAAGCGGTATAAGATCTTCGCTACGACCGGAGTGCGGAACATCACGGGCTTCAATGCCCGTCCAAAACCCAAATCGCAGAAGGAACTAGACGAGGAAGCTGAGAAAAATGCGGAAGAACGGGACGACAAAGAGCCGGAGACTATCGATTTCAGCGAGAAGGAAGATGACGAGCTTTTCACCGAAGAGCGGACACCGCCCCCAATCCGTGTGCCGCGTGAGGACGATGTGGTTGTTCCCGATCACATGCCGTATATCGTCGTGATTGTCGACGAATTGGCGGACCTGATGCAGACAGCGCCCGCCGACGTGGAAAGTGCCATCGCCCGCATCACACAGATGGCGCGCGCAGCAGGGATTCATATGATCGTCGCAACGCAGACGCCACGCGCCGATGTGGTAACCGGTGTCATTAAGGCAAACATCCCAAGCCGCATCGCGTTCCAGGTAGCCTCAAAGATCGACAGCCGGGTGATTCTCGACGAAAATGGAGCGGAACGACTTCTTGGCCAGGGCGACATGTTGTATCTCCCGCCGGGAACGAGTCGATTCACGCGGGCGCAGGGTGTGTTTGTTACCGACGAAGAAATTCAGCGTGTCGTCGATTTCACCGCCGCCCAGGGCGAACCGACCTTTGATTCCGCCGTGCAGGAACGCTTCAATCTCTCTTCGCCGATTGACGACGACGTTTCTCCGGAAGATGAGGAGCTCGTCGAGAAATGCCTGGAAATAATGCGGCAGGAAAAAAAGGCTTCCACATCGCTTTTCCAACGCCGTTTGCGCCTCGGATATACTCGCGCAGCTCGTGTGGTCGACATTCTCGAGCAGCGAGGGTATGTCGCGCCAGGGGAAGGCGCAAAACCCCGCGAGATCCTCGTGGATCTCGATGTAGCACTTCCCTGATCCTCATCGCATTTAGCACGACTTGAAGTCTGTCTTCTATCTGAATTCGAAACTTACAGTTCAAAAGTCGACCGCTTCCGATTTGATCTTGGAACTTGATGTGCTCCTTTCAGTTCGATTATCCGCATCAGAGCCTTCCACCAATTGCGACCCCTGAAGAAACGACAACAGCCCGAAAATAGGCCGACCGGTTCCGTCGAGACTCTCGGCGAGAAGCTCCGGCATGCTCGTGAGGCAAAGGAGCTCTCGCTCGAGGATGTCGCCCGCGAGACACGCATGCGTCCCGAACGTATCGCAGATATCGAGAAGGACGAATTCGCGAATTTCCCAAACATCGCGTATGCCCGCAGCTTTGTTTTACTCTACGCAAAGTTTCTTGGGGTAGATGTTGCGGACATGGTACAGCCCCTTCAAACCGCGACGCGCGTAGGGGTCGACGACTACGACTATCTGCAAAATGCTCCGACACGTGTGCCACCGAGGGTCCGCGCGAAACGCCAGAGCTCGGCCCTGCCGGTATTCTTTCTCATCGGCGTTATAATCCTCGTTCTTTTCGTCATTTACCTGATCAGGCAAAGCGACCGACTCGGACCTGAATACGACGGTGTTTCCGAGCAGAAGGTCCCGGTAATCGTTACGGATGAAAAAGCCGCAACCCCAACATCAAGTCCGGAGAGCACCGCCACACCCGCCCCAACACCGGTATTTGTTCCGCCGGCCCCTCCAACACCGGAGCTCCGCAATTCACCCGCCGCAGGCGAAACCGTGACTTACGAAGAGCTTCCGGTTCGGAAGGCTGTGCCGGTCGAGTAGAGAACATTCCACCCCCAGACCCCTTCGCAATCAGAGTAATGAGCCTTTTCACCAATGCCATTGGCGATGCTGTTCAAACCTTCGAAAAGCTCGCTGCACTCGAACCCGATCTACAAACTGCCGCAAACATCGTTCGCACTGCTCTCCTGGAAGGCAATAAACTGCTTGTTTGCGGCAATGGAGGAAGTGCTGCGGATGGTGCCGATTTCGCCGCAGAGTATGGCTGCCGCTTCACTGTGGACCGCAAACCATTTCCTGCGATCAACCTCTCGAACGGAGGCAGTCTGCTAACCGCTGTCGGCAATGATTATTCCTTCGATGACGTCTTCGCCCGTCAGGTACAGGGTTATGGAAAGCCGGGTGACGTCCTGATCGCGATCTCGACGAGCGGGAAATCGAGGAACATTCTCAAGGCAGTCGAAATGGCTCGTTCGATGGACATCCACAGCATTGCACTGCTTGGCAGAGATGGCGGCTTCACCAAAGGGGTCGCTACCGTAGATTTGATAGTCCAGGGTGAGATCACGGCGCGAATCCAGGAAGCGCACAAGTTTCTGCTCCACAATATTTGCGCACTCGTCGATCCGGATCTGCAGAAGCTCTAGAACTATCAAAGAGTTTGTCGGCTGGGCGCCTCCTCCCGCTTGTTTTGAGCCGGACGAGCATCACATAACTATTGGCTTACCTGTTTAGCGAACGCAAAATTACCCCCCGTTCGCCGGCTGGCCCCAATGGCATGCATCGTGCGACCATCTTCAACTCTGCCAACCCTCGCCACCGTGCCCTCCGATATCATCCACATCTACGAGATTCTGTGTGCAACCTTTGTTTTTTGTCTGGGGGCCATCGTCGGATCTTTTCTAAACGTCTGCATCTACCGCATGCCGCTGAAGCTATCCGTTAATGAGCCGCGGCGATCGTTCTGTCCCTCCTGTAAGAAGCAGATCCCTTTCTGGCACAATATCCCATTGATTTCCTGGCTTGTCCTCCGTGGAAAATGTGCGAACTGCGGCGCGCGGATCGCGTTTCGCTACTTCGCCGTCGAATTGCTAACCGCGCTACTTTTTCTTGCGGTGTGGCTTCACCTGCGGAGCGACGGATTCTGGATACTGACGTTTCCCTACTGCATTCTCGTCAGTCTGCTCATTATTGCCACTTTCATTGATTTCGAGCACTTCATCATTCCCGACGAAGTTACCTGGGGGGGCGCTGTAGCCGGACTGATCCTGAGCCTTGTCATTCCCCAAATGATGGAGACGAATTCCCACGTCATGAGTCTCATGTGGTCTCTCGTCGGCGCCGCGACGGGTTATTTTCTCCTGTGGGGTGTGGTCGAACTTGGCAAAATCGCATTTGGAAAAAAACGCGCGGTCTACGACGAACCGGAGCCCTTCGAATGGACGCGGACGGGAGACGAGGCGGAGGTACGACTCGGCGAAGAGTCCATGCTTTGGAGCGACATGTTCGCGCGAGAGAAAGATCGGCTCGTTCTGATCACGAAGACTGCTCGAATGGACGGAAAAAATTTCACGAACGAAACGCTTACCTTTTTCTACGATCGCGTCCTTGTGAAGGGCAGGGAAATTCCCCTTGAAAAAATTGACGGGATCAATGCCGAAGTGATCGAAGTCGTCATCCCCCGCGAGGCGATGGGCTTCGGTGACGTGAAATTCATCGCCTGCATCGGCGCTTTTCTCGGATGGACAGCCGTAATTTTCACGGTGATGACCGCGTCGATCGTCGGCGCCTGTGTCGGTGTCGCGGCAATCGCCATTGGGAAACGCGAGATGTCGGCAAAGATTCCTTTTGGCCCATACCTTGCACTTGGAGCGCTTATCTGGATGTTCTTTGGATGGGACATTGTCACGTGGTATCTCGATTTATCGGCACCCGCCCTGCCATAGGATACGCCCATACCTTCGCCGCATTGTCGTTGTCGTTTGCATTGGTGTTTGGGTTGGAATTCGCTAACGCTCTGGCTCCGAGCGTTCCGGATGTCGGAATTTCCGAGAGCGGTCTGACCGGTGTGATTATAGGATGGCGCAATGAGGGCCCCGATGCGCTTCCTTACGTACAGAAAGTTTTGATCGGATCGCCGGCGGAGCGGGCGGGTGTCAAGAACGGCGATATCTACACACACGTAGACGGCCGTCCGCTGAAGGGTATATCCCAGAAGGAAGCGATGCAGTTCATTCGGGGCCTCGCCGGAACCACGATGCGACTTCGTGTGATTCGGCAGGGAGTTGAAAGACCTCTGTTTTTCTCGATCACGCGTGAATCGGCGAAAGAAGTAAGGGCGAGGGATCGCACGCTGACTCTCCCGCCGTAATCTCATGCATTCGCCTTGCCCTGGGGCCACACGAAATTCTCTAAAAAAGGCGGCTAAATGCCGCTTGACGTTTGATTCGCCTTTCCCCATCAATACCGCGCGTTCGCCGCCCGCTGTGGAAAATTTTGGGAATTGGCGAGCGATTTTTTGCTTATGAAATCGCCCTTTCTCCTGTGCCTGTTGGCTTCTATTTTCGCATTGCTGTGCATCCAAAACGCAACATATGCACAGAATCAACAAATCGTTCGCGAGATTGAAATTCAATATGCGGGCCCTAGTGCAATCAGTCGCGAGCGAATCCTGGCCAATATGCGTACAGCCGTTGGCAAGGAATATTCAAATCAGGCGGTTGAAGACGACATTCGCAATCTCTACGCATCGGGCAATGTCCAGAATGTCCGCATTTTCGGGGAACCGCTCCCGGATGGCGGCGTGAAAGTGATCGTGGTGGTTCTGGCAAAGGCCGTAGTCACGGAAGTTCAGATCGTCGGCGCTACGCAGGTAAAAACCAGGAAGATCAGGAAGGAGATCTCCATAAAACCGGATACGGTTCTCGAGGGAGCGGCTCTTGAACAGGACCGCCAGAAGATTCTCGAGATGTATTCGAGAAGGGGTTTCACGGAAACGGAAGTCACCTACGACGTACAGAGCAACGAGGAACTAGGCACGGCCGTCGTGATTTTCTCCGTAGATGAGGGCTTGAAGACCGCGATCCGCGATATTCGTTTCGAAGGGAACACGGCTTTCAAAGACAAGGTGCTCCGCAAACAGATGCAGACTAAAGAGAGCAACCTCCTCTCCTTCCTCACTCGAGCGGGTCGTTTGAATGACGAGAAATTGACGGCGGATCTCGTCACGCTGCGCGAATTCTATCAGAACGCCGGATATCTCGATGTCGTGATCAGCGAACCGGTGGTTGAGCGGATCCAGGGAAAGAAAGTCGATCTTCTCATTCCCATTAAGGAAGGTCCCGTTTACACGGTTGGAGACATCAACATACAGGGAGCACAGGTATTTTCCACCGACGAGGTGCGCGCGGTCATGACGTTACAGCCCGGCGACGTATTCTCGCCCGAGAAGGCGCGTGACGATGTAAAGGCGGTGCAGAATCTCTACGGAGCCCGCGGTTACATCGACCTCGCCGTTAACGCCGATACGGCATTGGCGGGCACAAGCGTGCTAAACGTGACTTACACCCTTGACGAAGGCACTGAGACGTATGTCGAGCGTGTGAATATTAGCGGCAATACGCGCACGAAGGATAAGGTGATTCGGCGGGAACTGCTTGTAACGCCGGGTGATCTCTACGACTCCGTTGAAGTTGACACCTCCAAACAGCGCCTCGCAAATCTGAATTACTTCGAGCGAATCGAGATCTATCCGACCGAAACCTTCGTTCCCGGCCGGAAGGATCTGAACGTGCTGGTCCAGGAAAAGAAAACCGGTTCATTTAATTTTGGCGTCGGGTTTAGCACGATCGATAACTTGCTCGGCTTCGTCGAAATGACGCAGTCGAACTTTGATCTCACCAACTGGCCAAACTTCACCGGCGGCGGACAGCGATTCCGAATTCGCGTTCAGTATGGCACGGAACGAAAGGATGCGGTCATCAGTCTCGTCGAGCCGTGGTTCATGGACTATAAACTCGCGCTTGGCGGCGAAGTATTTTACCGCGAGGCAACCTTTGTGAGCGACGTGTATACGCAGAGTGAATACGGCTTCGAAATCAATGCCAGAAAGCCTATCACGAACTTCACCTCGATCTTGCTGGCTTATCGCCTCGAAAATATTCGGATATACGATGTGCCGGACAACGCATCCGATTTCATAAAAAGTCAGGAAGGCAACTGGTCAAAAAGTTCGCTTCGATCCGTATTGTCCTACGATTCAAGAGACTCGGTATTCCTCACTCGGAGGGGCACAAAGATCGACCTCACGGGTTACGTTGCAGATGGGTTCCTCGGGGGCGAAACAAAAATCTATGGTTTCGATCTCGAAGGCGCTCAATATTTCCTGCTACCCTGGGACCTGATTTTCCTGATTGAAGGCGAGGTTGGCACTGTCGACACCTGGGCTGGCGGAGACGTGGTTCCGATCTTCGACCGCCTCTACCTGGGCGGCGCGAACAACTTACGCGGATTCTCGTTCCGCGACGTGGGCCCGAAGGATGAAAATGGTGAACCAATTGGTGGCCAATCTCTGGCACGACTCACGACCGAGCTGACTTTTCCTATATTCCGGCAGACCATTCGTGGCGCCGTCTTCTTCGACACGGGTTTCGTAAATGCGGGTTCCTACAGTTTCGGCACCAGCAACATCAATTCCGACGTCGGTTTCGGTGTCCGACTCAACCTGCCGATCGGCCCGATCCGCATGGATTACGGTATTCCGATTAAGTCAGATCCTTTCAATGACTCAGGCGGTCGATTCAATTTCAATATCGGCTATCAATTTTGAACGTATCGCGAATGCTAAAGTCTCTTATCGCCTAACCCAGTCCTTTAACTCTTTTTATGAAGAAATCCCTCACCCTTACGTGCGTCCTCACTTCTTTCCTCTTCGCAACCACTCACCCTGCAAGCGCTGAGGTCAAAATCGGGATGGTCGACATGAATAATGTCTTCTCCTCCTACAATAAGACCAAGGACGCTGAATCACGGATTAACGAAGCGCGTGCCTCTGCGAAGAAGGAACTCGATACGCGGATGGAGGCTTACAAGGCCAACCTCGAGAAGATCAATAAGCTCAACGAGGAGATCAACAGGCCCGAACTGAGCGAGCAAGCCAAAGCCGCGAAATCCAAGACACGGGACGAGACAATCGCAGAGACAAAGAACCTCGAGCGAGAGATCACGGAGTTCCGTAGCACACGCGAAAAACAGCTTCAAGATCAGGCTGTCCGCATGCGAAACGACATCGTCCAGGAAATCACAAAGCTGGTGGAGGAACGTGTAAAGACCGACAAATACGATGTGGTTTTCGATAGAAGCGGACAGAGTCTGAATGGGGTGCCGATCGTTCTCTTCTCAAACGAGAGCATGGACTTCTCCGACTCAATCATTAAGGCCCTCAATAAAAAGAATTGAGGTTTAAGGACGTACCGGTTGACATCCACCGTCAGTGAACTTGCCGCCCTGGTGGGCGGCCGAATAAAGGAGGAAGGCGCGGGGGGGAGGCTGTAATCCGCGGTGTCGCTTCTACGCTGGACGCGATCGACGGTGAAATTACCTTCTACGGCAATCCAAAATACCTGTCGGAACTCGAGAACTGTTCGGCGACTGCCATACTGGTTCCATCGGATTTCGATCGTGAAATTCCGCCCATTCGAATTTTCGTCGAGAATCCCACACTCGCATTCTCAGAACTGGTACAACGCTTCGCTCCGCCTCCGCGAAAACCCGTAGTTGGCGTCGCGCCAAGCGCAGTCGTGGAGTCGAATGTCGTTCTCGGAGAAAATGTATCGATCGGACATCATGTCGTGATCGAATCCGGCACGACGATTGGCGACAACACAGTCATCGACGCCGGTACTTTTGTCGGCGCCGATTCCGTCATCGGGACGAACTGCCATTTTTATCCAAACGTTACGATTCGAGAGCGAAGCGCAATCGGCAATCGTGTTATCATCCACTCCGCTGCCGTTATTGGCGGAGACGGTTACGGTTTCCAGCTTTCGGAAGGTCGCCACGTCAAGATTCCGCAGCTTGGCATTGTGCAGATTGACGACGACGTTGAAATCGGCAGCGGTACCACTGTTGATCGAGCGCGCTTCGGCCGGACGTGGATCAAAGAAGGTACGAAAATCGATAATCTCGTACAGATCGGGCACAACGTGGTTATTGGAAAGCATTGCCTACTTGTCGCGATGGTGGGAATCGCGGGCAGCACAAAGCTCGAGGACTACGTTACAGTCGGTGGACATGCGGGAATGGCCGGGCATCTTAAATTGGGCAAGGCCTGCTCAGTGGTGGGCTACAGCGGAGTGATCAAGGACGTGCCACCAAAGGCAATCGTCAGCGGGTATCCGGCGCGCGACCACAGGGAGTTCTTGGAAGGCCAGGCCCGTCTGCGACGACTCGGGTCGCTCTTTAAACGTGTAGAAAACCTCGAGTCCGCGCTCGAGGCAAATGGCATTGCCGTGCGGGACACGTAGCACCGGCGCCGGCAGCGGCAACGATGGTGACATTCAAGCCGATCTGGTTGGATACCGTGCATTTGCATGATATTCGAGGTTCGCTATGGTAGCGAGCCAGAGCATGAGCGAGCGAAAAACCAGAGTTCTCGTCGGAATGAGCGGCGGCGTCGATTCGAGTGTGGCGGCTTACCTACTCAAGGAGCAGGGATACGACGTCGTTGGTGTAACGATGAAGGTGTGGCCGCAGGATTGCATGTCCCGCGCAGAAGACAAATGCTGTGGACCTCAGGCGATCGCTGACGCCCGAGGCGTGGCGTATTCTCTCGGCATCCCTCATTACGTCATCGACGAGGCGGACGAATTCGAGAAGCTTGTAATTAGTTATTTTTCCGAAGAATACAAATCGGGGCGCACGCCGAATCCGTGCGTAATGTGTAACGAAAAGCTGAAGTTCGGAAGTCTCTGGGATAAAGCCCGAGCTATCGGAGCCGAATATATCGCCACCGGCCACTACGCGATCATCGAACATGTCCGCGAAACGGCTATTCTGCGCAAGGGCCGTGACATAACCAAGGATCAGTCATATTTCCTTTTCAGCCTTCGTCAGAAGCAGCTCCGCAGGGCGCTTACTCCATTGGGGGCAATGTCAAAAACCGAGATTCGTGCCATCGCGCGACAGATCGGCTTGAGAGTTGCCGAAAAAGTGGACAGTCAGGAAATCTGCTTCGTTCCGGGGAACGATTACAGGGCATTTCTTCGCACCCACCTGAGTGGCGAAGATTTCCAACGAGGAGGGATTTACGATCGTGATGGCACTTTCATCGCACAACATGACGGCATTGAACTCTACACAATCGGACAGCGAAAGGGACTGCCCGGTGGGTCCCCTCGACCGCGCTACGTTATCGATATCGATCCAAAAACCAATCGCGTCATCGTTGGTGATGCAGAGGATCTCCTCACTGAAGAGTTCGAAATAGACCGCCTCAATTGGCTGGACGAAGCAACCGCCGGCGACTCTGTGGAGGTCGATGTGAAGATTCGATATGCCCATCCGGGCGCGCGTGCCACGCTAACACCGCTTAGTGGACACCGGGCGAAAATCACGTTGCACAACCCGCAGCGATCGGTCACGCCCGGCCAGGCTGCTGTCGTCTACCATCACGATCGTGTCCTTGGAGGCGGGTGGATCTGCAGGCAACAGGCCATGGCCAAACTCTCTTAGAAATTTCTCATTTTGCCTGCTTCTACCCCATTGCGCGCAACGGCGTTTTGTGGGGAAGGCGCGATCGAGGATGCCAATAAGGTCATCGGACAAAAAAGACAAATTGAAACAGCTCTGCGACCGATTGTCCGATTTGCGCAGTAATTCTCTTCCCCAAGAAATTCTGAACACTATCGCGCTGTAGTCGCATCACGGTGCCGAAACGTCTCTGCTAAGGGTCGTTAAGCCCTGAACATCTGCCGATAAGCAAATTGATCGAGATGAGCACCGGCCCTGAAGAAAGGCTTGCCGGGTGCGCTCTTCTCGCTGATCCTACCCTGTTTTTACGCGGTAAACTCCGTGATTTCCCCGGTTTCAACACAATATGGCTAATACGATTCTCGTCGGTGCCCACTGGGGCGACGAAGGCAAAGGAAAGATCATCGATTTCCTCACAGACAAGGCAGACATCGTCGTCCGCAGCCAGGGCGGCAATAATGCCGGGCATACGGTTTTCGACGGACCTGAAAAATACGTCCTTCACCTGATTCCTTCCGGCATCCTGAGGCCCGACAAAATTTGCGTGATAGGCAACGGCGTTGTCATTGATCCCGTTTCCCTGGTGGAGGAAATCGAAGGGTTGCGTGCCAGGAAGGTGAAGGTTTCGAAATACAGCCTTTTTATCAGTGACTGTGCGCACATCGTCTTTCCGTATCACCGGCTCCTCGACACGCTCCGAGAATCCAGCAAAGGAAAACAGAAAATTGGCACAACGAAACGCGGCATCGGTCCGGCATACGGAGACAAAGTTGCACGCACAGGGTTGCGCATGGGAGATCTGATTCAGACGGATGTCTTTGCCACTAAGCTCAAGGCGCGGATGCTCGAAAATAACCGCATTCTCAAGGCGCTTGGCGAAAAGCAGCTCAGTTTCAAGAAGGTCGAATCGGACTATCTCGCGGCTGCAAAGGTCCTGAAGCCATTTGTCACCAATACGGTGGCGTTCCTGCATCAGGCTCTGCTGGACAAGCGCGAAATCCTTTTTGAAGGCGCTCAGGGAACTTTCCTGGATATCGATCATGGCACATACCCATTCGTTACATCCTCAAATACCACGGCTGGCGGCGCGTGCACGGGATCCGGAGTTCCCCCTCATCGCATGGACCGGGTCATCGGGGTAATGAAAGCCTACACAACCCGGGTTGGCGAAGGTCCCTTCCCGACGGAGAACGACGAAATCGGGGATATGCTTCATTCGATGGGGCGGGAATTTGGTGCGACTACTGGACGTGCCAGGCGTTGCGGCTGGTTCGATGCCGTAGCGACGCGGTATTCGACGATGCTGAACGGCACGGATGAAATCGCGATTACCAATCTGGACGGACTCGACACCATTCCGGACATAAAGATCTGCACAGGATACAAACTGGGTAGAAAGACATTGGAAGTACCCCCTTCGGATTTCCGCCAACTCGAGCAATGCAAGCCGCAGTACATTGAGATGGATGGCTGGCTCGCGCCGACCGACAAAAGCCGCACTTATGAGGAACTTCCAGCCAGGGCCCGGAAGTATCTTGAGAAAATCGCTGATCTTTCCCGCGCGCGTCTTGGCATCGTTAGCGTGGGGCCATCTCGTGACCAGACGATTTTGCTCTAGATAGTTCGACTGCGTCTCGTCCTGTCACTCCCCTTCACTTTGACGAAGCGTTCCCAGAACATTCCAAGACATGTAGCTATCATCATGGATGGTAACGGGCGCTGGGCTCGCGAGCATGGTCTACCGCGCATCAAAGGGCATGAAAAAGGTGCTGAAGCGTTGCGGTCGGTGGTCGAGGGATGCGTGGAGGCGGAGGTCGAATTTCTCACGGTTTACGCATTTTCGACTGAGAACTGGAAACGCCCTCAGCCGGAGGTCTCGGCGCTCATGAAACTGCTTGAACAGTTTCTGCGTGAGAAGACCGCAGAACTCGTCGAGAAAAACATCCGTCTCCAGGCGATCGGGCGACTGAGCGACCTTCCGAACCAATGCCAGAAGCAACTTCATCACACGATCGAAAAGACGGCGAGCAGCACCGGGCTCACGTTGATCTTCGCACTCAGCTATAGCGGACGTCTCGAAATCATCGACGGGATCAAGAGCCTGATACGCCAGATCGAACTTGGCCACCTCGACAAGGCGATGATCGACGTCGAAATGTTCAGCAAACATCTCTATACGCGCTATTATCCTGACCCTGACCTGCTGATACGCACTTCAGGAGAAATGCGCGTTTCAAATTTTCTGCTCTGGCAGATCAGCTACGCCGAAATCTACGTAACAAGAAAACTGTGGCCCGATTTCACAAAGGAGGATTTTTTCGAGGCTTTAAACGAGTTTGGCACTCGGCAGCGCCGTTATGGTGGCCTCTGAATTGACTATGCAAAAGTCTCAGACCATCCTCATTGCTGATCCCGAGTCCGATTTTCTCGAGTGGCTCCAGCATCAGCTCGAGACACCGACGACGCGCGTCATCACGGCCCCGGATGCGGAGAAGGCATATCAATATTTCTGCAGGGAACGTCCAGACCTGCTTATCACTGAAACGCATCTGGTACCCTTCAGCGGAATGGAGCTACTTGTGAAAGCCCGGCAGTTCGATCCTAACGCGATGGTGATTCTCATCAGCGCCTTCGGCACTACGCAGACCGTCATCGAATCCATGAAGCTCGGTGCCTTTGATTTTGTCCGGAAGGAGGCTTTACCATTTAATATCAAGCCGATCGTCGATGCGGCACTAAAAGCTCGCGAAGAACTCCGCGCGGCAAAAGCGTTTCGTCCGCAGCTTACCCTCGAGCAGCACCAGGACAGCATCGTGGGCCAGTCCGAACCGATGCAGCAGGTGTTCAAGCTCATCGGCCGCGTTTCCCACAGCGATGCGCCCGTCATGATTACCGGCGAAAGCGGCTCGGGCAAAGAACTCGTCGCCCGTGCCATTCATCATTACAGCCAGCGTAGCGGTCATGATTTTCTAGCAATCAACTGTGCAGCCATCCCGGAGCAGTTGTTGGAAAGTGAACTCTTCGGTCATGAACGCGGTGCTTTTACGGGGGCCGTCGCGCAGCGCGTGGGTCGGTTCGAACAGGCTAACAAGGGTACGCTTTTCCTCGACGAAATAGGTGACATGCCGATGGCGATCCAGGGCAAAATTCTGCGGGTGATTCAAGAAGGAGAGTTTTCGCGGTTAGGCGGAAATCAGACACTTCGCACGGATGTCCGCATCATCGCGGCGACAAATCGCAAACTTGAACTCGAGGTCGAGGAAAAGCGCTTCCGCGAAGATCTTTTCTACCGACTGAACGTCGTCCGTATTCAACTGCCGCCACTGCGGCAGCGCATAGAAGACGTGCGTCTTCTTGCCGAATATTTCCTGCAGCGTACGGCGCAGTTGAAACACACGCCGAAATATAAGCTGTCCGAGGAATCCGTCGGGGCGCTCGAGCGCTATTCGTGGCCGGGCAACGTGAGAGAACTTGAAAATACAATTCAGCGCGCCACGGTACTGGCAACCTCGGACATCATCATGCCGAAGGACCTGCCGCTGGGGAGCATCAATGTAAATCCATCCAACACGGGGGATCCCGGCGCATCCGGAACCAAAGAGGAAATAACGACAGAGACCGCGATTGAATTTCTGCTTCGTGCCGCAAAGGCGGATCCCCAGGTGCAGCTCCTGCCGTGGCTTGAACGCGAGTTCACTCTTTTCGCGATGAAGGAAACGAACGGCAACCAGGTGCGCGCCGCGAAAATGCTCGGGATCACTCGAGCAACGCTCCGAAAACGGATCGAGCGGTTTAATATTACGCGCGAACTGAGCATTTCCTGACATCGGCATGTTGGGCTGGCGCTGGAACGGGAACGAATTCACTCCTTGCGCGACGGTGCCAATCGAAGACCGCGGCTTTCGCTACGGAATGTCGGTCTTCGAGACGGTCGCAATCCTCGGTGGTAAGCCACGGTTTCTCGCGGAACATCTATTCCGACTCAGGGAGGCGACGGTCCGGTGTGGTTTCGACGTCCCTTTTGACGTTCTTACCGTTGCAGCTATGCCACTAGGTGAGTTTCCGGCAAGCGGAGTCGTCCGTATCTACGTCACTGCCGATTGTCGTGTATTGCTCCTCGCCGAACAACGTGAGCGAATCCTGAAGCCTTCTTACATTCTTTCTCCGCAGACGGTGATTCATCTCCCCTTCCCTTCCGGATCGAAAACTGGAAACTACTGGCGCAATGTAAGCGCGATGGAAGAAGCGCGGGCGGCCGGCTTTGACGAAGCGTTGCTCGTTTCCCCGAAGGAGGTCCTCATCTCGGCGTGTATGGCCAACGTGTTCGTCGTCAGTGACGGAACTCTGACAACGCCGGCCCTCTCGAGCGGCGCAAGGCGTGGGATCGTTCGTGAATGGATCAAAGTGCGGCGACCAGTCGTCGAGATCGATCTTCGTGTTTCGGACCTGATCAACGCTGATGAAATTTTTCTCACCAACAGCTGGATTGGAGTCATGCCTGTCAGCGTTTTTCGCGGGAAAGAACGCACTCCCGGAGCAATCACGTTGACCTTGCGTGACGAGTTCGAGCGCAGTATGCGGACGGACTGAGGAAAGTCAGCGCTCTCTTATGAGCGCCTGAACGACATCGAAAAGATTCTCTCTCGCATTCAGAATGCGTAGAACTCCGCGCCGATCGACCACCCAAACCGTCGGAAGGGCGTTCACGCCGAACGTCCGCACGAGCGGGCTTTCCCATGATCTGCCGTCGAAATAAACCGGAACCTGCAGCCCCGCCGTGCTCAACGCGACCTTTGCCTCCGCCTCAGATTGATCAAGGCTGATCCCGATTGCCCTGACTTTCTTATTCGAAAACTTCCTCATGACTTCCGCGAGATCTTCGAGTCCTGCGACCGACGGAGGCGACCAATTAGCAAAGAAATACACGACCACGACAATTCCCTCAAAATCGGCGATCGACACCGGCGCCCCCCTCATCGATAAGAACTCCAGCGAGAGTGGGCGGCCAAGAAGATCCAGGCGCTTCAGGTCATCCGAAATCCGCATCTTCAGCGCGGGCTCGGATGTGAGACGTAGCGCCTCGTAAAGCATCGCGGATTTCTGTCGCGGTTTTGCATCATAGAAACTGGCTACTTCGACAATGAGCCGCGGAAGTCGCCTGTCGGTCGGGAAAGCCTTCTTCAACCGTGCCAGGTCTCTGCTGAGCCACTCGCGTGTTGCTTCGTCACGTCGTTGGATGCGGCGCATTTGGAGGCTCAATGCCGCAAAACCCACATCGGCCTGCAGCTCCACCGATAGCCCTGGTCTTCTACGCATTTTCTGGAGCAAGGCCATCGCCTGCTCAAACCGAGCCGGGTCCGGCATCAGATCACTCTGCACCGCCAGAACGCTCGCGAGGCGAAGGCCAGCGTCGAAACAACGCGGATCTTCAGGATACCGCGCGCGAAACCGAAGCAGCGCACTCTCCTGCTCCGCCAGCCTGCCAAGCACCGCGAATCTCGCCTTCCCACGAGATTGGAAACTCTGCGCCGGCGGATTCTTTTCGGTATTGAGAATCTCATCCCACGCCATATCTGCTCCTCCGGCCATGAGGCAGCAGCGCCCGAACAGCAGGAGCGCAGCAACCGTCCCGGCCGTTCGCGAAATGCACCTGCCAGGCGTCATTTTCTGCGCTCGGGATCGATCGTCGCCACAATCATGCAATGATCACTCGCGTCATTCCAGTTCGGCGGGCGCGCTATGTAGCATTTGGAAAAAACAACCTCCGGCTTTAATGATCGGCTCACAAACACGTAGTCGAGCCGCGAATAAATGTCGGCGTATTTCCAGTAGTAGGTCCAACGTTCTCCACGATCATCGGAAATCCAAATATCCGTCATGTATCTTGGAGAGTTCCGAACTCCGATGATCTCCCGAATTGTCGGTTCGTTCTTTGTGTCGTTCAAATCGCCATACACTAACAAATTGGTATCCGGATCCGCTTTCAGGATCCGATCGATTCGCTTGCGAAGAAGCTGGGCTTCGTGCCGGCGGACGAGCGCCTGCCCTTCGGGAACCGGACGTTTCGATTTCAAATGTACGCCGACGAGACGCAAAAAGTAGTCCCCCTCCACTTTCACGGTCACATCGAGCATACCACGCCGCATTTTCTGTCGGGTACCGTCCAGCTCGTAAGGCACATCCGGCAGCGATTGACGCGAAGCGATGGGAAATCGGCTGAAAAGCGCGAGATGTCGATCACCGGGCGAATCGCCGACGTATTCAGCATCCTTAAAGCCCAATCCCGCCGCCTCGAGTCGACGTTTGAAATCCTGAAAACTTGCACGGTCTCCGAGCTCACAAACACCGAGAATGTCGGGCCTACCCTCCCGGATGATACTGATTAAAGCTTCGATTTCTCTCCCCGGCTTCGGCGCATTTTCGCCCTGCCCGCGTCGACTCATCCGGAGGTAGTTCTCCAAATTGTAGGACGCAAATTTGAACGCCTCCGCCTGCAGAACCTGCGGGAGCGAGATCTGCCAGCAAACGAAAATACCCAGGACACAAAAAAGCGATCGAAGCATACCGCCGGGCGTCAACCAGCGAATAGCCGCCTTCAAGTTTTGGGTCTCCACCCGTGAGAGAGGCTCAGGAAACTGATTTAGGCTCCGTAGAGGATGGTGCAGGCTTTGTCTCCTCAGGAGCGGCAGGTTTGTGTTCCTGCTTGTCCTTGGGTACCCGTACCGCAACGTCTTCGTCGTCGAGCGACTTATGCAGCTCACGATCGAATTCGTCCTTCGCCTTGTTGAACTCCTTCATCGCTTGTCCCATACCCCGAGCAAGCTCCGGCAGCTTTTTCGCTCCAAACAGGAGAAGAACGATCAGCAGGATGACAATAAGGTCGGGGCCCGCAAGATTAAAAAGACTCGCAACGGTGATGTTCATGGCAACCTGTTGTAACTAACACCCGGATTCCGAAGTTGCAAAGGAAAGTGAATCGAGACCTCCACCTGCAAACTCCCCGCCACCAGACCCGTTTGTCCTTTATTTTGAACATCCTGCACGTAGGTTCGAATCAATGAAACGAGCTTTCAGAGGGATTCTGTATGGCCTTGCCTGCGTTGTTGCTCTCCTCGGGCTGCTTGTCCTCTTCATCAATCTCTACCTTCAGTCCCCCGGCGTGCAGGCAAAAATCCAGGAATCTCTTGGTCAGGCATTTGATCTTCCAATCGAAATTCACACGATCAGTTACACGCCTCCCAGCGGACTCAAGCTCAGCGGAATCACCGTCCCTTCAAAAGCCCCGGAGGCCCCCCCATTCCTGCGATCCACCAGCGTCACCGTGCGCTTCCGTTTGTCTCCGCTCTTCCGGAATCGCTTCATCATCAACGAAGTCGTAATTCATGATCCAACGATGTACTGGACGCAAACAGCGCGCGGCAAATGGCAACCCCCTCAGGAGACCGGCGGCGAACAGGAACCGGTTGTGGAACCCACGCCCACCCCTGAGCCGGAATCGCCGGCACTAGCGGCTCTTGAAGAGCCGCCTCTGGACCTCCCCCCACCAGAGACTGACCCGGCCAAAACTCCAAATCAAAACCAATGGCGCGGACCGCGATTCGAAGTGCAGGTGAAGCACTTCGGCGTGAAGAACGGAACTTTCGATTTGAGGAAGGACGACGATGATCCAGTCGTCACTTTCATGGGCATTGGCATCGAGGGCGACATTTCGTCAAAGGGCGTCGCAACGGGCACCGCGGGTTCCCTCAAGACGAGGATCGTCGAAAAGGTGCTTCTTGAGAAACTCACCACCCAATTCAAATTATCCTCCGACGAATTGGAGCTCCGGGAGCTTTATGCGGTTCTTGGAGGAGGCAAGCTAATGGGATCTTTCGACTTTGTGCTTTCGAAGGATGATTCGCCCTACAAGCTCACAGCCGAGTTCTCCGATGTTGCGCTGAGGCGTCTGCTGGAGGAGGGAGGAGGCCCTGCGTCGAAAGTATCCGGCACGCTCTCCGGATTTCTCAAATTGAATGGAAGCACCCGGGATCCATCGAGGACCGAGGGAATAGGACAGCTGATTCTGAAAAACGGATCCTTCAAACAATACGGCATCTTGCAGTTCATCGGAGACAACCTCCAAATCAGCGAACTCGGAAAGCTGGAGCTCGAACAGGCTCAAGCGAATTTTCACGTTGATGAGGGCCTCACATTCGTCAATGACCTCACCCTGAAAAGCCCCAACCTTGAAATCCGCGCGAACGGAAAAATCAAACGCGATGGACAATTGAAGCTTAAGGCGCGACTCATCATCAACGACCGTATCAGTCGACAGTTGCCCAGCTTTATCGAAGAGAACTTCACGGAAATTGAGGGAACAAAACAGCGATTCGTGGATTTCGAAATCGGCGGTACTATCGATGAACCCGAAACCGACCTGGTTAGGCTCGTTCTTTGGAAGAAACAAAAAGAGACTGCGATACAGTTTTTCCGCCAGATCTTTGGAGGCAAAGAGTGAAGGGAACCCGCGCCGACGTCGTGGATTCTTCAACGTATACGGGCGGCATCCCTTGCGAGTGGTAGCCGGCACTTCTGGCGGAATCCCTCTCGAGATTCCGAAGACCGACATACGCCCGACCACAGATCGCGTTCGCGGTGCTATTTTTTCGAGTCTCGGCGATCTTGTTCCCGGCTCGCGCGTGCTCGACCTGTTTGCAGGCAGCGGAGCAATGGGGATCGAAGCATTGAGTCGCGGAGCGGCGGCCGCCACCTTTGTGGAAAGTCACGCCAGATGTGCGAGAGCGATTTCCAACAATCTTCTGAAAACGCATCTCATGGGAAAGATCATTCGCCAGGATGTGTTCACCTTCCTGAGGCGCGCGGGAGACACCGGTCCTTTCGATTTGATTTTTGCGGACCCGCCCTATCGCAAGAACGTGGATGATCGCAATTTCACAGCAGAACTTTTCGATTGCGAAATTGTTCCGAAGATCCTGGCGGCCAGTGGACTCATGATTGTGGAGCAAGCGCCCGATTCCGGTTTTGATCCTCCCCGGCCCTGGGAATGTATTCGCCGACGGAAATACGGGTCGACCGAGACACTCTTTCTTCGTTCTAATGCGATCCTCCCCGATGCACCTGCCTAGAGAGACGCGCTGGCCGTTATTGCTTTACAATATCCTGTTTCCGTTCGCCTTGGCCATGATGCTCCCCGGCATGCTGCGACGAATGATTCGCAGGGGAAACTATGCCCATGATTTTGGCCAGCGGTTCGGTTTCTACTCGAGAACCGCCCGTGAGCGATTCACCGGGCATTCATGGACTTGGATACGCGCCGTAAGCGTCGGCGAATGCCTCATTGCGCTCAGACTCATTCGCGAGCTTCAGGAACAAGATCCGTCGCTCAACATCATTCTTTCCACCACCACGTCCACCGGCTTCGAAGTGGCGAGCAAATCGAAAAGCGAAAAGCTGCACGTCGTTTACAGCCCAATCGACCTGACGTTCGCCGTCCGGCGCGCCTTAAAGCTCGTGAATCCCGAGCGGCTCGTATTCATCGAGGGGGAAATCTGGCCACATTTCACTGCGGAGGCCTATCTTCGTGGCATCCCCATGGTCCTCGCGAACGCCCGGATGTCTCCGAGAAGTGAGCGGCGCTTTGTGCGATTCCGACGGGTCGCCGGTCCCTTCTTCCGCCTCCTCAGTCTCATCTGCGTACAGGAACAATCAGACGAGAAGCGCTGGCAGCGCGCCGGTGCGCGTGTCGAACAGCTCCGTTCACCAGGAAGCATCAAGTACGACGGCACCGGTGTTCCGTCGGAGCGCCTCGCTGAATTTCGCCACCTTCTCAAAAGAATCGGTGTCCCCCCTGATACTCCAATCCTTCTTGGTGGCAGCACGTTTCCGGGAGAGGAAGAGATGCTCACCCGGGTAACACTGGCGCTGCGACAACGATTCCCCACCCTCCTCCTGATCCTTGTGCCACGCCACTTCGAACGAACCCCGGAGATTGAAGTGGTGCTACGCCGGATAAACTTCTCATTCGTCCGTCGCACGCAAGCGGAGAACGCCGACCTGCCCGCGCGCCCGGATTGTCTGATCGTCGACACGACAGGAGAACTCCGTGATTGGTATCATACGGCCACCGTCACGTTCATCGGCAAAAGCATGGATACGTTCGGAGGCCAGAACCCCGTCGAAGCCGTCCTCGCGCGGAAACCCGTCGTTTTTGGACCGCACATGGAAAACTTTCAATCGCTCGTCGATCAATGGTTAGAAGACGAAGCTGCGATCCAGGTGGAATCCGAGGCCGAACTCGAATCCGCCCTGGCAGAACTCCTGGACTCCCCGGAAAAACGGGATAGGCTTGCAAAGCGAGCTTCACGCGCCCTCGAACCTCACGTGGGCGCCACTGCGAGAACCGCGGAAATAATTCGGCAATTAAGGGTTGAAAACCACGGGTGAAACCCCCATGTTTCGGCCCTTATTTCAAAGACCCTATCGTCCAGTGGCCTAGGACACCGCCCTTTCACGGCGGCGACACGGGTTCGAATCCCGTTAGGGTCGCCAGCCGTCGCTGGCGAGTCCGAAGGACATTCGAACCCGTAGGGTTTGACTACCCGCGCGGCAGCGCTTCTTCCACGCCGTAGGAATCTTATTCGTAGAGCCCTCATCGCGTGAGGGATAATCCCGTTAGGGTCGCTCCTCTGAAGCGACCCGACCAACCATCCTCGCCGGAGGCGCATACTCGGAAAGAGGACGGGGCGTGGCCTCAATCCCGTTAGGGTCGCCAGCCGTCGCTGGCGAGTCCGAAGGACATTCGAACCCGTAGGGTTTGACTACCCGCGCGGCAGCGCCTCTTTTACACCGCAGGTATCATCTTCGTAGAGCCCTCAGCATGAGGGATAATCCCGTTAGGGTCGCTACTCTGAATACAGCGTAATTTACTGATTTTCAGTGTAATACACGTCATCCAACTCGACCGCGTACGCTCGCATGCAAACAGGTAAATGCGCGTTTTTAGGGCACTTTTTTGACACTAAATTGGCGCCAGTTACCAGTACATTCTTCTTCGCATCGCCCCAACCTGTTAAGACGAACGGGTCGGGGAGGAAAGCTACTCGGCTGTCAGCAGAAGGCAGTGCGTATCGAGATACTTGAATATAGTTCACCGGAGGTTGATGAGCAAAGAACTGGGTTTGAGTTTTGGCAGGAATATTCGCGCCGATGTCGTCCGAGACTTTTTGCGAAGGCGCTTTTTAACCGCTCCAACCCTACCGTCTCTTACCGAATCGACGGGGGCCTGAAGCAGCAAAGCCACAGGATGCGTTCGTATTCCTTTGGCTTCAGACCATGCGCCGCAACTAACTCTTCAGTGATTTCGGGCTCAGGCATCTGTCCCCACTCTTGCCGGCTTTCTAAGGGCAAAGGAGAAACGCAAACCCTTCGGCTTGCCCCCTGGTCAGGGATCACCGTGAGAATGTCGGGTATTTCGTCGTGAGAGTCGTACCAGATCGGCGCCACCCCAAGGGATCTTAGCACTTCGGTCTGAAATCTCTGCTCCAGCCGGTCTACTTGGGCAATAATCTTACGGATTTCGTAGGCATAGCGCGTCTGCCCCTTCACGGGCAGCCGTGGACCGCCGCTCGACGGATCGAAGACGGCCCGCTTGAGGCCGGGTCTTTGTCTGCCCTGACGCATGGCGCCGACGGACTCGGTTCCATAATAGTCCTCGAACTTGATTCCCGCATCTTCGAAATCGTGGACGATCGCCTTCGCCCGGCTGTGGATCGCTTCGGTATCGTCATCGGTGACGTCCACGGGCTTCGGCTTCTGCATCAGGGCGAAGATATTCGGCTGAACCGGCGAGTGCCGCAGCGCTTCGAGAAGTCGCCTGATGTTCCGGTCGGCCAGCGACAGGCCGACCATCAGACTATAGAGTTCGACATTTCTCTGAGCCGCACGATGTTCGATTAGCTGTAGGGATCGATAGCGGCGCGCTTGTATTCCTCTTCCGTGAAGACGATGTCGCTCGGCTCAATGTCGACGGTATCGGGGATACGGGATGAAGCCGTGGACATGGAACACCGGCAGACGCTGCTGGTCCTGGCGGTCCATGGAATAGACCGGCCCGGCAGGGCGACGGTCCTTCAGCGCGCGTTCCAGCGGATTGTCGTAATTGTACGTGATGACCAACCGCACGCCGTAGCGGCCCTCCTGCCTCCGGTCGCAAAGCTCCGCGACAGCAGAAAGCGTTTTGTTCGCGTCCCTTTCCGGCGCGGACATAGTGTCGTTCGTCGGATCGATCCCGTATAGCGCCTGCTGTACTGCAGAGCGAAACCGCTTCTCGCCCTGCGCGTCGTCGTTGTAGAGGTCCCGGGTCTTGCGCGCCGTGACCTCGAGCGGCTCGCGCAACTTCCTTAGATACCACTCAGAGATTGCGAAGAGATAGTTCGGGAACGGCCGCCAGCCCTCCATCTCCTGTTCGGTCAACCGGCCACCCGCCGAGAGGTTCGCAACCTCGCCTTTGCTTATTTCAAGCCCGACTTCTCTTCGTCTTTAGGTATCGAGATAGTTGATCGTGAGGTCACCGTCCGGCTGAAGGATGATCGGACGCGCATTCGGCTCAAGGCCGGAGCCCAATGCCAGCAAGACGCGAGCTTCTCCCGCTGTTTGCGAGCTTCTCCCGCCGTTTAAAAGCCGGCTCATAAAGAGAGCGGGCAAACGTTTCCCGCAGCGGTTCACCAGGGAACGCCTCGGGATTCGCGACAATCCTCGCGACTCGACGGATCGCCGCACTGGCCAATGAACTTCACGAATAAGTCCATTCCGGGCTTGAGCGTCGGTCCTTCCGGCACCCCGAGGCGAATCAGGTCTTTCGTGTTCATCCTTTCAAAATCCTTATTGCTAACTAATCCTGAATACTGTGGCAGCGGTGTTCGTTCTTTTCTGTCCGTCGATGCTCGCTACTGCTCAACGTTCGAAATACCGATAAGCACGATGCTCGAACTGGACGTTTTCGCTGATCTGCCCCTTCGAGGCGGTCTCCGGTTGAAGGAAGTGCGCCGCGCGTCGGCTCCACTCGTAGATGCCATTGGGCGCCCCGCTGTGGCACGGACGTTCATCATCGGCAATGTCCTGGAAGTGGAACTCCAGCGAGACCTTTCTGACGAGGAGACTTCGGTCTCGCTTTACCACGAGGTAATCGAGGGTGCGACTCTCGCGGTTCTTCGCCCACCGGCTGCCACTATCGACCTCAACGAAGCGGGCTTCGAAACGGCGGCCCGGCAAGCTTATTCCACGTTCGGCCTGGCGACACCGGCTGCCCTGAATGCGATGTTGGCGAGTTTTGGCTTTTGATCTACAATTTGCAGACATGAATCCGCAGATTCGTATCGAGCTTTTAAAGCTTGCCAATGGGCAACGCCTACTCCGCCTTGAACATCCCGGCTCCGGGCTGTGTCTCGAGAAGCGGCTCGATGAGGCCCTCCCCGTGCTGGCGCAGAAGCAACGTTGGCAACGCGTTTTCGAGGCTTTGGTCGAGCGCGAACTGGCGACTGCCTGAGGAGCGCCTCGAGCCGCGTTTGGCTGATTTTATGACGCTGAAGCAACAGATTCACAATCTGGTCGATGAACTACCGGATGATTCTCCGCTGCTTGTGGAAGTCCGCGAGACACTTCGGATGAATCCTGCCCTCGGCGAAGCTTTTGAAGACGTGCGGGAAGGCCGAATTTACAGCGCCGAGGCATTCATGGCGAAAGTGCATGACCGCTTGCTGCTCAAAGCTTCCGCGTAATTTTCACGCAAAGCCCCTGGGGAGACGTGGAAGAAATCGTCGCCTCCTGGACTGACGGCAATGAGCCAGAGCGGGGCCAGAAATATGCACACGATCTTCCCGCAGAAGCCATTCGCCAACTCAGCGATCCCACCACAGCACACACCGGTCGTAATTTGCGGCACACGGAGTTTCCGGAAGCTCAGGAATATCCCGTATTCAAACGCTCCTATCGCATCCTCTACCGTGTGAGGGAATCGGAAGGCGTTGTCGAAGCCGAGGCCGTTCTTCAGCCGTCTTCCCATTCTGGAATGATCGCGGCGATCTATCCTAATGGAGCCGATGGCAACGAAGCATCGAGCAATTCGTTTCTTCATTGATTATCAAACGCCTTACCGCTGCTGCCACTGATTTGGAGCATCTCGGGAGAGGCGACGTTGTGGGCGGTGCCGCAGACTGGGATTCTGGGCGTCGGAGTGAAGGTAGGTGAAGGCGGCGAATTTCTCGCCAGCCTGCTGATCCGGGAGCGGGTAGGAAAGGATCGCGTGCTTGGTCAATTCGGTGAGGCCGATGTCGCGGGCCATGTCGTCGAGATCGGCGCGGTCGTTCTGCCGCATGAGGAAGAACTGGCGCGAATTGCCGAATACCGCGGACCGGATGCGGCTTTCTTTGAACCGGCTGTATTGCTGGACGATCGAGATGTTCCAGCAGTTGAACTTCCGCATCTGCGCGTAGCTCTCTTTCACGATCTGCTCGCCGCCGGGGATGTCGAGCAGGCGTGCGACTTCCTCGTAAATGTTCCGTTTCCGCAGGCTGTCGCGGCATCGTGATGATGTGCTGGCGCGTGTAGTTCGTGATGAGGAATCCAGCGACGGCGCGAAGCAGCTTCGCCGCTTCGGGAATGTAGCCGAGCTCGAAATGCGCGATCTTTCCGGTGAGCGAAATGTTGCTCGTGCCATCGAGGAGACAACCGTAGTTGCCGTCGGCACACCACGGGAGCAGACGCGTCGCGAGATCAGCGGCCGAGGGATCGGAGCCGTCGAGCTGAACGAGTTCCTGGAGCATCCGATGCGTCGGATATTCGTCCGGCTTGAAGTAGGCGAAGGCGAGGTTGCGGACTTCCCGGCGCGTGGCCGGCTCCTTCAAAAACCGGAGCACTTCCTCTTCGCCGATCTCGGCGAGAAGCGCATCAGCGGCTTGAGGCGCTGTCCGGAGCCGGTCGCGGAAGTCGACGAACACATCGAGGCTGGTCGCGCCGGCTCGCGTTCGCCGCATCCGCGAGAGCGCGCACGCGTGGCGGGCGACTTCGAGCAATCGCTGCTCGTTTCTCCGGCTCCATTCCTCGAATACGTCGTCGTAGAGCAGCATGAGATATTTCGCGATCTGCGCTTCGCGGGCGAGCTGCCTGTCCTCGTCGTTGCTGACTCCAACGATCGTAGCGACGAGCGCCGTAGCGGACGAGAGATGCTCGGCGGTCAGCGGCAGTCCGTGCGTGTCGAGATAGTTGATCGTCAGGTCGCCGTCCGGCTGGAGGATGATCGGACGCGCGTTCGGTTCGACGGTGCGCGTGTAATTGCTCATACGAGAGTCCTTCCTCGATGATGACCGTGTAGTCGTAGAACGCTTCGGTCTGCGAAAGCAGGTCGCAGACGGTGACGCTTTTGCCCGCGCCGCTCATGCCGAGCAGGACCGCGTGCTGCGGCGTCGGGTTGCCGCCGTAGCCGGAAAACGTCGTCACGCCGACGAGATTGCGCTGCGGTCCTTCGTAGAGCGCCTCGGCGTGCGCGAGATGTCCGGTGAACGTGGCGCTGAAAGGAAGCATGTCGGCGAGATAGCGTGTCTCGGCGTAGAGCTTTCGATGCCGATACCGTCCCCACGTCCAGCCCGGCCAACTTTGGAAAAACAGTTTCTTCGCAGTCGTCGGCAGAGCGCAGGCGAGATACTGCGCGCCGTTCATCCCATTGATGGCGTTCTTGATTGCCGCCATCTTCGCCGCGAGTCCTTCGCGCGTGGCGTCCCAGGCGCGGACGATGTATTCGACGTTGAATGGCATCGTGTGGCCCTGCATGAGCGCCGCGATTTTCTTCTGCTTCTTCTCCATCGCGGTGAGAAGCGAGAGCCGCTTCTCGCTCGCGTAATCACCGGCGAGACGGTCGTGCGCCTTCTCTTCGCGTCCGATCTCGATGCGCGCGGACAGCGACTCGACGTTCACTGTGATTGTGTAATCGAGCAGCGGCAATCCCGTGAGACGCTGGACGAGTCCCGGATGCGTGATCTTCGGCCAGCGACTGAGCACGAGGATCGAGTGATAGAATCCGTCCATCCAGAAACCGGAAGCGTCTGCCAATCCCTGCGCCTCGCTGTGCCAGCAATTTTCCTGAATGGAGAGTTCGGGATCGAAAGTCTCGAGCGGATCATAATCGAAGCGTTCGGCGAGCGATGGATTCAGAAATGTCGTGCAATGCCGGTAATGGTCTGCGTCCTTCATGGGCGTGATCCGCGCGGACTGGAAAGACGTTCAGCGAGCAACTGCTGGAGCTGCTCGAACTCCGTTGTCATCTGCTGAAGAACGGCTTCGTAATGCGCCCGCTGCGCCGCGGCTGTCGTCACTGACGGAGGCGACGCATCAATCTCCCGAGAGAAATACAAGACGAGCCGCTGCCGACGGAGTCGCCGATCGAGCATCGCCTGCCAGTAGCGCACGAAGCGCTCATTGCGGCAGCGGCGCGTCCAGACGTTCGTGGCGCGTTCCGTCTGCTCGCGGTAACGGAGCAATTCCTCGCGATAGTCCGAGTCGCAGAACCACTGCACTTGCAGCCGTAGCTTTTCGTGCAGGCACGCGAGCAACAGCGCGAGCTGATCCTGAAACGCATTCAGATGCTCGGGCGCGGCCGCGCTCAGGTCCGCCGGCTCGATCAGAAAACCTTTCGAGACATGACAGCCTTTGCGCAGCCCGTCGAAGACGATGAGGTCGTTGATGAAGTAACCGTTGGGAGCAGATTCAAACATGGTCGTCGGAAGCGGAGGATGACTTCACGGTCACGCGTGGCGGTTGAGGCCCGAATCCGGGGCCTTTCAGCCACAGCTCGAAAAGATCGGTGTCGTAGCCGGGCGGTTTGCCCTGGCGCAGCGCGAGCACGTAGAGCAGCGATAGCCCGAGCGGGATCAGCGCCGGCACCGCCGCGCTGAGCAAGCGGCCAGCGGAACATGCTGAAGAGCAGGAGCAGCGTCAGACACCGCCGCGAAAGCCCCGCCGGCCACGAACCAGAAGAGATTGCCTTCCAGTCCCCACGTTTTGCCGGCGGAGTCGTCCGCGCTGTTTGTCTCGGTGAAGCGCAGCTCGTGTTTGGATCTGAGCTGAGGCTCATTCGAAGGCGCCCACATCGACTGTGGAACTGTCGAGACCGAACGCGGCAAAGAGCGCTTTCACGATTACCGGGGCTCCGGCAATGATGAGGCCGCCAATAATCGAGAGCTTGCCGGCATCGGTGTCGCCGCGGCGGATGGCGAATCCTCCCCCGACGACACAAATGGTGCCGAAGATGAAGCCGATGAGCATGACGATTCCCATCGCTTTGCTCGCGCCTTCGGCGAGTCCGCCGGCAGCTTGAGCGAGAATGGGAACGAATTGATTGGCGAGCAAGGAGTGTTTTCATGAGGCGCCCGTTCTATCGCCTCCCCCACCCTCAACCTGCTCCGGCGCCAGAGCGACCGCGCCGATGTTCGCAGTCACGTTCGGCGCAATGAATCCGCTTTCGATTTCACCCGAACGTCTCGAACATCTTCGCCATCTCGAGGCTCATCTCTGCGAGCAGATCCGCGGACAAGATCACGTCATCTCGCGCATCGTCCCGGTTCTTCATCGAGGCGAACTCGGCCTTTCCACGCCGAATCGTCCGCGCGGCAGCTTCCTTTTCCTCGGCCCGACCGGCGTCGGGAAAACGGAACTCACCATCGCATTCACCCGTTACCTTCACGGCGACGAGAAACTGTTCCGCTTCGACATGTCGGAGTATCAGACGCAGGAAAGTCTCGGAGTTCTGCTCGGCGGCAAACTCGATGAAGTCGGCCTGCTCGGTCGCGCCGTCGCAAAATCATCGACCGGCACACTGCTGTTCGACGAAATCGAAAAAGCGCATCCGCGTGTGCTCGATCTTTTCCTGCAAATCCTCGACGCCGCCCGCGTCACGATGGCGAACGGCGAAACGCTCGATCTGAGCGGATTCTACATCGTCTTCACGTCGAATCTCGGCGGCGCGGACATCCTCAACCTCCAGCACTCGTCATTCGCAACGATGGAACGTCACGTCCTCTCGCGCGCCCAGCAATCGCTCCGCCCCGAACTATTCGCACGCATCACCGAGAAGTTAGTATTCGACCGCCTCAGCTACGACGTGCAGCGCGAAATCGCGAAGCTCCACGTTTCCCGCGAACTGGCGTTCCTCCGAAGCAAAGGTTTCAAACTTAGCGCGGGTGAGTCCGTCATTTCATTCGTCATGCATCGTGGCTTCCACCCGCGTCTCGGCGCTCGTCCCTTGCATGATGCGATTGAAAAGCATCTTCGCGGTGCAATCGTCGAAGCCACTCTTGCCGAAGTCAGCGCGGAAGTGGCTGAGTTCGTCGTCTGCGGAAACGAATTGCTCGTCAGTCCAATGCTCGACGTATGATCGGATAGCCTCGCACCTCGCGCCAGGGCCAGATCTTCCGCTTCACCTCGAAGCGGAACCGATGTGGCCGCGAAGCCTGCGAGCGGCGACATCATCAGCGGTGGGACGGTGGAGCAAAGGCTTTGAGCGTGGCGCGAGCGCGCCTCCCAGCGGCGACATGGGGGGAGCGAGCGCGAACCAAGGCCGAAGTCTTTGCGCGGCTGGCGGAAGATCCGCTGCATTCTATCCGATTGTCCAGCGTCGGGCGGCAAACTTACCAGACTGCCGCGCCGTTCTATTGCCCGGGAACGGGCAGCCGTTCTTCGTTGTCACCCGGCCGGGCAGCTGCCACGGCATCCTGCAGATGCTGTAGCGAAACTGGAACGCCCCTTCCACTCCCAGCCGGGAAATCCCCTTGTAAACCCAATACTTTTCCGAATAAAGAAGCACCCGGCCAAAGTGGTACACGCTGAAGCGACCACAGGTGGCACGTTTTGAAGTGACCGCCGATACAATGGCTAAGATTTATCACCGAAAAGAGTCTCCGACGCAAACCCCGGAGCACGTGCGCCTGCAGGTGCACAGTGGAGAACTTTGGGGCAAGTCGCCATTGGGGAGTGACATCCCGGCGGCGCAGGCATATCTCGGCCCGCTGCCTTCCGATTGCCGTGGAATCGAATTCACTACCGACACAGAGCCGGATTCCGGTTCCCCTCCCGGCGAGGCCTATTGGCGCGGGCCGAGGGATGGAGTTGAAGTCGCAGGCGATTATGCGAAGATCAAAATAAAGGTCATTCGTAACACACAGGTGTGATCTCATGAGCGTCAAACAAAGACCTGCTTCCCAGAACGTTAGGCTGCGACAGCAACCAATTGGCCCGTGGCCAATTGGTTTGAGTTGTGTGGCGGCAACCGTCCGCTTGGAGCCGGAGGAATTGACGGAGCGCCTTGGAATCGAATTCGCCGAGTCGCACGATGAACTGGATCAGCTCAAAGCCGCGATTGTCGAACTGCAGTCGGAGCGACGCGTAGCATTTGTCCGTCATCTCGGCTGTCCTGAGCCCGGAACTGAAATTTGGGTTGAGGAGGGTTCGCTGCAGGAGCACCCCTTGGACGGTGTTTTCGCAGACCTATCTTTGGATTCTGGTGATGTTCTCTGGAAGAAACCCGGAATCCCCTGAAGCGGTGTCAAAACGAGCTCGGTTTTCCTGGTGACGATTCCAGCCCGCGCTGGACGGGCTTCCGCATGAGCATTCGGCAACAAACCAACAGTCAGCGGCGAAGGAGAGTTTCACGCTGCCGAGCCGCGGGAGTTCGGTCGGCACCCGCATTGTTTATGCATTCAGTTCCAATGAACTGGCGTTCCTCCAAAGCAAAGGTTTCAAGCTTTGCGCGGGGGATTCCGTCATTTCATTCGTCATGCAGTGCGGTTTTCATCCGCGTCTTGGCACCCGCCCGCTTCGTGACGCAATCGAAAAATATCTACGCGGAGCGATCGCCGAAGTCGGCACGGAAGTGGCCGAATTCGTCGTCTGCGGGAGCAAATTGCTCGTTAGTCCAATGCTCGACGTATGATCAATGTCTCGCACGCCAAAGCGCCGCATTTCTGGGTTGGAACACTCCTTATCTCATCGCAGAGAAAACCGCTCACGGCGAGCAGTACGGTTCTATGCTCTGACAGTTCAAGTCGGGGTCGCTGTCGTATTGCGGTTGTGGGATCTGACCGTTGCTACAGCTGCGGTGGGTAATTTCAACTTCCCAGTCGGAGAAATCCTTCCAGAGTAATAGAATGCCGCTGAGAAAGGCTCTCGCGGCGATCGTAGCTTTGACTTCCCAAAGCCCGATTTTTTGGCTCTTCGTCATTTTGAGTGGGTTTGACGGACTGGTTTGATGGGGGCTGCGCGCCCCCAAACCCCGCGCCGCTCGCCGTGGAGGCGTTCGGGGGGAACAGGGTTCGGGCTGGCCTGCGGCTGCACCCTGGAGGCTGGCGCCTCGGGCTGGGATGGTGCACAAGGATCGGATATGGATTCGAACGTTCTCTTCACGAATGCGCTTGGGCTGGGTCCAGGCTGGAAGGTGGTGGAAAGCGAGTTGGACGTGGCGGGCCGGGAGCTGCGGCTGCGGCTGGATTTCGAGCGCGGAGCGCACTTCCCCTGCGCGAAGTGCGGAAGGAGCTGCCCGGTGCACGACACCGTGGAGCGCAAATGACGGCATCTCGACTTCTGGCAGCGCAGCCCCCAACTGAGCGCACGGGTGCCCCGTACCGGAGTGCGAAGAGCACGGCGTGCTTCAGGTAGAGACGCCCTCCAGCGATGCGGGACGGGATGCATCAAATTCCACTTCGTCCAACGTCAATCTGATTGAAAACTGCGGTCCATCCAAGTGATGGATTACCCCGACCACAAACAAGGATCTCTGTGAATCGCTCTGCTGAAGAAAAGCGAGCGCCCGAAAGCTGCTTGGCTCCGAAGTCTCGCTATTTTCCGACGCGTATTTTGAGATCGCGGTTTAAAACATGAACGCAAAAGCTCATGAGCCCAGCGCGCTTCATATTTATTTAGTCGACGATTTGAAACGTCGGTTTAACACGGCCATGTAGCATTCCTACCGCCAAGAAAATGCGCCTGCTCTGGGCAACCGATATCCATCTTGATTTTACGGACGTTCAAGGAACGGATCAATTTCTTGCGAATTTGTCGGGCGAGGACTTCGACGCGACGCTTGTGACGGGAGACATCTCGTCGGGGACGCATCTCAAGGCTCATCTTTCTGCTCTTGCCACTGCATTACTTCCGAAGCCCGTCTATTTCGTCCTCGGCAATCACGACTTCTATTACAGTTCCTTCGGTGCAATACAGCATCTCGTCGAAAACGTTTGTGAGAACGCGGATAACCTGATCGAGCTAGGACATGGCGAGATCATCCGTCTCACTCCCCAGAGCGCGCTGATCGGCCATCGAGGCTGGGCGGATGGACGCGCCGGGTCCGGCATCCAATCTGGCGTAGCAATGAGCGATTTCGTATTGATCGGTGACCTCCGGTATAAGACGAAGGTGGACCTTTTTGCGGCTCTCGAAAGTCTGGGGCGAGAGTCGGCAGATTATCTTCGCGATATACTCCCAGCAGCGTTGGAGAATTTCCTCCACGTCTGGATCGCGACGCATGTGCCGCCTTTCGTCGAAGCCACCAGTCACGAGGGCCGACGCAGCGACGCCGAATTTCTCCCTCATTTTTCCAATTTGTCAGCAGGCGAGGTTATACATGAAGTTGCGAAAGCATATCCGGACAGAAAGATTACAGTTCTTTGCGGCCATACCCACTCTTCCGCTGAGGCGTTCATTGCCCCCAATATTGAGGTGCACACGGGCGGTGCCGAATATGGCAGTCCTCTCATCCAACGCATCTTCGAGATCGGTTGAGTTCGGTCATTCGAGGCTGTTCGGACGACCAATATCATTCGCACCGCAACGCCTCGTGATTCACCGGACAAACCAAGGTCAGCCTCACGTCGATGGCACGGAGGACTTCGGCCAATCCGACCTCGTCGAAAAAGTCTATGAACAGATCGGTCGAGGCCGCGCGGCAGTCGATCACGAGCAGATCCGCGGTCTCCACCGCAATGAAAATCTGATCGATCTCACGGCGCTGTTCGAGGTTGATGAAGTCTGAGTTGGGATGGAATCGCTTGAGCGTGGAATTCTCGTGGTCGCTGTCGATGGCGCGATGGGCGATGCCGCGATCCTCGAGAAACTGGATAAAGTTCGTGGCAAAGAAGCTCTTGCCGGTTATGCCGCGCTCGGCATAAGCGGCATTATGCCGCGTGCCGGATTATGCCGACTCCGCCGCCCGTTTCTTCTGATGGTGGCGTGATCCACGCGGCATAATCCGGCGGCGCACGCGGGTATGATCCGCGTGCATGATTACGTCATTCGCTCAACTGAAGACGGTCCGGGGTTTGGACTCTGGGCCATTGAACCCTTTCATCGAAGATTATGTCGCAATGCTCCGCAGCCAGGGCTATCGGCCCGGTAGCATCCGAGGAGACCTCCGTCTCCTGGCCAAACTCAACGCGTGGCTCTCACAACATAACCTCGCCCTGTGCGAGATCGACGAGCATGCGCTCGAGCGGTTCGCCAGACGTCGCTTGTGCAGGCGAAAGAGTGTTGCAGGCGAGTCGTCCGCCTTGCTCCGGTTGCTGACCATTCTTCGCCGCGCTGGAGTGACGCCGCCTGCTCCCCCGAATGCGCCCACTGCGGCGCAAAGTCTCGCTGACAGCTATCGGCGTTTCCTGCGCGAGGAACGCGGTTGTGCGGAGTGGACGATCTCCAACTACGCGCGACACATCGACCGGTTTCTCGGCGAGCTGTTTGGCGTCCGAAAGATAAGCTTCCAGCGGATTGGAGCGCGCGAGGTGAGAGAGTTCGTGCAGCGCAATGCGCGGGAACACACTCAGGGGCATACCAAGCAGGTCGTCACGGCGCTGCGGTCGTTTCTCCGCTTCCTGCACTACGGCGGACATCTCCGCTCCGATCTCAGTTCCACGGTGCCCAACGTGGCGCACTGGCGAATGACGGCTCTGCCGAAGTCTCTGCCTGCGGGCGCGGTGCAGAGGGTGCTCGATGCGTGCGATCGGGCCAGCGCCGTGGGACGGCGCAATTTCGCCATTCTGCTGCTTCTGGCCAGACTCGGTCTGCGTGCGGGAGAGATTATCGCGCTGCAACTCGACGACATCGATTGGGAGAGCGCGTGCCTGACCGTGCGCTCGAAAAAAGGTTCTGGGTGGGCGCGGTTGCCGTTGCCTGCGGACGTGGGCAAAGCCATCGCGCACTATCTGGAAAACGGACGTCCGCCGTGCGCCTGCCGCAATGTGTTCGTGCGGGCAGTGGCTCCCTACGTGCCACTCTCGGGCTCTCCAGTGATCGCCGTGATGGTGATGCAAGTCTTGAAGAAAGCCGGGATCTCTTCGCCTCACAGGGGAGCACACGTCTTTCGCCACAGCCTGGCGAGCGAGATGCTCCGCCGGGGCGCATCGCTTCAGGAGATCGGCCAGGTGCTCCGCCACAAGGATCCGGAGACGACCGCCATCTACGCCAAAGTGGATCTCGGCGCGTTGCGCCGCCTGACCGTCACATGGCCCGGAGGGGCGCGATGAAGGCACTTCGCAAAGCACTCAGCGATTACCTCGCGCTGCGACGCAGCCTGGGCTTCAAGCTCGGGCGCGCCGAAACACGTTTGCGCCAGTTCCTCGCGTTCATGGAGGAGCGCAAGGTGACCCGCATCACCACGGCGCTGGCGATCGAGTTCGCGACGCAGGATCAGGACCTCTCACCCGGCACCATTGCGAGCCGGCTCTCGGTCGTGCGCGGCTTCGCCAGTTATCTGCTGGAGAGCGATCCGATTCACGAGATCCCGCCCGCGAGTCTGCTCCCGGCGAGGAAGTTTCCCGCGCGTCCGTATCTCTATTCGGAGGATGAAATTGGCCGACTGCTGGAAGCCGCCAGGAACCATCCTTCGTGGAACCGCTTTCCCGGTCCCTGGTGTCGGCGCTGCCGGTCATGGGCTCTCTATGGTATCTTCGGATTGTTGGCTGTGACCGGAATGCGCATCGGAGAGATTCTCCGCCTGCAGGATGAAGACGTCGACTGGAACGAAGGCATCCTTAACATCCGCAACACGAAGTTCGGCAAATCGCGTCTGGTGCCCCTGCATTCTTCGAGTCTCCAGGTGCTGGCCGAGTGTTTGAGACATCGCAACGCCTTCTTTGCCAGGCAGCGCCCGGGCGTCAAGCCGGAGGCATTCTTCGTGAACAGTTGCGGCAAGCAGTTTGCCGTCACCGAAATAAACAGGGTTTTCCTGGAACTCTCCCGACAGATCGGCCTGCGGGCGCCGGGACTCCGGCACGGCCCGCGCCTTCACGATTTCCGCCATCGCTTCGCCGTCGAGACTCTGCTGCGATGGTATCGCTGCGGCGAAGATGTCGAGCGCATGCTGCCGGCGCTCTCGACCTATCTCGGCCACACGCACATCACCGGCACTACTGGTATCTGAGCTGCACGCCCGAACTCATGGCCGCGGCCGGGGAACGGCTCGAAGCGCGCTGGGAAGGAGCCCGATGACCCCGCCCGCCGGCCTGCCCGTCCTCGTCGAGGGCTTCTTCACCAGACGCCTGATTGCTCAGCGCAAAGTCAGTCCGCACACCATCGCCTCCTATCGCGACACCTTCCGTCTGCTGCTGAACTTCGCCGCGAAACAAGTGGAGCGAGCGCCTTCGAAACTCACCCTCGCCGATTTGAACGCTCCGCTGGTGGCCGCCTTTCTCGATGACATCGAGAAGAGGCGGGCCAACGGCGCGCGCAGCCGCAATCAGCGGTTGGCGGCCATCCGCTCCTTCTTTCGATACGCCGCGCTCGAAGCGCCCGAACACTCCGCCCTCATCGCGCGGGCGCTTGCCATTCCGAGCAAACGCCACATGCGTCCGCTGATCGACTTCCTGACCCGGCAGGAACTCGAAGCCCTGATCTCGGCGCCAGACCGCGGCACCTGGATCGGCCGACGCGATCATGCGCTCCTGCTTACCGCATTGCAGACCGGACTGCGTCTCTCTGAGATTACCAGTCTCCAGACACAAGATGTCGCGTTCGGCGCGGGCGCGCATATCCGCTGCATAGGTAAGGGACGCAAAGAACGCTGCACGCCGCTGGTTAAATCCACCGCTGCTGTCCTGAACGCATGGATCAAGGAACAGGCCAACGAACCAACGGCCTTCCTCTTTCCGAGCGGACGCGGCGGGCGCTTGAGCGCCGATGCCGTCCAGCGTCTTGTGCGCAAGCATGCCGAAAGCGCCCGCGTGACATGCCCTTCCCTGGCCAGCAAACGCGTGACTCCCCACGTCCTTCGCCATACCGCGGCGATGGAACTGCTGCAAGCCGGGGTGGACTGCACGATGATCGCCATCTGGCTCGGACACGAATCGGTCGAGACCACGCAGATCTATCTGGATGCGAATCTCGCGATCAAAGAAGAGATCCTCGCGAAAACGCGGCCCGTGAAAAGCAACCCGCACCGCTACAAACCCAATGATCGACTCATGGACTTCCTGCGAAATCTGTGAGGGAATGACACCGGATTATGCCGTGTCGATCAAACCGCTCTCAGAAGAGACGCATCTCCAAGTCGGCATAATCCGGAATGCGGCATAATGCCGGCACCGCCAGGGTGCCTCCGCACCCTCGACGCGCACCATGACGATCGTCGCGGTCTCGCCCCGCTCGACGCTGATGAGAGAGACGCGGTCGTGGCCCATCAGCTCGCGGACCGCGGCCAGAGACGCCCCCGCAGCGCGCGTCTTCCAGTCTCCTTCGCCGGGTTCGCCCGATGACGAGACCTCGGTCGTGCCCTCGGTCGTGACTTCCTCAGGAGACCGCGACGTGACCGTGATGGCAAGGTCATACCTGGCGGTTTCTCCCTTGCGAGCGGCATTCCGGTTGAGGAAGACCGAGATCGAGTGGTCGCCGCTCTTGTAGAGCTGGCCGAAGTACTCGCGTCCGCCAGTCGCCGAGCCAAACAACGCGTCGTCGCCCGGTTCAAGTCCGGGGATGTAGATGTTGTATTCAGCGGACTGATTGTCCGGGCGCAGACTCACCTTCAGGAACTGTCCGTCGCGGGCGTTCACCTTGTAGAGGACGGACTCGTTTCCGGTGATCTTCCCGGCGACGACCGTTTCGCTTTCGCCCTGCTTGAACTGCACGCGCTCAACCCGTTCGTCGTCGGCATTCGCCGGGTCCGAGAGGACTAGCGATAGAACGAGGAGGAGGCTTCCAAAACGAATATTCATGGCGGTTTCTGGTATTGTTGGTTTCCAAGTTGTCATTCGCCCATCCCGGCCGCCCAGGCCGGCTTGCCGTTTTTGATGTCATACGCCATGACCTTGCCCTGTTGGGCTCCGTTGGAGGTGCTGAAGAGCTCAACGGTCGCAGGGCCGTGGTTGCCGCGGGATTTGATGACGATCTGCTGTTGCTCGTTGATGAATTTGGTCTGCTCGATATTAGGGGAGGCGGTCCGGCAGACCGAGACCGTGCGATTGCCTTCCAGAATCGTCACGCTGCCCTGCCCGTTCACCGCAGAGAGTGGCTGGCCGTAGGACTCGCTCGCGGAGGCGCCGGGCGCAGTGGCTTTCATCCCCTCGTTATAGCCGGCCTCATAGCCGCGGAAGAAGTCGTCGCGATCGGCCTGCGAGTAGAGTGCCTCATGCCGACCTGGTGTGCGCGACAGGCCCCCGGCACCATCGGCGCGGCCCTTGGCGATTCCGAGTTCGTAGCTGCTGGTGATCGCTGCCGGGGTGCCGGACGACCCGGGTTCGGCGATCGTTTCACAGCTTGTCAGGCAACAAATAAGCGGGACGATCAGGGCAGCAAGGGTGATTTGGTTCTTCATGGTTGGTCTTTGTTCGCTTCTATGGTGGGTTGTGATGTCGGGAGCTGAGCCTCCCTTCACTCCGGTTAACGCATAAGACAAGCTTGGGGATGCACGATTCTGGCCGGGAACCGGGGCAGTCCTTCATTTCCTAACGGGTCTGATACCTCGAAGCTTGCTTCGCTTCGAATCTATTCTTCTGTTCTTAATGCCTCGGAGCTTGCTCCGGGGTTCTTTACTTCTTCACGACGGCGCTATCGCTTCCATCGCTTCGGCGAAGAGCGCAGGCGAGTATCCGGAGTGCGCAACATCTGGATCGTTCTGCGCTACGGGTCGAAAGCCCGTGTCTAGTCGGAACCGCCCGGCACGCACCCGTACGCCGGGTGGTGTGGGAGCCGGGAGCTAATCACTCCCAGCGACCCGATTCTCCGCTGGAGGCGTTGGGAAGCTCGTCACCTTCAACTACTTCACCCTTCGGAACCAACGCCATGGCTGCGAGAAAACTCTCGCGTGATGCACCTTTCGCACGTTCGGCGATGATGTCGTAGGTTTCGAGGGCCGACAGCTTCTCAGCAACGGCGAGGCTGATAAACTGATTTACGGAAAATCCATCTTGGTCGGTTGCTCTCTTTAGGTTGCGATGCAGCGAATCTGGAAGTCGAAGACTAAGAGTGCTCATGGTAGTAGGGGTAAGAATTCCAATGGTAGAACGACCGAGATCCCAAAGTTGGACGCCGGGCTGAAGCCTCTGCGATTGAAGGTGACAATGTGAGAAGATCCCGATGCGATCGCGAGTTCAATTACCATGTCGTCCTTGGGGCCAGGGAGGATCGCCCGCCAAAGGTAATAGATTGGCTGCTTATGAGCGATCTGGGCAATGCGTCTAATGATGGTATCAACGGCTGAGGCAGGAATGGTGATGCAAGGTCAGCGACGGGAGCCAGCCGCCGATAACGTTCGATTTGTCTCTGAGCGAGTCGGCTGGCTCCCGTTCGCTCCACCGCTTGGTTGGCGGATTATGTCGAAGACCTGCGACCGCGTTGCGCCAGTGGAATCCTGGCGAGCGTGGTCACTCACGGTTCGACAGGTCGAAGTCCGCATAAAAGCCGTTTCTTCCGGTAAAGGACCATGATGATTTGCCGTCGTCATAAGTGTGCACGTCGGCCAGCGCGCAGAACATATCGGGAAATGCGAGTGGCGAAGGCGCGTTCAGTATCTTGGCTATTTCCCCGTTTGGCCCTTTGACACCGTGAATCCGCAGATGAGCCACGGAACCAACGGTGAGATCGTGAATATCGCCCCAACGGCTTATTTCAATGGGGGCTGTGCGCTGGTCCAGATTGGCGAAGGCGTCGCCCATCATCACGTGCAAGAGGCCCGTTATGGCCTCACGCTCGGCAGACGTTCCCTTGTCCGATGTGTAGAGCACTCCTTTCCACTTGCCCATGTTGCCTTCCATGTTCTGGCCTGCCCATGTGGACACCAGCACACAGGGGACCTCCGTAAGGCGGGTTGTCCCGTAAATGCCGTCGAAAATGAACACTGTAATGCCACGGCAATCCCCGAAGGTGGTGTCGCTGGAAAAGACACAGGGACAGACTGAATTGCACTCGCAACCTTCGAACTCATGGACTTTCAGCGCGTATTTTACCGTAATCAACGAATGAGCTGAACGAGCGGAATCTGTCGCTCAAACGGCCAGAAAGCCGCACGCGCATAAAGCAGCAAAGAAGTTTCTGAGGCGCTTCATAGTGTGCCTTTGTTTTATGAGTTGTTGCCACCTCATCGCCAGAGGTAAATTATGATGTTCGTTCGCTTTTCTTCCTGTCAACGTCGCGGATCACGCGCGACGGTAAGCCGTCGCGTGCATCCGGCTTGTTCGGCATTGATCTGCTATAGCAGTCCTTGTTCTTTCAGAAAGGATTCCACTATGGCACGGGCGTCCTTGCTCATGACATTATCTCCCTGTGCGGCGCACGCGAAGACATACGTCTTGCCTTTGCTTTCAACGTAGCCGACGAACCAACCCAGCACGAACGTCCCTTGTTCATCCGTACCCGACCCGGTCTTTCCGTATAAAAGCCCTTTCCCGGTCTCCTTGATGAACATGAGTTCCTTGAGCACGGCAAGTGACTGCTTTGAGAACGGGACTTCTCCGGCAACGATTCGTTGCATCAGTCTCGCTTGTTCCGTAGGCGAGATCAGGATGGTGTTTCTCCCCTTCGACGGAAGCCAGAAGACATCGATTCCGGCCGAGATGTCGTGATTGCCGTAACCAAACTTGTCAATCCAGCTCTGCATGCGCTCTGGCCCGATCTGGCGTGCCAGATTCTGAAACGCGGGCACACACGAAGCCTGAAAGGCTTCCCGGAGGGTGAGGTCTCGATTCCACGCGGGAATTGATCTCTCAACACCGTCCCACTGGTAGAACTGCTCGTCTGGAGAAGCGATGATGCCAGTTTCAAGTCCAATGAGCGCGTTCACGATCTTGAACGTGGAGCATGGCGGAAGCCGAGTGTCGGCGACATCGGGCCGGTACGTCGTCGTGTGTCCGGACGAGCATTCAATCACCACGAGGGCACCGGCGAGACCGCCAAAGGGTTCCTTTGCCGCCGATTCTAAGAGCCGCGAGGTGCGACAAGAGGCCAGCAACATTGCCGCCAGCATCCCGCATAGGAGTATCGTCGAACGTCGTTTCATTTCTCTCTTGCCGCAAGGCTTAGGTTTAACCCGCGGGGCTCGTAACAGCAACATGCACGGGGCGAAGCCGGGAAAGGCGGCAGCCTACGGCCGCCACCAGAGACATAGACCCAGGTGTACACATTGACGCTCCCAGCCCCGTCGGGTTCAAACCTGTGTTGGACGGCTGACGTGCAGCGAGTTGCGAAGCTCGTTGCGTCTTGTCGGGACACATCAGCAAAACGAGTCTCATGCCTTGGCGACCGCCACATGTGCGAACATGGGGAACTCGACGAGGTCCGCAGTCCTGTGCGCCTGAACTACCGGTTCGACCTCCCTTCGGATGGCCTCGACCAGTACCGCCTTCTCGGGGCCACTCAGCTGGGCAAACGCTGGAATAGCTGCGGCTGAGCTCGCGACCGCGAGGGGGACAAATCGTTCCGCGTCTGGAAAACGGACCATGGTGGACGCGGGAAGAATAGTCACGTTGCCAAATCTCGCGGCTGTGTACAGGGCCCGCAGCTCGTCGGCATCGCACAAGGCAAACGGGATCTGAACAGCCGATATTGGGACTAAGAGATGGCGAGCTACTGACTCCATGAGAGCCTGAAAGACGACATGTCGCTCGAGCCCTTGCAACACTATCGCCAGCGCTCGCGCTCCTGAGTCGAGCACGCGATGCATTTCTCGCGTTGCAGCCACCCGATCGGGAAAGAACGGCAGGGCGTGCTGGCAGAGAACAACGTCAAAGGCAGAATCTGCGAAGGGCAGAGACGCGGCGTCGCCATCATGCCAGGCAATGCTTGCACCAGGCGGTGCGGGGAGAGAGCGTCCCACAGCAACCATCTCTGGATTGACATCGATTGCAGCGACCTGCCCGTTCACGCCGACCAATGGCGCTGCCTGGCGCGCGACGACGCCAGTACCGCATGCCAAGTCGAGTAACCGTTCCCCGGGCCTAAGGGTAGCGTGACTGAGCAGGATGTTGGCCCATGGCAAAAACATCGCCGGCACAAAATGCTGTTCATATGTCTCAGCGGGACTCGGTCTGGGTTGGTTCATGGCGTCTCTAGAGGATTCGGAGCCTAACAAGTATCGAGCACGGCATCGATGGGTCCGTCGAACGTCATAGGCCTGCCACCCGCTACCGGGAGCGCCCCTCCGACTCAGGTTTAGGTTTCTCTTTACCCTCAGGCTTCGAATCTGCGGCGGTAGCGGGTTGGCCAGCGCCGTCTTGTTCGGTATTTTTGTTTGGAGGCCACTCGACGCCATCTAATTCTGGTGGAAGCTCCTTTGGGTCAGATGGATAGAATTTGGATAGGTCTGGTTTCTGTCCTTGTGGCACTTCATTGTCTGGTGCTCCGACAATCATCCAAGTGACATCATCTTCGGTGTCATTGAACACCTGCCGCATTTGCTCCGGCCAAACGTGAATTCCCTCATGTTTCTCGATCGTGTAAGTCTCCCCATCTACACGAATTCGACCAATGCCCTCCAAAACGAAATAAAACTCTTCTGAAGAAATGTGGCGATGGTGGGTGTTGGCGCTTTTAGGTGGGAGGCGCCAAATGCGAGCGCCCATGGCTTCGCTTCCTGTTCTTTCCAGGAAGTCTGCATTGGGGATTCTCATCAAATTGGACTCTCTCCAATGCAGAGAGTCTGCGTCTATCAGTGTCTCTTTTGGCATGAGATTATTTTTACCGAACGTCAAGAGGAGGTGCGGCTGAAAGCCGTTACCTCACTCGCCTTGTGTGCGCCCAGCATGGGCGCGTTGTAAATGGGGTGAGAGTCCACTGTAAGAGAACCTGAACATGGAAACATGATTGAAACTACCACTCGAAGCCAACTCCGGGAGGGTAATCGACCGGGGGAGGAAGGCTATAGGAAACTCGCAAGCCGATGAACAAGATCCTTGTCGATCCCAGCATCGACTTCATTAATGACTTTGCGGACGAACAAGGAGGATATTTGTCCCATTCAATCGTGATCGCTGTCAAATTTCATAGCCCATCGGGGCCCGTCAGCGACGGCGGTAGCCCTTCGCTGCTCGGGCTGGTTCGGTCTATTTTTGTTTCTCGGGATTCTCGATCTGCGTTCGGAGTTCATCAGGCAGTTTGTGCCAAAGCGCGGGGTGCGACTCGACGAGTCGGGCGATGTCGGCGAGATCCTTGATCCGCTTGCTCTGCCGTCTCGCTGTATCGCGCCATGCCAGGATTTTCCCTTGCAGCGTGTCTTCGAGCGATGCGACTCTAAGCAGGATGCCGTGCACATCGGCGGCGACGGATCGCATAGGGAAATCGAGGTAAACACCTTCCGTGCTCATTTGGATGGTGACTCTCGATCCGCCGGTGAGATTCACCGACCATTGATGTCGCTTCGCCTGAAAGCCGGCATCGCACAGAGCGGCTATTGCCCGCTCGATGTCTCCCGCTGCGACCACGAAGTCCACATCTTGCGTGACCATCGGTTCCGCCGCCCAATGGTTGACAGCGACCCCACCAATCGCACACCAAGGAATATCGTTCCTTTCGAGGCATGCCACAAGACGCATCACGTCGTCGGTGCCCCCCGATGTCTGCCAATCGTAGAACTGTTTCGCGGTCACGCCACAAGAGTCTGGAGGAACTCGGCGGCGATGTCAGGTCGCCTTTTTGACCGAACGTCGCGGATCACGCGCGGCGGTAAGCCCTCGCGTGCATCCGGCTTCATAGGTCATCCTCCGAGACAGGAATCAGCTTCATCTGCGCTGTAGTCCACTTTTCAAGGTCTGGTTGCCGTGGATCGGAATGACGAGGCGCTCCTTCCGGTCCGCCTTCTTGAAGATGTGGTGATTTCCCTGAACCCGGGCGAGCTGCGATCCGTTCTTAGCTGCGAGTTGAGCGAGCCTCTTGCCGATGACCGCCTTCACACAGCGACCTCGACCACCTTGGATGCCGGCAAGACATCTTCGGGTTCCGCAGCGAGCAGCCACCCTTGAATGGCCTCTCTGAGGTTTTGTTGCAGTTCCTCCATCGTCTCCCCCTGCGTGAAGCAACCCGGAAGCGCCGGAACCTCGGCCCAAAAGCCGCCCTCTTCTGCCTCGTGGATCACCGCCTTAAGCGTCATGATGAAATACTATTCCGGATGCTCAGGAGCAGCAACGCTGATTTTTTTCTGCCGAACGTCAAGATGAGCCGCCGCGATTAGCGGTTGGCTCCATCGCCTTGTTCGGCTTGAACCGTTTGTGGACGAAAACAATATTCTGGTAAGCAAACAACTCCGTTAGCAATGGAGATTGTTTTAATCTTATCACCCCGCTTGGCAATAAGCGATATGGTATATAATTAGACAGCGCCCTTGCTATATCTCTGAAAAAGACTCGGCTTATTATGTTCATTTCGTTAAATTCAATATGCAGCAAATCAATTTGCTCATTTCCCAGAGCATTACATGCACCCCTCACGACCTCGAGTTCATGACCTTCTGTGTCTATTTTTAGAAGTGTGACTTTTCGTATTTCATTTTCTTTCGCATATTCATCGAAAGTAGTGATACCCACTTCCATTTCCACTGCATCCACTTTGTGGATATCCTCAATCACCTCTCTATACAAAGATCCGTGTTGTGAAGATCCATCATAATCTTTTCTATCATAAAACTTAACCACCGATTCTTTGCTTCCAAGACCTTTGTTAACTATTGCCACATTAGAGTTAGCAAATTTATTTTCCAGGGTTCTGTAAGTTATTGGATTAGGTTCAAAAGCTAACAATGAAGCATTAGGATGAAATTCTTTTAGTAGAAGTGTGTAGCTTCCACAGTTTGCACCGACGTCAACGAAAAGAGGAGTGGCTCCATTCGTGTAGAGTGGAAGAATCTTCTCTATAAAGTTTCTTTCTCCGGATATCTTGTCATTTTCATAATTCAATATACCAAGTCCGCGTAATGCACAATCGAACATTAGCAGATTAACCTTTTCGAGTGACGGTCTAGCTGCCAATACTCTCCATAACTTTGGAATCTTCTTTTTCATTTTATTTCATTTTTGCCGAACGACCAAGGTGAGCGACGCGCTGTAAGCGGCACTCACGCGGCTGTGATGGGGTCATAGTAATCCAGTTCATGTCCGCTAGCCCCTGAACAAGCGTGATGGGGATAAATTCATTGCCATAAAAAACTCGAAATGCCCTTGAATCCTTGGTTTGATGGCGGTGCTAAAACCAAAACCATCCAAAGAGAAAGGTCATTTCGAGTGAAAAGAACATATCCGAAGATCCTGCGTAATCGCAAGCGCCGAATTCAACGCCGTCTCGACGCGAAGCGTGGGTGGAGCAATCAGGCGGAGCCTATCATAACCGCCCGCAACATCCACTATGAGATGGCCGAGAAGAGCCGGGCGATCAACTGCGGAGGAATCGGAGCGATTCATCTGATGGTTAACAAGCTGGGCCTCCGCGAGGAGATTGACTCGCGACTGCATCTTCTTAAGAAACACCTTCCCTACCACGAGAGCGATCATGTGCTCAACCTGACTTACAACGCGCTGCTCGAGGGCGTGCGGCTCGAAGACATCGAGCTTCGTCGCAATGATGAAGCCTTCCTTGACGGCCTGGGTGCCCAGCGCATTCCCGACCCGACAACGAGCGGTGACTTTACGCGCCGCTTTGCTGAGGAGGACATCGTCAATCTCATGGAGATAACCAACACGGTGCGCCGGCGGGTGTGGGAGCAGCAGCCCGGGCAGTTCATGGCAGAGGCTTTTATAGATACCGACGGCACCATCGCGCCGACGCTCGGCGAATGCAAAGGCGGGATGTCTCTTTCCTACAAAGGCATTTGGGGGTATGCGCCGTTGACAGTCTCACTGGCTAATACCAATGAAGTGCTCTATCTGGTCAACCGCCCCGGGAATGTCGTCAGTCATGAGGGGTGCGTGCCGTGGATCGATCGGGCCATCGAGTTGGTGCGCCCTCATGCCGGAAAGATTACATTGCGCGGCGACACGGACTTCACACTGACTGGCGAGCTGGATCGATGGGATAAAGAAGGCGTCCAGTTCCTCTTCGGTATGGACGCGCACCCGAAGGTGGTCGGACTGGCCGAAGCCTTGCCGCAAGAGGCATGGACGCCGTTGGAGCGACTGCCGCGCTATGAGATTGCCACGCGCCCGCGACGCAAGAGTGAACGGGTCAAGGAGAGCATCGTACGTTTCAAGGGGTATGAGAACAAGGTGCTCACGGGGGAGAGCGTGGCCGAAATAGACTATCAGCCGAATAAATGCTCGCGGTCTTACCGCCTGATCATCGTACGTAAGAACATCAGCGTGAAGAAAGGCGAGCAAGTGCTCTTCGACGATGAACGGTACTTCTTCTATATCACCAACCGCGTCGACTACACCCCGCCGGAAATCGTGAGTCTGGCCAACGGACGCTGCAATCAGGAGAACGTGATTGAGCAGTTAAAGAACGGAGTGAACGCTATGCGTATGCCGGTGGACGATTTGCTTAGCAATTGGGCCTATATGGTCATGACTTCCCTGGCATGGAATCTGAAGGCATGGTTTGGGTTGCTGATGCCCAACAAGGAACGGGGAATGGAGTTGGTCAAGATGGAGTTCCGGCGGTTTTTGCACTCAATCATTCTGCTACCCACGCAGATCGTTCGCACGGGTCGGCGGATCATCTACCGCATCATGAACTACAACGTCTGGTTGAAGGAACTCTTTGCTGCATGGGAGCACCTGCGAGGGCTTCGTATTACCTGAAAGAAAACCTGGCAAGGAAAGAATAGCGCTGATCATGCACTTCACGCAGGCGTACTATGTACAGGTCGCTCACCAATCCACGCGATAGCACAATGAAGCCAACAACGAGCAGGCCGAGAAGTGTGATTATTTAGTAACAATGCGCCATCGATTAGCTGTTCTAATAAATAAGCTGATATAGCGTCCTGAAATGCCGACCGAATCGCGGTCGCCGGGCTTCAAGCTTTTTTTTCGCTTATTTTGGG
>CAWDWA010000012.1:0-9835 GCA_963805815.1 uncultured Verrucomicrobiae bacterium
TTAGCCGGTGGCCGGGCTGCCCGCCGATCTTGCGCCCGGCTTCCTTGCGAGCGCTGGGCCCGGGCTTGACGATATCGCTGGAAGGAGGCTTGGAGGAGTTTCGCGAGTTCTTGCTCAGTGCCGCGATCCGGGCTTCGAGCGAGTCGATCCGTCGCTGGGACACGGCCAGCTCTTCGCGCAACTGCGCCTGGCTGGCGACGAGGATCGTGTTCTCCTCGCGCAGCCGCGCGCAGGACTCGCAAAGCAAAGCGCCGGCGATCATGGCTGAGCTCCGGGCACCCCATCGCCGCGGCTCCGCGGCATCGCCTTGCTCTGGCAAAGGCGCTCCCGGAAGCGCCGACACAGCGGATAAACCAGCACATCGCGCACCGGTTCGGCGTTGCGGTGCGTGCGGTCGTTACGGCCGCGTCCGCGTGTCTCTCCGAGCCGGCGCCAGTTGGCCGCGCGGTAGCAGGTGCCTGCAAAACGCTCACGCTCGACGAACGTCTCCGCCAGCACGATAGGCGTGGCATAGTGTGCCATCCAGTCGCGCCGCAGCCGCCGCAGACAATGCCCCAGAAGGAAGGAAGCCAGATGCGGCACCCGAACCCAGGGCAGAATCACAAAGCGGTCGTTGTTGACGACTCCGGGCAGATTGGCTTCACGGACGGCGGGTTCCCAGCCGATAAAAGCGTCCCGGCAGGCCACCTTCCATGCCGCCGGACCGAAGCCCAGGGCGGCGACAACGCGCTCGCCGCAATAGCAAAGATACTTGAGCGCGGCCCCTGTGGGTTGACGGTATCCCAGATAGTGATAGCGGGCCACCAAACTGTTGTGGAGCCGCTCCCCTGCGTTGCCTTTGACCAGCTCGACACGGACCTGCGGGCGGAGGCGCGAAAGCGGTGCTTCCAGATTCGCGGTGTCCATCGGCGGCAGGGGCGCCACGGTGTTGGTACATCCGGGCCGCCGCGCCGGCTTGCGCATCGCCGGCAGCACGATCAGACCCTTGCGATCGAGCTGCCGCAACAAGTCCCGGCAGGCAATCTCCCGGTAGCTCCCGTTGGCCTGACGCCACTCCCACCGCCGGCACAGAACCCTCGAGACATGCGTACGCCCCTGAGCCCCCACTCTCGAAATCAGCCCCCGGATGAACGCGACTTCCGCCGCTCCAATCCCTGCGTCCGCGAACGATGATCTCCTTGTCCATCGCCCCCACTCGTAAACCCAGCGAAATCGAGACTCCAGCTTTTTCTTCACCATTTTCAAACTACCCCGTGAACGGCTACGGCCCTCCAAACGCCGCGGCGGCGCGATGGCGCTGTAGCCGAGTTTCCTCGCGACCACCCTGCGCCATTGGACGAGCATGGATTCACCGCGAAGCAACAGCAGGGTGGCTGCCTTATTGCCCTTCGCTATCAAATGCTAGAGTGCTCCCGATAATTCGACACGCAAGGGGCTCGCTATGCTCAAGGTGTTCTGCCCCGACGTTTCGTCAACTTTCAAGAGTTGACCCCGACAAAGCCCAAGCACCATAGAGCGTCGTACTGGTAGCTGACGGTGCGTGTCGGCGCTGACGGCGCAGCGCCCTCGTGCGCTGCGGAGCTGCGCACTCTTCTGGGGTGAGAGACCTCGGCCATTGGCTACCGTAGGGCTGATGAGAACCTGAAGTAACCGCGTCGCCGCGAGGCGGGGTGGGGAGCAGCGGAAGGAACCAGATTGACCGCAACGAGAGCGTTTTTCGTTCGTTTCATTGTGATCAAATTCCAGTGTGAGCGACTGCCCAAAACGTTTCGCTTGTTATCCAGATGATTGCTTGCTGGAAACTGTCTCAACCAAATTGCTTTGATATACGTCGCCCGCTTCCACAAACTTCTGATCTTCGTAAGAAACTGCTAATCTCCTGTACAATTCCAGTTTGGCGCATTCCATGGCTCCAACGACTTCGTTGATGTGTGCATATCGAAGTCCCCCTTTGTTCTGAAGGAACTTGTCCACCAGAATCGTAATTGCGAATTTCAACTCTCCTGCGTCTTTCGGGTCAGCACCCGAAAGAATCGCATCGCGACGTTCCTGGCTGATGTAGGGCATCGATCGGCTAGCCTAACTTCCCCCTGAAAAGGCCGGAATCACTGATAAACTCAGGGCGTCCGAATTTTTTCGGGCTACAACTGGGCTGTGTCGGGAATTTCGGCCCACGTTGGCGGGGCCGCGAAGAGATGGAGGAGGTCGAGTTTGGCTAACAGGGCGTTCAGTTCGGCAGGCACCCTCGTGAGGCGGGCCAGAAGCGGACGGCCGTGCTTTGCGACCGAGATGTAACCGAGACGGATGCTTTGGAGTTGGCGCAGAATGCGTGTGACTTCCCCGATTTCTCCCCTCGTGCGCCACTGGCGAGCCAGGCGCGCGCTGATCCAATAGGCCAGAAAGCAGATGCGAATGTGATTGAGGACGCGTTCGGGTTTGTAGTGGAAGACGGGGCGCACCTGCAGGTAGCTTTTGAATTCGCAGAAGGCTTCTTCGACTTCGAGCAGATTTTTGTAGTGGCGCTGGACAACGGGGGCATCAGCTTTCGCGGGAGTAAGATTGGTGTGGAGAAGATACCAGCCATCGTGGGCACTCTCGGCGGCAATCACCCCGGCTTTGCGTTCCCAGCGCAGGATGCCGGACTCATCGACGCGGTAGGTGAAGTATTTGTGGGCCTTGAGACGCTGCAGGGCTCGCCCCGCCTGGCTGGCGATCTTCTGCGCGTCGGGTTTGCGCCGTTTGACGCGAGCGATTTTGCTCAATGCGGCCTCCGCTTTGCTGATACGGGCTTCGCGTCGCTGCCGGTCGCCCTCCTTGCGCCACGGGCCTCCGGCAATCACGTAGCGCTTGCCTTCGTGCTCAATTTCCAGAAGGCGAGTGGAGTCGCTGAGTTCGAGCTGCTGATCCTGCGGCAGTTCTTTGAGCAGCGCTTCAAGAGTGGCGTTGGAGAGCCTGGTGACAAAGCTGATCCCCTCAGCTTCGAGTACTTCGAGGTTAATTCTGCTGCTCATGCCCCCGTCGAACACAAACACCGCCTCGGCGATTGCGAAGCGGCGCTGGAGGATTTTCAGGAAGCTTTGCAGCGTGGAAGTATCGGCGCGGTTGCCGCGCAACACCGAGAGGTGGAGGGGCGTTCCGGCGGTGTCGGTGGCCACGGCAAGGATGATCTGGGGACGGTCGCCACGGTGGTCGCGGCTGTGTCCGTAACGGGCAAAATGGTCCGGGCCGGCACCCTCAAAGTAAACGCTGGTCAGATCGTAGAGCACCAGGCTGACCGGCTCAGTAAAGGCTCCGGCAGCGAGGCCTTTTTCCAGAGCACACCAGTGGCCGGTGAGGGCGTCCATGGCCTCGTAGAGATCGTCCTCGTCAAACTCCTCGCCGCATGGCAAGCCACAGGCCGATGCCAGGAGGGTTCCGCGGGCCTGCTCTTTGAGAGCAAGCTTGGCGCAGGGAAAAAGCAAGCGTGAGAAGACCATTGCTTTGATGAGAGAGCGCTCCCGCACGGTGCCGATCCCCTCAAGGAGTTGATCCAGCCCCATGGCTTTCCAGGCCTCGACGAGAACGGCCAGACCGCCGAAATCCAGGGTGCGCTCGAGTTCGAGGGCTTCTGTTTCAATGAAGGTGCGCCCGGAGAGGGAATCCGCGACGAGCTGCCGCAACTCGGGAGGCAATTTGGAGATGTTACAGACGGTGCGTGAGCGCGGGCCTTTGAGAGTGCGAAAGGACTCGCGAACCAGGAAGGTGACATAGGTTTTGCCGTTGCGACGGGATTTGGTGGCCTGAACGAACACTTGCTACCAATCTAAATGAATAAATATGACACCGAAACACAAAAGAACAACAAACCGCGAAATATTACTTGCTACATCCCGGTATCGTTTTGTTGATTTTGAGGCACTTAGAAAAAATTCAGGGGGAAGTTAGGCTAGCTCCTTTTTTGTAAATCGAACGGTGTCAAATCGCAGTTGTACCGCGATGCGATGGCAGCAGCAATGAAAAGAACCAGCGGCAGAAGGATACACGTTAGTCCGGCTTCAAAGTGGATTCCGATCCCAAAGCCAGAATGGTTACGAGCCCGAGGAGAATGATCAAATTCGCCCGAAAAATATCTGTAAGGCGCACAGTCGCTTGCGGCATATGCAGATTCCGCCCGGATCGGTCTTCGGATGTTGTTTGATCGATGGCGTTGACGAGCGAGTCGGCAAACTCTTTAATGAGCTCCGTTTACTTTTCGACGGCCTGCCCCAGATGCCCGCGTTCTTGGGCCCGCGGGCGGTTGGCACGAATAAAGCCATGTCACAAGGAGGCCTTCTGGCGGTCCGCCTTCAGTAGAGCTCGACGAGCCGGGTGGCGACGGGGATATTGATGAGCCAGAACCGATGAGAAACGTCCGAGATTACAGCGGCGCATACGTTCTGCGCCTTATCAGAGATGGGATTTGCCCCACTTGGAAGGACCTGTGCCTTCATTTCTTCGGAAATACGCCGACTTCCGATGTCATGCAACTTGCCGCGATACTCGTGAGGCTTTTCTCGCAGAATCTGGTCGAGTACAAAACCCAGCCTCACGCTCCGTTCGGGATTATGGGCGCGCTGTCGTTCAACGCTGAAGGCGTGGATGAGATCAATGATCCCCTTCAAGTGACGCAGACATGTTACGACTTGCAAAATGCGCTGGGTATCAGCCTGAGTACGGTTGCTTCTCTTGGTCCGCCCGGCTCGTCGATCGTTCGCCCGATTTTTGGAAAAGCCACGGAACAACAACAACCTTCGGATGTTTTTATTCTGATGCCCTTCTCACCGGAGTTGAGGCCGATCTACGAGGATCATTTGGCGCCGGTCGTGGCCCGAATGGGCAGGACGGTCCAACGTGGAGACGACTGCTTTGCCACCGGATCGGTCATGGCGGAGATTTGGACCGCAATCGCGGGCGCTCGAATTCTCGTGGCCGACTGCACCGGACGCAACCCGAATGTCTTCTACGAGATCGGTGTTGCGCATACGATTGGCAAACCGGTTATCCTAATCACACAGATTCTCGAGGATGTGCCATTCGATTTGCGCCACATGCGATTCATCAAATATGAGTTCACGCCCCGAGGAATGGCCGCGTTCGAGAAGACGCTCGAAACGACGCTCAGGTACGAACTTGATGAAACGAGAGAAAGTGAGTTGCCCGAATCGGGTGGCTGAGATTCGCCGGCACGTGCCGCTGCCGGTTTTAAGTTCCGCGACGAAGTTTCCTTTCACCGCCTTTCTCACCCGGTCGATCGGGATATCGAGCGTCCTGATGCGCACATACTGTTTGCACACCGAAGGCACCAGATTCCACGGCGCGTGCGGTGTGGCGGTCTTTTCGACCATCTCGTTCACCGATGCTACTACAACTCGGTCTGCTACAACGTCGCCGCCACTATCCAGGCCGAGTCGCAGCATCAAATTCTCATCACCACACCGCTCAAACAGTCGATGCAAGGTGAAACCCGGCTTTCGACCACGCACCCGGAGATCATCTCCAGATTCATACCCCTTTTTCGTTTGAATGCTGCCCTTACCAGCAGCGCTTTGACCTCGCGCTCGAAAACTGCCTTTTCCGCGAAACCGACATGCTTGCTGACGATCCGACTTTCTCTGTCAATGACGAACGTAGGGCGCAGCATGGGTCAGGTCTCTTGAAATGAGCATTTGAAGCTTGAGCTCGCCGAGGAGCGTACGGCGCAGCAAACTGAGACATTGCTATTGCCAGCGGCGCGCAGAACCATGGGAGGCGATTCGCGACCGGAATGGTGACCCGGGTCGCGATCTGGTTTTGTTGGCCGCCCGACAATTTGGAAGAAAGACACTCCGGGAACTGGGGCGTGAGGTGGAGGTGGACTACGGAACGGTGTCCAACGCACTGTATTGAATCCGCAAGCGAATGGAGGGCGATCTCAAACTGCAGCGCGAATGGAACGATTACTGCAAATGCATAAATCAAGATTCTGCTGAAGAACCCCTTTTTTTGAACAATGACTTTTGTAAGTTACTCATACTTAGCACCAAATTCTTCGAAAAAGGTGAAAGACGGGGGTTTTTCAGCACAATCAATCAAGAGACGTGACCCTCGCCCACTCCCGCCGCGAAGTCTACTGCCGCGTGAGAGATCGCTCGCCGGATGCGGGGAGCGCCCGCCGATCCCGACGACGAGGTTGTCCTCGAGATACGAGAGTTGATTATTGGGGTAGGGACGGGGATGCTACTCCCCGTCCCTACCAGGAAAAGTCTGAAAGCTGATTCTCGCTGCTCGCCCGCGTTATGCCTCGGGCATGTCTCCGGCGGGGCCTTGGGCTCTAAAACTCTTCAAAGATCTTGACATCTATTAGGCGGAGACTGTCCTCGTCGAAGAGCTGCTGGACCTTCGTGTCAAACTCGGACAGCGACCGAGGCGATACAAAACGACTCGCCCAGTTCCCGTCCTGTGCGATACCCACCCATTTTCGCTGGCCGCTCTCGACGAACGTCTCGACCTTGATCAAGCGTCGACCCTTATCGTCAAACAGCTGCTGAGCCTTGGGTACTAAAGTCTGACCAACTTCGAGGTCCAATGAGGGTGCACCCCCAGTCCCCTGAACGACAGATCCCGGTCCAATATCGTTTCCCATTGTGGCGATAGGTCCTGACATCGATCGGCCGAAGGCCTTGCCGATTGAATAGTTCTTGAACCTTCGCCGCAAAGGCGGGCCATTCTAACCATGCCAAGAAACGGCTTGCCCAGTTACCCGACCGACACATTCCCGCCCACTTCAGCTCACCGCCTTCGATATAGGGCGCAACACAGATCAGGCGAAGACCTTGATCATCAAACAGTTCTTGTGCCTTTGCGCTAAAGCTCGACCAATCCATCCCCGCCAAGAAGCGGCTTGCCCAATCGCCGGATCGACAGATTCCCGCCCAGTGCGTCTTACCGTCCTTGATGAAGGTGTCTAGGTGAATCATGCGTAGACCTTGTTCATCAAACAGCTTTTGGGTCTCCGCCGTAAAACTAGCCAAATCCGGCATGATGACGTAGCGGTTAGCCCAATCGCCCGACCGGCAAATCCCAACTGCCCTCAACTGCGAAGGCACTATCTCCAATACCGGGCCGCCGTGAACCCATTCTCCGAGGCTTCCCTTCTCCTCGTCGTGCGCTTCATGAAACAGATGAGCAATGTACCAAACGACGATGTCGGTGTCGCGCACGTTCTCATCATTGTCATAGCCCAAATCTTCGTAGCAGCCAAACGGCCACGGTTCGTCCTCGGAACTATGATACCGGCGCACCGCGAGGTCATCTCTGGAGAACCAGTCTGCCTTTCCATCATATTGTCCTGGAATGATCCAGACCGCGTGTCCGGTTTCGCTGTTACGGACCAACCACCGGCGCCCCGGCTTCTTGTCATCTTCCTTTTCGCGGGTATAAACAACCCACGACGCGCCGTCTTGGCGCCAAAGTTCATTACGGTCGTGACCGTTGACGTCGAAATCGATTCGCCAATACGGATGGTGAACATGATCTGTGTCGCACGACACACCGCGGCTCCAAACACGCGCCGCGATGCGGCCATCGCGGCTCAATTGCCAAGCCTGCTGAATACGGTATGCCCCGATGTGCGCACCCACTCGAATATCCAGCCATTGAGTTCCGTCCCAACTGAAGGTCTTAGCGCAAACCTTTTGATTATTGCAATCTGTGAATTTCGCTAGGTTTGAAGGCTTGATGCGGTCGTTGTAGGGGCCACAATCATCGTTCTTGGACTTGACCCGAATAACCGGTAGACTCGCCTTGTAAATGTAGTTAGTGCCCTTATATCTGATTTTGCGGAGCCCAAGCCCGGCTTTGTCCTTGACTTCCCATTCGAAAGACCACTCATTCCACGATATCGGATGTGCCATCGCGAGATTCTCCTTCTTGCTTGCTGCCACAGTGGCGGATCGATATTACGCGTTCGTTGATTAGATCGACGGCCACGCCAACTCGTGGCAGGTATTCATCGCTTCTCGAAAAATGGACATAAAGAACACGAGGGTTCGTGAATATGTGATCTGGATCGGGGGCTGCGAGGATTGCATTTGCCTCGAGTTCGAGCACCGAGTCAGCAAGCTTTGAGTCGCTGCGGGCGATGTCGATAGCGCGTCGAATTTCGTCTTCCGCTTCGGGAGGCTGGTAGCCAGGCTTCCTCATCACGTCGTTAACAGTGCAGCCGGCAACGGTCACCTGGACGGCGACGTTGTGCGAATGGCTATAGAAAGTGAGGCGCATAGGGATTGCATTGAGAATCGGGCTGTCTTTCCCCTTCGGCAGCTCCATCTCATCGGTGTCGACGTGAACAAACCTGTCACCCAACTCCGTCCGAACTCGTGGGTCGTTAAGTGCAATTTGCAGGATCTCCTCTCTATGAGCGACTTCCTCTTCGGTGAAGCCAGACTCAGCGCCACGTAAATCGAAAAGCTGAAGATCGGTCACACCGCGTAAACGCGGTGGCCATCCCTCTTCTGGCCCGGTCCACCCCGGCGCGAGGCCCTTTGGAAGCGACCTTGGAAGTGCATGCGGCAAGTCCCGGCGTGGCAATCGCGTGACTCCGGACGCGAGATCGTCAAGGTATTCGTTTGACATATTAGTTTGACATATTAATTGGTTCACGCCGTTAGCATACAGAATGCCAGCGTGCTAGGTACAATAGATTCTGCGAACAGAATTCCTCTCCGCTTTCTGTTCTTCTCAGTCGAAAAAGCGCTTTTCCTCAAGTGGCGCCGCTACCCGAATCCAAAACAGGGACAAATTTGTCCTAGGAATTCATTTCCTAGCTCCTCTCAACTCCTCCTAACTGCCTCAACATCAGAAGAAAAGCCACATGGACATTTTTGTCCTAGGAAATATTACTTAGCTCCTTTCAACTCCTCCTAACTGCCTCGGCATCAGAAGAAAAGTTACATGCACATTTTTGTCCTATCATGTACCCAAGGGGGTCAAGTCTAAATCGTTGATTCTGCTGAAGAACCCCTTTTTTTGAAAAATGACTTTTGTAAGTTACTCATAATCCGCACCCAATTTTTCGCAAAAGGTGAAAGACGGGGTTTTTCAGCACAATCAATCGTTTAACCTTTCAAACTGTGAGCGAGAATGGGGTCAAACCAGCGAGATGTTCATTCGTTTGCCCATCACCTTCGGCTCCTTCGCCAGCATTTCCAGTCAGCCCCTGTCCACAAAATCGGGGGAAGTTCATGGGCGACGGCTGCGCACTTCGCACCTTACGCTCGTTGGTCTTCACCTGACCTGGGCATTCGTGGAGGCGGCAAACTTCATCCGGCGTTACGACACATATAAATAATAGATACGGGGTCAACTTTTGAAACGTGATGCATAGTTCTATCTCCACCTCTCCATTTTGTGTTCCGGGCCTGGACATGCAAACGCCGCGGCGGCGCGATGGCGCTGTAGCCGAGTTTCCTCGCGACATCCACCCTGCGCCATTGGACGAGCATGGATTCACCGCGAAGCAACAGCAGGGTGGCTGCCTTATTGCCCTTCGCTATCAAATGCTAGAGTGCTGCCCGATAATTCGACACGCAGAGGGGCTCGCTATGCTCAAGGTGTTCTGCCCCGACGTTTCGTCAAGGCTCAAGAGTTGATAGGCATCTAGTCTAGTGCAGAGAGCTGGCGGAGCCTTCCCAACGTATGCAACATATGGTTAGCGGACTGGCTTCCGCAAGTCTCATGAAACCGAAGCTAACCAAAACAGGAAAAGAACACAGCCATCCCATAGCGGGATGGCTGTGAAATGATTACGGAGACAAAAGAAGCTAAATACGAGGCTCTT
>CAWDWA010000013.1:0-18984 GCA_963805815.1 uncultured Verrucomicrobiae bacterium
AGAGAACGAGGATCTGTTCGAGCTCCCTCACGGCGGAAGTTACGAGGCCTTGTGGACGCCCAGACTGCTGCGGAACTGAAATCCCGGCGTCATTGCGAGTTTAACCACAAGATCGGCCACGCTCTTACGCGACACCTGCTCATGGGCGTTTTTGAAGGGCTCGCCTTTGTTGGGTAAGTGAGCTTACTCGGAACCGAGTCAGGCGTCGCACGCTCTCTTGCTCGGCCTGTTCGGATCTTGCTCAAAACTTCCGCCAATATGCACTAGATTAGCCGTTGGTAGCCGTCGGCAAGGCGAACTCATTTCCCTACGAGGTGAAGCGCATGGGCATCACGCTGTACTACTCGGGCTGAACCTTTACTTCGGCTCATTTCTAGTTAGCGTTACACTGAATACGGAATGCGCACTCTCGGATCATCGGCTGCAAAATCTTTCGTGTTGCGCGTGACGAGGATGAATCCTTCGACATCCGCGCTCGCCAAAATGATTGCATCCGGCACCTTCAGCTTCCCGGAAATCCGTTCCTCCACCGCCTTTTCGGCGACTTCCGCCGTGACCTCCACCCTCTGCATCGAATCGAGCAAACCGCGCGCGGACTTGCGCTCTTCGTCATTCTCCGCGCCGCACATTAATTGGATGTCGGAGCACAGCCTCAGAGCGCACCACCAATGGACCTGATCAGCACCGGTCAATTTTCTTGTTCTTGTAATAATTAACCCTGTCTCGTTCTCCGATTTCCCGAATGACTTTACACGGATTCCCAACTGCAACCACGTTCTTCGAAATATCTTTGTGACAACACTGCCGGCTCCGATAACAGAGTTTTCGCCGATTGTAACGCCAGGAAGAATATTCGCGCCTGCTCCAATCCAAACATTGTCATTGATTTCGAACTGGAATATTGAATTGATAAGCTTTTCGACGCTGTTCGGTTTCAATAGGATGTGATGCTGTTGCCACTACTACATTAGGACCAAACATCACGTAATTTCCAATATATATCTCCCCGTCATCTACTAAGGTGAGGTTAGAGTTCGCGTACACACTATTACCTTAACTAAGAACACATTCTTGCCTCCCCAATTCGCATGAAACGGGGGCTGTATGTAACAATTGAAGCCTGCCTCTGCGAATAATTCGTTCAGCAATTCCTCCCGCCGTTTCTGCTCCGACGGGCGGGTGTTGTTGTACTCGTATAGATTGTCGAGAGAGCTAACCTGCTCCGACATGATGTCTTTGTCCGCAGGATCATATATCAGACCTCTGCGCATCTTTTCTGTTTCGGTCATCTTGGTTCTCTTTCCATATGATTGCTAACAGGTATTGGACGGCATGTCGCTTTATTTTAGGACATGCAGGTATATTGAAAGTTGAGGGTACGCCTGGTCGCTCGGGCCGCCACGACGCCGGGTGCGATGGCGTTGACACCCAGATTGGACAGCACGCCATCATGGGCGCCGACCACAAAGGGCGTCTCCGGGGCGAGTTCCATGGTTGCCGCCACCTCCAGATCGAGCCCCTGCACTTGATGGGTTGTCGGTACAAGAGTGGACAATTGCGCCGGCGTAACGCCTGCGACCTACAGAGCCTCGCGATCCCAGTCGAAATCTTTTAGGTTAAAAAGCCCCGTGGCTGAAGCAATCGACCAGTCCGCCAGATAGAACTTGAACAGGCGGTGGAAGACGTACATCCTTGAAGCAAGAGGAGTCATTGAAGCAAGAGGAATCAACTCTTGAAACTTGACGGAACGACATTGGGGCGGAGATTGGATGCATGGCGAGACTCTTGCGTGTCGCATTTTCGGGAGCGCTCTACCATGTGATGGCGAGGGGCAACACTCCTATTCATCTTTAGTCCAGACCCAATATCTTTCGGTTAAGCGCCTCGTCAGCCTCGCCACCGGCAAAGTCATCAAACGCTTTTTCTGTGGCTTCGATGATGTGATCCCGTATGAAAGGAGCTCCTTCCCGGGCACCCTGCTCCGGTGATTTCACACAACATTCCCACTCTAACACCGCCCATCCGTCAAAACCATATTCGGTCAGCTTAGTGAAGATCCCTTTGAAGTCCACCTGGCCGTCACCGGGTGAACGATAGCGCCCGGCCCGGTCTCTCCAGTCGCAGTATCCACCAAAGGTTCCTTTTTTACCCGTAGGATTGAACTCAGAATCTTTTACATGAAAGACCTTTATATACTCATGGTAGTGATCGATATAAGCCAGGTAATCCAGCTGCTGGAGTACAAAGTGAGAGGGATCATACAAGATACTTACGGCGGGATGATGATCCGTTGCTTCAAGAAAACGTTCAAACGTAACTCCGTCATGGATATCCTCCACCGGATGTACCTCATAACAGCAAGCAACCCCATTGTCCTCAAAGACATCCAAAATGGGCTTCCAGCGCTTGGCCAGTTCTTTGAAACCTTCATCGACCAATCCTTTGGGCTGTTGCGGCCATGGATGCACTGCCGGCCATAACAGAGAGCCGGAAAAAGTGGCGTGTGATTTCAGGCCCAACCGGCGACTAGCAATCGCTCCCTTCTTGACCTGATCAATGGCCCACGCGGTGCGTGCTTTATAATTACCTTTGATATTATTGGGGGCAAACACATCGAACATGATGTCGTGCGCAGGATGTACGGCAACAAGTTGTCCCTGGATATGGGTGGATAATTCCGTGATCTCCAGACCGTAAGAGTTCACCTTACCCTTTAGTTCATCGCAGTAATCCTGACTTTCTGCCGCCGTATCCAGATCGATCATGAAGTCCACGTTGGACGGAATCTGAACTCCCTTATACCCCAGATCAGCGGCCCATTTACAAAGTCCATCCAGCGAATTAAAAGGTTCTTGATCATCTACAAATTGGGCAAAAAAGATTGCCGGTCCTTTGATTGTCTTCATATTCACTGCTGAAGGTTTAATGCGCTGTGCTACATGAAAGACCGCTTTGCATTGAGTCCTTAAAATTAATAATTCACCTTAGTCCATACATTGCCGTTTTGGCTGGATTCCACCATGGCATCCACCAGTTCCATACCGTGCACGCCTTCATCAATATCGGGATAATCATAGATCTCAAAATCATGATCTACCCCACTGTGATGCGCCCTTAAGGACATGGCAAAATTCCGGTAGATATTTGCAAATGCTTCCAGATAACCTTCAGGATGTCCGGCCGGCACTCTGGTATTGGCTAAAGCCGCTTCGCTTAGATAGGCATTATCTGCCCCGGTGCGATAGATTGCATTGGGCTGCCCCTGCCATTTGACCAATAACGTGTTTTCATCTTCCTGGCACCATTCGACACCTCCCTTGGTTCCATATACCCGAACCTTGATTCCATTTTCTTCCCCGGCAGAGACTTGCGAACATGCCAGCACCCCGGGTACTCCGCCTTCAAATTCAAGCAGTGCAGAGGCGTCATCATCCAGCACCCGGCCTTCCACGATACTGTTTAGCTGGGCAAGTACTTTCACGATATTCAGTCGCGACACATATTCAGCCATATTTGCCGCGTGAGTACCGATATCTCCATATGCCCCGGCCTTACCTGCTTTCTCAGGGTCGGCACGCCAGGAGGCCTGCTTCTGGCCTTCATCTTCGAGCTTATCGGTCAGCCATGCCTGCGGATATTCAACCATGATCTTTCGGATCTCACCCAGCTCACCGTTTTTGACCATCTGCCGAGCCTGCTTTACCATCGGGTATCCGGTGTAAGTGTGCGTCACTGCAAAAGGTAGGCCTGTTTCTTTGGCTTTAGCCTGTATGGATTTGGCTTCTTCCATATTCAGGCATAATGGCTTTATCACAAACCACGGCAAAGCCATGTTCCAGGGCCATTACCGCCGGGCCCGCATGTAGATGATTGGGAGTCACAATGGAAATGAAATCCATCCGGACATCCTCCGGCAGCTTGGCTTCCTCTTCGATCATCTGTTGCCAGGTGTCATAAACCCGGTCCGGGTCCAGAAATAACTCCTCTCCTGTTTTTTTAGATTTTTCAAAACTGCTGCTGAATGCACCACAGACCAGTTCAATTTGTCCGTCCAGGTTAGCGGCTAAACGGTGTACGGCTCCTATAAAGGCGCCTACACCTCCGCCAACCATTCCCATTCGTAATTTGCGGTTAATCATCAATAATCAGAATGTAGATTTTCATTCTCGGTCATCTTCTACTACTTTGTCCTCCGGATACCTGTGCACCAACCAGCATACCTACGGCATAAGTGACCAGCACCAGGAGACTCTGAGCCTGACCACGGATTCTCTCGTTTGATTTCTTGTCCACGTAGAACCGAAAAAAACGGTGGCGATAAAGCTGGAACCCTCCTTCTGCTCCATCAGCGCGAAGCCATTCGTTGCTCGATTGCCTTCGAAGCAGCCTTTCTGCCAGTGAGGCGCCGAAGCCTTCGTCTCAAGAACAGGCTCCCATCCTACCGCATGACCCCACTGGTGGACTGGTGGCTGCAATCAGAAAGGCGAGTCGGGAAAATAGAAATCCTTGGCGTTTTCCTTCGTGATCAGCACAGACGGGATGATGACTTTTTCTTGCAGTTTCTCCCCCTTCAGGCGCGCTTCCGCCGTCAGCTTGATAGCGTCGTACATGAACTTCGGCGAATAGGACACATTCGCCTGGATCAGGGGATTGCTACCGTCAATCAGGGTCTTGATTGCGTCCTTGGCACCGGCGCCTCCGAAAACGATCATAATATCGTCGCGTTTGGCTTGTTCGATGGCCTTGAGCACCCCCACAGCCATATCATCATCGGCGGCCCAGACTGCGTCGATATGCTTGAATCGCGTCAGATAATCCTGCATAACCTTAAAGGCATCGTCGCGGTTCCAGTTGCCGTGCCTGGCGTCCAGAATCTTGATGTCCGGATAGTTCTTCATGACAGAGTTGAAGGCATCCATGCGCTCATTGTCGAGCGTCGTGGGAATGCCGCGGAGAACAACGATGTCGCCTTTGCCATTTAGAGCCTTCGCCAGATACTCTGCAGCGATCTTGCCAAAGGCCGTATTGTCACCTGCGACGTAGGCGTCCTGCGCGCTGGTGTCTGTAAGGCCGCGATCTACCACTGTCACGTAGACGCCTTTATTCTTAAGCTGTGCCACCGGCTTGGTGAGCGACGCGGACTCGAAGGGGAAGACGACGAGTGTGTTGATCTTAGTCACGGTTAGAAGATCTTGCAGCTGGTTCGCCTGCTCGGGTGCGCTTCCAGCCGTTTTGAGTGTGATCTTCATTTCAGGGTGTGCCTTTTCGAGATCTTTCTTAGCTTGATTAGCCCAAAAAACGATACCTGCGGTGAAGCTATGAGTAGCTGCCGGAATGGCTACCCCCATGTTGACGGGTTCCTCCGCGATCCCGTTCGAGGTGGCGCCAAACACCCAAAAGGCCGTGGCTATAGCAGCCAACTTGTGGGTGGCGGACTCGTTGATGATTGGCCGAACGGCTGCGAATGCGCTGTGAAAAAACGCCTCGAACTTTGCCGCTGCTTTCTTTCGTGATATTGATGGGAGGGTATTCATACTCTGAGTTGTCTCGGGCTTATTATTATATATTCTCCAACTTGGAGAGGAAATCTCGGACTTGCACGATCACCTGCGTCTGCGCTGCATGAAGGCGACCACGATAATCACAAAACCTTGCACCGCCGCGTTGAGGTAGATGCTTATGATATTGGTGACGTTGAGAATGTTGCTAATAACCGACAGCAGAATCGCTCCGACAACAGTGCCGGTAATGCTGCCGTGCCCACCCTTCAACGCCGTTCCACCGACGATCACAGCGGCAATAGCTTCCAACTCCCACAACAAGCCCGTGCTAGGCGTAGCTGAACCCAACCGTGGCACGTACAGTAGTGTAGCGACGCCCACGCACATGCCCAGCAGCATATAGGTAATTACCTTAATCCGATCGACATCCACCGCGGCATAGCGAGCCACCTGCTCGTTCGAGCCTATGGCCTGTACATAACGGCCGTAAGCAGTGCGATTGAGGATCACCCCCCCGATCACCGCCACCAAAGCGAACACCCAGACAGGTATTGGGATCGCGAACAAGGTGCCGTAGTAGACAGGGCTGTAGACATCCGAAAGGGTATTGTCGAGCGTAATGGCGCCACCGCCTGCAAAGTAGGTGAGATACGCGCGATAGATGCCCAGGGTCCCTAGTGTAACGATAAAAGGCTCGATGCGCCCACGAGTGATGAGCAGACCATGCGCCACGCCGAAAACAGCCCCCAGAAGCAGCGCGAAGACCATGCCGACCATTACTACGACGACCGGCGAGAGGCTCGACGTTCCAAAGCCATTCATCAGAAGGATAACGCAGCCGGCAATCAGAGCCGCCATCGAGCCCACCGAAAGGTCTATGCCGCCCGAGATGATCACGAAACACATGCCCACGGCGATAATGCCGATGAAGGCTGTGCGAGTCAGTACGTTCATGCCATTGGCGAATGTGGCGAAGTCTGGGTTGAGCAGCGTGCCGGCTACGCACAGCAGCACGAGGCCTACGACCGGACCTATCCCGTGCACGTGGGCCGCCCACGACCGGATCGCCGCCACTCCAGCCCGCGAAGGCGTCTCAGAAGCTTCCTGCGGCTTGGCAGAGGTCTTAGTTGGTTCCCGTTGCATGGTGTGTCCCTGTCGCACGCGCGATCAATGCCTCTTCGGTTAGATGCTCGGCATCGAGCACGCCTTCCAGGTGGCCCGCCCGCATCACAGCGACGCGGTCGCACAAGCCGATCAATTCGATCAGTTCGGAGGAGATGACAATGATCCCTCGTCGTTCGTTGGCGACCTTGCGAATCAGGAAATAGATGTCACGTTTCGCGCCAATGTCCACCCCGCGCGTTGGTTCGTCGAGCACCACTACGCGCGGATCGGGATGCAGCACTTTGGCCAGCGCCAGCTTTTGCTGATTGCCCCCCGATAACGACGAGGCGCGTATGTCCAACGAACCCGTGCGGATGCCAAAGGTTTCCACCGCGGTTCGCAAGGCCTGCTGTTCCGCCTTCGAGTTCAACCAGGGGTCAGCATATCGCTTGAGCGCCATCAGCGTCAGGTTCTCGCGCAAGCCGAAGTTGACGTGAAGCCCCTTCCCCTTGCGGTCTTCACTAAGATAAGTGAGGCCTTGGTCGGCCGCGTCGCGTGGACTACTGAACCTCACGGGGCGACCGTCCAACTCGACCCGTTTGGCGTGATGCTCGCGCAGTCCCAGCAGTCCTTCAAACAACTCTGTGCGCCCAGCTCCGACCAATCCGGCGAATCCCAAAATCTCGCCGGGCCAGATTTCAAAGCTCACATCCTGGGCCCAACCGGGGACGGTGAGGTCCTGCACCCTAAGCAACGGATGCCCTTCAGTTCTGCCAACTGGCGGTGTTCTGACTGGAAACAAGTCAGATAGCTCACGGCCAACCATCAGGTTGGCCATCTGCTGTCGAGTAACGTTGCGGGTGAGTTCACGGGCGACAAAACGCCCATCTCGCATCACGATTACTTCGTCGGTGATACGCTCTACTTCGTCGAGTTTGTGGGAGATATAGAGCACGGTAACACCGCCCGCATTGAGCTGCGCGATCAGATCGAAGAGCCGCTCGGTCTCGCCGGGGGTCAACGTTGCGGTAGGTTCGTCCATGATGAGCAATTTGGCTTTACGCGCCAGAGCTTTGGCGATTTCAACCAGTTGCTTTTCGGCCACAATCAAATTGCGCACCCTGGTGTCAGGGTCTGCCTTCAGCCCCACCTGCGCCAGCACTGCAGCCGCCTCGGCGCGCATCGTCCTATCATCGAGCAGCAAACCGCGTTTCTTTTCGTGACCCAGAAAAATGTTCTGCGCGATAGTGAGATCTTCCGCGAGGTTGAACTCTTGGTGAATCAGCACGATACCTTCCGCCTCTGCAGCTCGTGAACCGCTGAAGTGCACGGCGCGTCCATTGATACGCAACTCTCCGCCGCTGAGTGCCTCGTACCCCGCGAGAATCTTCATCAGCGTCGATTTTCCGGCACCGTTCTCCCCGATTATCCCATAGACGCGTCCGGGTTTGAGCGCCAAACTGACGCCATGCAAAACCTGCACCGGTCCGAACGATTTGACGATTTCGTGGAACTCGACAGCAACACTCATCGCTAAGCCCCCACACTTTCAGACATGTACATTCCGACGAGCCACTGGCTTTGATCAGCATTAAAAGACAAAGACGCGCGCATGTCTGAAAACAAGTTACCGTCAGGCGGTCGGGGTAATTATTGGGGGGACCCACCGTGATCGCTCAGTAACTAAAGGTTGGCCAAACTGGTCAAACCCGTCAAGCGAAATCCCAGCCGCGCGGAATTTCTGAGTAGTGTAGGGAGACCCGGACGGGATGAGAGGCGCAGGGCCAATGACCGCTCGGGTCTCCCCCTCAACGAACCGGACGTGCGGATTTCCCGCATCCGGCTCTCGGAGGCTGTTCACCGATTTGCTTCATGAGCATTGCCACCGGGTTTGCATGGGTAAGCGGATCAGTCCGTAATGATTGTGGAGGCGGACGTCACTGTAGGCTTTTCCGTAGTGCGCGTGCGTTCTCGCGTGTTTCTTCCACAGCCAGCGCCTCACGCGCTCTCTCATTTGCCATTGCATACGATTGAACACCCGCGCCAGCATATTGAGTGATGAAGTCAGCAATGCCTCGAATATCTTCAATCCGGATTGCTGGCTTATCCACATTGATTTTCGATGCGGCTGCACTGATTTCCCCGAGATCTTCTGAAGTTCGAGTACCGGTCATTCGCTCTAGCTTCCGGGGGTAACTGGCCCCTTGCACAGTGATCTTTGCGCAGCTTCGTCGATCTCGCTCAAGTCGTCGGGCGTAAGTTCCACCGTTGCTGCGCGCTGTTTCCCCAGTTTGCGTTTCTTCATTATTGAACTTCGATTTGTTGAGTTTGAGCGATAAGTTACTTCGCATGTGCGTAGCCGTCGCACCCGTTCTTGCTCGAGCTGTTGCGATCTTGCTCGAAACCGCGAAGCGAGGGCCGAGGCAGCGCGACAACGGCGCTCGATTCGACCGAAACTTACGGATAGACTAACGCCGAAGCTCTTCGTTCGGGCTGGAATCCCCCTGGGAACCGCTTTCACGCCTAATCTGCATTGATACCCCTTTCGGGGAATAGAGATACGGTTGCAAACCCGAACTCAACCAGTTTGAGTTATCGTCAAAGGTGCGTCCGGAGAATCCATACCCGGGGAGACGCACGAATCTCTGAGTTGCAAGATAATGGCGGACGACTGGCTCCGAGTCTCCCGTGTGGAGGTCCCAGGCTGCATCCATTGCCGTTTTGGTGACAGTAATGCCATGGCTCTGCCTCCAGCGTCTTTGCATCCAGGACGTCGCCTTCCACCACGCGCAGACGGTCTGCATGGCCGGATAGCTTGAGTCGGCGGGCCTTGCGCAGGTAAAGCGTCAACCGCATCGGTTTGCTTTAAGAACAGTTCTATGGCCACACGGGCGATCTGGCCGTGCGCTCCGAGAATCAGAACGATGGTCATGGAGTGAGGTGTTTGTTAGTTTGCTCGCAACGTGCTTAAACAACGTCCAGGCACGGCGGCAGTATCGCGCACCGCCCCCCGCGCCGCTCTCGGCATCTTGCGGGTAAAATGAGGGTCGGCTTTCTTGCCCTCTTCAATGCGCTGCGGAACACCGTGGGTGTCAAGTCAACTGCGCCAGCTACACGAGCGGCTCGTCAGCACGGTTGATATCTTTTGACTAAGGACTAAGGCGATTTAATTCCAAGAGAGCCAACATGTTTGAAGGAAGATCGTCCGCTGAGAACGAAGTCGGTGCTTGCCGCGGGTATTCATACCCTCGTGACCTCGCCCGGTTCATACGAGATCGCTGGAATGACGTGCGCCAAACCGCGGAAGGCGGCGCTCCGGTGCCCGACACTACGACATTAGAGAACTTCTGCTCGGCGTGCTATCATGCCGGCCTCCTGCGCGAGGAGGAACGTCCCGTCACCTTCCGCGCCATCCTCGCCGCGCCCGTGCTGTTCCCGGCTGATGGCATGCCGCCCGAAAGTATGCAGCGCGTGAAATTTACGCGGGCGCTTTCTTTCGACGCCACGGAACTCCGGCGGCTCTCGGTCGCTGCTGACACGCAGCGGACATTGATCGGCGTCGAGCAGGGCGAAGATGGCGGATTGCGGATTTGGGGGCTGATCAACTCGGGCATTGGCTGGTTGCGCGATGTCCAAGGTGGCAGGCGAGCCGGCGCGCCACTGCCACCCGCGCTGGTCATTCATGTCGATGCACCCGGGAGCATCGCAGCTTACAAAGGGCACAGCCTTCTCGTAAAGCTGCAGTCCGGGAGGCTCTCGGGCTCGCGAGCGGATCTTTTTGTATCGAAATGGTTGCCGGAGCAGTTCACCCTATTCATCGAAGAACTTACGGCGAGACATCAGCGCGTTGCAAACGGTGCGCGCGAGCGGGGAGAGCAATGGGCGCAGCTTGAGCCGACGCTTCTAGGCAAGATCTCGGAGCGGATGATGAAGCGTGTCATCGCTCTGCTTCGTGACGCTCACCACGGTGGAACCATCATCTTCGTCCCCATGCAGAAGGCCGCTGACCTCTGCACCGAAGATCGATGCATTGACCTGAAATATCGGTTAGCGGACGATCGGGCTCGATGTTCGTTTCCGGATCTGGTTGTCAAAATGCTCAGCCGCCTCGCGAAAATATACGGCGGCTCAGAACGGCAACAGCATAAGCTCGTCGGCTGGTGCGAATTCGAGATGACCACCGATTATGAACTGGCAACGTTGGATGAAGCGCTCTTCGAAACCGCTCACCTGATCGCTGGTCTCGCGTCAGTGGACGGCGCTGTAGTCATGAACAAGGAGCACGATCTCCTCGGCTTCGGCGGCATGATCTCCGGTCGGCTGCCGGAAGTCAGAACCGTCGTCAAAGCGCTGGATCTTGAAGCCGACAGAATCGCGGAAGAGGGCACTGAAAATGTCGGTGCTCGTCATCGCTCGGCATACCGTCTGGCGGCAGCGTTGCCGGGGACCGTTGTCATCGTGATTTCCCAGGACGGCGGTGTGCGTTTTGTCGCGCAGAAGGCCGGCCGAGCCACTTACTGGGAGCAGGAATGAACGAAGGAGTAACGCTTCTCCAATTTGGCATTCACTGACTCGACAATCGACAAGTCGCTTCGCGAAGGGTGCAATTGAAAGTGTGGGTGAGTGAGAGTCTAACAAGGTGAAAGAATTATAATTATTAGAACTGTGCTTTTTCATACCTCTGCTTAACTTGTGGAGTTCATGAATTGCGATGAACTCCATTACTCCTCCTCCCGACCTGATCCCAGGGACCTGGCTCTGCTGGCGTTTCTGCGACGTCACCCCGAGATGCGTCAGCGCATCTTCGAAATGACGCAGCGCCTGCAGAGCGAGGGCGACAAACTCGGTGCCCATGAGATCGAGGATCTCGTCGTCGAAGAGGTGCGTGCCCTGGGGCACGCGACGCTGAGCGACTGGGCCGCTGCGGCCGAAGAACGCGCCTACCAACACGCAAAAGCCAAAGGCGGCGTGCATCTCCACGAAAAAAAAACTCCACTGGCAAAGCACTCTCGGACAGATCGAAATCATCGAACGCACCCTCAGAAGCAACGCCGGCGGTGAGCGGGTGCGTCCCTTCTGCGAAGCCAACGCCATCGGATGCCGCGCTTATTCGCGGCGCTTGCAGCGGGCCATGAGTGACTTCGGCATTGAACACTCTTTTGCCCAGGCCGCCGCACGCATTCGGGAACACTACGGCATCGAAGTCTCCGTCGCAGCGGTCCGGCAGGCCACGCAGGAGCACGCCCGTGCAGCCACGCGGTTCATGGCAGCCTCTGACGCTGACGCAGAAACGGTAGAGGCGGCGATCACGGCCAGTCAGGTGATCTGCGAGATGGACGGCTCGATGCTCCCGGTCGTGGAAGTCGAAAAGCCCACGCCGCAAGCGGACGGACGCAAACACCGCCGCTGCTCCTGGAAAGAGGTGCGGCTGTGTGCGGCTGTGGCCCAGGGATCCGTCACTCCCACCTATGCGGTCAGCTTCGAGGGCACGGCACACGCCGGCATGGCGCTGGCCAACGCCGCTCGCGCGGTCGGTCTGGGCGAGCACACCAAGGTCCATGGAGTTGGTGACGGAGCTCCCTGGATTGCCGCGGAAGTGGACAACCAGTTCGGCTCCTAGGCCACTTACCTGATCGACTTCTATAACGTCAGTGAATACCTCGCAGCAGCGGCGCTGGTGGTCTGTCCCGACAACCCGCAGCTTTGGCGCCACACCAGCAGGAAGCGCTCAAAGCGGGCCGACTCGATGCACTTCTGAGCGAACTCAGCGCCTTCCTCGCAGCCCAATCCGAGGCGCAACCGCAGAATAATCCTGTGGTAGCCTGCATCCGCTATCTGGAAAATCGTCGCGGCCATCTCGACTACCGCGCGGCCATCGAGGCGCAACTGCCCATTGGCAGCGGGCTGATTGAAAGCGGGCATCGGCATCTTCTCCAGTCCCGCCTCAAGCGGGCCGGCGCATAGTGGCTTTGGGACAACGCCAAAGCCATGGCCCACCTGCGCGTGCTACGCCAGAACGGCCGCTGGGAAGCATACTGGGCTCACCGCTCCGCCGCTTGAGTTACCCACACTTTCAATTGCACCCGCCAACCAACTGCTCGTTGACAAACGGACCGTATGCCTCGGCCGTGTCGAATAGTGTGACACCACGATCAACAGCCGAGCGGATCACGGCGATCGCTTCCTTTCTGTCCGTCGCGGGGCCAAGGCCAAAGCTGAGGCCCATACAGCCCAGGCCAATCGCCGAGACCTCCAGATTTCCAATGTTTCGTTTTTTCATGTGCGGATTTCTTTCGTTTGGGGTGAGTGAGCTTACCCAGCACCGAGGCAGGCGTCGCACGCTCTCTTGCTCGGCCTGTTCGAATCTTGCTCAAAACTGCCGCCAATATGCCGCCACTGGATTAGCCGTTGGCGGTGTCGAAGAAATTGATCCTCAGCTCGAGGGTTTATTACGATCGGATGGCTGTTTTCCTCGTTAAACACGCATTTTTGAATCCAACGTTCCGTGTTTCCAAGCCCATGCGACCGAGGCAGATTCCAGAAACATCCATTCCAATGTTTCCAAGGTTTGTGTATTCTATGTGGTCTTCCTACCTCGAATCCCTCGCCGAGCAATCCCTGCGCTTTCTCAAGCCGCTCCGGTGTCAGCTCGCTGCCATGTCGTCGTGCCCGAGGAGCGAAAATTGCCTTTGGCCCGCCCTCCCGGTAAAGCTTCACGTAACGCTTCACGCTCACTAACGGTACCCAAAAAGCCCGCGAGATCTGGCTCTGGGTGGCGTTGCCGTTGATCACCAGTTGGCTGCTGAAAAGCCGGAATGCCGCCAGATCTGCACAATCGTGGATGAAAACCGGCAGGTAGATCAGGAAGTCTGAGCCTGTTCTCCCGTTCGCACAGGGGACACTTTTTGACAGCAGGTCGTTGCGACCGAGGGCAGGGCCATGCAAGAGCGCACCTTGCTTTGGCCTGCCCGATCTTCGCAGGGTCGTCTTTTCGCTGGTGTTGCCGGCAAGCACTTGTCAGCTCTACGAAATGTCTTCGCCAAATGCCGTGATCGGGTGCACAAGGAACGCGTCATACGACGCGGCCTGAAGGAACTGCTTGCGCGCCTGTGTTAACTCTCTGGCATGAAACTCAAACGCGACGCTCTGTTCATCAAGATTGGTCAGGCGAAGGCAATGGCTGGCCGCACGTTCTAGACATTTGTCTACCTAAAGCTCACCGGCCGATTAACCCGGAGACTTTCACTTTCCCACTTAACAAGAACAACTGCGCGACGTCAGTCGACGTGAAGGTCGCTATCTTCTGCGCGTCTATTAATTGTGAAGACAACTGCGCCGAGTTCTGCGAAAACAATGCGTTCAACAAAATGGCGGCAACCAAGAGCCTCAAACAAATCAAACGGAGCTGTCTCAAGTCAAATCCATGAAAACCACCCTTCGCCCCCTTCGCCGATTGGTCGCTATCCTCGTCAGCATCACCATGGTTCTCGCCGCGACCATCAACGGTTTCGCAGCGGACGTCTTGTACGTTGCCGACACAGCCAACAATAGCGTCAATATGTTCGACGCCAGTACCGGTGCCTTTCTCGGGGTGATGGTCAAATCGGTTGCCGGCTTGCACGGCCCGCGCGGAATTCTCGTAAACTCCGACGGCAATTTGGTCATCTCCGATCAAAATGCGGGCACGTCAGCGCCCGGGGATGTGCTGTTGTACAGCAGCGCGACCGGAAAGCTGTTACAGCGAATCGTCTCGCACAGCGACCCCAGCGCCCCGGCCGTGCCGCGCGGCATCGTCTTGTGGGAGGACACCCTTTTCCTCGCTGATTTCACCACAGAGACTCGATCCACCAAGCCGCCAACACCAGGCCGTCTCCTGGCCTACACGATTGAGGGAGTCACCGATCTCACCCCTGATCCAGTCACCGAGTTTCCCGGCGTACTTCCGGCCGAATTTCATCCACGCAGCGTGGTGATCGGGCCCGATGGGAAGCTGTACGTATCGAACTACCCAAATCTTGCGACAGGCCTGGGAGGGCAGGTTTTGCGCTTCGATCCCGACACGGGTAATTTCATTGATGTCTTCGTTCACAGCACTGGAGGAGTCGATAAGTTGAACCGGCCCGAAGGGCTGGTCTTCGGTCCCGACGGCAAGCTGTACATCACGAGCTTCCGGGCGGATGTGAGTGATACTGACAAGATCCTGATTTTCCAGGGTCCAGGTGGAATCAGCCCAGGGACCGTCGATGGAGAGATTAAACTTGATGTCGAGGGTCAGCCGCGGGCCTTCGCACAGGCTTTGCTCTTTGGCCCGGGCGGATTTCTCTTTGTTCCCATTTCCGGCAACGGCCCCGATACTGGATCAGTTCGCCGCTACGATGTGGTGAGTAAGGCCCCCCCCACAAATTTTGTTCCCACTAGAGCAAATGGCGGCCCTTTACGCGAGCCGTGGTATCTGACGTTCGGTGAAACAGATCCTGCAACCCTTGGCTATTGAAGCCGGGCAATGGGCAATAGACGTCGGAGATACTCGGCAGGCGACATAAATCATTGTTGCCAGCTGTTGTGGCGGGTTGAAAAGGGAAAAGCGAAACAACCGGAACTGCAAGGCTCCGGATGTCTTGCCGATTGAGACCCGCGAATTACGGAAAAGCGACCGATTTTCGCTCCTTTCGCCAAACCGTTGTAATTCAAGCAATTTACCTTGGAGGCAGGAACACTCGTCTGGCCGAACGGAGCGGATATCGCGCCAGAGCGGCTCTACGAAACGAGACGAAACGAGAATGGTCAGGAGAATTTTCTAGCTGTCCAACGGGCAAAAAACCAAATCCGCTGTGAAATTGCGCTCGAAGATTCACTTGGGATCGGAAAACAGGGTCACCCATTAGGGCATGGGTCACCCATTAGGGCATGGGTCAATAGAGAAAAAGAGTCCCCTCTGCGAAATTTTCTATTTCGCATGCGTTGAGGGCTACAAACGTAGATTGGGAAGATCGATTCGAATCGTGTTCTTCGTCGGGGTTTGATTGCGGATATTCAGCCCTTTCAACTGGAAGAGCGATCCGTTCAGTCACCCATCTGGTTCTAATGCCGTTCTCCCGGAGGGGAGCGCGGCGTCCGATCCACGTTGAGGCGGATCCAGAAAAACGTTTGTGCCGGGCCGCGTTCATTCAGGAGAAACTAACCTGTGGTTCCGGACAGGTGCTGCCCGGCCGCATGGCGCGGCATGGTCCTGTTCCGTCCAACCCTCTTGTGACTCGCGGCACGGTCGAATCGTCTGCGAAATTCTTCCTTTTACGTTGTCCTGAGGTTGTCAATCAAGCGGTGAGGGAGAGCACCCGCCTCCAATCAGTCCGCTGAGTTTTAAGTCTTCAACCCCTTATTCTGGCTGGTGGATGCTCTCCCAAAGTTTTCGTGGTTTGCCTGCGCAGTGCCGCGGTTTTTCTCCGGCCCGAAGAGACGCTCACCGTCATATTCGCTGCCGTGCGTGAGGATATACCAGACGGTTTTGGCTATCTTGCAGCCCAGCGCCTTCTTCGCGATGACGGGGTTGGTTTTCGCTGCCTTGCGGTCGTGCCAGCGCTGCGCCCGCGTGTCGTAACGCCGGATGAAGTTGGCCGCTTCGATGAAGGCCCATGCCAGGTAGCGGTTGCCGCACTTGCGGTTGTTCTCACTCTTCTTCTTCCCGTTGCTGGTTCGCGTGGCTTTGACCATGCGGCAGTAGCTGGCAAAGTGTTCTGGACTCGGGAAGCGGCCGATGTCGCCGATCTCCAGCACGATCGTCATGGCCAGGATCTTTCCGATGCCCGGGACGCGGCTGAGCTGCGCGAAGCGGGGCAGCGCGCGGGCGCTGGCCAGCACGTGCTTCTCGATTCGTGCGATGCTTCGCCCGAATGCGTCGATGTGCGCCTTCTGGATCTCGGCGGTCATCTTTTCGGCCGGGTCGTCGAAGAGATCGACAAGTTCCTGCGCACGCCCCTTCTGGATATGAACCGTGGAAATCGGACAGTTACCCCTGGTGCGCATCTGCAAATTGCGCAGGCTCAAGGAGAGCGCGGTCCGCCTGGCCACCAGGGAGGCGCGGCGGCGGAGAAGGTCGCGCACGGCGCGAAGTCGGCGATCGCCGACGTAACCTTGCGGCATGATGCCCAACCGCAGCACGTCGGCGAGGAAGAACGCATCGCTCTTGTCGTCGGCGTTCTTGAGACCGTCATACTGGACCAGAGCAGCCGGATTGGCGAGTACGACCTCGTAACCGAGATCCTGGTAGCTGGCAAAGTGTTCTGGACTCGGGAAGCGGCCGATGTCGCCGATCTCCAGCACGATCGTCATGGCCAGGCGTGATAAAAACCAACAGCGAGAATCCCTTCGAGCGATTCGGAAGTCGGGTCGCGATCAAGCCGAGTGCGCTGACAGAAAGGCCCCCTTCAATGTTCAACTGCACCGCGCCGGAACTTTTCGACTTCGTATAGCTCGCAGAAGAGCCGGGCGTCCTTGATACGTCGGCCCTGGGCATCCACGATGGCAATAACAAGGTTGTTGCTGTGTAGATCGATTGCTGCATAGTAGGAAAGTGCTTTCTTCATTATGGGGTCTTCCTTGCGGTGATGAGTTCAGTGTTAGTTAGTAACTGCAAAGACCGGCGAAGCCGGCTAACTCAACATACTGTGAGGAGGCCCCGATAGCACTTTGCCCTAGATGCTTATCAGTCCGGGCATATGCGCATGCTCGGGCGGCATGACGAGGCGCATGCGGAGCAACTGCTCAAGTTCCGTGCCGCACATTACTTCCATCCACGAAATGACTGAATAAAGAGCGGGATTGTAGCGATTAATTTCGCTCCGGGCTGCTTCGATGCCCTGGAGAAAATCGATCAACACGTCGCTATCGACCACTGCCCTGATCGTTCCCACTCTTGCCGCAGCACTTCTACCATTTGCCGGCTGTCGCCCTTCCTGCTCCAACTGCCGAACGCCTGTTGTCGGGTCCCGGCTTGGCTTTTCGCCAGCATGTCGGCCAGTGCCCGCCTTATTGCCTCCGCGTGGGAAATACCTTCAGCCTCGCAGAGAGCCTTTCATGTTCAATCTCTGCGTGATCCATTTCTGGTTCACGGTCATCCGGCTATCGAGCATCTTCGGAGGTGAGAGTCTATCGCCAGATTAAGCGATCCGCCAAAAGGAGGCGGCCCGTCGTCACAAAACTGATCCACCTGCACAAAAGTCTTATCGCGTGCTGCGTCGCGCACAGATCAATGAGTTTTCACGCATTCCGGACTTCGAGGGCGTAGGAATTATGAGCCAACGCCACGTTACGAGGAGGTATCTTTTGCTTCTCGCACACGCTGAGCAACTTAGACCTTACGGCAGGGTTCATGCGAGAACCAAGATAAACCGCACTCGGTCGGAGCATCGCATATTCTCGTCCATTCGGCGTTTTATCGACAAAAATCAGGCGCCACTCTTTCTCGTATTCCCATTCAGGTGACTTGTGTGTAGCCGCCAGGATGAGATCTCTGTCCAGCTCAGGTACCTGAGCTCGGGATTCTTTGCTGGTCGGGATGCTTCAAACCACCGAGAGCCCTCAAAGCGTGAGCGATGATATCTCACCGGATACAGATGTCTCTTCACCTCACTCAAGAAAGTCAAGCTATCAAGTGTGTACTCGATGCAGAACCCGGCGTGCGCGTCTGCGTAGTGCGCCCACATTGGCAGCGAAAGACTGTCCGCGCTGAAACAACACACCTTGGCGAGTGTTTGAAACATAATCGAAAAGGCGTCTAGCGGTTCGCGCAACTTCTGGATGTAAATGTCCTTTAAGCCGTTGATGAACTTACCAGCATCGATGGCAGCTAGGTTGGGATCACGTTTGTGCACAATTGCGGCAATCGTGCTGACGACATCGTCGCAAGTTTCTAGATCTTCTATGTCCTCTGGTAAGAAGAACGTCGGCAGGTTCGATAATAACCGCGTCTTAAATTTGTTCAGAATGTTTTCTATGTCGACGAAAAGGCTTGAATCGTACGGGTCATTAAATCTTGACGCAGGTGAAAGCCATACAACATTTTTTTCGAGAGATTTAATGTTTCTGTTAGTTTCGCAAGGTGCACATTGATATTTGTAAAGACGGCTGGGCATGTTCCGGCATTTCAACAAATGTGCATCTTGAATACACTTTTCGTCTGCTGATAGCGAGAGACGGAAGAATTCTTCAAGCCAAGATGTGTGCATCGCTACGTGACTATTATATCTATTATATACACTTTTGTTGATAGAAATCCGAAAAGTATAAGCGCGGATGTCGAAGGATGCATCCTCGAATCAGAACGTTGGTCATGGGGTGAGGTGATTGCTTCGGTCGGCTGCCGGAAGTCAGAACCGTCGTC
>CAWDWA010000014.1:0-64249 GCA_963805815.1 uncultured Verrucomicrobiae bacterium
CACGGGGGCCGCCTTCTCGCGGGGGAGCCACAGCCTCGCCGCACCACGTCGTCACCAGACGCGCACGCGCAACGCTCCGCTGCTGAGTGCGGCGATCGGACCGGCCGGGTAGGTCTGTCCGGGCGACTTTCGATCACCGAGCAGATCGACGTCCATGACTGCCGGAGCGCCGTCACGCTCCTCGAAGTTGGCGTCGACGAATCGGACGCGCTCGAGGTCCTGCCCGCTCACGACGCCCACCATTGCTCGTGCGAACGCATCGGGCAGCTGTGTCTCGAGGTAGACCGCCTCGCCTTCATCGGGAGCTTGCACGGCTGTCGCAGCTTCATCGAGCGGCAGAGGATCATGTTCGCCCTCGAAGGCGTGCGCCCCGGCGGCGTAGACGTTCTCGCGGATGTAGGCGGGCTGCTTCACGCCGAGGAAGCGCTGGTGGTCGCCCGGCGGTTGCTCGTCGATGCGTGCGAAGGTACTCCTCGAAGGATGCCGGGTGCCCGTTTTACCCGGCTGTGCCGTAGCCGCGGGTGCCTGGCCCTCAGCGGCCGGCCCGTAAGCGAGGGCGGCGTTACCGTCCAGGAAGATGTTCCCGACAAGCGGTCATCGCCGCCGTAGATCACTGCGAAACCGGCGACGTGGGTGCTGTGCGGCAAATGGTAGGGCGTGGCGCGGTCCATGACGGGTTCGAGTCGCACGGTGCCGCAGACGAGGTTGTTGACGAATGCGCCGCCCTGGCTGAACAGCTCTAGGGACGCCGGTGACCCGAAGATGTTGTGCTCGACGAGGTACGGCCCGTGACTCACCTCGACGAAGAGGTCCCGGTTGTTGTCGTGTAGATGTTCCGGGAGATGCGCGTGCCCTGTGTCTGCCAGTCGAGCCATGTGCCGAGCGAGCAGTCGTGGATCCTGTTGTGCCGGATCTCGACGTCGATGGCGGCGTGGAGCTTGATGCCGGCGATCTCGTAGCCGTAGAACTCCCGCTTGAGGGCGATGTTGTAGATGTGGTTGTCCTCGATCGTCGAGAACACGCAACCGAGATGCCCGACGATGCCGTTCTGTCCGCAGTCGAAGATGGTGTTGCGCCGGATGATGTGCGAGCCGACGTGCTCGCGGTCCCAGCCGATCTGGCGCGCGGCGAACACCGATTCGAGCTGGTACTGGTAACCCGGCTTGTCTCTCCGCGTCGTGGAGTAGTTGTGTCCTGTGGATGCCTCCTTGCCGATCGAGATCGCGGAGCACTTGGCGTCGTGGATGACGTTGTCCTCGATGATCCACCCCTTCGCCCAGTTGGGCCCGATAAGGCCCGGCTGGTCCGCGGTCGGTGGGGTCCAGGGGCACGCGGCCTGCGTCAGCTCGAAGCCGCGCACAGTGATGTAGTCGATATGGTGCTCGGTCGGGGTGAAGACGCTTCGGCGCACGTTGATCTCGACGAGTTGCGCATTCGGATCGGCTCCCTGGAAGTTCGCCCAGATCGTCGTCTCGTCGTCAATCTCGGCGTACCCACGTAGCGCGTCTGTTCCGGGTTGCGGATCCGGTCGGCGACATCGGTCCAGTCGTCGATCGCTTCCGTCCGAAGCGGCGGATCCGACACCTCGGAACGGCTTGGCGCCTCGTAGAAACTTAGCCCGTTCAGGTAGACGTCGCCGAGATGCTTCTTCGGCGAGTCCGCCCGGGAGTAAACGATCCAGTCGCCGTCGATCTCTTCGGCGAAGGGGTTGAACGAGCCGAAGAGAGAGTTTGGCACCGTCACCTTCCAGACTGTTCCGACTACCGGCTCCCAGCCGGTGACGCGTTCCGAGCCCTTGATTACTACGTGCTCGCCCGGGGCGGCTTCGTAGGTGATGCGCCGCTGGTCGCTCCGCCCGCCGTGCCGGGGATCTACCCATTCGCGGTACACGCCCTCGTGGACGACCACGGTGTCTCCCGCCTGGGCCACGCTGGCAGCACGGTTGATGGTTCGGAACGGCCGGTCTTCGGAGCCGTCCGCAATGTCGGAGCCGGTCGTCGCGACGTGGAGGATGGATGTCATATGTCTCTTGGTCCTTCTGGTGTCGATTGTTGATCGGTCCGGTAACGGGTTTCGGTTGCCGGTCGTTCTCACGCTGACGTGCATAGTGGGCGAAGGCGCTCAGTCCCATAACCCGCCCTGCAAAAGGCCGCTATCTTTTTTCCGCACGAATGCGACAGGCTGCGCAAGATCGCAATAGCAGCGTCGCGCATAATGACTACACTCCTTCCGGATCTGAATGGTACAGACGCAAAACAACCAAATTACACAACTTCATGATCACAAACCAATAATAACGAGTTCCATGAAACATTCACTCTTGCTTGTTTTCTGTGTAATTTCCCTTTTCACTGGTTTTGCATCAGGTGACCCTGGCGCCGGAAACAATACTGATAATAACCCGCATCCGACTGGCAGTAAAATGATAGTTAAGATTGGAAACAATACTTTCACCGCAACACTTTATGACAATGCCACAGCAACCGCATTCAAATCCCTGTTGCCTATGACCGTAAATATGGTTGAGCTGAATGGAAACGAGAAATATTTTGATTTATCGGGCAAGCTGCCAACCGACGCATCCAATCCGCGAACTATTCACTCCGGTGATTTGATGATATATGGTTCCAATACTCTTGTGTTCTTCTATAAAACATTTTCTACATCCTATAGCTACACAAGGCTCGGAGGCATCAATGACGCCAAGGGGCTTGCTGCTGTGGTTGGTTCCGGAAATGTAACGGTTGCCTTCGAACTGGAGTAAAAGTTCAAGAAAGAAAACACAATACAGCCGAATTGCTCGGCGAGGAACCGATGAACATGCCGCGAGTAGTCGCGGATCGTTGCACGACCAGCCCTCGTTCCTGCTTCAAAAAGACACGGTATTCGTTCGCCAGACGTTCTGCCGGGCTGGTTGCGACGGTTCCGCGTTTGGCGCGCCAACCCCTCGTCACGCAGACTACCTGCGGTATTGCTAGTCGCTGAACCATATGGGTTTTCTGTGCAGTTTGTTCATCGACTGGTCGGGCGCGCAGCATCGCCGAGACGGCGAGTAAAGCGCCCGTGCACTGGCGGTTCGCTGGGGCCCATTCCCGGCACAGGAGTCACCATTCGATGGGCTTTCGGTCTCGGAAAAAGCCGCCGGTGGGACCATCGTCCGGCAGCGTGGCAAGCCACACGGCCGTATCCGCTCCCGCGTCTGGCGTTCGCGTGGCTCCTGCTCCGCCCATGCGCGTCCGCACCCAGCCAGGACACATCGCATTCACCTTGACTGCGGATGGAAGCTCTTTTGCGAGTCGCACAGTGAGCGCGTTTAGTGCTGCTTCCGTCACGCCGTAGGCTCCCGGTCCACCCATCCCTTCGGCGAATGACCCCCAGCCGGACGATACGTTGACGATTCGCCCGTATCCGCGCGCGATCATGTTCGGTGCCAGCGCGCGGATGAGGCGCAGGGGGCCGGCCAGGTGCACGGCGATCGAGTCGGCGAGCTGCGCATCAGTCAGTTCAAGCAGTGGCTTTTCGTGCAACACCCCGGCGTTATTGACCAATACGTCGAGCTGGCGGCCAGATTGGGCGATGTCGTTGATGGCGGCATCGATTGTCGCCGGAAGAGTAAGATCCACATGGATCGGTGCGGCATCGAGGCCAAGACGGCGAAGCGATTTAGCGGCTTCCTCGCCGGCCTCGAGGTCACGCGATCCGATCAACACCGAATTTCCAAGCTCGGTGAGTTGGCGCGCAATGGCCAGGCCGATGCCGCGATTGGCGCCGGTTACAAGCACGGTTCTTTTCATATTTGTTATTGTTGAGGGTGTGATTGCTTGCCCGCGCGGGATTGCCGGGAAGCCGAGCGCAGTAGCCGCAATGGCAGTTTTGACGAAGCGGGCGGCGGGAGATGTGCATGGCGAAGGACGCGAGAGCCGACAAGGACCACTTTAGCTACAATTCGCCGCGTAAGGCCGGGAGAAACGGCGCGCCCGTCTTCCGGAGCTTTTCCTCCAGCCGAAGGGTGCAATCGCAGTCGCAGCAGGCCCATGCCTCGGTGCCATTTGCATCCCGACAGTTTCGCCGCGCGTGCGCGTCCTTTGCGCTCACGAGCTCAAAATACTGCTCCCAATACGGACGCTCTTCCTCGAGTGGAACCTTGCAGAAACAGACCTCGACCCAACGCGCGGTCCCATCGTGCGTCACGCGCGCCTGCTGCATGTCGTGAATATATTCGTCACCGGCGACGGAGCCTTTGCCGAGACTGCCGCTTTCGATCGCCTTTAACAGCGCCGCTTCCTGACCTGGCTTCACGCGTGCTTTAACGAGGTAACGCATATATCGTGTCACGAGGCGACCGGCATTACTTTCGAGCGATCAGCATCGCCATTTCCGCCCGTTCGTTCAGGAACGGAAAGCCCATGTGCGGGCAGCGGTTATCCACTGCATGGACTCGTTCCTCGTGGCGAAACACGGCGACAGGACGGTCGGCGCCTTTGACGACGACACAGCCCTTGGCCTCTATTTCTCCCAATGTGCCGGCGGTCGCAGTCCGTCGGCTTGTTGGACGATGAGTGCTGCAATTTTTGCTCCCTCCTGCGTTGAGCCCGCCGCCCAATTGAGCATGAATACTTTTGATTTCTCGCATCACCCTATTTCAGATTTTCCGTGAAAAACGACGTGAGTTTGTCAAAGGGAATGTATTCCAGACCGTCGTAAAGATCCACATGCCCGGCACCCGGAACGATGTAGAGTTCCTTCGGTTCGGCAGCCTGCTTGTAGGCATCTTCGCTGAAGTAGCGCGAATGAGCGTTTTCCCCCGCGATGAGAAGAATCGGACGCGGGGAAATCGTGTCGACATGATCGAACGGGCGGAACTGGAAGAACGAGCCATCGCTGGTCAACGAAATGGCGGTCGTCGAGCGGGGGTGACGTCCACGCGGCATGCGGTAGTACTCGAAAAACTCGCGGACGACCGGGTGAGTATTCTCTTCAATCGTTTCGGGCAAGGCGGTGTAACGCACCGTTCCGTCGGCGAACTCGGTCCAGCGCTGCGCGGCCACTTCCTCAAGTGCCTTGCGGCGATCCTCGTCGGTCATCGTCTTGCCTAGTCCCTCGCGTTTTGCACCACCCATGTCATACATGCTGACCGTGGCGACGGCCTTCATGCGGGGGTCGATCTGAGCGGCGGCAAGTGCAAAGCCCCGCTGGCGCACACACCGATGACGCCGACGCGTTCACGATCCACCAGAGGGGTCGTGCCGAGGAAGTCTACGCCGGCGCTGCCGTGGACCCGTCCCTACAAGCCCTGGAAGCCGTGCATCCGGGGCAGGCAGCTAAATGTCCAACTTACTAATGATGAGATCAATTACCTAACGAGGCGGGGCCTCAGACCAGGCAAGATGTAGTGTCAGATCGAAGCGTAGCGTGAAATTGGAGCCGGAGGCCCCGCCTCGTTAGGAAATTTTGGCTTCTCGTTCATGCGGCTTCCTGCGCGTTTGGCAACGGGTGGCGTCCGGCCGGAGCTGCATAGCGGCATCCACGAGGAACGCCGGATTGAGCCGTCAAAGCGGCTGGTATTCTCCAATGAGGAGATTTAACAAATGCCCAACCGGACACCGCCATGATTTCGCCAAAAAACGTCGCCGAACTCCAGCGTGAAAACGTTGTCTTCGAGTTGGAATGCATCGACCGGATGTATCTGAACCTTTATGTCCCCCAGTTGACCAGCGCGGGCGGTGTGGCTGCCTATTTCCGCGGCTACAAGGGCCACCGGTTCGCCTCGACCAAAGACGCCGTGGCATTGAGCGAGGGGTTTCGCCGGCAGGTGTTCGACTTTGCCGAGCGCCAGGACATTGAGATTGTCCGTTTCCAGAAAGGGATGCGTAAAGACGACGTGATGCAGAAACGCCTTCGGAAGTTCAAGACCCCCGAGGGTGTCGTCTTCATCGGCATCGCGCAGGAAAAGGCAACCGTCCCGCGCACCATCCGCAAACGCTTCGGAGAGGGCGGGGGCACCGTTCCGTGGATCGACTACACCAGTGCCATGGTCAATCACTACTACTTCTACTGCGTGGACAGAGACTTCGGGCCATTCTTCATCAAGTTCTGCTCGTATTTTCCCTACACCGGCAAGCTCTGCATCAACGGGCACGAGTATCTCAAGCGGCAACTGGCCCGGCGCGGCATCGAGTTCGAAGCGCTCGACAACGGGCTTTTGCGTTGCGCGAACCCGGGGGCAGCACAGCGCCTGGCGGAAGGTTTCGATGAAAAGAAGATCGAGCGATTTTTCCGCAAGTGGCTCAAAGCGCTGCCCTATCCCTTTCCGCCGGAAGACTGCAAAGCCGGTTACTGTCACCGGCTCTCGGTATTGCAGGCGGAGTTTTCGCTGACCCAGGTGTGGGATCGCCCGCGCCATGGAAGGGAGTTCTTTGAGGAGGTCATCCGGGAGAACATCGATTTGGGCCGACCTGAAACGGTGCAGTTGATCTTTGCACGCAGGATGCAGAGAAAGACTGCGACCGACGGCCGATGCAGGACGCGCATTGTTACCGAGGGAGTCATCCCTTCGCTGCACGTCTATTACAAGAACACGCACCTCAAGCAGTATCATAAGTCGTGCGGGCGCGGTGCGGGCCTGCGCACGGAAACCACAATCAACAACAGCTACGACTTCAAGGTCGGACGTTTGTTGCATAACCTGCCCGCGTTGCGGCGCATCGGCTTTGCGGCCAACCGACGCATGCTCGAGGTGGAGAAAGCCAGTCACGATTGCCGCGTCGGCGCAAAGAGCTTCGAGGGGCTGCAAACTCCCACCACCATGGACGGACAGCGTGCTCCGGCACTGCGCTTTGGCGACGGGAGAGTCCAGGCGCTCTTCGCCGTACTCCTCCTGCTCTGTCTGCAACTGGAAGGCTTCCGCAACCGGCAACTGCGTCCATTGCTTGCGCAGATGCTCGGATTGGAGGAAAGCGCCATCAAGGCCGGTAGAGTCAGCTACGAACTGCGCCGCCTGCGCCTGCGTGGACTCATAGAACGCATAGAGAAGAGCCACCGCTACCGACTTACTGCGATGGGTCTGCGCACAGTAGTCTTCTACCAGCGCACCTATGCAAGACTCATCCGCCCGGGACTATCTATCATTGACCTCTCAGCCAGCACTGACAATGCATCACTAGCCCGTGCCTTCCATAACCTCCAGTCACAGATCGATGCCTATGTCACACTTAAAGCCGCCTGAAAAACTTGACTCAATCAGACCGACTTCGTCGGTTCAAGGACTCTAGAAGAGCCTTATGTGCCGCAGGCCGCGGTTGGGCTCGATTAATCAAGATACAAAAACTGGCTAATTTACCCAACCAGACCGATCAGCGGCTTTTTTGCTGCAAGGATTTCCTTGCTCCATCAATTCGGTACGTCTAAATATCTCATTACCAAAGGGGGCCGCCTATATCAGATGCCTAATCGACCTCGATGCCATCCACGCTTACGGCGTTGATCTTCGCCATAACGTCGTCCGTGAGCATCGGGAGTACAACTACGGCTTGCATGTTTTCGACAACCTGTTCAGGGCGTGTTGCGCCCATTATAGCCGTACTGACGTTGGAGTTTTTGAGACACCAGGCCAATGCCAAACGCGGCATGCTCGTGCCGAGTTCAGCCGCGATCTCGGACCATTCGCGGATTGCGGTGAAGCGTGCCTCGCCCAAGGGGCCTTCTAAGCGTTCTCGCAGCCATTCAAGGCCAGGCTGGCTCGCCAGCGTATCGGCTGGGATGCCGTCATTGTATATGCCAGTCACCAATCCCGCAGCCAACGGAGAAAAGACCGTTGTTCCCAGACCGATCGTGTCATAAAGCCGTCTGTATTCGTGTTCCACGCGATAACGGTGTAACAAGTTATATTGCGGTTGCTCCATCGTCGGTGGGATCAAGTTGTACTGGCGCGCCACGCTATAGGCCTCCATGATTAAAGCGGCAGGCCATTCGGACGTACCCCAGTAGAGCACATCGCCGCGCAGGATTAGTTCCGTCATGGCTCGCACGGTCTCCTCAATCGGCACTTCTGGATCAGGACGGTGACAGAAATACAGATCCAGATAATCAACTTGCAACCGTTTAATGGCCTGGTGACAGGCCTCAACAACGTGCTTACGATTCAGGCCTAATTGGGTGGGTCTGGAATTTTTCCCATAGGCTCCAAGCATAACCTTACTGGATGCGATATAGCTATCACGCGACCAACCCGCTTTCTTGAGCGCCGCCCCCATGAGCACTTCAGATTGGCCATCACCGTAGACCTCAGCATTGTCGAAGTAATTACAGCCCGCGTCATATGCCGCAGTTAGGCACGACAGGGCCAGGTCGACATCCGGCTGACCGCTGAGCATGGCCCAGAACCCATAGGATATCTCACTGACTTTGAGACCAGATTTTCCAAGACGACGATAATTCATGTTTAGCTCTTCTTGTTTGAAATTAGAATTAGATAAAAATCAGGGCAGCATGTAATCTGCCCCTGATAATTGCGTTTTCTGCTTCTTCTGCTCAGTCATCGCTCTCTCCTATGGAGACTTGAGTGTAGCAAATCATATCTATTTATGTAACAAAAGCCTGATTTGCCGCGCAACGAGACTGTTGAAAAACGGCAAGCTCGTCGATTTTTTGAGGGTTAAGTGGGATTGGGTTCTTGGCTTTGGTTTTGATTTCGGGTCTCTGTGGTCCGCCTGGGTGCTCTCGGGGGTTCTGAGTCGACTTTATCACTTATCACCGCTGCGGTTCTTTGAGCCCGCCTCAGTTTCTGGAGAACGCCCTTTTTGCCAGTTTCTCCAGGTTGTGCACCATGCAGATGCAGTAGAGCTTCCATTGGATATCGACCTTCGCCCGGGTTTGCAACGTGGGGCGGCTCATACCCTTGCGGGCGGCGAGGTTGGCAAAGACTGGTTTCGCAATGGCTAACCTTCGGCTGTAGATGGCGCGTCCTTCCAGCGTGTCGATCTTCGCTTTCATTATCGAGATCATCGTCTCGGTGACACGCATGTTTCGACACTGGAGTCACCATTCAATGGGCCTTCGGTCCCGGAAAAACCCGCCGGTGGGACCATCGTCCGGCAGTGTGGCAAGCCACACGGCCGTATCCGCTCCCTCGTCTGGCGTTCGCGCGGCTCCTTCTCCGCCCATGCGCGTCCGCACCCAGCCAGGACATATCGCATTCACCTTGACTGCGGATGGAAGCTCTCTGGCGAGCCGCACAGTGAGCGCGTTGAGTGCTGCTTTCGTCACGCCGTAGGCTCCCGGTCCACCCATCCCTTCGGCGAATGATCCCCAGCCGGACGACACGTTGACGATTCGCCCGTATCCGCGGGCGATCATGTTCGGTGCCAGCGCGCGGATGAGGCGCAGGGGGCCGGCCAGGTGCACGGCGATCGAGTCGGCGAGCTGCGCATCGGTCAGTTCAAGCAGTGGCTTTTCGTGCAACACCCCGGCGTTATTGACCAATACGTCGAGCTGGCGGCCAGATTGGGCGATGTCGTTGATGGCGGCATCGATGGTCGCCGGAAGAGCGAGATCCACATGGATCGGTGCGGCATCGAGGCCAAGACGGCGAAGCGATTTAGCGGCTTCTTCGCCGGCTTTGAGGTCACGCGATCCGAGTAACACAGAATTTCCAAGCTCGGCGAGTTGGCGCGCAATGGCCAGGCCGATGCCGCGATTGGCACCGGTTACAAGCACGTTTCTTTTCATAATTGTTATCCCTTTACAGGTTTCGTGAACTATTTTAGTAGTTCAAGAGAATGGCAGCAGTATCCCACGGCGGGTGTTTTCTTTCTCCCGCGATCCTGCGCCGCCTGTCGCAATCCTGCGGGAATCTCGATGGCCAGGGTTAAAGTGAACTCCGAAAATCCGTCGGCGTTACACCGACCACACGCCGGAAGACTTGCGCGAAATGGCTCGGGCTGGTGTAGCCGACTTCGAGTCCGATCTCGATCAGGCTGCGCGAAGTTTCCCGGATCAACTGCTGAGCGCGGGTGATTCGCTCGCGCGTCACGAATTGCAACGGCGTCATGCCGGTCGTCTCCTTAAAGACATGGGAGAAGTGCGAGGAGCTCAGTTCCACCAATTCGGCAAGTCGCTCGATCGAAATTTCCTCGGCGAGATGCTCAGCGACGTAATCCTGCACCTTGCGAAGCTGTCGAATGGGAAGTCCGCCGCTGTATCTTTGCGGCTGCGCCGCAGACTCCGTGTATTTCTCCACGAGATGCGCGGCGAAGAGCTCTGTGAGTGCGGCGACTCGGGGCGACTTGCCCGGCACGCGCGCTGCCAGAAGCTCCGCGCAGGTAAGACAGATGGGCCACAGGATTTCGTCGCGGCCGAAATAATCAACGACCTCCACGCGGTCTGCGCTACCGGGATAGCGCGCTTCGAGCGCGGCCAGGAACGGCTCGACAGCGATGTGGAGGGAAAGATTGTCGAGTTCCTCACCGGGCGGCGATTGGAAGCGCACTTCATAAGGCGTGCGCGAGTGCGTCACGAATAAATCGCCGGCGCGGATCTGCCGGGTGATCCAAGACCCACCCACGTCGCGTTCCTGAAATTCCGCCGTGCCCCGGAGGTTGCAGGAAATGTGGGGTTCTGGGGTGGCTGGCACGAGAAAACGATCGACCACGCGAGGAAGTCGCCAGCGCCGGGCATAAAGCGCGGGCCACTGGAGGGCCACGCTATCAGCTACCACTTCACCAGCGAGATACCGGGGAAAGGCGGCGGCAGTGCTGCGATTGGGCGTGGTCATCTTAAATATTAACTATTAGATTAACAGTAATTATGGCGGTTATATCTGTCGCGATGTTTAGCATTGCAACAGTTATGCAAGCACAGAAAAGCACGCGCTAATCCGCATTTTTGAGCAATATCGCAACAGGCGGAGCAAGACTCATATAGATCGCAGTAGCAAAGTGGAATAGAAATCAGTTCTTCTCAGTAACCCAAAAACTAAAATTAATAAATCTTATCTCCCTATGAAAATTCATTCCTCCCCCTGGAAGGTGCTTCTCGTCCATGTAATGGCGTTCGCGGCGCTTTTCAGCTCAACTGCGCGTGCGCAGGTTCAATCAGTCGAAGACGAGGTAAACGACATTCTCGACCAAATGTCTCTCGAGGAAAAACTCCTCTACATTGTTGGCTATGGAATCGATTTCTCGTTTGTAAATATTCAAGGAGTCTTCAATATTAGACCCATCGAGCGGTTGGGCCTTCCGTTGATCCATGGAGTCGATGGCGGGATCGGTTTTGTCGGTCAGGGTTTTGAGCCTGGTGCTCGTTTTGGCGCCGGGCCGCTCCTTGCCTCCACCTGGAATCCCGACCGCGCCTACTCCCTGGGAGATGCTTTAGGGAGGGAAGGAAGCGCTCGCGGCATACACCGGATGCTGGCCCCGGGGTCAAACTTCTATCGGACACCTTATAACGGGCGAAGTTTCGAATACGTAACCGGAGAGGATCCTCTTCTGGGCGCTACCCTGCTACCACCCCTCGTCCGGGGGATGCAAAAGCATCGGGTCATGGCGACATGTAAGCATCCTATTGTAAATGATCAGGAGATTAACCGTCCTACCATAGTTGTCGAGGTGGACGAGCGAACCCTCCGGGAGATTTACCTTCCGCCCTTTGAGTCGGCGGTCAAGCTTGCAGATCCGGCGGCACTCATGGGCTCGTTTAACAAGCTAAACGGTGATTACGCCACCGACAAGGTAAACGGCGATTGGGCCTGCGAAAGCCACTTTCTGCTTACACAGGTTTACAAGAAGGACTGGGGCTTCCCGGGATTCGTCGAATCGGATTTTGTGGCGATTCACGATGGGGTGAAGGCGGCACAAGCCGGCATCGATATTGACATGCCCGGTGGCATTGGCAGCCCCTTTGGTACCACAGATTTCACGGTGATGACGCCCGATCTCCTGAAGGACGCCATTGACAATGGAGTGGGAAACGATCCTGATCTTCCTCCTTTAACCGAATCAGACATCAATGACAAGGTGCGGCGGTTGCTCCGCAGGATTGTCGAGTACGACTTCATTGACAACCCCCCGCAGAAGAACCAAGCAGCAATAGACGCTGCGGCCCAGAATTCGAAGGAAGTGGTGATCGAGACCGCGCGCGAGGGCATCGTCCTCCTTGAAAACAGGAATTCTCGTCCATGGAACCGGCACTTCACGAAAAAGAAGAGGAATTTGAACCGACAAAACTTCGATTGGCACAGAAATCTTCTCCCGTTGGACAAAGACAGCATCAAAAAAATCGCGGTCATCGGACCAAATGCAGAAGGAGAACCGCCAACCGGCGCAGGCAGCGCCCTCGTACCACCTTCGGACGACTTCATCAGTGTAATCGACGGTATCAAGTCTCTGGCACCCGGCGCCACCGTTGATTTCATTGCAGAGTGCGTTCCCGATTCCAGTACCGCGGAGTGGCAAACCGAATCGGGGGACCAGGGATTGGACGGCCAGTATTTCCCCAACCCTGATTTGACTGGAACTCCAGTCGAGCGCGTCGACACGTACCTGGATTTTACGAATTTCGATGCGACGAACGTTCCGGCAGGGATTGACCCTTCAAGCTTTTCCGGAATCTGGACAGGGACAGTGACGCCGACCATCACCGGCGACCACGTCTTTAAGGTTTCCTCCGTGGGTAACGTGCGACTCTACGTGAACGACCAGTTAATCATCGATGATACTTCAGATGTCCAAGTGCCTCCCCTTACCCCGGATACGCCCGTTTCGGGTGCTCCGCCCATCATCCCGATATCCGGGAAGATCTTTCTGGAAGCCGGGGTACCTGCTACGATTGAGCTGCAGGCGATGAACCTGAGGCCCTCGGGCTTTGGCACCGCCACAGCGCTGCAAGTCGGCTGGGCTTCGCTGCAACCTCCCGACGACCTCGCTACATATGACGCAGTGGTTCTTGCCGTCGGATCGAACGGACGGATCCAGGAATGGGCAGGACCTGGAGGGTATGACGGAGAGGGCCGTGACCGGTCATTCCGACTGCCAGAACTTCAGGACGACCTGATCCTGAACGCCACGGAGCTCAACCCCAAAACAATTGTCGTTTTGCACGGTGGCGGCGGTTTCAACGTGCAGGCGTGGGTTGGTGAGGTGGGCGCCCTGCTACACGCCTGGTTTCCCGGGCAGTATGGCGGGCAGGCGCTGGCGGAGATTCTCTTCGGCAAAGTCAATCCGTCCGGCAAGCTGCCGATCACAATGGAAAAGCGCGTTCAGGATAACCCCGCCTTTGCGACCTTCCCAACGACTATCCCAGTTCCGGAATCGCCGGAAGACAAGATCGTCTATTCAGAAGGTCTATTCGTGGGCTATCGGGGCTACGAGAAAAAGCGCATCAAGCCTCAGTATCCCTTCGGCTACGGACTTTCCTATACGAAATTCCATTACTCGCATTTGGATATCGATCCCAAGGTTTTGAAGAATGAGCATAAGAGGGATAGGTGGGATAAGAGGGATAAGAATAGGAAGAAATCCTGGGGCAAAAAAGATGATGATCACATTCGTGTCAGCTTCACTGTCACGAATGTGGGCAAGCGGGCCGGAGCGGAGATCGCGCAGCTCTATGTTGCCCCGGTAAATCCACCTGTGGAGAGACCGCGTAAGGAACTCAAGGGCTTTAAGAAAGTCTATCTCGAGCCTGGCCAGTCCAAAAAGGTGACAATCAACCTCGATCGCCGCTCGCTGGCATACTTTAACGTCGAAGGCCAGACATGGGATGTTGCGAAGGGGGTTTACAGGATTCTGGTAGGCTCTTCCTCGGCGGACATCGAATTGCGACAGGCTCTCGTGAACCTGGTCCCTTCTTCGCTTTCGGTAACAGACAGCACGCCGATCCCAGGCGAATAACGAGCCAGCGATCCGGTTTCGATTGGGAAAGTTCCCGGTGCGGTAAAGAGCCGCACCGGGAACGCCCTTTTTAGGGATCGACGACGGCACCTGGATCAATAATCGAGGTAACCGCCAATTCACTTGAATCCAGCAAGAGGGTTGAATGTGCGGTCAGTTTGGTCGAGACACATTAATGTGCACCGCCGATTCTTGCCATGCCAGATCCTGAAACAACTTCTGCGGAAACTCTTCTCAAACGCTATGCTGGCGGCAAATGCCTGGTCGCCGGTTCTGGCGAAGCATGGCGGGAAACTAAAGCCGCGACTTATGCTATGCCGTCAACCGGAGAGGAGCGGAATATTCCTTCCGTAAGTGAGCCAGTCCTCATCTGGGTCACTTCGGGCGACGTAGAGGTCCAGGAGAGAGAAACCAACGGCCCCTGGCTGACCAGCCGGGTGAAGAAAGGGTCTTTCTTTCTGGCAACAGGAGGCGCACCCTATGATTGCCGCTGGAAAACGGTTACGCCGGAGCCATTTGAGGTCATGCACGTGCTGGTCGGGTTGCCTCTGCTTGAACGCGCCCTGGAAGAGGTGTTCGGAGCCGATGCCATTCATGCGCACCTGCAGGACGTTTCGGGTTTCTTCGATGCGACTTTAGAATCGTTGGTAGAGCAATTGCACGGCGAGCTGACGCGCCCAAAGGCAAGCCCTCTTTACGTGCAAAGCGTCGGCCAGGCGATCGCCATCCATCTTGCTCGAAACTACGCCGTAATTACCTCGATGTCGCCTAGCGGGAGTTCTTCGCTCCCCGGCTATAAGGTTCGACAAATAACATACTGGATGGCCAAACACGTCACCGAAGACTTCGATCTTGCCCGACTGGCTGCTCAAGCGGGGTTGAGCAAGTTTCACTTTGATCGCCTGTTCAAAGGTGCCACGGGTGTGTCCCCTTCGCGTTATCTCATCAATTTGCGGATGGAAGCTGCGCGGCGACTGCTCCGCGAAACAAAGAAAAGTGTTACGGTCGTCGCCCTCGAGGTGGGCTATTCCAATCCCAGCCATTTTGCGCAGGTCTTTCGTCGGGAAACCGGCCTTTCCCCGAGCAACTACCGTCGTCAGCGTTAGGAAGCCCAGTGATGCGGAATCGCAGCTAATTTCTCGCCGCGGGGCTCGGAGTGACCACAGCACGGTTGTTGAATCATTGCGACCGGTGGTCGCCCGATCTTAGAGACTGTCCAAAAAATAGGCAGGGGCCGCGTTGCTGGCGATTTAGGTGCTGGCCAAGGCGTGAGCGAAGCGCCGATATCCGCAGCGATCTCGGCCGAGCGAACAACGCAGGCCAGCACCTAAATCGACGCCACCCTAAGGGCGAGAGCGAATTGGGGCACCTGGCGGCGTTGGGTGCTCGGTTATCCGGCAGCTGCCGGACAGAGGGGATGCGCCCTCGCACCCGCCTTGCCATTCACCCCAATTCGCTCTCGCGCGGCCCCTCCCTATTTTTTGGACAGTCTCTTATGCAGCAGCTGGAAATATTTGCGCAAGATCGCGACAGGTGCCGCATTATCCCGATAGCAGCCACGGCCGAGGCGAAGTAAACTCACAATAAAGTATTGCTTCACCAATCCACAGTCCGAACCCAGTCGTTGATTGTCACAGCACTTGCCGTCGATGGGGGATTCACTGCGCACTGAGAACAAAACCAGAAAGGAAAGAATATAAGTTAAACCGTGAGAGGAACCAATTTTATACGGTCCCAGCGAAATATCACAACCACCATTAAGATAAGGAAAGATCCAATGAAGAAGCTCATGATATTGACAACACTTCTTATCAGCTCAGTCTCTGCGATGGCCGCAGATATGTCCAAATGGGCGGAACAGAATGGCCGCAACATCGGCGGATCGACTCCTCGCTTCACTCAGGTGGAACTTGCATGTCTATAAAAAATTGTGGAAGCGGGTTCCCGGGAACCAGCCATTCCCAAATAAAATAACGGACGAACACAGACCGAAGGAGAATCACTGCCATGAACCCGACCTACGACTTCACCGGACAGGTTGCACTCGTGACCGGTGGGAGCTCCGGCATGGGCTTTGCGACCGCGCGCGCGTTTGCCGAGGCAATGGCCGCGGTGGTCATCGCGGACATTGACGAGTCCACGCTCGGTACGGCCACAGACGAGTTGACAGCCGGCGGCCACCAGGTGCTTGGTGTTCGTTGTGACGTGTCCGACGAGGACAGCGTGGCAGCCATGGTCGAGGCGACCGTCGACACGTTCGGCCGGCTCGATATGGCGTTCAACAATGCCGGGATTATGGTTCCACCCAGCGGTGCCACCGGCGAGCCGGCTGAAGTCTTCGACCGAGTCACGGCGATCAACCTGCGCGGGGTGTGGGCGTGCATGAAACATGAGTTGGGCCAGATGCGCGCCCAGGGCAGCGGCGCTATCGTCAACTGCTCGTCCATCGCCGGGCTGCGCGGCGGCCCCGGCCGGCCTTCTTACACCGCGTCGAAACACGGCGTAATCGGGCTGACCACCAGCGCCGCCACCGAGTACGCGCCACTCGGAATCCGTATCAACGCTGTCTGCCCCGGCACCATCGAGACCCCGATGGTCGCCGACATGGTGGCCAAGGGTGAGCTCGACCGGGCCCAAGCGGCCGCCGGGGCTCCGATCGGCCGCCTCGGCCATGGCGAGGAGATCGCCGCATCGGTCCTGTGGCTGTGCAGCCCCGGCGCCAGCTTCGTAGTCGGCGTCGCCCTCCCCGTCGACGGCGGCTTAGCCGCCCAATGACCGAAAACCGTCTGGCGAAACCTCTACATGGAAAGAAGTCCTTTCATAACTGCTCACCCTGCGACCTCACGCGCGCACCTTAAGCGGACGGCGGACTGGCGGAAGTCGGCCGTGGTCTACCAGATTTGCCCGCGGTCGTTCCCGGCCAGCAACGCCGACGGCCTCGGCGACCTTCCGGGAATCACGGGCCGGATCGACTACCTGGCTGAGCTAGGTGTGGACGTATTGTGGCTCTCGCCGGTTTACCGCTCGCCTATGGATGACAACGGCTATGACATCAGCGACTACCGCGACGTCGACCTCTGTTCGGGCGGTTAGAGGACCTCGACCGGCTGATCGCCGAGCTGCACGAGAGCGGGATCAGGTACGTGATGGAACCTCGTCGTCAACCACACCTCCGACGAACGTCCTTGGTTTGTGGAGCCTTACGTGGGGGTTGTCGCGGCACACAAGATTCTTTCTGGGGAAAAGACTGCGAGAAAACGGAAGCTGAGTTGCGCAAGAAGATTTGCAAACTCTAAAAAACTGTTCTAAAGCGCCAAAAGAAAGTTGCGACACGCGCGACAGGGGGGACAAAAGCCTCGAGGAATATCTGGAGTCGAGTTTTATTTGCGAACAGATAACCTGGAGCACGTCATTGCAGGTCCTGGCCAGCAGTGGGCGGCAAGTCAGTTTTCAGAACGCATCCACCTGCATCGACTTGGCCAAAGAGGGTCTAAATTTTCGTAGCCAACTGCACCCCTCCATTGTCGTTGTCTAAAGGTGGGCTAGCAGCAATTTGGAGGTCCAGACTGCCAGCCCCGGCCACACGGGGTGCCCGCCAGATTTTTTAACTCATGCAGCAGCTGGAAATATTTGCGCAAGATCGCGACAGGTGCCGCACCATCGCGATAGCAGCCGCGGCCGAGCGAAGTAAACTGACAAATTATTGCTTCACCAATCCTAAATTTGAAACCCAGACACAACCACCATTAGATAAGGAAAAATCCAATGAAGAAGCTCATGATATTGACAACACTTCTAATCAGCTCAGTCTCTGCCATGGCCGCAGATATGTCCAAAGGGGCGGATAATTTCTATCAAAGTGACAAGGTAACCGAGCAAAAGGTTAACTTTAAGAATCAATACAACATGGATGTTGTGGGGAATCTTTTCATTCCTAAAAACCTGGATCAGGATGCAAAAAATCCCGCGATAGTTGTCGGGCACCCAATGGGTGCAGTAAAGGAACAGAGCGCGAATCTGTATGCCCAAAGATTGGCTGACGAGGGATTCGTTACTTTGTCTATTGATTTGTCTTTCTGGGGAGAGAGTGAGGGCCAGCCTCGCAATGCAGTATTGCCGGATGTTTATGCCGAGGATTTCAGTGCCGCGGTGGATTTCCTGGGCACCAGACCGTTTGTCGACAGGAATCGGATTGGTATTCTTGGGATTTGCGGAAGTGGGAGCTTTGTTGTCAGCGCAGCCAAAATTGACCCGCGAATGAAGGCGATCGCGACGGTCAGCATGTACGATATGGGAGGTGCCAACCGGAATGCGCTGAATCACTCGCTGACCCTGGAACAGAGAAAGCAAATCATTAAAGCGGCAGTCGAGCAGCGTTATGTAGAATTTACCGGCGGCGAAACCAAATACACAGGTGGAACGGATCATGAGCTGAATGAAGAAACCCATCCCATTCAGCGTGAGTTCTATGATTTCTACCGCACTCCGAGAGGTGAATACACTCCGGAAGGCAGCTCGCCGAAACTTACCACGCATCCGACGCTCAGCAGTAACGTCAAGTTCATGAATTTCTACCCGTTCACGGACATTGAGACGATTTCTCCTCGTCCCATGCTTTTCATCACGGGTGAGACCGCCCATTCCAGAGAGTTCAGTGAAGAAGCTTACCGACTTGCCGGTGAGCCAAAGGAACTGGTCATCATTCCTGACACAGGCCACGTCGATCTCTACGACCGGGTGGACTTGATCCCGTTCGACAAGCTGACGGACTTCTTCACCAAGAACCTGAAATAGGGTTCGGCGCAGGGCTATCTTTCTCCGGCCAGGAGGCAGGATGCTCGCCCCGGAAATGGTTAGGCAACGAGGACGAAGCCTTAAAACATTTTGAACCATGCGCTATTTGGTGAAAGCACGCGTGAAGCCGGGCAAAGAACAGGCTCTGCTCACGGCGATTGAAGATGGGACGCTCGGCCGCGGCTCCGTTGCGGGCGGCGAGTATCTCTGGGACATGCAGCAGGCGCGTATGGCTCACGACGGCACCGCTCACTGGGTGGAGGTTTGCTTCTGTCGAATCCCGCTCGAGGAAGAGCGACCGTATTGGGAGGAATACTTCGACTCGATCAGCTTCATCTCCCCGCGACTGAACCCTGATTTCCTCAGGACAGATCATTTTCTTGCCCCTGATATTTGTGACCGCCTCATCCTCCATCTTCGCGCAAACCAGTGACAAATGGGACAAGACTTTTCCGAAGAGCGAAAAAGTAGAGCATCGGAAGGTGACTTTCCCGAACCGCTACGGCATCACGCTGGCGGCAGATCTCTATCAACCGAAAGATCGCGGCGACAAACCCCTGGCCGCTATCGCCGTGGGTGGCCCGTTTGGCGCGGTTAAGGAGCAGTCTTCGGGGCTATATGCGCAGACGATGGCTGAGCGTGGATTTGTCACCCTGGCCTTCGACCCGTCCTATACCGGGGAGAGCAGCGGCTCGCCACGCAATATTTCCTCACCGGATCTGAATACCGAGGATTTCAGCGCGGCAGTGGATTTTCTCGGCTTGCAGGATTATGTGGATCGCGAGCGAATCGGTATCATCGGGATTTGTGGATGGGGCGGCATGGCGCTCAATGCGACCGCCGTCGACAAGCGCATCAAAGCCGTCGCCACCAGCACCATGTATGATATGTCGCGTGTAATGGCGAAAGGCTATAACGACAGCATGACAAAAGAAGAGCGCTCCAAAATCCTCGAGCAGATCAGCCGTCAGCGTTGGGTGGACGCGGAGAATGGAACCCCGGCGTATCAACCGCCATACAACGTATTAAAAGGCAGTGAAGCGCAATTTCTCGTGGATTACCATGACTACTACATGGAGCCGCGTGGATACCACAAGCGTGCGGTGAATTCCGGCAACGCATGGACGCAGACCACTCCTTTGTCCTTCATGAATATGCCGCTGCTCACCCACATTGATGAGATTTCGCCTCGCCCGATTCTTCTCATCCACGGCGAAGACGCCCATTCACGCTATATGAGCGAAACCGCATACGAAGCAGCGGCAGAGCCGAAGGAACTCCACATTGTTCCGAACGCTGGGCACGTGGATCTCTACGACCGGGTGAATTTGATCCCGTGGGACAAGCTCACATCTTTCTTTACCGAACATCTGAAATAAGCGTGGCAACTAAACATTCAAATAAAGAATAGATATGGAACATAAATCGAACGAAACGAGAGGGCAGTTTATCCAGCAATCCAACAGCGGTCGTGAGACGACAGAAGAAGAACCCGGCATGACCTCCAGCCGACGTGACTTCCTCAAAGTCGCCGGCACCGTCACAGCCGGGGTGGTTCTGCCCATTGCAGCAGCATCGTGGGCGATCCCTGCGGCTGCGCAATCCGTGGAACTCAACGCGAAAAGTAAATTGAAAACCCGAAAGCTCGGCGGCCTGGAGGTATCGGAGCTTGGATTCGGCTGCATGGGGCTCAGCGGCGGCCACTACGGTCCCGGTGTGGACCGCGCCGAGGGCATTCGTGTGATTCGCGATGCCTATGACCGCGGCGTCACGCTCTTCGACACCGCGGAAGTTTACGGTCCATACGTGAACGAGGAACTCGTCGGTGAGGCGCTCGCGCCGGTCCGCGACAAGGTCGCCATCGCCACCAAGTTCGGTTTCAAGATCGACGGCACGAACGGCCTGGACAGCCGGCCGGAGCGCATCCGGCGGGTCGTCGATGAATCGCTGAAGCGTCTCAGGACCGACCGCATTGATCTCTTCTACCAACACCGCGTTGATCTCACCGTGCCGATCGAGGACGTAGCCGGCACAATAAAGGATTTGATCAAGGCGGGGAAGGTCCTGCACTTCGGTCTCTCGGAGCCGAGCGCGAACACCATTCGCCGCGCGCACGCGGTACAGCCGGTGGCCGCCATCCAGACCGAATACTCGATCATCGAACGCAGCCCGGAACACAACGGCGTGCTGCAGGCGTGTGAGGAACTCGGCATCGGTATTGTTCCGTGGGGACCGCTGGGACAAGGCTTCCTGCCCGGAAAAATGGACGTGAACGTGCAGTCCACCTTTGACCCGAAGATCGACCTGCGAGCGACGTTCCCGCGCTTCTCTCCCATGGTAATTAAGAACAACCAGCCGATCATCGAACTCCTGACGGCGTTCGGCACGAAAAAGGGCGGTGCGACACCTTCCCAGGTCGCGCTCGCCTGGTTGATGGCGCAGAAGCCGTGGATCGTTTCGATCCCCGGCACGACCAACATGGACCACCTGCGCGAGAACATGGGCGCGGTCGATCTCCAACTCACGCCGGCGGACCTTCAGGAAATCGAAACGGCCTTCTCCAGAATCGAGATCTATGGTGGCCGCATGGATGCGAAGCAGATGGCGCAGATTGGCCAGGACTGACCTCACCTCGCACTTACGAAAACCTCAGAACTAGCTATGACAATAAATCCATTCCTCACCTCACGCCGCAGCGGCACGTTACTGATCACGCTGCTAGCCGTCGCATATTTCGTCTTTTCCAACTCAGCGGCGTCCGCTGCCGAGAACAGTGAGGAGGCCGTCCTCGCCGCGCACGAGCACCGCCGTGCGGCCACGCTCGCGGGAGACGCCGCTGCGGTCGGATCGATGATGACCGACGACTTTACCTTCACGCACCCGAACGGGCTGGTGGAGAGCAAAGCGCAGTTCCTCGACGCGCTCAAGACCGGCAAGTTGAAATACCAAATGCTGACGGACGAAGAACGCCAGGTGCGCGTCCACGGCGACACAGGAATTGTCTCCGGGACGTGTCGCATCGTCGTGACGGCGTCCGGTAAGGAATTCGACGTCCGCGTGCTCTTCACCGAGGTGTGGGTGAAAAAGGGCAATGCATGGCAAATGGTTCTGTGGCATGCAAGCAACGTGCTCCAGTGAGCCCGCCCTCTCTGGGGGGACATCATTACAATCTTTCACTAACATGAACGAACTTACACTTCCGCTTCTCGCAATGGTTCTCTCTCTGAGCGGTGCCGTATCCGTCGCCAATGCCAGTGAGATAAAGAATGTGCCAACTGGAAACCAGATGACGATTACCATCGGCCAAAAGGCTTTTACTGCGACGCTCGAAGACAATGCCACGGCAACCGCTTTCAAGGCGATGTTGCCGCTCAAGCTGAATATGGCTGACCTGAACGCGAACGAAAAAGTGGTCAGCCTACCAACCAAACTATCCACCAATGACACCAATCCAGGGCGTATCCAGGCCGGCCATCTGATGATTTGGACCTCTCGGAGTCTGGTTCTGTTCTATAAGAGTTTTCCAACCTCTTACAGCTACACAAGGCTGGGCCGTATTGACGAGCCGTCGGGTCTTGCCGCCGCACTCGGGGCGGGAGATGTCTCGGTCTCTTTCGAATTAATTCCAGCATATCAACCGCCTTACAACGTATTGAAAGGCGGGGAAGCGCAATTCCTCGTAGACTACCATGACTACTACATGACGCCGCGTGGATACCACCCACGCGCGGTCAATTCCGGCAACGCATGGTCGCAGAAGTCGCAGACCACTCCATTGTCGTTCATGAATATGCCGCTGCTTACCCATATAGATGAAATCTCGCCTCGCCCGATTTTGCTGATCCACGGCGAGAAGGCCCACTCGCGTTACATGAGTGAAACCGCCTTTAAAATGGCGGAAGAGCCGAAAGAGTTACTCATCACCAAAGGCGCTAGCCATACCGATCTGTATGACCAGATCGACATGATCCCCTTCGACAAATTAACCGAATTCTTCACCGAAAACTTAAAATGATGCAAAGACGAAACTTCCTGAAAACAAGCGGTATTGCGGCACTCTCGGCGATTCCAACATCAGCCGTTCTGCTCGCCCAAAACACAACTCAACCTAAATCAACCTACGAAGATACCATGAAAATTACCCGAAACGGCTCCCAAGATTCCATCAAAGGTCCGGAAGACTGGTTCACAGGAACGACCCGCATTGATCCACTGTTCAAACCCGAAGCTCCTGGTCGTGCTGAAGCTGCCAACGTCACCTTTGAACCTGGAGCCCGCACTGCCTGGCACACCCATCCGCTGGGTCAGACACTGATCATCACCTCCGGGCTCGGCTGGGTGCAATGCGAAGGTGGCCCGGTCGAGGAAGTCCGGCCAGGCGACGTAGTGCAGTTTCCCGCCAACGTCAGGCACTGGCATGGCGCGACTCCGACAACTGCCATGACACACATCGCCATCCACGAAGCACTGGATGGTGTAGTCGTGGACTGGAAGGAAAAGGTCAGCGATGAGCAATACCGGAAGTAACCGAACCCAATTTTGATCATGAAGAAAGTGATCTGCGCCCTCTTGCTCATCGGCGCGGTGCTGGCCGGCGGTATCACCGCAGCCGACCCGAAAGATGAAAAACAAGACACAAATGGAAACCGGATGAAAATCACCATAGGAGAAAAGACGTTCACCGCGACACTCGAAGACAATGCAACCGCCGAAGCATTCAAGGCGAGATTACCGCTTACCTTGAAAATGAGTGATCTGAACGACAATGAAAAGGTCATCGGGTTGTCAAAACGCTTGCCGACCCATGATTCGAATCCGGGCCAGATCCAGACTGGCGACCTGATGATCTGGAGTTCCAACAGCCTAGTGTTGTTCTACAAGAGCTTTCCCACTTCATACCCTTACACGAGACTTGGTCACATCGATAATCCCGAAGGCCTTTCTGAGGCCGTGGGTTCAGAAGAGGTAACGATCAAGTTCGAACTTAAATAATCCACTCCAATACCCCGAGAACACAAAACTAAAAAACATGAAAAATAACATAGAAGAAAAAGTAATCGTCATCACAGGAGCAAGCAGTGGCATGGGCGAAGCCGCCGCAAAACATCTGGCACAGCTAGGTGCAGCGGTAGTGCTTGGTGCCAGAAGAACCGATAGAATAGAAAAACTGGCAAAAGAGATTAGCGAGAGTGGTGGAAAAGCACTTGCCATTGCTACAGACGTAACTCAGCGAGGCCAGGTTAAGAAGTTGGTTGATTCAGCTGTCGAAAAATTCGGGCGTGTCGATGTCATCCTCAATAATGCCGGCATAATGCCGCTCTCACCGATGGATCGGTTAAAGGTTGATGAGTGGGATACGATGGTGGATGTGAACATCAAAGGCGTGCTGAATGGAATCGCTGCCGTCCTTCCACATATGAAGAATCAAAAGTCAGGTCATATTATCAACACTTCTTCCGTAGCCGGTCATAAAATATTCAATGGCTCAGCCGTGTATTCCGCTACAAAATTTGCGGTGAGGGCATTGACTGAAGGTTTACGCATGGATGTGAAACCATATAATATACGAACCACGATTGTTTCTCCAGGTGCTGTTAAAACAGAATTGCTGGAACACATCAGCGAAGCGGACGTCCAGCAAGCCAACAAAGATTATGTTGGAGCGGTTGGCCTCAGCCCTGATTCTTTTGCAAACCTGGTTGCTTATATCATTGGTCAGCCTGAAGAGGTCGATATCAATGAGGTTATCTTCCGTCCCACTTCCCAAGAGCTTTAGTAAAGGCCTGGAACCTCCGAGCAAATGAAACAAGACGCCGACATCTTTAAACGACTGCTCAATGGCGAGACCATTGCCTTCCACGATCCCGAATTTCACAAACTGCGGGACGCTTCGTTCGCCACGAGAAAGCTACTCTTGAAACTGAATCAAGCCGCCACTCCGGTGGAAATGCTCGAACTGTTAGGCCGGATCACGGGGCAGGAAATCGATGAAAGCACCGCGATCTTCCCGCCATTCCATATCAATTACGGGAAGCATACGGCCATCGGGAAAAACGTCTTTATCAATTTCGATTGCGTCTTTCTCGATTTCGGAGGAATCACCATTGAGGACAATGTCTTCATCGCTCCAAAAGTCAGTTTGCTCACAGAGGGGCACCCAATGTCCCCGAAAGACAGGCATTCGCTCACCGTGGCGCCCATTCATCTCAGAAAAAACGCCTGGATCGGTGGCAATGCCACCTTGATGCCTGGCGTTACCATCGGAGAGAACTCCATAGTCGCCGCTGGGGCCGTAGTCACCAAGGACGTTCCTGACAACTCCGTGGCAGCTGGCATACCCGCAAAGATTGTCAGATCCATCGAATGGGATCCTGATTTTCCCCGGAAACAGACGAGCTCGTGATAAGAGCCTCGTCGGCTCGACAGTGCGCCATTTTTTGGCAGAACGCCCTGCCGTTGTGCCGCGGCCTGAGGCCTAAGCAGGCTAGCAAGACCGGCGCTCATCCCCAACGGGGAAGAGCGAGCGCCGCTAGGCAGACCTTTTAGCAAAGCGACCACCTAAACAGGGGCCGCCGGTCACCAACGGCTTGTTAGGCGGATGTGGGTCATGGAGCGCTCCCAATTTGCAGGTGAGCGTAGGCGAAGCGGACGAACGCGCTTCGCCAAAGCTTCGAAAGCTTTCCGATTCGAGGAGAAAGTCGGTCGCGGAATTGGTCTAGTTCTTTCAAACCGAGCGCCGGCAATACCTTGTTAGCGTAGGTGGCGCTTTGACTCCGACTTAAAAATTCAGGAGTGAAGTGCTCCGACAGAATGGAACTCCGCAAGATCGAGGACTATGTTCGTGCGCACCTCCCAGAAAGCATCTCAGTCGAGAAACTGGCTGAGTTGGCGGACCTGAGTTTTTTCCATTTCGGACGCGTGTTCAAGCAAGCCACGGGGATGACGCCTCTGCAATTCGTGACCCGAGAGCGCATGTTGCAAGCGCAGGAACTGATCCGCGAAACACCTCGCAGCCTCATCGAAATCGCGCTCGAAGTCGGCTACACGAGTCCGAGCCATTTTGCCCAGGTATTTCGGCGGATGGTGGGCATGGCTCCTACGCAGTTCCGTAATGCCCTCTAAAAGTGAAAGAGCACGCCGCTTTTCCGCAAGAATTTGACAGGCACCGCACGATCGCGAGAGCAGTCGCCCGGTCGATGGCCGATGCTCTTGCCAATGAACAAATCATATGGTCATTTGAGCTTCGTTCACTACGGGCGCCACCCGCGGAATCGACGCGGAGATCGCAAAGGCGGCACTGGTTGATGGTAATCAGGTTGTAGCCAGCGATCGCAAGCCAGAGACCATGACCAAGCCACTGGACACATACCTTTAGCTCAAAGACTGGAGTTCAAAAAATGCAGAAGCGTAAACTTGGAAACAGCAACCTGGAGGTGTCAGCCATCGGCCTGGGCTGCATGGGAATGAGTTACCATCGCGGCCCCGCCCCCGACAGGATTGCAATGATAGCGCTGATCCGCAAAGCAGTGGAGCTTGGCGTTACCTTTTTCGATACCGCAGAAGTCTACGGCCCATTCATCAACGAAGAACTTGTGGGCGAAGCGCTTTTTCCTTTCCGCAAGGACGTGGTCATTGCCACGAAGTTCGGGTTCAACTTTGAGAACGGAAATCCGACGGGGCTGAACAGCCGACCGGAGCGTATCCGACAAGTTGCCGAAGAATCTCTCAAACGGCTCAAATCCGAACGCATCGACCTGTTCTACCAGCACCGCTTTGACCCCAACGTGCCAATCGAGGACGTCGCGGGGACCGTGAAGGATTTAATTCGGCAAGGGAAGATAAAGCACTTCGGTCTTTGTGAAGTGGGCGCACAAACGATCCGCCGCGCCCATGCCGTTCAGCCTCTTACCGCTGTTCAAAGCGAATATTCCCTGATGTGGAGGCAGCCGGAAGAGGAGATCCTGCCGACACTCGAAAAACTCGGCATCGGTTTTGTTCCTTACAGCCCGCTCGGCAGAGGTTACCTCACCGGCGCTTTGAACGAACACACCAGGTTCGACAGCCGTAACGACAACCGCTCCACCTTGCCCCGCTTCACCGCAGAGGCGATGAAAGCGAATCGGGTTCTTGTGGATCTGCTCAACGAATTTGGTCAACGGAAAGGAGCGACCTCATCCCAGGTCGCGTTTGCCTGGCTGCTTGCTCAAAAACCTTGGATCGTTCCCATTCCGGGCACAACCAAGCTGGAGCGTCTGAAAGAGAATCTGAGATCGGTAGACATGGAATTCACTCCCGAAGAATGGCACGACTTTAATCACGCCGTCTCGAAGATTAAGTTAGTGGGGGATCGATATCCCACAGATCAGGAAAAACAAGTCGGACACTGAAAACGTTACCTCGACGCCATCGACAGGACTGCGCAATCATCGGTCCCCTGGACCCACTCGAACATTGGAAAGAAAAAAGTAATGGAATACACTAAGCTGGGAAACACCGGAATGGATGTGTCTCGAATCTGCCTTGGTTGCATGGGGTTCGGAGACGCAGAGCGTTGGATCCACAAATGGGTGCTTAATGAGGAAAACAGCCGTCCGATCATCAAGAAAGCCCTCGAGCTGAAGATCAATTTCTTCGATACCGCCAACGTCTATTCCATTGGGAAGAGTGAGGAGATCCTCGGACGCGCCCTGAAGGACTTCGCGAATCGGGACGAGATCGTCATTGCCACCAAGGTGCATGGCAAAATGCACGACGGGCCGAATGGGGCCGGCCTATCGCGCAAGGCGATCCTGAGCGAGATCGACAAAAGCTTGAAGCGGCTTGGGACGGATTACGTGGACCTCTACCAGATCCATCGCTGGGATTACCAAACCCCAATTGAAGAGACGATGGAAGTGCTGCATGACGTGGTGAGGGCCGGCAAGGCCCGATATCTCGGTGCTTCCGCTATGTTTGCGTGGCAGTTCCAGAAGGCGCTGCACGTCGCCGAGAAGCATGGATGGACCCGCTTCGTCTCAATGCAGAATCATCTGAATCTCATCTACCGCGAAGAGGAGCGGGAGATGATGCCTCTATGCCGCGAGGAGAAGATCGGGGTGATTCCGTATAGTCCACTCGCATCCGGAAGATTAACGCGTGACTGGTCGTCGGAAAGCACACTTCGATCCGAAACCGATCAAATCGCGAAAATCAAGTACGATGCGACAGCCGAAACAGATCGACAGGTCGTGGAGCGGGTCGCGGAAGTCGCGGAAACGCATGGGGTTCCGCGCGCTCATATCGCGCTGGCCTGGCTGTTACAGAAGAAGCCGGTGACGGCGCCAATCATCGGGGCAACGAAGATCGCGCATCTGGAAGATGCCGTGGGCGCTCTGTCCGTTAAACTGACCCGGGAAGAGGTCGAATACATGGAAGACCCTTATGTGCCCCATCCAGTTGTCGGTCCTCAGTAAATCAGTCAGCAAGATGCCAGCAGTCCAATGAACGTATGCCGCGGACCGGCTAACTGGATCCCGGCACGGAGTCGGCAGGACAACGGACGAGCTGTCACAACCTGTTTCACGCAGCTCTTCTGCCGGGAAACCGGACGTCGGCTGCACAAGACCGAGCCATTTTGCTCGTCTTCCGGCGCTTGGTTCGTGTGACGCCCAACAGAGTTCAGGAGCGAAAAAGCAGCTCACTTTTTACCGCAAGAATGCGACAGCCTGCGCACGATCGCGAGAGAAGCGCCTCGTGTGATGGCTATACTCCTGCCAGAACTGAATGGTTCAAACGCAAAACAATCTTGCGCCCAAAAACAGGAATCTCTTATGGAAATCAAAAGAATTGGCTCACAACCGTCCAGCAAAGGCCCGGCCGATTGGTTTAGCGGCACGGTTCACATTGATCCCTTATTTCAGGCCAACGCTCCGGCCCGCGCGTTCGGCGCAAGCGTTACGTTCGAGCCGGGTGCTCGCACCGCCTGGCATATCCATCCGCTCGGTCAGACCTTGATAGTCACAGCCGGCTGCGGTTTGGTTCAACGCGAAGGCGGTCCCATTGAGGAGATTCATCCCGGCGATGTGATCTGGTTTGCACCGGGCGAAAAGCATTGGCATGGCGCTACACCAAACACAGCCATGACGCACATTGCCATTCAAGAAGCACTCGACGGCAAGGTCGTCGACTGGATGGAAAAGGTCAGCGACGAACAATACCGCAGATGATCTTAAAGACTGTCCAATCAGTAGCAATCTTCAAGACATTGTTAACTACAGCATAACCAGAAAGGAAAGAATACGAGATAAATCATGAAAGGAACTATTTTATACGGTCCGCGCGACGTGCGTTTCGAGGAGCGCGACGCGCCGCAGATCATCAAACCAACCGATGCCATCATCAGAATATCCGCCACGTGCGTGTGCGGTTCCGACCTCTGGCCTTACCGTGGCATCAGTTCGTTCCCCGAGCCAACCCCGATGGGGCACGAGTATTGCGGCATCGTCGAGGAGGTCGGCAATGCCGTGACCTCGGTCAAGCCCGGTCAATTTGTCATCGGTTCCTTCTGCTTCTCCGACAACACCTGTCCACACTGCCAGGCCGGCTACCAGACTTCCTGCCAGCATCGCGAATTTGTTACTATGGCGCAGGCGCCGGTATTGCGCGTAAAACTCGCGGACGGCACCCTGGTGGCCACCCCGGATGTACCCTCGGACGATCTCATCCCGAGCCTGCTGGCGCTCTCCGATGTCATGGGCACCGGCTGGTTCGCCGCCGAGGCTGCCAACGTGAAGCCCGGCATGACCGTCGCGGTGGTCGGTGACGGCGCGGTCGGCCTGCTCGCTGTGCTGTCGGCAAGGCAGATGGGTGCCGAGCGGATCATCGCGATGAGCCGCCATGAGTCGCGGCAGAAGCTCGCCCGCGAATTCGGCGCAACCGACATCGTAGCCGAGCGGGGCGCCGAGGGCGTGGCCCGCATCAGGGAGCTGACCGGAGGCGTCGGTGCTGACGCGGTACCTGGAGTGCGTCGGCACCCACGACTCGATGATGCAAGCGATCGGTTGCACCCGCCCGGGAGGGTCCGTGGGCTACGTCGGCGTTCCGCACGGAGTCCAGCTCAACGCCGAGGGGCTCTTCTTCAATCACGTCCGTCTCTTTGGCGGCCCCGCGCCGGTACGCCGCTTCCTGCCAGAGCTGATCGACCTCGTGTTGAACGGAAAGATCAACCCCGGCAAGGTCTTCGACCAGACCATCCCTCTCGATCAGGTGGCGGAGGGCTACCGCGCGATGGACGAGCGCCGCGCGATCAAGACGCTGCTGCGCCCATAAAATCAGGAGGGACCCACAAATGACCACATGGTCGAAAGACGAACTACACAAAATCGCAGATGCTGATGACCTGCACATCTCGCCGTTCCGTGAGGACGGAGTGACCTACGGCACGCCAACTTGGATTTGGTCCGTCGCGGTCGGAGACAACCTGTACCGTACGCGCCTACTACGGGCAGAACTCTCGTTGGTACAAGGCGGCGGTGCAGCAGAAAGCAGGGCGGATCATCGCCGCCGGCATGACGAGCGGAGTCAACTTCGAGCCGGTCGAGGGGTCGATCAATGACCTCGTCGACGACGCCTATCGGGCGAAGTACCATGGCAGCCCGTATCTAAGCCCAATGATCAGCGAACGCGCCCGCTCCGCCACAGTTAAGGTCATGTCGCGCGAGACCGATGGCTGACCGTCGCAAAAAGCAGATCACCTCGAGGTGTTGAGCAGATCTAGCCAAAGAGATTTGATATTTCGGCAGGCGGGCAATGCCGGCGTGGCGCGGGAAGGTGATCCGGCAGACCCCCTCTTGAGAGGTATGTGTTTAGCGCTGAAGGCGCGGCTGCCATCCAGAGCCTGGGGCAACGCCCCAGGAAAGGTCGAACAATACGCTCCAGCGCTGAAAGCGCGATTCATCCGGGCACGAATTTGGTGCATTCCACGAGCGCTACGTATTTGGGGATTGAAACGTTTTTTACCTGATTACGAACCAATTGAATCGCGCTTTCAGCGCTGAAGGCTTCCTGGACCTGGATTCCTGGGGCGTTGCCCCAGGCTTAAATGAGGAACGCCTTTGGCGCTAAACAGATACCAAGAGGGGATCCTCGCCGCTCCGACTTAAGCGGCTCCTGGAAGATACTCGGCCATTTCTATGCAATGAACTTACTACAATTCTCAAGCTAGAATCTAACGTCTGCTGAACGCCCACCTGCTTGAGGCTTCAAACTGCTAACCAACAAATTGAATAGAAAGAATTGAAGAATGAAATATTTAGCAACGTTTTTATCACTTTCTCTGCTTGTTTCAGCAAGCACTCTGGCCACAGAAGCAAGCAAAAAATCGCAAACCATATCTCGGGCCGGTTCCAGGGCGTCCATCAAAGGGCCTGCCGATTATTTTACCGGCGATGCCCGTATAGACCCTCTGTTCCCGGCAAATGATACAGCGCATTTTTCCGGCGCGTATGTCACCTTCGAGCCTGGAGCCAGATCCGCATGGCACATGCATCCTGCGGGACAGCACATTCTCGTTACGTCGGGTGTTGGTCGGACACAGCAATGGGGCGGCCCGATAGAGGAAATCAAAGCGGGAGACGTGATCTGGTGCCCGCCGGAGGTAAAACACTGGCACGGCGCCTCACCCACCACCGCAATGACGCATCTCGTCATCACGGGGACGGCCAACGGCAAAAACGTTGAATGGATGGAAAAGGTGACCGACGCGCGATACAACGGCGAATAAGGAATTAAATTTTGAATAGTAAACTAACAGCAATCCTGGCAGGCATTTCTGTCACGATGTTTAGCTTTGCAACCATTTCGGAAGCACAGAATATGGACGAAAATCAGGCTCTTAGCGCAAAACAGCAAAGTATCATCCCCATCGCCGCCTTTACAGCCAACGGCGACATGGAAAAGCTGAAAACTGCATTGAACGAAGGGCTGGATGCCGGTTTGACCGTGAATGAAATCAAGGAAATCCTTGTCCAAATGTATGCCTATGCCGGATTCCCCCGCAGTCTGAATGGCATCCATGCATTTATGGCCGTGATGGACGAGCGGCAAGCCAGGGGCATCAAGGATGAGATCGGTAAAGAAGCCGGCCCCCTGCCCGCCGACATGAACAAGGATGAATACGGCGCAAAGGTTCGGGCAAGGCTTGCCGGGCAGGACGTCATTCCGCCTCCCAGCGGGTTTCAACTGTTCACGCCCGTCATTGACACGTTCCTGAAGGAACATCTTTTTGCGGACATTTTCGCCCGTGACAACCTGGATTACCAGAGCAGGGAACTCGCGACGATTGCGGCCCTCGCGAGCATTACAGGCACAACCGGGCAGCTCCGATTCCATCTTGGCGCCGCGATGAATACCGGGCTGACCGAAGACCAAATGAGGGATTTCATTTCGGGTACTCAAATCCAAGGTCGGCAACGAGGAAGCCGAGAGAGTTAATGAAGTATTAGCGGAGGTTTTAAGTAGCAGAAAGGGATAGGGTCTGGACCGAAAACCGAATTTGCCTGGTCCCGTTTGATAGAATCGTTCAGCCCCATTGTAAGTGATTACCAGGAAGCTAATTTCGACCTACCTCCAGCAAGCGCGACTGGCGCTCCGGACGCTTCGAGATCGAGAATGTAGAAGTCAGCAACCTCCGGCGGAGCCGGAGGCTTGAAGAAGGGAACCGCTCAAAGCGGGTTATAATTTGAGCCGGCTAAAGCCGGGCTTCGCCACCGAACATCTCTTGTTGATCGGGTCGCTTATCCTGCTGTTCCTGCTCTTGGATGTAACGGCGGATCACCGTTTCATCCTTGCCGACAGTCGAGACCAGATAGCCTCGTGCCCAGAAGTGCTGGCCCACGAAGTTGCGCTTTCGCCCTCCGAATGCGCGCGCGATGTGAATCGCGCTCTTTCTTTTGAGAAAGCCCATGCCACCGAATGTTTCGGCGGTATGCTCAAGAGCATATCCATGTGATCCGGCATCAAGTGCCCTTCTTCCGCCCGGCATTCCTTCTGACGGGCCAGCTCGTGAAATACGTCCCCCAAATGGCGACGCAACACTCCATACAGCGCCTTGCGGCGACTCTTCGGAATGAAACACCAAGTGGTATTTGCATTCCCACTTGGTGTGACTCAAACTTTGACAGTCCATTTGCTTTGTCCTTTCGGGTTGGCTTTGAGCGGCTCTCCCCGAAACGACGCAATAAAAGACTCCCGGAGCTGTCAAACTCCGGGAGTCTCCCCGGCAGAGCCGGCGGATTACCCGAATTAGTTAACGCATACCCGAAGCGCCGTTTGCGCGGCAGCTCTCTGAGAATCCTGCTCACTCCGACTCTTCGCCAGAGCCGGGACAAACAAGTTCTGGTATCGAGCGCAGTTGAGGTGCGGCTGTTCATCAAATTTCGACGTGCCCCGTGCTAATCCGCACTTTTTAGCAATATCGCAACAGTCGGAGCAAGATCCCGTGCGACAGCGGTACGAAAACTGGCATAAAAATCAGTTCTTCTCAGTAAATCCAAAAACATAGATTAAAAAATCTTATCTCCCTATGAAAATTCATTCCTCCCCCTGGAATGCGCTTGTCGTTCGCATAATGGCGTTCGCAGTGCTTTTCGGCTCAGCCGCGCATGCGCAGGCTCAACAGAATTCAGTCGAAGACGAAGTAACCCTCATTCTCAACGCAATGAGCGACGAACAAAAGCAGCTCTACTGCATTGGCTATGGCGTTGACTTCTCGTTTACAAATATTAAAGGAGTCTTCAATATCAGACCCGTCGACGACCTCGAATTGGAAGACGGCAGAGTCATTGACCTTCCCCTGATCTATGGATGCGATGGCGGGGTCGGTTTTGTCGGTCAGGGCTTTGATCCCGGTGTTCGTTTTCCCGCCGGACCGCTCCTTGCCTCCACCTGGAATCCCGACCGCGCCTATTCCCTGGGAGATGCTTTGGGAAGGGAAGGAAGCGCTCGCGGCATACACCGAATGCTGGCCCCGGGATCAAACTTCTATCGGACGCCTTATAACGGGCGAAGTTTCGAATACGTAACCGGAGAAGATCCTCTTTTGGGCGCTACCCTGCTACCAGCTGTGGTCCGGGGCATGCAAGAGCATCGGGTCATGGCGACTTGCAAGCACCCTGTTGCAAATGATCAGGAGATTAACCGTAATTCCATTGTTGTCGAGGTGGACGAGCGGACCCTCCGCGAAATTTATCTGCCCCCTTTTGAAGCGGCGGTCAAGCTTGGAGATACGGCAGCACTCATGGGCTCCTATAATAAGCTAAAAGGTGATTACGCCACCGATCAGGTAAACGGCGATTGGGCCTGCGAAAGCTACTTTCTGCTTACACAAGTTTTTAAGCAGGACTGGGGTTTCCCGGGATTCGTCGAATCCGATTACCTCGCGATTCACGATGGGGTGAAGGCGGCACAAGCCGGCATCGATATTGACATGCCCGGTGGTTATGGCAGCCCCTTTGGTGTCCCAGATCAAACGGTGATGACGCCCGAAGACCTGCAGCAGAGCGGTGCGGACATCGACGACAAGGTCCGGCGGATGCTGCGCAGGATTGTTGCCTACGACTTTATTGAAAATCCCCCACAGGAGAACGATGCAGCAATAATCGCTGCGGCCCAGAATTCGAAGGAAGTGGCGATCCAGACCGCGCGCGAGGGCATCGTCCTCCTTGAAAACAGGAACCCTCGTCCATGGAACCGACACTTCACGAAAATGAAGAGTAATTTCCGTCCATTCAACCGACACTCCTTCAAATGGGACAGGGATCTCCTTCCATTGAACCGACAGTCGGTCAAAAAAATCGCGGTCATCGGACCAAATGCAGAAGGAGAACCGCTAACTGGTTCAGGCAGCGCCACCGTACCACCTTCGGACGACTTCATCAGTGAAATCGACGGTATCAAGTCTCTGGCACCCGGCGCCACGGTTGATTTCATCGCCCAGGCAATCGCCATCCATCTTGCTCGAAATTATGCCGTATTGGTTAAAGAGTCGCACAGCGGGAGTACGTCACTTCCTCCCTATAAGCTTCGACAGATTACAGACTGGATGGCCGAACACATGGCCGAGGACTTCGACCTTGCCCGGCTGGCAGCTCAAGCGGGTTTGAGTAAGTTTCACTTTGATCGCCAGTTCAAAAGTGCCATGGACGTCTCACCTTCGCGTTATCTCACCAATTTGCGGATGGAAGCTGCGCGGCGACTGCTTCGCGAAACCAGGAAGAGTGTTTTGACCGTTACCCTTGATGTGGGCTATTCCAGTCCGAGCTATTTCGCGCAGCTCTTCCGCCGGGAAACCGGCCTTTCCCCGAGCGAATACCGTCGGCAGCGATAGTTGATCGGTTAGTTTCGGTCGATTGAGCGCAGTCGAAGCGCCGCCTGGCGGCAGGTTCGGTCTTCACTTCAATCCTCAGCTTTGCTTAGAGGGCGAGAGGATGCATTCGCGACCAGACGCCGGAATTAACGAATTTTGTCCACAACTCGAAAGCTTGCAACTAGCTTGTACCGCTCACCATGAATGCGAAATCGACTTCGACCTGGTTTGCACTTCGGAACCCGGTGTTTCGCCTTCTCTGGTGCGCGAGCGTTCTGTCGGGCGCCTTCGTTGCGGCCCAGGATATCACGGCCACTTCGTTGATGCATGATTTCGGCGCTTCCGCGTTTGCGCTTTCTCTCTTGGCAACGGCTGCTGCTGCTCCATTTTTCGTATTTACTCTGCCGGCGGGGGCCGTTGCAGACATCGTAAACCGACGCGCTGTGGTCGTGGGTGCCGTTCTCTGGCAAGGAGCCTGCTCAGCGCTGCTCGCGGTTGGGGCTTGGACGGGAATACTCGACCCGACATCTGTGCTTGTTTGCATCTTTGCACTGGGTATTGGAGTCGCCTTCGCCGCCCCGGTTATGGGAGCCATTGTCCCGGATATCGTCGACAGGGAGGAACTGCCTTCCGCAATCACGCTGGGAGGTGTGCAAATGAACCTTGCGGGAATCGTCGGTCCGGCTCTCGGCGGCCTTCTGCTCCCGTTTATCGGCGCGCCGGTCCTTATTTCGATTAACGCGCTCATGTTTTTGGTCGTCGCCGTTGCCGTAATGCAATGGAAACCGCGCCAGATCGAGTCGACCATGCTCCGCGAAAATTTCACCGAGTCCTTTATCAGTGCACTGCGTTACGCTCGCCATTCGCAGCGCATCAAGATCATCCTTTTTCGAAATTGCCTCTTTTCACTCGTCATTTCGATTGTCCCGGCACTGCTGCCCGTTGTCGTGCTCAAAGAGATGAACCTTTCTGCTTCTCTGCTCGGCATTGCCTTTACGTGCGTGGGCATCGGATCCCTGGCAGGAGCAGTGTTTGGGCTCCCGTACCTCAGGGCGCGAATCTCGCCGAATGCGATCACCTCGATCTCTATGGTGATATTGGTCGTGGTGCTGTTTGCGATGTCATTTACGCGCCAAGTGCCCGCCTTGATGGCATGCGCAATACTTGCTGGTGCGGCCTGGGCGCTCACAGGATCGGAGATCTGGGTGGCTGGACAGCACGTGATGCCCGGATGGGTGCGCGGACGGATGAATTCGTTCCATATCATGTTGGGACAAGGCGGTTTCGCGATTGGGGCGCTGGTCTGGGGCTCGGGAGTGGCAAATGCCGGCCCCGGTCTTACCTTCGCTGGCGCGGCTGTTTTCGCCCTGGTTGTATTGGCTGCCGGGCTTCGATTCTCAATTAACTTCGCCTCCCAGGCGAGGGTCGAAGCAGCGCCTATCAATCCGCTGCATGATTTCCCTGCGATGCCGAAGGATGACGACGGACCAATCACCGTCACCGCCGAATTTTCCATAGCGGACGAGAATCGACAGCAATTTTACGAATTGATGCAGGACGTTCAGGCTGCACATAGGCGAAATGGTGCGTTCCACTGCAGGCTCGACGAGTGCCTGGAGCGCTCCGGTATTTTCCGGCTGGAATTTATGGTATCCACCTGGGCGGAGCACCTTCGCCAAGGCATGCGAACAACTGCCGACGAAAAGAAAGCCATGGATGCAGCCTGGGACCTGCACACGGGAGACTCGGAGCCGGTCATCCGCCATTATCTTGCAACCCAGAGATCCGTGCGTCTCCCCGGGTATGGATTTTCCGGACGCACCTTTGACGATAACTCAAACTGGTTGAGTTCGGGTTTGCAACCGTATCTCTATTCCCCGGAAGGGGTATCAATGCAGATTAGGCGTGAAAGCGGTTCCCAGGGGAATTCCAGCCCGAACGAAGAGCTTCGGCAGCGTCGGCGTTAGTCTATCCGTAAGTTTCGGTCGAATCGAGCGCCGTTGTCGCGCTGCCTCGGGCCCTCGCGTCGCGGTTTCGAGCAAGATCGCGACAGGTCGAGCAAGAACGGGTGCGACGGCTACGCACATGCGAAGTAGTTTACCGCTGCGCCGTGCCGGTCTCCCTGATCGAACGTTCATCTTTTTTCCGCTGTTCGGCTTTTCCATCAACACGCTCGCGCTTTTCGGTCTCGTGCTGGCCATCGGCCTGGTGGTTGACGACGCGATCGTGGTGGTCGAGGCGGTCGAGCACCATATCGGGCATGGCCTATCGCCACGCGATGCCACATTGCGCGCGATGAGCGAAGTTTCCGGCCCGGTAATCGGCATCGCGCTTGTACTCACGGCGCTTACTCAGGTCAGTCAAACCCTGCAGACCTTTATGGGCGGCTATTTCGTGAACTATTTCAACCGCTTCGGCCGGCAATGGCAGGTCTTCGTCCAGGCCGAGGGTGAATATCGCGCCAGAGCGGAAGACGTCGGTCTGTTTCACGTGCGGAATTCGAACAACGAAATGGTTCCGCTCAACACTGTGACGAATGTGAGGCCGAGCGATGGTCCCGAGTTCACGGTGCGCTTCAATCTTTATCGCGCGGCGCAGATAAATGTCTCGGCGGCGCCGGGCTACAGCTCCCTCGATGTGATGAATGCGCTCGAGCAGACTCTTGCGGAGACCATGCCCGGCGAGATGGGCTACGATTACTCCGGCATGTCGTTTCAGGAGAACAAGGCGCAGGAGGGCGTGCCGCCGGCGCTCATCTTCGGGATGTCCGTGCTCTTTGTCTTTCTCATTCTCGCAGCGCTCTACGAAAGCTGGACCCTGCCCTTCAGCGTGCTGCTGGGCACGCCCATTGCGGTCTTCGGCGCGTTCGCCGCGCTCTGGGCGCGTGGGATGGAAATCAACGTCTATGCCCAGGTTGGCCTCGTCATGTTGATCGGCATAGCAGCGAAGAACGCGATCCTGATCGTCGAGTTCGCAAAGCTCGCCTACGAACGCGGCACACCGCTGATGGATGCGGCGCTGGAGGGTGCGCGCCTTCGCCTTCGACCGATCATCATGACGTCATTTGCTTTCATTCTCGGCTGCGTGCCGCTCTGGCGGGCGTCGGGCTCCGGCGCGGTTGCCCGGCAGGTGATGGGCAAAGTATTGGCGGCATGCTGGCCGCGACGCTCCTCGCGATCTTTCTCATCCCCGTGACCTACTACCTCGTCGAACGATTCGCGGCCAAACGTCGAGAGCGTGCGCCGCAAGGAGTGCTCGCAGGCAAGAGCAGTACCGAGATTGGCGTCTGATGATGCGAGTCGGTGGCGCATACACGAATTCCGCCGCGCCTTGCAAGAAGGCCACCTCGCTTTTTCGCGCAAGAACGCGACAGACTCCAGATTACAAGTTGGCCGGTTTCAAACGAAACAACGCAAAAAGGAGAACCCTTCAAAGAATGCGCCGTTTCGCGAAGCGACTTGTCGAGTCAGTGAATGCCAAATGGAAAAACGTTACTCCTTCGTTCATTCCTGCTCCCAGTAAGTGGCTCGGCCGGCGTTCTGCGCGACAAAACGCACACCTCCGTCCTGGGAAATCACGATGACAACGGTTCCCGGCAACGCTGCCGCCAGACGGTATGCCGAGCGATGACGAGCGCCGACATTTTCAGTGCCCTCTTCCGCGATTCTGTCGGCTTCAAGATCCAGCGCTTTGACGACGGTTCTGACTTCCCGCAGCCGACCGGAGATCATACCGCCGAATCCGAGGAGATCGTGTTCCTTGTTCATGACTACAGCGCCGTCCGCCGACGCGAGACCAGCGATCAGGTAAGCGGTTTCGAAGAGCGCTTCATCCAACGTTGCGAGTTCATGATCAGTGGACATCTCGAATTCGCACCAGCCGACGAGCTTATGATGTCGCCGTTCTGAGCCACCGTAAATTTTCGCGAGGCGGCTGAGCATTTTGACAACCAGATCCGGAAACGAACGTCGAGCCCGATCGTCCGCTAACCGATATTTCAGGTCAATGTATGGATCCTCGGTGCAGAGGTCACCTGCCTTCCGCATGGGGACGAAGATGATGGTCCCACCGTGGTGAGCGCCACGAAGCAGAGCAACGACGCGCTTCATCATTCGCTCGGAGATCTCGCGTAGAAGCGTCGGCTCAAGCTTCGCCCACTGCTCTCCCCGCTCGCGCGCGTCCTTTGCAAGGCGCTGGTATCCCGCCGTTAGTTCTTCGATGTACAGGGTGAACTGCTCCGGCAACCATTTCGATAAAAAAAGATCCGCTCGCGAGCCCGAGAGCCTCCCGGACTGTAGCTTTGCGAGAAAGCTGTGCCCTTTGTAAGCTGTGATGCTCCCGGGCGCATTGACATGAATGACCAGCGCGGGTGGCAGCGGCGCGCCCGCTCGCCTGCCACCTTGGACATCACGCAACCAGCCAATGCCCGAGTTGATCAGCCCCCAAATCCGTAAACTTCCATTTTCATCCTGCTCGACACCGATCAATGTCCGCTGCGTGTCCGCAGCGACCGAGAGCCGCCGGAGTTCCGTGGCGTCGAAGGAAAGCGCACGCGAAAATTTCATGCGCTGCATACTTTCGGGCGGCATGCCCTCAGCCCGGAACAGTCACGGGCGCGGCGAGGATGGCGCGAAAGATGACGGGACGTTCCTCCTCGCGCAGGAGGCCGGCCTGATAGCACGCCGAGCAGAAGTCCTCTAATGTCGTCGTGTCGGGCAGCGGAGCGCCGCCTTCCGCGGTTTGCCGCACGTCATTCCAGCGATCTCGGACGAACCGGGCGAGGTCACGAGGGTATGAATACCTGCAACAAGCGCCGTCTTCGTTCTCAGCGGATGATTTTCCTTCAAACATGTTGACTCTCCTGGAATTAAAGCGCCTTAGTCTAAAGATATCAATTGCGCTGACGAGCCGCTCGTGTAGCTGGCGGAGTTGACTTGACACTCACGGAGTTCCGCAGCGCATTGAAGAGGGCAAGAAAGCCGACTCTCATTTTACCCGCAAGATGCCGAGAGCGGCGCGGGGGCGGTGCGCGATACTGCCGCCGTGCCTGGACGTTGTTTAAGCACGTTGCGAGCAAACTAACAAACACTCGTGGCCGCCGTGGTCCTGGCGGCCGTGGCGCGGCGGGTCGGCGCGCCTTATCCGGTGTTTCTGGCTATCGGGGGCGTGGTGCTGGCCGTTCTTCCCGGCATGCCCACGTTCACGCTCCCGCCCGAGTTGGCGCTGGCATTGTTTATCGCCCCCGCGCTGCTGGACGCTGCCTACGATTCGTCGCTCCGCGACCTCAAGGACAACTGGTTGCCCGTCGTGGGGTTGGCCATCTGCGCGGTCGTCCTCACCGCCGCCGTGGCGCTCGTCGCCCATGCGCTGGTCCCGTCCCTGCCATGGGCGGCGGCCATCGCGCTGGGCGCGCTTGTTGCCCCTCCCGATTCGGCCGCGGCGACGGCCGTTCTCCGCCAGCTGCGACCACCCCATCGCATCCTGACGATCCTCGAAGGGGAAAGCCTGTTCAACGACGCCAGCTCCCTGCTGATCTTTCTTCTCGCCGTCGGCGCCGTCGCTGCAGGAAGCTTTTCTGTCTTTGACGTTGCGCCGACCTTCCTCCTCGGCGTCGTCGGCAGCGTCGTCGTGGGGCCGTGCTCGGCTGGCTATGCTTCCAACTCATGGTGCGAGGTACAGCACGTACCGACGGCCATTATCCTGCAGTTTGTGACCACATTTGGTGTCTGGATCCTCGCCGAGCGCCTGGGACTTTCCGCCGTGCTCACGATGGTGTGCTACGCGATCACGGTGGCCCAGATTGCTCCTGCGCGCTATGGCGCGCACCAACGCATCCCCTCCTTCGCCGTGTGGGAGACCGTGGTCTTCGCCCTCAACATCTTCGCGTTCATCTTCATCGGCCTGCAAATCCAGCCCATCCTCGAAAACCTGCCGAAACAAGAATGGGCCCGTCATTTTGCGGTGGCCATTGCCGTGTTGGTGACAGTGATACTCATTCGCCCGGCCTGGCATATGTCATTGAATACCGCAATCCGTTGGTGGCATCAGCGCCGCGGCTTCAACCCGCCTCGTCCCATGCTGCGGCCGAGCGTCGGCAGTGGTCTCCTGATTTCGTGGGCCGGCATGCGCGGTATCGTCTCCCTGGCAGCGGCCATGTCCCTGCCAACGGATTTCCCTTATCGCAACCTGATCATGCTGACGGCGTTTTCCGTCGTTCTCGGGACAATGGTCATTCAGGGCTTGACGCTCAAGCGTCTCCTGCGAACGCTCGATCTGCGCGACGACGATCCGGTGGGACGGGAAGAGCGTCTGGCCCGGGATCGCGCGCTGGAGGCAGCGCTCGAGAGTATTGACGATGACTCGTCTTCCAGCGCTGAAATCGTCCGCCAGTATTTGATGACTCGACTGGCACACGAATTAAGGGCGTCCGGCGAAGAGCGCGACCCCCTGGACGAGTTGCATCGCCGCGCGCTGCGGGCGGCTCGTGAGGCTGTCCTCGCAATGCGCGCCCGCGGTGAGTATTGGCGACGATGCATTTCAGCGGATCGAAGCGGAGCTGGACTGGCTCGAAATGGCAAACGCCGGGGACAAGGATTGAGTTTTTTTCCCATTTTTTGAGCGAAGCGCCAGCAGCTGTGAGCCGAAATCGCAATATGGATCACAGACCGGGCATGCTGGAGCGTCGCAAATTCTTCTCGTCAATTGCCCGCAAAATGCGGACCCGCTTCAAAAATCGGGATGAGCGCCCTGCGAGACATCGGGTTCTTTGCTCATTCAGCCATGCAATTCCATTCAACCGTAGACCAATAATGCGGACGAACATCCAAAACAACGGTCGGATATCCTATCTTCCAGCAAAGGGCTCGGCTATCTTGCTCGCCCTAAAGTGAACTAAACTAATGCGACGAAAAGCGATATTAAAATTTCGGTCTCGACAGTCCTGACGACCGGAGGTATGCAGTAAATATAAACAATTGCCCCGTGCCCCGTGGCAATCCCCCCCTGAAATCTACCTGTTAATCACCCCCCCTGTATTTGAACGAGGAGACTAAAACCATGAGAAAACACCTGATCGTCCTGTCGGCAGTTGTACTGACAGCATTCACCGCAATCGCAAGCGCGGCTGACACCACCGTAAAGATTTTGCACCTCCAAGGCATTCCGCAGTATCTGGAGGTTTGGAAGGGAATCGGAGCGGAGTACGAAAAGCAAAATCCAGGCGTCAAGATCGAGTGGCAATTCCTTGAGAACGAGGCATTCAAAGCGAAGCTGCCAACCATGCTGCAGAGCAGCGAGCGTCCAGATCTTTTCTACAGCTGGGCGGGTGGCGTATTTTACGACCAGGCCCGGGCGGGCGTGCTTCGCGACATCACCTCGTTCATGGAGGATGGATGGGCACAGACTTTGAGTCCGGCAGGCGTGCAGGCCTTTACGTATGAAGGCAAGATTTATGGAGCGCCCATGAAGGCTTCGCCGGAAATCTTATGGTATAATAAGGCGCTCTTGAAGAAAGCGGGAGTGGATCCTTCCAGCCTGAGCACGTGGGAAGGATTCATCGAGGCTGTGAAGAAATGCAAGGAAGCCGGGATCACGCCGATCGCAACGGGGGGCGGAGACAAATGGCCACTGCATTTTTACTGGTCGATGCTGGCGCTGCGAATCGGCGGCAAGGAGGCCTTCGAAGCGGCTTATAATAAAGAGGGCGAGGGCTTCGATAGCGAGACCTTTGTAAAGGCGGGAGAGATGTTCAAGGAATTGATCGATCTCGAGCCTTTCCAGCGAGGTTTCCTGGGGGCAAAGTTTCAAGACGCCGCTGGCGTTTTTGGCGATGGCAATGCAGCCATGTTCTTCATGGGGGACTTCCTTTATGCCGATCAAATGAAAGCCAGCACGAGTGGCAAAGGCGTTCCTGAGGAAGATCTCGATTTTATCGCGTTTCCGTCTGTGGAAGGAGGCAAGGGAAATGAGGATGTGCTTGGGGCCGTTGAAGGCTGGCTCGTGGCCAAAGGGGCGCCTGATGAGGCTGTGAATTTCCTTCGCTTCTTTTTGAACAAGGAAAATCAGACCAAAATGGCAGCCGCCGGAGTTCACATTCCTTTGACCTTGGGAGCAGAGGCCGGATTGGAAAACCCGTACTTCCGCAGAGTTGCTGAGATGCTCAACAATGCGCCATATCTCCAGATTGTTTACGATCAGCTTCTGGGTGCCAACGTGGGCCGGGTTGTCAACGACATTTCAGCCGATCTGGCTGCCGGTGCGACAACTCCGCAGGAAGCGGCAGAGACCGTCGAAGAGGCGTGGCAGTTCGAGTGATGACCGGTCTGTGGTTCACTCGCCTCTCAGGCAAACCGTTCTGCGAATAAACACCCGACCATGCCCAGCACCGCAAACACATCCATGATGGCTGGCGGCAGTCGTGCGCCCTCCAGGTTCAGCGCCTGGTTTCGCCGGGCGAACTCAGGTGGCAAATATACGACCGCGGCCGTGTTCCTGATCCCGGGGCTGGCGCTGTTCACCCTCTTTGTCGTGCTGCCGATGATCGAAGCAGGCTATTACAGCTTCTTCAAGTGGAATGGTTACGGCAGTCCCGCCGATTTCGTGGGTTTTCGTAACTACGAGCAGGTGCTTGGACACAGGATCTTCCATTCGGCGCTATGGCACAACGTGCTGGTGATCGTCGTTTCGCTGGTGATTCAGCTACCCCTGGCGATGCTGATGGCGCTCATCGTCGCCGAGAAGATGCGGGGTAATAACCTTTTCCGGACCATCTTCTTTTTGCCTTACATCCTTGCCGAGATCGCGGCGGGATTGATCTGGAAGTTTGTCTACGACGGGGAGTATGGGTTGCTTGCCGGGATCTTCGGATGGTTTGGGGCGCAGGCGCCGTTCATTCTGGCGAGCCGGGAATGGGCCTTCAGTGCCATTCTTGTGGTTCTGGTGTGGAAGTATTTTGGCTGGCACATGATGCTCTTCATTGCCGGCCTTCAGAGTATCTCCAGCGAGGTCGTCGAAGCGGCGCGGATGGATGGGGCCACGCGGCGCCAGATCGACTGGTATATAAAGATCCCGTTGCTCTTCCCGACCATTCGACTGTCGATCTTCTTTTCGGTATTGGGTTCGTTGCAACTATTCGACCTGATTATCCCGCTGACCGGCGGAGGACCGGCCAACTCGAGCCATTCGGTGGTCAGCTATCTCTATTACTTCGGCGTGGGCCGCATGAGGATCGGCTTTGGAAGCGCTGTCGGAGTGATCCTGTTCATTCTTTGTGTGGTCTTTGCCTTCACGTATCGCAGAACCTTAATGCGCCATGACTAAGTTATTTCGCTCGGGCAGAACGCAGAGCCGTCTGCCTCAATATCTGACATTGTTCCTTGTAGCCGGCCTGGTGATCATCCCCCTTTACGGGACAGCTGTAAACGGTTTGAAGAGCATGGGCGACCTGCGAACCAATCCGTTCGGACTTCCGAGCGAGTGGCTCTGGCAGAACTATTGGAGCGTGCTCAGTGATCCGCGTCTGTGGCAACTTCTCTTCAACTCCCTGATCATCGCCGGGGTGACCGTGGTGCTCACGCTGCTCCTGGCATCGATGGCGGCATTCGTTTTCGCCCAGATTCAATTCTTTGGCAGCGAGATGCTGCTGAACTACATTATACTTGGGATGATGTTCCCGGTGGCCACCGCCATCCTGCCGTTATTCATCAAGATCCGTGATATTGGGCTTCTGGATTCGGCGTGGGGAGTCATTTTACCGCAGGTAGCGTTCGGGCTGGGCTTCAGCACCGTGCTTCTGCGTGGCTTCTTCAAGCAGTTGCCTGCCGAACTCTGGGAGGCTGCGCGCATGGATCGCTGCAGTTACGCGCGGTTTTACTGGTCGATCACCTTGCCGCTGTCGCGACCGATCCTGGCGACGGTTGCTGTCTTTACCCTGGTGACCTCATGGAACAACTACCTGCTGCCCCTTGTGGTGCTCAACCGGGATTCTTCCTACACGTGGCCGCTGGGCATCATGCGCTTCCAGGGACAGTACCGCTACCGATTGGCCGCTGGTCCTCGCCTTCATCACGGTGACGATCCTGCCGGCGATCATATTCTTCCTGCTGGCCCAGAAACAAATTGTGGCTGGATTGACCGGCGGCGCAGTCAAGGGTTAACGAGTCATGAGAATGCGTTTGCTTGCTATAGCTATCGCCGGTCTTTGCCTGTTGAGGCCCGCGGTGGCCTGGTCGGAGACCGTGGTACGGATGCTTCACATCGAAGAAGATCCGCAAAAAATCGCGCTATGGGAGCTAACCGCCCGGGAATATGAGGCAAAACATCCCGACGTGAGCATTCAGCTCCGTCACATTGACAACCAGTCCTTTAAGCTCTGGTTGCCCGCGCTGCTGAAATCGAGCGAGCCTCCCCATATCATTCATAGCTGGGGCGGCGGGGTATTCCAGGAACTCGTCGATGCCGGGGAACTCAAGGATATCAGCTCGCAGATGCGGGGCGAATGGGAACAGTCACTGGATCCGAAGGGTCTGGCAGCTTTCACCACCGCCGACGGCGCTGTGTATGGTGTTCCATACAAAGTCGACCTGGAGGTCGTATGGTACAACAAGGCTCTCTTTGAAGAGACCGGCATCAAAGCTGGCGATATTAAGTCCTACGGAGATTTCCTGGAAGCAGTCAAGAAACTCAAGGCTGCGGGCATCACGCCACTTGCGGTGGGCGGTCAGGAGCAATGGCCGCTGCATTTTTACTGGTGTATCCTTGCTCTCCGCCTTGGGGGGAAAGAAGCCTTTGTGGCTGCCTTTGATCACAAAGGCGAGGGTTTTGCGGCCCCGGCCTTCGTGGAGGCTGCCGGGTTATTCAAGGAACTGATGGACCTGAAACCATTCCAGCCGGATTTCCTGAGGGTAAATTACCGCGACGCCGCCGGTTATTTTGGGGATGGCAAGGCCGCCATGCATTTTCAGGGCACCTTCGACTACGTTAACCAGAGGCAATTCAGCTCGAACGGCAAGGGCATTCCCAATGGGCAGCTCGACTACTTTGTCTTCCCAATGGTTGAAGGAGGAAAGGGAAGTCCGGATGATACGCTGGGTGCGGTCAATGGCTGGTTGGTCACGAAAAATGCGCCGGATGCCGCAGTGGATTTCCTCCGTTTCTTTACGGACAAGGAACACCAGACGGAAATGGCTCGCCGCAACATGCATATCCCGATGACTAAAGGCAGCGCCGAGGCGCTTCAAAATCCACTTCTTAAGCGAATGGCCGAAGACTTTGCCCGTTCGCAATACTTCCAGGTTGTCTACGACCAGAAGCTGGGCCGGGGCGGCGGGATCATGGTCAACGAGCTTTCGTGGGCTCTGGCGGCCGGTAGCATCACTCCGGAGGAAGCCGCGCAGGAACTTCAAGAAGAGTGGCAGCTGAAATAGCAGTTCATCCGCATCACTATTGAATAAAAGTATATGGCAGAAGTCATTCTGAAATCAGTCCGGAAATCTTTTGATGACCTCGAGATCATCAAGGGTGTCGACCTTGAGATAAAAGACAGGGAATTCGCTATCTTTGTCGGGCCTTCCGGCTGTGGCAAGTCGACGCTGCTGCGAATGATTGCGGGTCTCGAAGAGATTACCTCCGGGGACCTCATCGTCGATGGGCAGCGTGTTAACGACCTGTCGCCTCCCGACCGTGGAATGGCGATGGTTTTCCAGAGCTACGCGCTTTATCCGCACATGACCGTGCGCGATAATATGGCCTTTGGTCTGAAACTGGCAAAGGTGCCCAAGGCGGAAATTGCCCGCAAGGTTGACGAAGCTGCCCGTATCCTGAAGCTCGAACCATTGCTAGACCGCAAGCCCGCAGCGATGTCCGGCGGCCAACGCCAGCGCGTCGCCATTGGCAGGGCGATCGTCAGAAATCCCAGGGTGTTCCTGTTTGATGAACCGCTATCCAACCTTGATGCATCGCTTCGGGTACAGATGCGCATCGAGATTGCGCGCATGCACAGCGATTTCAATGCCACGATGATCTATGTAACCCACGATCAGGTGGAAGCCATGACCATGGCCGACAAGATTGTGGTCCTGCAGGCGGGCATCGTCGAGCAGGTGGGTTCTCCCCTGGATCTTTACCATCATCCGCGGAACCTTTTTGTTGCGGGTTTCATCGGTTCCCCGACGATGAATTTTCTCAGAACTACAATTCAGGCCGTGCAAGACAACGCGGTCACGGTAGGCTTGCCTGGCGAGGGTTCCATCAGCGCTCCTGTCAAGCCCGGGAAATGCGCCACTGGCGACAAAGTTACTCTCGGAGTGCGCCCCGAGCACCTTCTCGAGGGCGAGCCAGGCGACGGGCAAATAGTGGGAGAGGTTCTCGTCGTCGAACGTCTCGGAGGCTCTACATTCTGCTATTTAAAAATCGAGGACGACAGCACTCTCACTGCTGAAGTTGGTGGCAACAGTCAGGTGAGGGTGGGTGAGCGACTCGCGCTGGGCGTAAGCAGCGAAAGCTGTCATCTGTTTGATGCCGATGGCATGGCCCTGGAACAGACAGAACGCCATCCCCTGGCCGGCGTCGGTAGAGACCAACCGGGCGCACAATAATTTATGAATCCTGCATTTCCTGAAATTGGCAAAATCCCCTACGAGGGCCCGACTTCCAAAAATCCATTAGCCTTCAAACACTATAACGCGAGCGAGCCTGTCGAGGGCCGCACGATGGAAGAGCAGCTTCGCTTCTCGGTCGTCTATTGGCACACCTTCCGCAACGTTTTGAGTGATCCCTTCGGAGCTGGAACTGCTATCAGACCGTGGGACGACGGCACGAACTCCGTAGCGAACGCTTGCAATCGCGCGCGCGTCGCGTTCGAATTCATCGAGAAACTTGGTGCGCCCTTCTATGCCTTCCATGATCGAGACGTGGCACCCGAAGGAGCCAGCCTTGCCGAGTCCAACCGTAACCTGGACGCGGTCGTCAAGGTACTCAAGGAGGAGCAGCAACGGACCGGAATCAAACTCCTCTGGGGAACGTCTTGTCTCTTCATCAACCCCCGCTTCTGCCACGGAGCCGCGACCAGTCCAAATGCAGACGTGTTTGCCTATGCAGCGGCGCAGGTGAAAAAGGCGCTCGAGGTAACGCACGAATTGAATGGTGAGGGCTATGTCTTCTGGGGAGGCCGCGAAGGGTACTCGAGTCTCTGGAATACGGACATGAAGAGAGAGGTAGAGCACCTCGCGAAGTTCCTTCACATGGCGGTGGACTACAAGAAGCAGATCGGGTTCAAAGGTCCCTTCTATATCGAGCCGAAACCAATGGAACCGACCAAGCACCAGTACGATTTCGATGCGGCAGCTTGCCTGAACTTCTTGCGTGAATACGACCTGCTCGAGCATTTTAAACTGAACCTCGAAACGAATCACGCGACTCTGGCGGGTCACACGATGCATCATGAGTGCGAAGTGGCTGCCGCAGCGGGTGCGCTCGGCACGGTCGACGCAAACACGGGCGACGAATTGATCGGCTGGGACACCGATCAATTTCCTACGAGCCTGTATCTCACGACGCAGGTAATGCTGACTGTCTTGAAGATTGGAGGTTTCACAACGGGGGGACTTAACTTCGACGCCAAGGTCCGGCGCGAGAGCTTTGAGCCGATCGATCTGTTTTACGCGCACATAGGAGGAATGGATGCGTTCGCACGGGGATTGAAGATTGCGGCCGCGATTCGTGCCGATGGGCGCCTGTCGGAACTCGTAAAGAATCGTTATTCGTCCTGGGACACCGGTATTGGCGCAAGCATCGAAGCAGGAAGAGAGGATTTTACGTCGCTCGAAAAATTCGCCATGAGTCGCCCGGACCCGGTCCAACACACTAGCGGACGTCAGGAGCTCTTTGAGAACATTGTCAATGAGCTGATGTGACTTAAATGAGACGAAGGAAGCGCGAACTGTTCAGTTGGGCGTCATCGACGCCTGCCACGTTAGCGGCCTAGTAACCAAAGTCTTTGCACCCTCGGCGGCATACACCCCCAGCAGCCGCCGAGTCATAGTATAGCAACTCCAAAATTCATTTCCGTTTCGGCGCTCGCAGAGCGTCGCTACAACACCTGGAGCGGCGGTATATGACCGTCGGGATTTCGGAAGATTATTTTGAGAACTGCTCTAGAAAGCAGTTTCTCGATAAACTCAGCGGTGAATGCAACGCAGTCGAATCAGTTTACGGTGGAGCAACAATGACGAAAATCGGGACCGAGTGGATTTCTACGACTCAACGTGCTCAATGGCAGACGAAGGGCCAGTTGACGGTCGCTCCAGCGTTGAACGGTAATTGGGATGTCGAGGCTTATCTCGACAAGCCGTTGCAAACGATCGATGGCTTCGGTGCCTGTTTCAACGAGCTGGGATGGGATTCATTGAGCGGCTTTATCAAACCGAGCAGGAATGTGGGGACGGCAGGAATGACTGGCGATACTGCCGCTGGGCCTGGACATTGATGAATGTCTTCTTGAGAAACGGGACAAGTGCCTACTACTACTGGAATATTTCTCTGAAGCAGGGCGGACTCAGCCGTTGGGGATGGGCGCAGAATTCGCTGGTGACGGTAGATACCGGGGCAAAAACTTTTAGGTACAATTACGAGTACTACCTTATGAAACATCTCAGTCGTTATGTCCAGGCGGGCGCAAGGCGTTTGGACACAATGACGTTATCAGGTCACGACAACCTGCTTGTGTTCGCCAATCCTGACAATAGTGTCGTCATTTTGACTCAGAACGACCTTTGTGAGGACTTGCCAATTCGCGTTAAAGTGGGAGACAAGGTCTTAGCCACAACATTGGAAGCCGATTCATTTAATACATTCCTAACGAGGCGGGGCCTCAGACCAGGCAAGATGTAGTGTCAGATCGAAGCGTAGCGTGAAATTGGAGCCGGAGGCCCCGCCTCGTTAGGAAATTTTGGCTTCTCGTTCATGCGGCTTCCTGCGCGTTTGGCAACGGGTGGCGTCCGGCCGGAGCTGCACAGCGGCATCCACGAGGAACGCCGGATTGAGCCGTCAAAGCGGCTGGTATTCTCCAATGAGGAGATTTAACAAATGCCCAACCGGACACCGCCATGATTTCGCCAAAAAACGTCGCCGAACTCCAGCGTGAAAACGTTGTCTTCGAGTTGGAATGCATCGACCGGATGTATCTGAACCTTTATGTCCCCCAGTTGACCAGCGCGGGCGGTGTGGCTGCCTATTTCCGCGGCTACAAGGGCCACCGGTTCGCCTCGACCAAAGACGCCGTGGCATTGAACGAGGGGTTTCGCCGGCAGGTGTTCGACTTTGCCGAGCGCCAGGACATTGAGATTGTCCGTTTCCAGAAAGGGATGCGTAAAGACGACGTGATGCAGAAACGCCTGCGGAAGTTCAAGACCCCCGAGGGTGTCGTCTTCATCGGCATCGCGCAGGAAAAGGCAACCGTCCCGCGCACCATCCGCAAACGCTTCGGAGAGGGCGGGGGCACCGTTCCGTGGATCGACTACACCAGTGCCATGGTCAATCACTACTACTTCTACTGCGTGGACAGAGACTTCGGGCCATTCTTCATCAAGTTCTGCTCGTATTTTCCCTACACCGGCAAGCTCTGCATCAACGGGCACGAGTATCTCAAGCGGCAACTGGCCCGGCGCGGCATTGAGTTCGAAGCGCTCGACAACGGGCTTTTGCGTTGCGCGAACCCGGGGGCAGCACAGCGCCTGGCGGAAGGTTTCGATGAAAAGAAGATCGAGCGATTTTTCCGCAAGTGGCTCAAAGCGCTGCCCTATCCCTTTCCGCCGGAAGACTGCAAAGCCGGTTACTGTCACCGGCTCTCGGTATTGCAGGCGGAGTTTTCGCTGACCCAGGTGTGGGATCGCCCGCGCCATGGAAGGGAGTTCTTTGAGGAGGTCATCCGGGAGAACATCGATTTGGGCCGACCTGAAACGGTGCAGTTGATCTTTGCACGCAGGATGCAGAGAAAGACTGCGACCGACGGCCGATGCAGGACGCGCATTGTTACCGAGGGAGTCATCCCTTCGCTGCACGTCTATTACAAGAACACGCACCTCAAGCAGTATCATAAGTCGTGCGGGCGCGGTGCGGGCCTGCGCACGGAAACCACAATCAACAACAGCTACGACTTCAAGGTCGGACGTTTGTTGCATAACCTGCCCGCGTTGCGGCGCATCGGCTTTGCGGCCAACCGACGCATGCTCGAGGTGGAGAAAGCCAGTCACGATTGCCGCGTCGGCGCAAAGAGCTTCGAGGGGCTGCAAACTCCCACCACCAGTGGACGGACAGCGTGCTCCGGCACTGCGCTTTGGCGACGGGAGAGTCCAGGCGCTCTTCGCCTGTACTCCTCCTGCTCTGTCTGCAACTGGAAGGCTTCCGCAACCGGCAACTGCGTCCATTGCTTGCGCAGATGCTCGGATTGGAGGAAAGCGCCATCAAGGCCGGTAGAGTCAGCTACGTAAAGTTCCCCCGATTTCGTGGACAGGGAGGGCGCAGTCAATCCAGAAAGGACTGCAGACATGCCTCGATCCCATTCACCCTACGACAACGAATTCCGGCAGGAAGCTGTCAATCTTCTGCTCAGCAGCGGGCGGCCGCTCAAACAGGTTGCCGATGATCTCGGTATTTCGACCAACTCTCTGCGAGCCTGGCGGAACAAGGCTCTCGGTAAGGGGCGTGCAGCGGAGGCCGCTTCGACGGAGTCGAAAGGCCGCAGCGGAGCGCCCCTTACCGATCCGGCCGCAGAGATCCGTCGGCTTCAGCGCGAGAACGAATATCTGCGCCGCCAGAGAGAGATCCTAAAAAAAGCCATGAGCATACTCTCGGAGGACCCGCAGAGATGTTCTCTGGGTTTCAATTTGTTTTTTCATGCGGGTTATTGACCGGATGCGTGTGGTTCAGTTTGCTTGATTTTGAGCACCCATGAGCCGTGTTTGAGTTGATTGCGTGCATGGAGTTCGGCGTCGTAGCAGGTGCGAGTCTGCCACATTTTCCATAGGATCTTCAGCCAGCGCTGGCCCAGACATCGCAACGCGCAGGCGTGGCTTTTGCCCCGCTCGCGGAGCTGTTGGTAATACACCGCCGCCCAGGGGCAGGATTGCCGGCTCAGGTTCGCCCATAGATGCACGGCATAGCGTAGCGCCTTGTTGCATTGACGCCGCAGATAGACCTTGTGGATTTGTCCGGACTGGTAACTCACCGGTGCTGTGCCGGCCAGGCATTGAAGGCCGGTGGGATCCTCGAAGCGTGAGCGATCCGAGCCGATCTCACCGAGGAGTCGCGGGGCAATCTTCAGGCCCGCGCCGGGTAGTGAACCGAAGAGGCCGCTATCAGGGTGCTGGGCGAAAAGCTTCTCAATCTCGACGCGGTAAGCATCGATCTGGCCCTGGAGCGTGCGCAGCATCCGGGCCCGCGCCAGCGCCAGCCGGCTTTTGGCCCGGGTGAGTGCTTCGCCGGAAGTGAACTCGCTGGCGCGTGCGAAGATTTCCATCCGCTTTTCATAGGTCTGCGGCCGGGCCAGTCGATGGGTGTGCAGGAACTTTTGCCATCGGCGCCTGCCCGCGGTCTGAAGGGCGTGCGGCGTGGGAAATGTTTCGACGAAAGCCCAGGCGGCAGGCAACGTCCAGTCATCGAAGGCTTCGAGGGCCGCAGGGTAATATTCGTGCAACGCGCTCTGAAGCTGATTGACGAGCGCGGTGCGCTCCTCGATCAGGGCAACTTCGTCGCGACAGAGCAGGCGCAATTCGGCGATGAGCGGGTCTTCCTTTGAAAGAGCCTTCCAGCCGTGGCCATCCACGCGCAAGGCGTCGGCCAGACTCCAGGCGTCCACACGGTCGGTCTTGTTGCCGCTGGGCACCTTGCGTTCCCGGTAGCGTTTGGCGCTAGCCGGCGAGACGGGATAGACCGTAACGCCACTTTCCAGCAACTTTTCGACGACCACGCCCTGGCTGGTCTCGACACAAGCAGCCACGCCCGCGCCCAGCGAGTCGAGTTGCTCTCTCCACCGCCGCCAACCAGCCGCAGTGTGTTCTATTCGGAAGTCGGCTACGATTTTGCCGTCACGATCCACGATAATCACATCGTGATGATCCCTGGCCCAATCGAAGCCGGCGTAGTGGGTGATTTGATCCCAATCTTTCATTCTGGTTCTCCTGTGTCGTTGTGGTTGCGGTGGCGCAGGCGACCTGTCACCGGTCGAGCTGATACAAGGATCCTCGCGGGATGTCGTTCTCTCAGACCTTCGGACAGGCGCTCGAGAGCCGGTCGGTGATCTCTGCGGAACCCTCGTGGGGTGAGCGGTATTTGACCGTGCCGGTCTCGGCGCTTTGCGCCCCGAGTCATTGTGGACTGAGGGCAAATTGTTCACAACCGCGGTTGAATCCGCGGCAAAGTTATTCACAATCGGCGCGGGCTGTGAGGAAGGCTTTTGAAGAGCCTTCCTGCGCCGCTTATGAGTAACTTTGGAAACGGTATCAGCAGTATGCGATGATCAAGGCGATGCGGGAAAACTATTCCATTACCGAACTCTGCGAAGCTCTCGGGGTCACCAGGAGCGGTTATCACGCCGCTGCCATACGCCCGGTGAGCAGGCGCGAGGAAGAAAACCGCAAGCTCCTCGATGCCATGAACCTCATTCACCACCACCGCCACACTCACTCCTATGGCAGCCCGCGAATGACACACGAACTTCATGCCAATGGTCATGTCTGCTCGGAAAACCGCGTCGCCGCTCTCATGCGCCGCGAAGGGATCCGTGCCAGGCCCCGCAGGCCTTTCCGACCGAAGACAACCCGGCCAGATCACGCCGCCCACCCTTCACCGAATCTGTTGGCGCAGGCCGGTCCGCCCACCGCTCCGGGCACCCAACTCGTTAGCGACATCACCTATATCCCCACCAAAGAAGGATGGCTCTACCTCGTTATCGTTCTCGACCTCTTCTCCCGATCCATCCTCGGCTGGAAACTTGCCCCTTCAATGGACGCCAGCCTGGTCACCAGCGCCCTGCGGCGTGCCCTCGCTTCGGGCCTGATCACAGCGGATGCCATTTTCCATTCTGACCGCGGTTGTCAATATACTGCCGGCGTTACTCGCACCCAGCTCGCCCGTGCCCGACTGCGCCAAAGTATGAGCGCTAGCGGATATTGCTATGATAACGCCTTTGCCGAGAGTGCCTTTGCCTCGATCAAGAGCGAACTCTTTGATCAACGCAGCGTTTTCGAGTCAAAAGCCTCCGCTTCCACTGCTGTCTTCGACTATCTCGAGACGTTTTACAACCGTAAACGCCTACACAGCTCTATTGGCTATATCAGTCCAAAAACTTTCCTCAATAATTACTTTAAAAACCTTAACCCATCACTAAACTAACCTACAAATCCACTGCGCTCTAAGCGTCCACTTTTTTGGGGGAGAACCAACGAACTGCGCCGCCTGCGCCTGCGTGGACTCATAGAACGCATAGAGAAGAGCCACCGCTACCGACTTACTGCGATGGGTCTGCGCACAGTAGTCTTCTACCAGCGCACCTATGCAAGACTCATCCGCCCGGGACTATCTATCATTGACCTCTCAGCCAGCACTGACAATGCATCACTAGCCCGTGCCTTCCATAACCTCCAGTCACAGATCGATGCCTATGTCACACTTAAAGCCGCCTGAAAAACTTGACTCAATCAGACCGACTTCGTCGGTTCAAGGACTCTAATTCTACTTTGTTAAAATAAGTTCTTGATTTTCGAGGGGCGGTTCGGGATGCTTGGGATGTTGATCGGTCTGGCGGAGCCGGTCACCCCGCAAGGAACGACAAGAATAGTCCGCCCCTTCACACACAGCACCGCAATGAAATTGGCGAGAGTGCCTCATTGCGGGGGCTCTCGCTCCGCTTCATGGAATTTGCCAGTGACTATCGGAGATATTTTGATGTCGCCCGCCGCAACGTGGGGGACAAGGCGAGGCGCTACCTGGCCGGGCTTCTGATGAAGGCGCCGCACAAGAACATGGAGCGCATGGAGGAGTATGTAGAGGAATACGAATACGAGTCTCAGCAGCAGTTCCTTTCCGACTCGCCGTGGGACCACCGGGCGTTGCTGGATCGGGTGGCGCGCGACGCAGGCGAGTTGCTCGGCGGAGCGGACTCGGCATTGTTGATCGACGAGAGCGGCTTCGCGAAGAAGGGCGACAAGTCGGCCGGGGTGGCGCGGCAGTGGAACGGACGGCTGGGCAAGGTGGACAACTGCCAGGTGGGCGTGTTTGCCGCGCTGAGCGACGGGAAAAGCAGCGCCCTGATCGATGGACGTCTCTATCTGCCCGAATGCTGGAGCGAAGATCCCGAAAGGTGCCGGCAGGCGAAGATCCCGGAGAGCGAGCGGCAATACCGCTCCAAGCCCGAGCTGGCTCTGGAGATGATCCGCCGCGCGGTGGATCTGGGGCTGGAGTTCGGCTGGGTGGGATTCGACGCGCTGTATGGCTCGACCCCGTGGCTTCTGCGGGAAATCGAGGACATGGGGCGGATCTTCGTGGGCGACGTGCGCAACAATTTCCCGGTCTACGAGGAGGATCCCCGGCCCTATCTGCCCAGACGCCGCGGAGGTCGCGGGCGCAGGTTCGTCAAACGGCGCGCCCGCTGTAAATCCCGCCCGATCGCGGAAGTCTTCGTCGAAGACCCGGATCTGCAATGGGAGGAGATTGCGATCCGGGAGGGCACCAAAGGGACTCTGCGCGTGTCGGCGTGCCGCAAGCGGATGTGGTTGTGGGACGGGCAGGAGGAGCGTCCGCGTTGTTGGTGGGCGGTCTGCACACACGACGATGCAACCGGAGAGACGAAGTTTTTCCTCAGCAACGCGCCCGAGGCTGTCTCGCTCGGGGAACTGGTGCGCAGGCATGCGGTGCGCTATTGGGTGGAGCGCGGCTTCCAGGACGCGAAAAGCTCGCTGGGCATGGCCGACTATCAGGCGCGCGGCTGGGTAGCATGGCATCACCACATGGCGATGGTGATACTGGCGATGCTGTTCCTGCTCCGGGAGCGAAGAGTGCACATGGTGGAAGTGGAAATGCTCAGTGCCCGGGACATCGTCGAACTGCTCGACATCTTCCTGCCCCGCCGGGATCTGACCCTCGACGCAGTCGTCAGGAACATCGAACGCCGCCACCGGAAGCGACGCGAGGCAATCGAATCGGCCCGGCGAAGCGCAGAACGAAGACGAGAGGCGTGTGAGCCTACAGTTTTAACAAAGTAGGACTAAGCGTCCACTTTTTTGGGGGAGAACCAACGAACTGCGCCGCCTGCGCCTGCGTGGACTCATAGAACGCATAGAGAAGAGCCACCGCTACCGACTTACTGCGATGGGTCTGCGCACAGTAGTCTTCTACCAGCGCACCTATGCAAGACTCATCCGCCCGGGACTATCTATCATTGACCTCTCAGCCAGCACTGACAATGCATCACTAGCCCGTGCCTTCCATAACCTCCAGTCACAGATCGATGCCTATGTCACACTTAAAGCCGCCTGAAAAACTTGACTCAATCAGACCGACTTCGTCGGTTCAAGGACTCTAGTCCGGACGTGATGCCGGCGCACTTAGCGAAATTTAGCTGTGACGTCAATTGGAAGGCTCCTTTGAATCGCTTCTAGAATCAAAAATCAACTAACACGGGGAGAACGATATTGACCGAAAAGAAGATTATCGCAGTTGTAGGCGCGACAGGAGCGCAAGGCGGTGGATTAGTTCGCGCTATTGGGTCATTCTATCTTTTGCCTTCTTCACTTTGCCCCTCTCCCGCCGCCACACCTCGAAAAGCGTCCGCGTGAGTTTTAGCAAGGAAAACCCAGGGGGAAAAGGCGTGGGTCGTGTCGCGGCGGATGCGGCCGACGCCGATCCGAACTCTGCGCTTGGAGGCCAGCCAAAGAGTGGAGCGTGGGAGGCCTTCCTCGAAGAAGTGTACCGTCCTGTCTACGGGACATCACGCTGGATTGGTAGGCTTTGCCTATAAGCAGTCACTCTCGAAAAAGAATTTCTCGATACCCTGGGTCTCGCTTATATTTGAGCGTAACCTCAGTCCGAATCGAAGGAGAGGTTCTCCTCTTTCTTATGAGCAATACGCGTCACGACAGCGAGTCGGATCGACTGAATCTCGCGCTCAGTTCTGCAGAGATGGGGACTTGGGAGCTGGACATGCCTGATGGCGTGATGTGGTGGGACGAACGGATGCCGGACCTTTTCGGACTGGCTCCCGGCGTTTTCACGGGGAATTACGAGGACTTTCTTGGCTTGCTGTACGCAGAGGACAGGGAAAAGGTTCGCAGCGAATTCGCCCGCGCGGCTGCGACACGAACCGGGATGGGCACAGAGTTCCGGGTGAGGTGGCCGTCGGACGGAAGCGATCATGTGATAAGAATCCGCTTAACACCACACTGCGATGACAACGCAAAGGTTTTGCGGATCGTCGGCGTCGCCTGGGACATCACCAGGCGCCGCGAAACTGAACAGGCTCTAGCCAGGGAGCGCAACCTGCTGAAAACTTTGATGGATCATCTGCCCTACTCCATCTATTTCAAGGACCTTGACAGCCGTTTCATTGCGGTCAGTCGGGCTTTAGCTCATTTGTTCGGTAAAATGGATCCGGCAGAAGTCATAGGCAAGACGGACCACGATTTTTTTTCTACCGAGCACGCTGACGGCGCCCTCGCGGACGAGCGCGAAATCATTCGTACCGGAAAACCGATAGTCAACTACGAAGAAATGGAGACGTGGCCGGATCGCGATGATAACTGGGTTTCGACCACAAAAGTGCCATGGCGCGACGCGCAGGGCCACATCATCGGCACATTCGGCGTTTCCCACGACATCACCGAAAAGAAACGGGCCGCCGACAAACTCGCCCGACTTGCGGCAGAGCTGCGCGGAAAAAACGATGCTCTCGAACAAGATCTGGAAATGGCGCGTGAATTACAGGGCGCCCTCTTGCCGCGACGCTTCCCGAATTTTCCTCACTTCGGCACAGAACAAGATAGCTCCGTTCATTTTTATCCATTTTTCCGGGCCTCGATGATTGTCAGTGGCGACTTTTATGACGTGTTCGACATCTCCACCCAGAAGGTGGGGTTGTTCATATGCGATGTCATGGGGCATGGTGTGCGCGCCGCACTCGTCGCTGCGATTGTACGCTCGGTAGTCAACAATTTGCGTCCGTTGTGGACGAGGCCCGGCGAACTTCTGGTTGCACTCAATCGCTCTCTGTTCGATGCCTTTAGAAACAGCGATACCACGCTCTTCGCTTCGGCATGTTACGTGATGGCCGATCTTGCAGGGGGCCAGTTGTCCTACGCCAATGCGGGGCATCCGCGCCCGCTGCGCCTCGTGCGTGCAGCGGAAAGCTCCGTACCAACAGCCTCGCCGCTCGATGATGGTGGACGGCTGGGCCCTGTTCTCGGCATGTTCGACGACGCGAAATATGAGACCGTGTGTTGCAAGCTCTCGCCGCACGACCTTGTGCTGCTGTTTACAGATGGTCTGTTCGAAGTCGAGGGCTTGGAAGGCCAGCTTTACGACTATCAGCGACTCTTGAGAGCGGTCGGCAATCGCACCCAGCTTCCCGCTGGGGAACTCTGCAGTAGCCTTATCGCCGACGTGCAGAGGTTTTCAGCTACGCGCGAATTCAATGATGATGTGTGCCTTGTTGCAATGGATATCGATTCGAGACTATAACATTCGTGCTTACGAAATGATAAAATGGGTAAATACCGGTATCTACGTGAGCAAGAACACACAAAGACAAAAGACGCTCTTTGGCGATTTGCCAACCATTGAAAAAGTCGTGAGGAGGTATTGCAAGGATGGAAATTTCATCTAGAAATACTCCTAACGAGGCGGGGCCTCAGACCAGGCAAGATGTAGTGTCAGATCGAAGCGTAGCGTGAAATTGGAGCCGGAGGCCCCGCCTCGTTAGGAAATTTTGGCTTTTGGCTCATGCGGCTTCCCGCGCGTTTCGCAACGGGTGGCGTCCGGCCGGAGCTGCATAGCGGCGTCCACGAAGAATGCCGGATTGAGCCGTCGAAGCGGCTGGTATTCTCCAATGAGGAGATTTAACAAATGCCCAACCGGACACCGCCATGATTTCGCCAAAAAACGTCGCCGAACTCCAGCGTGAAAACGTTGTCTTCGAGTTGGAATGCATCGACCGGATGTATCTGAACCTTTATGTCCCCCAGTTGACCAGCGCGGGCGGTGTGGCTGCCTATTTCCGCGGCTACAAGGGCCACCGGTTCGCCTCGACCAAAGACGCCGTGGCATTGAGCGAGGGGTTTCGCCGGCAGGTGTTCGACTTTGCCGAGCGCCAGGACATTGAGATTGTCCGTTTCCAGAAAGGGATGCGTAAAGACGACGTGATGCAGAAACGCCTGCGGAAGTTCAAGACCCCCGAGGGTGTCGTCTTCATCGGCATCGCGCAGGAAAAGGCAACCGTCCCGCGCACCATCCGCAAACGCTTCGGAGAGGGCGGGGGCACCGTTCCGTGGATCGACTACACCAGTGCCATGGTCAATCACTACTACTTCTACTGCGTGGACAGAGACTTCGGGCCATTCTTCATCAAGTTCTGCTCGTATTTTCCCTACACCGGCAAGCTCTGCATCAACGGGCACGAGTATCTCAAGCGGCAACTGGCCCGGCGCGGCATTGAGTTCGAAGCGCTCGACAACGGGCTTTTGCGTTGCGCGAACCCGGGGGCAGCACAGCGCCTGGCGGAAGGTTTCGATGAAAAGAAGATCGAGCGATTTTTCCGCAAGTGGCTCAAAGCGCTGCCCTATCCCTTTCCACCGGAAGACTGCAAAGCCGGTTACTGTCACCGGCTCTCGGTATTGCAGGCGGAGTTTTCGCTGACCCAGGTGTGGGATCGCCCGCGCCATGGAAGGGAGTTCTTTGAGGAGGTCATCCGGGAGAACATCGATTTGGGCCGACCTGAAACGGTGCAGTTGATCTTTGCACGCAGGATGCAGAGAAAGACTGCGACCGACGGCCGATGCAGGACGCGCATTGTTACCGAGGGAGTCATCCCTTCGCTGCACGTCTATTACAAGAACACGCACCTCAAGCAGTATCATAAGTCGTGCGAGCGCGGTGCGGGCCTGCGCACGGAAACCACAATCAACAACAGCTACGACTTCAAGGTCGGACGTTTGTTGCATAACCTGCCCGCGTTGCGGCGCATCGGCTTTGCGGCCAACCGACGCATGCTCGAGGTGGAGAAAGCCAGTCACGATTGCCGCGTCGGCGCAAAGAGCTTCGAGGGGCTGCAAACTCCCACCACCATGGACGGACAGCGTGCTCCGGCACTGCGCTTTGGCGACCGGAGAGTCCAGGCGCTCTTCGCCGTACTGCTCCTGCTCTGTCTACAACTGGAAGGCTTTCGCAACCGGCAACTGCGTCCATTGCTTGCGCAGATGCTCGGGTTGGAGGAGAGCGCCATCAAGGCCGGTAGAGTCAGCTACGAACTGCGCCGCCTGCGCCTGCGTGGACTCATAGAACGCATAGAGAAGAGCCACCGCTACCGACTTACTGCGATGGGCCTGCGCACAGTAGTCTTCTACCAGCGCACCTATGCAAGACTCATCCGCCCGGGACTATCTATCATTGACCTCTCAGCCAGCACTGACAATGCATCACTAGCCCGTGCCTTCCATAACCTCCAGTCACAGATCGATGCCTATGTCACACTTAAAGCCGCCTGAAAAACTTGACTCAATCAGACCGACTTCGTCGGTTCAAGGACTCTAGCCCGCATATTTCATTAGCCGGATTTCGAGCGTAGGATCTTTGAGGACGGCGGCGTGAAAGTCGGAGAGATCAGGTAGTTTTAAAATCCGAGGCGAAAAGAAGGGGGTGCGATGACGGCGGCGGAGGCGGATTTCAGGGTTCGACGCGGTCTTTCATTCGGTAGCTGGTGCCTTCGATGACGACGGTCTGGGCGTGATGAAGGAGCCGGTCGAGAACGGCGGCGGTAATGGTGCTGTCGCCGTTGAAGATGGAGGGCCATTGCTTGAAGGCTTTATTGGTGGTCAGCACGATGGAACCACGCTCGTAGCGCTGGCTGATGACCTGGAAGAGGAGATCGGCACCGCGCTGGTCGATGGGCAGATATCCGACCTCGTCAAGGATGAGCAGAGCGGGAGAGAGGTATTTGCGCAGTTCGGCCTTGAGCGCGCCTTTGTGCTGGGCAGCCGAGAGGGTGTTGATGACGTCGATGGCGTTGGCGAAGAGGACGTTGTGGCCGCGCTGGCAGGCGGCGTATCCAAGCGCGGTGGCGATGTGGGTCTTGCCGAGGCCGACGAGGCCCAGGAGAACGACGTTGGCTTTGTCCTCGACGAACTGGAGGCGGAAGAGGTCCTGAACCTGGAGGCGGTTGATTTTCCTGGGCCAGTCGAAGCGGAAGCTTTCCAGGGTTTTGATGACGGGAAAGCGGGCGTTCTTGATTCGTCGGAGCGTGGCGCGGTCGGCTCGCAGAGCGGCCTCGCCTTCGATGAGTTGGGCGAGGTAATCGAGGTGGGAACGCTCTTCACGGGCGGCGCGGGTGGCCAGAGTGGCGCCGTGTTCACGGATAAAGGGCAGGCGCAGGTATTCGAGGTTGCGATTGAGGGTAGCAATGTCGGATTGTGCGGGTTTCATTGATTTGCGGATGTGTTGGAATTGGCGGCGGGTTCGTAAAGGCTGAGGTCGGCGGGGCCGAGTTCGACTTCCAGGAGGTCGGCCCGGCGGGTGAGATGAAGCGGCCCCGGGACCGGCGAGAGGCGTTGGCGCTGTTCGAGGATGTTGGCGATGTATTCGCTGGAGAAGGCCTCGAATTCGAAGGCGTCCTCGAGAGCGCGGACGACGTTGTCTTTTCCGTAGATGTCGGCCAGGGCCATGATCTTTGTGATGTGGACACGGGCGCTGAGGCGGCGTTGCTCGAGTCGGCGATGGTATTCTTCCGCCCGCGGACAGAGAGCGTAGAAGCCCAGGAGGAGGTGCGCCTGGCGGGCCCGGCGGCGCTGGTCGAGGAGTTCTTTTACATGGTCGGGATTTTCGAAGTCGCGGTGGCGCTCGTAGCTGCGTGGATGGGTAGCGACGAGGTTCCCGGCATGATAGAGACAGAGCCGATCGGCGTAAGCCTTCAGGGTAAGACGTTGCGAAGCGTACAGGGAGGGCACGGAGTAGCGATTGGTGTCCAGCACGACGCGGCAGCGGTTGGTGACGCGAACGGTGCGGACCACGCCGGTGTCGGCAGGTAGCGGAAGAAGGGGTTTTAAACGCTGTTGTTCTTCCGCGAACAGATCGATGGGACGTTTTCTGGTTTCGCCGTGGATGCGGACGTTGGCAATCGAGTCGAGCCATTGGCGGGCGGCGGTATTCAGCGCGCCCAGGGAGTCGGGCAGTTCGAGTCCGGCCAGGAAGTTCTTTTTCACGTAGCCGACGGCGTTTTCCACGCGACCTTTTTCATTGGCCTTGCGCACATTGCAGGCGGCCGGGGCGAAGCCGTAGTGAGCGGCGAAGTCGAGGTATCGTGGGTGAAAAGTGGCCTTCTCACCAACGGGATGGCTGAGGACGCCTGTCTTTAAATTATCAATGTTTTGTTCCCGGACGAAATATGTGCCCAACTTCGAGGGCGACTCGAAAATTGGGCAAATGCTGGGCATGTTCGGTCACATAATTTCTACAGGGTTTTGAGCCATTTCAGCAGTTCCGCGTCTTCCCGCCAGATGGGCTTGCGGAGGCATGCCTCCGAAGAAGCAGAAGCCGGTGGTTGGCACGCCTGCAAAGCAGCCTGTTTCATTCGAAGGTTGATCTCGGCGTAGCGATTGGTCGTTTCCAGGCTCACATGCCCCAACCAGCCGCGGATTACGTTTGCCTCCACGCCCGCTTCCAGAAGGTGGACGGCGGACGTGTGCCGAAAGGTGTGCGGCGAGATTCGCCGACGGGACTCGTTCGATTTGAGCAACGATCGCGTGTGGCGATGGACGATTTTGTAAATGCCAAACCGAGTCAGAGCCTGGCCCCGCAGCGAGGTAAAGACCGCCCGCTCTGGATTCGTCTCCTTCTGCCCGGCCACCAGTTGCGTGAGCAAGGTCGCCGTCTCCTTCCACAAAGGACAGACGCGCCATTTGTCACCTTTCCCGTGGAATTGAACCCGAGGTTGGCCTTCGAGTTCGAGGTTCTTGTAGCGGAGATCAGCAACTTCCTGAACCCGCGCCCCAGTGTTGTAAAGGAACAGCAAGAGCGCTCGGTCGCGCAAGGCGAATGAACCTTGAGTCGGCAACGAGGTGAACAGGGACTGCACTTCGTCCCGTTCAAGGAAGAACGTTTCTGCGGGTGCTGTCCGCTTGGTGGGAATGGCGGCGACACTCTGGGCTTCCTTGAGCATCTCGGGAACACGCCGAGCCAGGTAATCAAAAAGACCGCGGAGTGCGGCCAATCGCTGATTACGGGTTCGCACCTGATTGTGGCGATCGATTTCCAAACTCCGTAGGAAGACCAGCACCTGAGCACATGTCAGGTCAGCCAGGGTGAGCCGGCTGATCTTGCGCCCGGCCTTCTCCGCCAGAAAGAGCAGAAAGAGTATTACGCTGTCCCGATAACTTTTCAGCGAACTGGGCCGCAGCCCTTTCTGGCATTTGAGGTAGTCTTCAAAGAAGCTGTAGAGGAGCGGACCTAAATGAGTATTCACCGTACCACCTCCTTAAGCAGCGGAGCGGCGAAGTGATTGAAGCGCTGATTGGCTTGCTCCAGCAACTCGGCCGTGATGTTGAGATATACGGCGGTTGAGGCCGGATGCACGTGCCCCATAAACGTGGACAGATCCCACAACCGTTGCTGCGGATCGATACCCGAACGGTACCACCGCAACAACGTGCCGACGGCAAAGGAGTGACGCAGACAATGCAGACGCGGTGGCATCGCACCCTCCGGAACCCTTATTCCCAGGCGTGGCCAGAGGGCATGGAACGTCTGGCTGATTGTCCCGGGATTTATTGCTCGGGATCCATCCGGGCGAAAGGAGAAGAGTGGTGTGGTCGGCGTTGAGGTGACCGCGTCCTCCGCTTGCTGGCGCAAGTACTCGCGCAATCGATCTCCGAGCCGGGACCAAAAGGCACCAGGCGGCTCTTGAGGAATTTGGTTTCACGAATGATCAACAGGTTGCGCTCCAGGTCCACATCCTGACGGCAAAGCCGGGCGGTCT
>CAWDWA010000015.1:0-186008 GCA_963805815.1 uncultured Verrucomicrobiae bacterium
TTCACCAAGCCAATGGGCTCGGATGCGGTCAATCGTTTGTGGTTTTGAATAGTAGTTCTCTAACATGGCAATTTCCTTTCCGAGACCAAGGGAACGGAAACTGCCGGGGGTTGCGGCAAGATTATTATGTGCCGTGCTGCGGGGTTCGGTTTCTGAGCATCAGGTGCTTAAGACGGTCAGGGCACATATTTCGTCCGGGAACAAAACATTGATTATGTGCCCGGGCACATAATCAATGAGTATCCGCGATGGGACGCCACCGAAGTACTCGATCGCGTTCTGATGGCAGGCCAGGAAGTGTTCGAGCGCTTCACCGCAGGTGAACTCGAGGTAGATCATCCGGCTGTAGGCGAGCACCATGACAAAGAAGGAGAGCCGCCGGCGCGTGGTGCCGAGCTGGATTGATCCACCACAACCCCAGTCCACCTGGGCGCACTCGCCCGGAGCGAATGCGAGGGTTAGGAATGCGGGATGGCGCACCGGACGGACCTTTTGCACGTATTGCTTGAGAACGCTCAAGCCGCCCTGGTAACCGTGGCCCTCACGGAGACGTTGAAAGATCTGCGTGGCGCTGTAGGGATGCCGTTCCAGCCATCCGTTGATCAGGGTTTTGAAAGGGTCGAGTTTGCTGCGGCGCTTCGCGCAACGACGCGGACGATAGCACTCGGCGCGGGCATATTTGGCGACCGTTTCCGGGTCGATGGACAGTTCGCGTGCGATCTGCGCGAAATTCAGGCCGCGTTCGCCGTGGTAGAAGCGGATTTTGGAGTAAGTCTCGTAGTCGATCATGGTAGCTGCCTCATCCGGCGGAGGATCTCGGCGATCGGGAGTGTCTCGGCGGTGCGTGGCTGTGCCGGCGGCAGCGGTGTCGGCCCTGTTCCCTGGACGGGATCGAGGCTCAGGACCTGATAGAAAGGCGCCTGATAGGCGACAAGTCCGGCGGCGAGCAGTTGCGCCCGCGCCTCGCGCAGTTCGCGCACGGAGAGCGAAAGCAGCTGGGCCGCGACGGTGTCGGAGTAATAACTGGCGCCATGGGCATCGGCGACGGTTACCAGCAGGAGATAGAGCGCCAGGGCCTCGCAGCGACAGCGGGTGATATGACGATCGCGGACAAGTCGCTGGTCGATCCAGCTAAACTGGCGCGGCACGTGCCGCAATCGTTCGGGGCAAAGGAGGGGTTTTGTTTTCATGGCTCGAAATCAGGGCGCCATCGGGCACGGTGCCCAGGATGTCGTGACCACGAGCGAAAAAACAACGGGCGCTTCTGGCGATGTCCTCTTGTAACGCAGAACCGGTCATCGTGGAGATAAGACCCACGATCACAGCAGGATGCAACAAGCAGAGATCTTGTAACGCATCGAGTGGTCTCTTCTGTGCAACCAATTGGGGTTCAGGAGCTTGTTTCGAGCAGGCTTCTTGTAACGCATCCTTGCCAGTAGAGTTGCCTCTGCGCCAGTAGCCCGGATGCCGTGCCCGCCACTCCTTTACACGCCGCACGTTCTCGGGTCCCTTGAAGTAGTTTTTGTTCTCCGCTCTGGCGTTCCATCGGCGCTGACTCAGCGCCTTGCTCGCCTTGCGACACTCCGCCTTGGAGCAATGGCGCTGGCGACCGCGATTACGATGGTCAGGAACGTAGAACTCCCTGCAATGCAGACACCTGGACTTGGATCTTCTTTCCATCGGCAGACTCGAAAGCAACCGCCGAAACTGGAAGAAAACGCCCCCAAACCGAGAAGAAAATCACCCGGCCACACACCCCCTTCTCACCACCGGAACAAGACAGAGAAGAAGAGTTTTGAACTGAAGTTCAGGAAGAAGAGTGCACCCCGCGATATCCGATCTTCAAACCGTCCGACTTATCCGATTTCCAAATCACCGTTCTCACACGCTTCCTCTCCTTGTCGATTTCTCCGTTTCGGGTCGCCGAACCCGGCACACCCTGGCCCCGGGTTGTGGAATCGACCTTCACTAAGCATTCCATGTCGATCTCTGTGAACCCATGAATCGCCTCCATGTTGAGACGCTGCACGTGCGGATTCACCTCTCCGATACTGCCATTGAACAGACTGAACGCAGGCGGCTACCGCGCGCCATGCACCTTGAGCGGCGTGAATATTTTCCCCAACAGTCGGCGCGAAGATTACTACACCAGCTTCAAGACCAGCCCCTTCGGATTTCTACAGGAGAAAGAAATACGTCCAACGTGTTCAGAAGCATTGTCGCTGGGCCTGGACTAGCCTTCCGGCAGTTCGGAGATTTCCAACGCCGGACGAATTTCGACGGTGCCCTTTCGCGCTCCCGGAATCCGTTCGGCAACGGCGATAATCGCAGGGAGTCGACAGCGAGGTTGCAATTCAGTGCAATTCAACCAACCGGCGTTTGAGAAACCGCCGTTCTGGTTCCTGTTGTGTCAGGGCGAGCGCGCGTTGGTAGGATGTCCTGGCATCGGCAATTCTTCCCAACCGTCGGCAGAGATCTGCGCGTACCGCGTGAGCCAGGTGGTAATCGCTCAATTCGCCGCGCACGAGGATGGCGTCGATGAGTTCCATGCCTGCCTCGGGACCATCGCGCATCGCCACGGCTACCGCACGATTCAACATAACCACCGGCGACGGCACCACCCGCGCGAGCGCATCGTAGAAGCCGACAATTTGCGACCAGTCTGTTGCACCCGCGCTGACTGCCGACGCATGCACCGCCGCGATTGCAGCCTGGAGCGTGTATGGGCCGAATCGCCGCGCCGAGAGGGCTCGTTCCACAAGGGCCTTGCCATCCGCAATGAGTTCCCTGTTCCAAAGCGAACGATCCTGGTCTTCCAGCAAAACCAAGTCTCCTGCCGGCGAGGTTCGGGCGAGGCGTCGCGATTCCTGGAGCAGCATGAGAGCGAGAAGTCCGACCACTTCCGGTTCCGGCAGCAGTTGAACCAGCAGCCGCCCCAGGCGGATTGCTTCCCCCGAAAGATCGGGCCGTGTCAGGGACGCACCAGACGAGGCTGAATACCCTTCGTTGAACACAAGGTAAACTACGTGGAGAACGGTCTCCAATCGATCCGGCAACTCAGCCGGCGATGGAACTCGATATGGAATGCGCGCGTCGCGGATCTTCCCCTTGGCGCGGACAATTCGCTGGGCCAGGGTGGACGGAGCGGTGAGGAATGCATGTGCGATTTCTTCAGTCGTCAAACCGCATACCGCCCGCAGCGTCAGTGCGACGCGAACCTCAGGTGCGAGGGCTGGATGACAACAGGTAAAGATCAGCCTAAGCCGGTCGTCTTCGATGTATTCATCATTGAACGCTGCCGCGTCGGTGGCCTCGGCGTAAAGTTGGTCCGCGACGGCCGACTGCGACGCGTCGAGCCGGGCGCGGCGTCGTATCGCGTCAATGGCTTTGAAACGGCCCGTCGAAATGAGCCATGCGCGAGGATTGGCAGGCACGTCTTTCTTCGGCCAATGTTCGAGCGCGGCGCGGAATGCCTCATGGAGCGCGTCCTCGGCGAGATCAAAATCGCCCACCAGGCGTACCAGCGTCGCGAAGATTGCCCGCGATTCCGAGCGATACAACTCGTCCACACGCTCACGGACAGTCTTGGGCGTCTGGTGCATACCTGTCGGCAGGCTATCGCGTATCGTATCTGTCATAATCGGAGCAGAAAAAATTCCCCCGCTTTCGCGCGTTTCAGGAGTAGTACCTCGAGTTTCTCGATCGCGGTGGGATGGAATACGTAGAATGATCCTTGTGGTGCTGCCTGTCCGTCGCTCCTAACGGGGACGATTGATTTCCTTACGTCATGTACCAGTGGCTTGCGCCACTGGCTAATTGTCGTTGTCCCTTCGAGACTCATAGTTGTCCCGTTGCGAAGCCAGTCTTTACTTTACGCTCTCGTTTCTTTCACAGAGAGCGAACATATTGCTTTCCGTGCCTGACAGGTGAAAAAATAGTCCATCTGCGGTACCGCGGTTTTCGACTACTTGCAGATTTTGCCACCGAGTTCCTCGACTCTTGCTGCGGATTCTTCCACCGACTTGACGGCCACATACTGAATGATCGGCTGTTGCGGAAATTTACGCTTGATCAGTCCGCCGTCTTGCGTGTCGTCAGGGCCCTAGGTGTCGATGTGCCAGTAATCGTCCACCGCCACGCCGGGAAGCTTTCCGATCTTCCAGCTAAACAGCCGGCTGTAGAAGGATTTGGCGCGTTCGATATCGTCAGCCGGGATCTCGAACCAGACGAGACTGTGCGCTTCGGTTTTTGTCTGTGTGCTCATGGGCTGCTTTTCTGTTGTCGTTTGTTTCTTGTCCAATGTAAACCAGCTCAGTGAATACCACCCGCAATGACCAGTGTCTCGCCGGTGATCCATGCGGATTCTGCGGACGCGAAGAAGACCGTCGCCGTGGCGATCTCCTCCGGCTGACCGATGCGTCCGAGCAGAGTCTGCGCTTCCAACTCCTTGCGGAGATCGCCGCTCGTAAACCCACCCGCGCGTGCTCCCTCGGTTTTGTTTTTACCATTCCAAGTTGATGGCGTTGCGCCTACCCAGTTTCTTGGCCAGTGAAATTGTGTTGGCATCGACTGCTGATTTCGTGCCGCTGTAAACAGACGAGTTTGGCGGAGTCACGGTGCTGACGATCGATCTGATATTAACGCGAACGAACCGGGGGAGGACCCTGTGCCCAAAAATACCGCCGCATCAAGTCCATCGCACCGATCGTATTTGTTGGTGTCGTCGCGTACATCGAGTTCGACGTTCCGACGCTCACCCTGCGCGGCGGCGACGATCAGATCGTGCCGATCAAATCCTCTGCACTCCCCTCGAACTGGCCAAGGACGCCGTGTTAATGATCTATCCAAGTGATTCGCACGGACTTGGCGACATTAACCGGGAGGAGTTCAACACCGATCTTTTTCTTTTGTTGAAAGCTCATATCGCCGCGCATCCAGGACCGGTCCTCGCGGCGTCGCGCGCGCGAGAGCGATGGCCGTGTTCTTCGATCTTTTCGCGGCGCAGGGCTTGTGCGCAACGAAACTCATTGAACCCGGCACCAACTGGGAGGATTCACCGTGAAACTTGATGAATCGTCATCCACGCGGCTTGATCAGTTATAGCCACCATAGCAGCGAACATCGGACGCTCGTCCTCTACTTCGCCAAGCGCCTTCGCAGGGACGGCATCGACGCGCGGATAGACCAGTTTACGCCCAAACTGCCGGAAGGTTGGGACTACTGGATGGAGCGACTGATGTAAGGATCCGCCAGGATCTCGTTGCTGCGCGCCCCCTTGGGGCTGCCGGGCTCAGGCTGTCTCCGCCCGGTTGTAGCGTCCGTCAAACAGATGCCCGCTGCAGCGGTGCCGGGCAGGACTTTTTTCTCTATTGACCCGTGCCCTAATGACTGATCCTCTCTCACAAGTCTTCTCTCGAAACAGGAATATTCTCGTGACCGATTTTCCGGTAATCGTGAGCCAAGCATGCACTCCGCGCCGCCGCGTGATCGAGATTCTGGTCACCGCCGTTGCCTACCAGCTCGGTGCCCACGTCGGCTTCCTTGTGCAGAGCCTGGGGACCAACACGACTCCGGTCTGGCCGCCGTCGGGAATCGCCTTCGCGGCGTTGTTGCTCTGCGGCTATCGCGTCTGGCCCGGGATCTTCCTCGGCGCGCTCGGCGCGAACCTGGTGGGGTTCGTGTTTTTCCAGCATCTCTCCGCGAGCGCCGCACTTCTCCTGTCGCTACCGTTTGCGACGGGCAACACGCTTGAGGGGTTGTCCGGCCGATACTTGCTGCACCGCCTGGTCGGAACGAGTCAGCCTTTCGAGCGGCATCGGAGTGTCTGGGCTTTCCTCGTCGTGGTTCCCTTCATGTGTGCCATTGCCGCGAGCATCGGAGCGTCCTCGATCTGCCTGCAGGGACTTGCCGGCTGGGAGAGCTTCGCCGTGATCTGGTTCACCTGGTGGCTGGGCGACTCGACGGGCGTGCTCGTGTTCACCCCGCTGCTGGTGGTCTGGGCAAGGCCGCTCGCGACCCACGTCGATGCGAATTGGAGAACCGAAGGAGTGTTGCTCGTCACGGGGATGCTCCTGGCTTGCGCGGTGATCTTCGGCATCCCTTTCAGCACGCCGGTCTCCCATCTGCCGCTGGCCTTCCTGCTCTTGCCGTTGTTCGTCTGGGCCGCCTATCGCTTCGAGCACCGCGGTGCGACGTTGGCCATCACTGCGGCATCTTTGTTCTCGGTGTGGGCCGTGGTCGGCCACTCCGGTCCCTTCCTTCGAGACAATCAGAACGATTCGTTGCTGCTCGTTCAGGGTTTCATCTCCATGGTGGCCGTCACGACGCTGGTCCTGGCCACCGAGGTTCACGAGCGTCGACAGGCAGCCGAGGCGTTTCGAGCGAGCCAGGAGGCGCTGCTCCAGTCGCACAAAATGGAGGCGGTGGGTCGGCTGGCCGGCGGCATCGCCCACGATTTCAACAACCTGCTGCAGGTCATCCTCGGTAACGCATCACTGATCCAGAAGCACCAGCCGTGCGTCACGGCGATCACCGAAGCCGCCGACAAGGGCGCCGGGCTGGTGCGGCAACTGCTGGCCTATAGCCGCCAGCAGGTGCTCGATCCGAGCAATCTCGATATCAACCTCTTGGCTCGTGGAACAGGCGACCTGCTGCGCCCGCTGCTCGGAGATAGAATCGAGTTGCGGATTCGCACCTCGGACGAGCAGCTCACGGTCCACGCCGATCGTATCAACCTGGAGCGGGTCGTCCTTAACCTGGTCATGAATAGCCGCGACGCGATGCGCGACGGCGGGTCGCTTTCCCTGGAGACCGACGGCGTCACACTCGATGCGGAGCGCGCGCGACGATGGGACGTCCCACCTGGCTCCTATGCACGCGTCATCGTGGAAGACAACGGTGTCGGGATCGATGCGGAGGTCGTGGACAAAATCTTCGATCCGTTCTACACAACCAAGCATACGAGCGCGGGACTCGGTCTGGCCACGGCCATCGGCATCGTGCGCCAGAGCGGCGGCCACATCAAAGTGCGCTCCGAGCCCGGCAAGGGTGCCCGCTTCCACGTCTATCTCCCGCGCGTTCCCGGCGCCGCCGATCCGGCCCCTGTCGTTGACCCGGACTCGCCGCCGCCGGTCGCTGCCGCGAAGATCTTGCTTGCCGATGACAACGCCGAGGTACGTGAAACGATCGGTGTGGTGCTCGGTGAGCATGGCTACGAGGTCGTCACGGCCCGCGACGGCGAGGAAGCGTTCCGCCTTTACCAGGAATGCGGTTCCGAACTCGCCGCGGTCGTGTCCGACATCATGATGCCACGCATGACCGGCACCGACCTGGCCCGTCGTATCAAAGAAAGAGATTCCAACGCCCGCATCCTGCTGATGTCGGGGTACAGCCGCGAAGCCTCGCTGCAGCTTCCCGACATCGCCTACCTCCAGAAACCCTTCACTTCCGAGCAGTTGCTCACCCGACTTGCCGACCTGCTCGCCGGTTGATGCCGTTGCAATCGGCAGCTGCCGGAACCATCACCTATTTCGAAGGCGAGCCATCCTTTCCCGAGTACCGACAAACGCAAATTCAGTTACTCGCGCGACAAGCGGCCCGGCTGGATGCAGGTCGTCATCGCTCCGGTTAACACCCTCCATATCGACCCGGAAACGGCCGCCAAATATGCCCGCGCCGAGTCCTATCGTCCGCGCCGCCCGAAGCGCCGCAGCAAGCTGCACCCTCTCAAACGCTGATCAGCGGATGGCTGGAGCGCCATCCATAAAGCACTACGCAGATCTATCAACTCCTGCGCGACGCACACGGTTACGAAGGCGGCTTCAGTGTCATCAAGCAATACGTGCGAGCGGTGCGTCCGGTGCGCCATCCCTCGCGTTTCTCACCCTCGCATTCGCGTCCGGCGAGTCCGCGCAGGTGGACTGGGGCTGCGCCGGATCGATCCAACTCGGCGCCACCCGTCGGAGACTCTCCTTCTTCGTCATGGTACTCGCCTACAGCCGGATGATCTACGTCGAGTTCACCGCCGGCGAAGCCCTCGAACACTTCCTGGCCTGTCACCGCAATGCCCTTGAATCTTTCGGTTCCGTCCCCGGCCAGATCGTCATCGACAACCTCAAGACCGGCGTGCTCATCCATCCCGTGGGCGGGAACGCCGTCTTCAATCTGCGATACCTCGACTTCGCGTCCCATTACGGCTTCTCCCCGAGTGCCTGCAACGTGCGCAAGGTCCACGAAAAGGGCCGCGTCGAGAACGGCGTCGGCTATGTGAAGAAGAACTTCCTGGCCGGTCTGGAGCTGCCGACCTCCCTGAGCGCGATCAACACCTCCGCCCGCCAGTGGATGGACTCGATTGCCAACGTCCGCACCCACGGCGAAACCAGAAAACGCCCCATCGATCTCTTTACCGAAGAGCAACAACGGCTAAAACCTCTTCCTCCACGGCCCGCCGACACCGGCGTAGTCCGCATCGTCCGGCAACTGCCGGACCAACCGCTGCCGCATCGCGCTGGATAGCAACCGCTACTCGGCACCCTCTCTCTACGCTTCGCAGCGGCTCACGCTCAAGGCTTACGCCGACCGCCTCTGCCTCTATCACGCCGAAAACCTCGTCGCCACCCATCCGCGAAGCTACGAGCGCCACCGGGACTTCGAAAACCCCGATCATGTAAAGGAACTCCTGGACCAGCGTCGCCAAGCCCGCCAGGCGCACCTCCTCCTCGGCTTCTACGCCCTCTGTCCGCTCGCCGAGGAATACCATCGCCGACTCGAAAGCAGCTCGCTGCGAACCATGCGAGCCTTCCTGCTGGCGGAGGGCTTCCAGCATTTCTGGACCTATGTGTCGCCTCTGTAGGCGGGAAAATTCCTCGACGCCTGGTGTCGGCGGACAATGCGCAGCCGCCTGGAGCCTCTCAAGAAAATTGCCCGCAGTCTGCGAAACCGCCGCCCGCTCCTCATGAACTATTTCAACGCGAGGAAAGCGTATTCGAGCGGAGTGGTCGAGGGGCTCAACAACAAGGTGAAACTGACGGTGAAACGAGCCTATGGATTCCGCACTGCCGCCGCACGCGAAGTGGCTCTCTATCAGACTCTTGGAAAGCTAACAGAACCAATGTTTACCCACAGTTTCTTTTGAGCAGGCGTTTTGCCTTTGAGCCCAGCCTGTGCGAGACTATGCTGCAAGCGTGAAGGGAAAACGCCAAGGCGCCGCCATCATGTTTTGTGTGCTTATTAACGCACCGCTGACAATTCTATTACCGCAGAATGTGTTGGCGCGGGAAGCATACTGGGTAGATTTATTGCGGGCCGAGCCGATTGAAGCGCCTTCATTACTATAGGAAGATCTGCGGGCTGTGAATGTGCTGTATATTGGTGAGACGCATCGGCTGAAGCGTCATCACCGCGAGCAGGTTGTCGTTTTAGAAGAGATGGTGAATCGTGTGCGACCTGTCGTATTGGGAGTCGAACAACTGGAGCGTCGCGACCAGGTCGAGATTGATCGATTCAATGCCTGTGAAATCGATTTCGAAACGCTTGCACAAGGAATCAATTGGCAGGCGCAGTGGCCTAATTTCGAGGATTACCGGGCGCTGATGGAGGCAGCGCAACAGGCTGGCGCATGGATTGTCGGATTGAATGCTCCGAGGGAAATCATCCGCAAAATCGGCAGAAATGGCATTGATGCGCTGGATGGCGAGGAACGGAGAGCCCTTGCGGAACACCTCAATTTTGATGATCCCGTTTACCGGAGGCTCATGGATCGTGTGATGCTCGTGCATGCTTCATTCGATGCATCCGACCTGAAGAATGTCTTCCAGGCGCAGGTCGCGAGGGATGAGACGATGGCGGAAACTCTCGTCGAGGCTTACAAGGCAATAAACCGTAAGGGCAGGGAGCCGCTTGCGATCATGATTGCCGGCGCCGGGCACATGAGTTTTCGTTTGGGCGTTCCTGACCGTGTTCGAGCCAGAATGGCGAGGGTAAAGGACCGCGTTCTATTAATGAGTGAAAGCGGGGATCTCGTTCTCACGGAGTTCGAAAAGGCTGCCAGCCGAAACGTGGAGTTGTCGCACGGGAATCTCGCTGAGATTGGGCGATCAGTGGGGGATTATCTCTTTCTTGCTCCACGCGACTAGATTGGCGTGTCCCCGGATTTCAACTCCGTGACCAGCGATCGCCGCTCCTTCAACTCGGGTCTACCCGGCTTTCGCTTGCCGAAGAACTTCGCTTTGGGCGAGGCTTATTCACAAACGCCTGGCAGAGCGAGGTTACGGCAGCCCGAGCCCCACACAGATCGGGCTCTGGCGCCGAGCTGTTCTGCAGCACCACGGATTCGTACGCGCTGATTGGCGGAACGGAATTCGGACCAGTGGGTGCACTCAGTTCGGACTTCATTACGGAGAATCCATAGGAGCGATTCTGCCGGGCTTATCTTGAATGAGGCTGCGCTTCGGATACTATTGATTCATTAGGCGCTGCGAATATGCCGTCAAATGCCCCCGCTGTTTACAAATATTTCGTCGCCTGCGTTCTCGACGATGTAGCACACCAACGCTATCCGGACAATCGCAACGACTACCGTGAATTTTTCCTGCGGCATCTTCAGCAGACGGATCCGCAGATGATGGAGCACCTGCGCTATATTTCGGAGAGATCCGGAAATACCCTATACCGGGCTGACGTTGATCATGTCGTTCCCCGATCGATCTGGCCGCTTCTTCTGCCGCCACCGTTGAATATTCCAAATTACGAATGTGTGCTCTCAAATCTGAAGATTCGCGACGAATTTTCGAATCGCGCAAACGACCAGGCAACGATTAACGAAGTCAAGCGTCTGTACAAAGAAGGGGAACTTTCCTTGTCACAAAAGGAGCGTTGGGTTGAGATCTGCCTGGAGCTCAAGGGGTATGACGTCGAAGGCATTCCCTGGACGGCCGTTTCATTGAGCGGCCTCACCCGACTTCAAAAGCTCGATCTTCACCGCGTTTCCATGATCGATATTCATGGCAATCCGGTGGACATCTTCGGGCGGAAAAGGTAGGCGGCCTCGCCGCAGGCAGAGCAGCGTCAATGGGAATTGCGCTTCAGAAAGCTCAGCGAAACGCTAGTATCCAGGCAAATATACAGATGGAGGGTGCCGCGCAGGCGAGGAGAAGTTGTACCGGCAACGTCAGCCTTTGATTAATCCGCGAGGCTGCAGCAATGGCTCCCAACGGGATGCCAACCAGAAATCCCCAGAGGTGGGCCAGATAATCGGTGCGTTCGCCGCCAGTTCCGAGAAAGGCAAGGAGCGCGAATCCCGAGCCGAGGGGAATCACGAGTTCACTTGCCGACGTCCGAAATTGATGGGAGTCATGGATTGTCGCCTGCACGCGACATCCGACCAAGAGTCCGAGTGCTCCGAAAACTGCAGTTGATGCTCCAATTGCAGAGTGCCATGTCTCGTGATAGACGCACACATTAATGGCGTTCCCCAAGGCACCCGTTATAAGGAAGAGCATCCAGGTCACGCCCGTTCCAAGCAACGGAATCAGCGAAAAGGCGAAAACGATGCCAACGGCAATGTTTCCGACCAAGTGGGAGAGGTCGCCGTGCAGCGTGAGTGCCGTGACAATTCGATACCACTCGCCTTTGTTAAGAATCTGCGTAGTTGTTGAAGCTCCAAGTTCGCTCCAACGCGTTGGTTCCTGGCAGGTTATTGCGAAAAAGAACGCCAGTCCCCATGCGTAAAAAATGAGCGAGAGCGGGGAGACTCCACTATGCATCTCTTCGACAGGTGCCGACCTGTCGCGTTCGTCTCTTTCATAAGCGGCGAGTTCCAGGATGATCCTTGGTAGATCGTCCTGGGTAGTGTAGAGGACCCACTCGCCATTCTCTTCGAATAGCCAGTAGCTCGCGCCTGCTGCGAGTACTACCAAAGCCCGTTCGCCAGCGTCTCTCAGCGAACCATAGCGCCCCGCCTCAGCAATTTCTTCGGAGTCGATCAAGGAAGAAAAATGGAGTGTAAAGAATGCAAAAGAAGAGCAGAGCGAGCAGTTCGAGGGCGGGTATGCAGAACGGCCTCGGTCCGAGAAAATCGAGGAGGGATGGATTCATGGGCTTTGCGCGTAAATATCCGTGATTTTCGCCTGTTACAAAATTTACTAGCATAACGAACCCGGCATAAACATTCGTACATAGAAAAACGCGCAGGAGCGCACCGTTCTGAGGCCAGAGTCGATAGCCATACGTAATGAACAGAGCCGCAACGATGATGCCGCCATGTGAAACGAAGCACGTCACAAACTCAATCGCAGGAAATTCGAATCGAGATCCGGGGTCAGCATGGACTGTATCGTTCCCACCAGGCCCCGGAAGTATGTGAGTTCATACGTTAGCTGATCACGCGGAATGAGCGCGATGATTGCTGCGGCGATCGCCCAGTCAAAAAGGTGACATGGCAGTGAATTAGTTCCGGTCGCCCGTCCCCTTACACCAGCCCACCACAGAGACGCGATTTTCGTTGGGAGGAGTACCGATTGCAAGCGCCGAACCGAGCCCGGTAGCCATTCGTCGGTCTGCACTTCGGCGCGCGACCGCGATCATTCCCAGCGGAATTAGAATTGTGATGGCCAGCACCAAATTGTACGAAGGCCCGCACAGCTCAAGCGCTAGAAGCATCAACGTCCTCCTCCGGGCGTGGATTGCGGTTGAGGAGTTCCATCATGACGTCGCGAGGCGCGCGACTCTCGTAGAGCACAGAGTATACGGCGTCAATAATCGGTGTACGAATGGAGTGTTTGCGCGCCCATTCGTAGACGCTCAGCGTTGTGGGGACGCCTTCAGCGACCATCTTCATGGATTTGACGATACTCTCGACGGTCTCGCCGCTGCCCAATCGCTCACCCACCTTCCGATTGCGGCTGTGTTGGCTAAAACACGTCACAATCAAGTCGCCGATGCCGCTGAGTCCCTGGAAAGTCTCACGCTTTCCTCCCAGAGCGATGCCAACTCGAATCAATTCTGCCAGCGATCGCGTCACCAGCGCTGCCTTCGAATTGTCGCCGAGTCCGAGTCCATCACCGCAGCCGGCCGCGATCGCGAAAATGTTTTTCAGGGCGCCGCCGAGCTCGATACCGGCAATGTCCGGACTGGTGTATGGCCGAAAGAACGGGCCAGTGATGGTTTGCTGCAGAGATTGGGCGATCGCTTCGTCTTCTGATCCGATGACCAGCGCCGTCGGCATGTTTCTCGCCACCTCTTCCGCATGACTCGGCCCCGAAAGCGCCGCGATTGGATTTTCCGGAAAAAATTCCTGCAAGACCTGGCTCATTCGCATACCTGAACCCCTTTCGATCCCTTTAGTGCATGTCACGAGGATGGTGGTTCTCGAAATTCCTCTATTCGCGAAATGTTCAGCGACTTCCCGAACGACCTTCGACGGGACAACCACCAAAATGGCATCGGATTGTGCCGCTGCCGCAAGATCCGCCGTGGGCCGGATTGCATCTGCGAGCTTTACGCCCGGTAGATACGTCGAATTTTCGCGAGATTTCACAAGTTCCGCGATTCGTTCGGCGTCATGTCCCCACAAGACGATGGGCAATCCGCGTTGTGCTATCAGTGTCGCGAGCGCGGTGCCCCAGCTTCCGGCGCCGAGGACAGCGATGTGGCTCAGGGGGGCTTTAGACATCTATATTTTTTTCTTTCGTTCAAACCGGTGCTCGGTCCCGTTCATCAATCTAGAAATGTTGCTTCGATGGCGCCATACAGCGAGCACGCCAACAATGAGCGCAAAAAGAAGAAGCGGAAAGTCCGCGCCCATTCCGGTGAGCCAGGAGATCATCACGATGATTGGCAGCGCAACGGCGACTGCGATCGACGCGAGAGAAACGTAGCGTGTCGCGTAGAAAACCATTGCCCAAATTAAGATGAGCAGCAATGCCGTCACTGGGAGCAGCGCGACGACCGCGCCGCCCGAGGTTGCAACGCCCTTGCCACCTTTGAACTTAAGCCAGATCGGAAAATTGTGACCGATGATGCAGGAAACGGCCGCAATGATTCCCGCAACGGGAGATCCATCAGAAATACCCAGTGCGATCCACACGGAGATGAGTCCTTTGAGAAAATCGCACGCGAAGCACGCGACGCCCCATTTCTTACCTAGAGTGCGGAGGACATTGGTAGCACCGATGTTGCCACTGCCGTGCTGCCGGATATCGATGCCACGCGACTTCCCGAATAGAAACCCGAACGGTATTGATCCGACGAGGTAAGACACGAGAGCGACGACGAAAAAAGTGATACCCTCCATTTACTTTGATTGTCAGTGGACGTCCCAGAACGCCGCAAGGAAAATTGAGCGCGAAGCCTGCTCTTTACCAGGATCTCGATGGGACCTGCCGGACAATATTTGCAAAAGGTCCGGCAAAAAAATGTTGGTGACTGGCGGGCAGTCCCTGTTAGCGTTCCGTTGCCAATTGAGATAGAGTCGCAACAGCAACCCAAAATGAAATTTCGCTTTCCATTCAAGCGTCGTGCCACCGCTACCATTACTTGCACGCTCTGCGATGCTCCCTGCGGTGGGCGTTTGCGGATTCTCTGCGTGCGGGAGGATTGCCCTGCCCGTTCCAGACTCCACGAGATGGGCTTTTGTGCGTCTGTGGAGTTCAAAAAGGTTGCCGATGGAGGTGCATTAATTTGTCAGCTCCTCGGTGCACGCATTGCGATTGGACGCGAACTGGGGCAGCATGTGCTAGTGGAAACGGTTGATCCGCGATGAGTCAGTCAAGTCACGGAACAATGGCTCCGGAGCCTGCAGATCGCCCGAAATTCTTGTGTGATCTTCCTGTCGGTTCGAAGGGAGCCGTCCTGGGATTCGATGTGGTGTCCAGTCAGCGCATTCGCCTGCTGGAGATGGGGCTTACGGAAGGAACCGAATTTCAGATCGTTCGTTTGGCTCCTCTCGGCGATCCGATAGACGTGAAAGTGCGGGGGTATCACCTTTCCCTGCGTCGCAAGGAAGCCGGCGGGATCCGGGTGAAGCCGCTTTAAAGGAAATATCGAGAGTTCTCCTATGATTACTGCGGAACATCCGTCCGCTGAGAAAGTTCGAAATTTCGCAATCGTCGGTAACCCAAATTGCGGTAAGAGCACAATTTTCAATGCGCTTACCGGTCTGCGTCAGCGTGTTGGCAATTATGCCGGGGTTACCGTCGAGAAGAAGGTTGGCCGATTTTATGATTCCCATGGGCATCCGGTGGAATTGCTGGATCTGCCGGGAAGCTACAGTCTCCAGGTGCGATCCCCGGATGAGGAAGTAGCAAGGGACGTTCTGCTGGGGCGCCGCGCGGAAACTCCGCGTCCCGACCTGGTGATTTGTGTTGTCGACGCGTCGAACATTGAACGCAACCTTTATCTGGTTGCTCAGTTGCTCGAGTTGAGGATTCCGATCGTGGTCGCTCTGAACATGGTCGATGTTGCGGAGGAGAACGGCATGATCATCGACATCGCGGCGCTGAGTAAACGGCTTGCCGTGCCGGTGATCCCGATGATCGCTTCGAAGGGAGTCGGAATGATTCAACTCAAGCAGGCAGTCTCGCGGGAACGATTCGAGCCATCGCCTCACCGAACCGAGTTTCCAAATCGTTTCGAAGCCGAAGCGGAAAACCTGGCGGTCGTAATTGAGAAAGAGCACGGGCTCGACTCTTCAACGGCCTTTTCGGAAGCGATTCTAGTGCTTTCAATGCCCGAAAATTCATGGCTCGGGAGAGATGCTATTGCGAACGCTGCGGATTCTGCCCGAAAACGGTTGATCGAGGAAGGAGTCGACCCGATCGCTGCGCCCGTGGATGCCCGTTACTCGTGGATTGCCGATGTCTGCTCGACGGCAATTCGTAAGACCGGTGAGGAACGTGCGTCCGTATCGGATCGTCTGGATGCGATTTTGACGCACCGAGTGTGGGGCTGGCTATGTTTCTTCGCCGCGATGGCGCTAATTTTCTTCTGCATTTTCGCTGTGGCTGCGTACCCGATGGAGTGGATTGATAGCGTAACGACGTGGTTTGGGGAATGGGTGGCTGCTCAAATTCCGGAGGGTGATTTTCGAAGTCTCATCGTCGACGGTGTGATTGCAGGTGTTGGCGGCGTGGTGATCTTCCTTCCACAGATTCTCACTCTGTTTTTCTTCCTCGGATTGCTCGAGGATACCGGCTACATGGCGCGTGCAGCGTTCATCATGGATCGCCTCATGTCGCGGGTCGGCTTGCATGGGAAATCGTTCATCCCGATGCTCAGCTCCTTTGCCTGTGCAATTCCTGGGATCATGGCCACGCGGACGATCGAAAATTCCAAGGACAGGCTCGTGACGATTCTCGTCGCCCCGTTGATGAGTTGTTCGGCTCGCCTTCCAGTTTACACACTTCTTATTGCTCTGCTTCTGCCGCCTGCGATTGCCAGTGCCTGGACGAAGGCGGGGGTTTTGCTTTCGATGTATCTTATCGGGATCATCGCAGCGTTTGCGATGGCATGGCTTTTCAAAAGGACGTTGCTAAAGAGCGAGACGCCGATGTTGCTGCTCGAGATGCCGCCGTATCGATGGCCGTCCTTTCAGACGATCGTGGTGCGGATGTGGGAGCGGGCGCTGATCTTTCTGCGCCGCGCCGGCACGATCATCCTCGCTGTGTCGGTGTTGCTTTGGGCGCTGGCGACCTATCCAAAGCCGCAAAATCCCGATGTGGCCGCATCCGAAGCACTTGCACATAGTTTCGCCGGACGGCTGGGGCACGTCATCGAACCGATTGTTCACCCTCTCGGGTATGACTGGAAGATTGGGATCGGGCTGATTGGTTCCTTCGCGGCGCGCGAAGTCTTTGTTGGAACGATGGCGGTGATTTACGACGTAGGGGAGTCGGATGAAGTAGATTCCACGCCGTTGCTCGAGAAGATGGCGGCAGAGAAGCGCCCGGATGGATCACCGGTTTACACCCCCCTGGTCTGCCTGGGATTGATGGTGTTTTACGTTCTGGCGTTGCAATGCATGAGCACCATTGCGATCGTGCGCCGCGAAACTAACTCCTGGCGATGGCCGCTATTCCAGTTCGGATATCTCACGCTCCTTGCCTACCTGGGGGCGCTTGTGGTCTATCAGGGCGGCCGGTTGATCGGCTTTAACTGACGCGTGTGATGTCCTCTGCAATCGACCTGCTTCTTGTGGTGCTTAGCGTGGCCGCAGCGGTGATATTTCTGGCTTATCGGTTTCTTTGGCGACGCCGCAGCCACGACGATTGTGCTTCTGGTTGCTGTGGCAATTCTCCAAAGCAAAGGAAATTCGGAGCGCGTCGGCGCCAATGAGCGGATGGCCGTTCACATGATAGGAGGAACTTCGGCTTCCAGAAATGAGATGAGCATCTGCCTCACTTGCGGGAGCCAATATTTATCCGGGATTTTTCGTGGCCTCGATAAGTGCAGCCCGCATTACCGAAGTCGGCGGCTGGCGGTCAAACCAGATTTCGAAAGAGAGTACCCCCTGGTGCAACAGCATCGAGAGTCCGTTCACTCCGCGGGCACCCGCAGCATCTGCGGCTCGCAGTAACTTGGTCCGGCTTGCACTATAGACCATGTCATAAATCATGAGGTACGGAGTCAGCATCGCTTCGGATAGAACCTCGGGGTCGCTTCGCTTCATTCCGAGAGAAGTCGCGTTAACGACGAGATCCGTGTGCTCCAGTTGATGCCGGAGCGCCGGTTCGTCCCAGGGGATCGCCTCGAGTCGCGCTACCGGGCCAATCAGGCGAGGTCCGGAAAAGAAAGGGCGCAATTCTTCTGCGAGAAGATCAGCTTTCTCGCGTGTACGATTTACCAGCACCAGACGCTCGCAACCTTCCATGGCACACTGCATCGCGATCGCCCGCCCCGCGCCACCGCCGGCTCCGAGAATCATGACGCGCAAGTCGCGCACGTCTACGGAAAAATCCGTACGGATCGCACGAACGAATCCGGGACCGTCCGTATTGAATCCGATGAATTTTTCTCCCTCGACGACGACGGTGTTAACACTGCCGATTCCTCGGGCGTGTTCGTCGACCTCATCCATCACCGATAACGCGTTTACTTTGTGAGGAATAGTGATGTTGGCACCGATGAAACCCCTTTCCGGCAACAAATGAAGTGCCGCCTCAAGTTCGTCTGGCCGGATGTGCAACCTTGTGTACCTCGCATTAATTCCTAGCCGCTCCAGCGCGGCATTGTGCATTTGTGGTGAGGCCGAATGGGCAACTGGATCCCCAAATACGGCTAAACGCAAAGGGGGGGAGATCCCGGCCGTTTTCTCCTCCCATTTCTGTAAATCGGCGAATGTGTAAACTGCGTGCTCCATGTTGCGTGCGGCCATCCTGTTCGCAATTCTGTCATTGGTGCAAGCTATGCGATAGTTAAAATCCGGGCGGCGAGCGGACTGGCTTAAGACTTCGTTCCCTTCGCCGATGCCGGTTGTGGAAAAACCAGTGAATGTGCAATCCCTTCCAGGTGGTTCCAAGTGATCCCTTCGGTGAGGTCGGCAGGCATTCTTGGCGATGCCTGTTAGTTCCTTCTTTTCTGAAATTGGCGTTTCAACCGAAGTCGCGAAAGTCTCTCGCTGCGGTTGAACATTCTTGAAGTCGTCGTCTACTGTGGCGTTTTTCCTGATAGATGAGTATTCCAGCCGATGAGATCCCGAAGGCTTCCAGGCCGTCCGACTTTATTCGCGACCTCATTGATGAGGATTTGCGTAGTGGTAAACACGCGCGCATCCACACGCGTTTTCCGCCCGAACCCAACGGCTACCTTCATATAGGACACATAAAGAGTATCTGCCTGAATTTTGGCATCGCACGCGAATACAGTGGCATCTGCAATCTGCGGATGGACGATACGAATCCCGTGAAAGAGGACGTCGAATATGTCGACTCCATTATGGAGGACGTGAATTGGATCATTGGAGGATGGGCTGACGATGAATTGGGTCTCAAACCGGAGGGAAAAAAACCGGATACGCTGAAGCACGCTGGCGAAAGAGATTTCTATCTTGGACCGATTACAAGAACGACCGCCGCCGACGGATTGCATCTCACACCATTCTATGCTTCGGACTATTTCGAGCAGCTTTACGAGTATGCCCTTCGCTTGATCGAGCGCGGCAAGGCGTACGTGTGCGATCTTACGCCTGAGGAGACCGATCGTTTTCGCGGCGCTCCAGAAGTGCCGGGAAAGGATAGTCCCTTTCGCGAGCGTTCCGTAGCGGAAAATCTTGATCTTTTTCGTCGAATGAAGGGCGGCGAGTTTCGGGATGGTGTGCGCTCGTTGCGTGCGAAGATCGACATGGCATCGTCGAATGTATGGCTGCGCGACCCTGTGCTTTACAGGATCAGACACGCATCGCATCACAATACCGCCGATGCGTGGTGCATTTACCCGCTCTATGATTTCGCGCATTGCCTGAGCGATTACATCGAAGGGATTACTCACTCGCTTTGTACGCTGGAGTTCGAAGTGCATCGGCCGCTGTACGATTGGATCCTCCAGAATCTGGACCCGCCGCGCCCGCTGCCAAATCAGTACGAATTTGCAAAGCTGAATCTGAATTACACGGTGATGAGCAAGCGCAAGCTGCTCCGCCTCGTTAATGAGGGTCATGTAAGCGGTTGGGACGATCCACGCCTACCCACCATTCGGGGCCTGCGTCGCCGAGGAGTGCCGGCCAACGTCTTAAGGAGGTTTGCCTACAATATCGGCATCACTAAATACAACAGCGTGACCGATGTCGCCGCACTGGAGCATGCTATTCGCGATGAACTGAATCGCATTGCCAAAAGGAAAATGGGAGTATTGCGCCCCATAAAAGTGATCATCACTAATTACCCTGAGGGGCAGGTTGAGGAAGTTGCCGCTATTAACAATCCCGAAGATCCCGAGGCCGGGAAACGTAAGCTGCCTTTCAGCCGCGAGATTTACATCGATGCGGACGATTTCATGGAGGAGCCACCGCCAAAATATTTCCGGCTCCGACCGGGTGGTGAGGTGCGTCTTAAATACGCCTATGTGATTACCTGCGACGAGGTAATTAAGAATGCCGATAGCAAGGTTGTAGAATTACGCTGTACTGCAGATCTTGAAAGCCGGGCGGGTGGAGCGAATTCCAATCGTCGGGTGAAAGGGACGATCCATTGGGTATCCGCCGCACAGGCTGTGGAAGTCGAGGTTCGGCTCTACGATCGCCTATTCAACGTCGAAAATCCTGAGGAAGGCGGTGATTTTGTAGCGCACCTGAACGCGAAATCACTCGAAATCCTAACGGCGCTTGTGGAGCCGTCATTGAAAAGGGTAGAGCCTGGTGTGTGTTATCAGTTCGAGCGGCTCGGGTATTTTTGTCTCGATAAAGACTCGACTCCTTCCACGTGCCTGATCATGAACCGGACTATCACAATGAAAGACACCTGGTCCAAAAAAGCCGGGAAATTCTGACAGGATCTACTTTCAAGATTTTCACCGCGCCACGGTGGCCAAAAAGGCGGCGTCTTGTCACCGATCCCGAACGACTACTGGTCGCCGATTAGCTTGATGTCTTCCGCGTCAATCGTGCAGAAGAGGTTGTCGCCTGGCGCGAAAGGAAGACGTTCTGCGGTCTCGGTGCCTTGGAATGTCCGCAGTCGTATCGATCCGGCGGTGCTGACATCGACGACTTGCAGCGCTCCGCGAAAGACCGTTTCCTGCACGCGACAGCGGAAGCTGTTCGGGTGCGCGGTTTTGGCTCGGCTGAGCCTCAATTTCTCAGGCCTCAGCGAGATCGTCGCCGAGTCGCCCAGATTACAACTGGGCCGAGTTGCTTCCAGGAGAAGGCCGCCTTCAAGCCGGAAAGTGACCGATTCGCTAACATCGAGGACATCAGCTTCGAGTAAATTGGTTTCGCCGATGAAACTCGCGACAAAGCGCGTTGCGGGGTGGTTGTAAAGATCCATCGGCGTGCCGACTTGTTCCAGGCGGCCCTCATTCACGACGGCAATACGGTCGGACATCGAGAGAGCGTGATCCTGGTCGTGGGTGACGTAAATGAAGGTGATTCCAAGACGCTTTTGCAGTGCCTTGAGCTCGGTCTTCATTTGTTCCTGGAGTTTTATATCGAGCGCCGAAAGCGGCTCATCGAGAAGCAAAACTTTCGGCTCGCAAATGATTGCGCGGGCCACCGCCACTCGCTGGCGCTCACCACCAGAGAGCTGTGAAGGATAGCGGGACTCCGTGCCGCCAAGTGAAACCGTCTCAATCGTCCGTGAGACTTTGCGGCGAATCTCGCTGGCTGGTAGCTTTTTCACCCTTAACCCGAAGGCAACATTTTCGAAAACATTCAGGTGAGGGAAGAGCGCGTAGGACTGGAAAATCTGATTTACATCGCGCTGAAAAGGTGGGTCACTCGTGATGTCACGGTCTTCGAGAAAAATGCGGCCTTCGTCGGGATGCTCAAAACCGCTGATCACGCGCAGACAGGTCGTCTTCCCTGATCCGGACGGACCGAGAAACGTCATAAATTCACCTTGCTGCACTGTAACGGAGACGTCGGTAAGGATGCGGGCTTTCCCGAAGGACTTGCTGATCTGGTAAAGCTTAATCATGAGACTGCGAGAGCTGAGTCGGAGATCGACGGTGGGGCGTGATATGCTGTGCAACTCAGACCACCGTAACTGATTCGTTTTTCGTAATTCTTGCTGGGGTGTTTCGATGATGACCGGGCTCGCTCAGGATTTCTCGAACGCGCATCGCGAGCGCCTGAGACGTGAATGGCTTTTGCAGGAAGTTGACTTCGGCGCTGCCGATTGCCTCGCGAATAATGGAATCGTCGGTATAGCCGGACATGAACAGTACAAGCATGTCGGGGAACATTTCCTGGGCCATTACCGCGAGCTGTCTACCATTCATCCTGGGCATTACGAGGTCCGTCACCAGAAGATCTATGGGTATCCTTCTTTCCTGCTGGAGTAATTCTATGGCGTCCATCCCGTCACACGCCTCGATGACATTGTACCCATGCTCTTCTAGCACCCGCACGGCCAGCGATCGGAGAATCGAATCGTCTTCTGTCACGAGTACTGTTTCATTTCCTCCGGAAATCGATTCACCCCGCGGCATGCGTTCGCCTAGTCCCCCGTCGGAATCAAGCAGGCGTGGCAGATGAACTGCGAACGTTGTGCCCGTGGAGGGAGTGCTCTTGACGGCGATGAAACCGCAATTCTGCTTGACGATGCCGTAGCAAGTCGCGAGACCGAGTCCAGTTCCTCTTTCGGGATCTTTGGTCGTGAAAAAAGGCTCGAAAATTCGCTGCATTACTTCAGGTGTGATGCCGCAACCTGTGTCGCTGATAGACAGCCGCACGAACTCGCCAGACCGCGCATCGGGCAGGCGTGCAGCGTCTGCGGAGGTGAGCTCCACGTTGCAGACTTCGATGCTCAGTTCACCGCCGTTGAGCATCGCGTCGCGCGCGTTGACTGCCATGTTCAGGATCACCTGATGGATGTAGCCGGGATCGGCCTTTATGTTCCAGAGATCCGTCTGCGTCGATGTTTTCAGGGTGATGCTTTCGCCAATGAGCCGACGCAGCATGCCCTCGGATTCAGAAAGCTCCTTGGCGATATTCATTACCTGGGGCTGGAGAACCTGCTTGCGGCTGAAGGCTAGGAGTTGGTTTGTAAGCTGCGCCGAGCGTTCCGCAGCGTGTAGTATCTGTTTTGCGTCCTCGTGAATCGGATCGTCCGGTGACACGCGATCAAGGATCAACTCGGAATATCCGATCATGGCGGTGATGGCGTTGTTAAAGTCGTGCGCGACCCCACCGGCAAGCTTGCCAATTGCCTCCATTTTTTGCGAATGGCGGAGCTGTTCTTCGAGCAGCTTTCGATCACTTATGTCGCAGAAGACGATTACGCAGCCGAGGGTTTGTCCCTCGTCCTCGCGAATGGGTGCGATGCTGTGTTCAATAAGCACCTCGGATTTAGCCGCGCGCGCGATCAGTAGCGCCTGTTGATTTACTATATCGCAGCTGCCCTCGGTAAGCGCGAGGGCTACGCGGTCCTTCCCCGGTGTGCGGTTGGTCTCATCGAGAATATGAAAGACTTCCGAATACGGCCGGTGCATCGCCTCTGCGTGACGCCAGCCGGTAAGCTTTTCCGCGACAGCATTGACAAATGTCACGCGTCCGTCGGCGTCGGTGGTGATGACACCATCAGCAATACTCTTGAGCGTCGTCGAAAGCCACTGCTCACGCTGCCGGATGCCGCGCTCAGTCCGGTGCTTGTATAGAGCCATTTCGATCGCCGCATGAAGTGAACGCTCCTCAAACGGCTTAAGAAGGAATCCAAAAGGGTCGGTGGTTTTTGCCCGCTGAAGTGTGGCCTCGTCGGAATTGGCGGTCAGATAGACGATCGGCACGTCGAGCTTGCCGCGAATGCGCTCGGCGGCCTCCACGCCGTCAATACTGCCGCGCAAGTTTATGTCCATAAGGATGAGGTCGGGGCGGTTCGCCACAGCTTTCTGCACTGCGGCTTCACCGGTCGAGGCCGTTTCTGGCACCACATAGCCGATTTGGCGCAGCATGCCCTGTAAGTCCTTCGCGACGATTCCTTCGTCCTCGACAATCAGGACTTGGACGCTATCAGGCGGAGTTCGATTCATGTTTCGGAAGCTTTCGGGAAACAAATGGCAAAAATTGTGCCTTTCCCATTGGTAAGTTCGATTTCGCCTTCGAGCTGTTCGGTCAACGTATTGACGAGTTGCAACCCCAGCGAGTCCGTATTTCGGAAATTTACATTGCTTGGGAAGCCGACACCATCATCGGAAACCGTGAGTTGGAGGTTCTCCTGACGTTGTTCCATCGCGACGCAAATCTCGCCACGCCGGCCATCGGGGAAAGCATACTTAAAACAGTTGGAAACCAGTTCATTAACGATCAGCCCACAGGGTACGGCAGTGTCGACACCGAGCATGACACCATCAATTTCGACCGAGACTTGCACCGAAGATGTCTTTCCTGCAAAGCTCGAAAGCAAGCCAATCGTCAGCGCGCGAATGTAATCGGCGAAATCGATCCGCGCCAAATCCTTTGATTGGTAAAGCTTTTCATGCACCAGCGCCATCGAGCGAACTCGGTTGCGGCTTTCTATGAAAATCGTCAACACCTCCTTGTCATGAATGAAGCTTGCCTGGAGATTGAGGAGACTCGAGATGACTTGGAGATTGTTTTTCACACGATGGTGAATTTCTTTTAGTAAAACCTCCTTTTCCTTGAGGGAGGCGGTCAGGAGAGAATTGGCGCGCGAAAGCTCCACCGTACGCTCTGCCACGCGCTGTTCAAGTTTCTCATGGGCGAGTTGGAGCGCCACTTGAGTTCGTTTGCGCTCGCTAATGTCATGGAGTAAAAGACAGACCACTTTGCGTCCGCCATGCGCGATCACGGTCACGGTTGCCTGTACGAAGACGAGTGAGCCATCTTTGCGTACGTATTGCCTTTCGTTGGTGAAATGGCCGCCATCGAAAAGCAGGTACTCAATCTGTTCATCCATTTCGGCGCGGGCGGAAGCTAGGAGCAAGGCGTGCAATGGCAGGTGGACGATCTCTTCTTCTCCGTAACCAAGGAGCCGTTGGATCGCGGCGTTGGCTTCGGTCACGCAGCGCGTCGTCACATCGATAAGCAGGATGCCCTCGGCAAGCTGTTCGACAACCGCGCGATGACGCTCCTGCCCCTCGCGCAGCGAACGTCGCGAGGATTCGATCGCGGCGAGCATTTCGTTGATCGTGACACCAAGCTGCGAGATCTCGTCGGTGCCGGCGACCGGGAGGCGTGCCGCGGAATCAGTGCTTTGAGCAATCTGTGCGATCCGGTCGCTGAGACCGATCAGTCGCGAGAGAATATGCTTGTGTAGCAGATGCAGCGTGATGCCCGCGAAAACGACGCCTCCTACGAGTAAGGTCCACAGCAGGTAACGACCTGATCGCTTCTCGCTCTCAGCAACGTCGCGCGGCAATGTCACACGAAGCAGTAGCGCGGGTTCGCGGTGGAGGTCGCGTACCAGCGCATAGCCACCGAGGGCATATTCATCGAGGATACGGCTGGTGACTCTGTTTTCGCCCCTGAGTTGGTTGCGGGCGAGGCGGTAATCCTCGGACATATCGGGGTCGCCGACATTGCGAATGTCGATTGCAAGATGAAACTGCTCTGTGATTGATTTGACAGTTGGGGTATCGAGCAAACGACCGAGGATTAGAACGCCGCCATCGAGGGCGGCTGCGCCGACGAGCCATTTTTGCGATCCGGCAATGATCAGCCCCGGTGCGGCCTCCATGAGCGCAACGGGGTCTTTAACTTCGGGAATTCCGATCTCGCCAGATTTTTTGGAATCGAGAATCTGATTCAGTTGCTCGTGACCGACGGCGTCGAAGTATGCGATCGCGTCAATGTCGCGATTCCGCCGGGCCAGCGTGGCTAGCGATTGAAGTTGCCCCGCGCTCGAGTGAACACCGGCAATTATCTGGGCCGCGCTCTCGAGCTCCCCGCCAAGCCGCGTTAGTGCGTCGAGAGCGCGCCCGACATTGCGTTCAACGATTCGTTCCTCAATGCGGCTGAAGTTTCGCCGCAGCACGAACAACATGGAGCCGTAGAGAAGAAAGGCCAGGACGGCAAATGTTGCTGAGATGATTAACAGCGTCTTCTGCCGAAGCGTCATGATCGCTTCTGTTTCATGCTTGGTCTAACCGCTTTTCGCCGCAGTTTGGATCTCGTGCTGGTCGTGCGCCGGACAGGCGAACTCCACTTGCTAAACCGGAAGAAAAGTGAACCGCCGGTTTTCATGATGTCATGAGTGTGTTCTGTATACATCTTAGGTAATGTGGATCGTTTTCAAGCTCGCTGACCGTGCGGTGGCGCTTTGGGCTGGAAGATCCAGAATGCGATCAGGAACAATGCCAAGAGAATCGTCCCGAGCGCCGCGCCAAATGCCGGATTGCGGCCCGAAGTGAACTGCTTTTGGATGACGTCGCCGAGCGTAGGCACCGAACCGCCGCCCATGAGATTCGCAATCGCGAACATCGCTACCGCAGGGACGAAGACGAGGAGAATGCCGGCGACGATGCCCGATTTAGTCAAAGGCAGCACCACGTGGCGGAAGACTTGGATGGGCCGTGCACCGAGGTCTAAGGAAGCTTCGACCAATTCGTTTGGCAGTTTTTCCACAGCCACGTAAATGGGCAGTATCATGAAAGGCAGGAAGTTATAGACCAGACCAAGAACCACGGAGAATGGAGTGTAGAGCAACTCGACAGGCGAACGGATGAGTCCTGCTTCAATCAGGAGGCCGTTGAGTACGCCGTCCGTCGAAAGGATCCCAATCCACGAGTAAGTGCGGAGAAGAAAATTCGCCCAGAACGGGATGATAATTAACGTGAGCAGCAAATAGCGTATCCGCACCGGCGCGCGAGCGATGTAATAGGCCGCGGGAAATGCAAGAACGATGCAGATAATCGTCGTCAGCGCCGCATACAAAAGCGAATTAAACAAGACCTTAAAATAGATTGGGCTTAAAGCGCGCGCGTAGTTCTGCCACGTGAAGTCATAGACTATGCGACCTAACGCATCGCGGCCGCAAAAGCTCATCACGACCAAGTTTATTGTGGGAACGAGAACAAACAGCACCAGCCAGAGCAGCACCGGGGCAAAAAGGAGCCACGCACGCAGTCTGGCATTTTGCTGCTCGATGCGGGATGTGCCGGCGGACGCTGGGAGAAGTAGCAGTGACATAATTCTTCAACGGGCTCGTAAGTCAGTGACAAGTGCTTCAACCTCGCTCGCCATGGCTCCGACGTCCTCAAAAGGAAACAGCCTGGCCGAATCTTCCGCTGAGGGGTAGCTGGCCGGCGTCGAGAGTTGCTCATGCGTGAGTAGTTTCCGCGCTTCGGCGTTGGGATTTGTGTAGGGAAATTTATCGGAGATCATCGTGCTCACGCGCGGCCGAAGTATGAAGTTCATGAATGCCTCAGCGTTGGCTTTGTGCTTGCAACCCTTTGGAATTGCCAAGCTATCCACGAAGCGATGGGCTCCTTCGATAGGTACGACCCACTGGAATTTCGTGTCGTGCGCATAAAGCAACGCCGCTTCCCCGCTCCACACAACTCCAAGATCGACTTCGCCATTCAGAAAGCTCGTTTTGGGGCTGTCGGAGTCGAAAACCTTCACCAGATCAAGCCAATCAGACAGCAGCGGTTTGACTTGTTCAAGCGCTTCCGGCGTGATGTCGTTCGGCGGTAGATCCAGACTGCGAAGACCGATGGTCACTATTTCTCTCGCGTCTCCAGGCACAACAATCCGCCCCCGGTGTGTTTCGGTAAAGACGTCCTTAAATCCGGTCACCGGTTCTGTGACCTTCTCTGTGTTGACGACAATGCCGACAATGCCGGACATCCACGGTACGGTGAATTTGTTCTCCGGATCGTGCGCAAGATTGCGGAATTCTGGCGACAGGAATTTGATGTTCGGCACATTTGCAAAATCGATGGGGAGCAATTCCCCGTTGGCGATGAGCACGTCGACCGTGTTTTCTCCCGGCTGGATGAGGTCGAATGACCCGCCCCCGGAGAGGAGCTTTTGTACCATTTCCTCCATCGACGCGTAATTCTGCACGGACACCTTGATTCCCGTTTCCGCTGAGAAAGCGTCGATCACGTTTTGCGGAATGTATTCCGACCAGCAATAGATGTTAAGCGTGCGCTCGTCGCCGCTGTCTTGTTGTTTGCACCCGACAACAGCGGCGGACAGCAATGGAAGCAACAGGAGGAGTCCAAATTTCACGCTCGCTCCCTGCGAAGTAGAAAATCCGTGACCAGGACGAACGCCGTGGTCGTCACGACAAGCAGCGCGGCAAGTGCATTGATCTGTGGGTCTAGACCGATCTTCGCCATGCCGTAGATCTTCAGCGGCAGAGTCTGCGACTCCGGCCCGCTGGTGAACGCGGTTATAAGATACTCGTCAAACGAAACGGTTAATGTCATGAGTGCCCCAGCGATGATGGCAGGCTTGAGATACGGCAGTGTCACCATTCTGAAAATCTGCCATGGAGTGGCACCCAAATCACTTGCGGCCTCCTCCAGGGCGGGATCCATCCCATTGAGACGCGCCTGGATCGCTACCAACACGAAGGGAAAACAAAGTGTCGTGTGTGCGATGACGTTTGTGAAGAAGCCCAGGGGTATCTTGGTCAGCACGAAAATACTCACCAACCCCGTGCCCATGAGTACCTCGGGAATCACCATAGGTACGAAAATCAATAACGCGAGCGCCGTGCTGAAGCGAAACTTGTAGCGGTAGAGTAGCCAGCCACCCGCGGTACCCCCGACGATCGAAAGTACGATGGTTGCTGCCGCGGTAATTATGCTATTCTTAAACGCCACCAGGATGGGATCATTCCCAAAAAGCTTCGCATACCACTTCAGCGTGAAGCCTTCCCATGCCGCTCCTGTCGGTGAGCTATTGAACGAGCCAGCGATCAATAGCACAGTAGGGATGTAAAGAAAAACGACAACTCCAGCCGTCCAGAGAGCGAGTGCCAGCGCTCCCTTTCCGAAGGGCCGTCGGCTTGGCGATCGCGAAGTGTCCGTACGGACAGCAGACTTTGCTATCGCAGGTGCGAATCCCCCCACCACCGCCACGTCCGAAGGGGCCGACTCATCGCAGCGTTCGGTATGCGTCGGATTCGCGAGGACAGTGGAACGCATGATTCTGAGAAAGTTAAGCAGCTATCGCCGTGCCAGAAAAGGGAACTACGCACCGCGTGCCCGGAGAGAGCAGACGTTGACATTGTTCTCGAAAGATGTGCCGTCGCCGGCGAGAATGCAAAATCTTCTCCCAAGTACGGACTCTGTTCTCGGCAGACAGTCCTCTGCACGGGGTTAACAATGGGTGAAATCGCGCCAGTCGGGGATTCTCGAGCCAGAGGACTTTTCGATAATTCTTCATGAACGGGGAGTGAGATGGTTCAGTTAATGGCCGGAAATAACAAATGCCGTTCGCTCTATGTTGTAATCTGATCAATCGCGCAAATATAATTTATTATCAAATGCAATCCGAATGCATTAGCCCGTCAGTAGTGCAACTTTTTATTAAATTTACATCTTGTGCAGGGTGTATGATATTACTGAATAGTGTGGCTAATGCATTTGCCTAAATCGGCTTTGGAGGTGTCGATCGCTTTCGCTTTCCGGGTGGGGTCAATGGGATTGTGATAGCGCTGATTCAGGCTCAAAATTCTGCGGGCGCGTCACACCTTTAAGTTTCGAATTCCGAAAGACCAAGAGCGCGTTCAAGCCGATGAAGTGTCTTCTTCTTTCCGAGCACCTCGATAAGATGATAGAGACTCGGGCCGAAGATATTTCCTGTGCAGGCGAGCCGCACCGGATGCACAAGCGTCCTCACTTTGACGCCCAGTTTTTCTGCGGTCGTCTTTACTGCCCTCTCTACGCCCTCGGCATCGAAAGGATCGATTTGCGCGAACGCTTTTCGGACGGCCAACAGATAGGGACGATTCTCTGGTATGAAATGCTTCGCCATCCCCTCGCGGTCGTAATCGAAATTCTCTGTAAAATAGAAACCCGCATACGCCGGAAGCTCGCTGAAAATTCGCACCTTACCTTTGCACGTGGCCAGAGCGGCGTCGATGTATGGGTGTGGGTAGCCCGATAGATCATATCCCGCTCTCTCCAGAGCCTGGAGCGACATCATCAGCGTGGTCGTATCGTCCATTTCTCGCGTGTATTCAGCGTTCAACCAGAGCAATTTGTTGAGGTCGAATGCCGCATTCTTGCGGTTGATGTTCTTCAGGTCGAATAACTCAATGACCTCCCCGATATTCAGCTTTTCGCGGTCGTCTTTGGGTGACCATCCGAGAAGGCAAAGGTAATTGAGCACTGCAGCTGGCACCCAACTCTCTTCCATATAGGTCATCAAGCTCGCGCCCTCGTCGCGCTTGCTCATCTTGGAGCCATCCTTGTTCAAGATCAAAGGAATATGTGCATACTGGGGAGGCTTCGCGCCGAGCGCTTGGAAAAGTTCGATGTGCTTCGGGGTGTTGGAAAGGTGATCTTCTCCGCGAATCACGTGGGATATGCCCATTTCCAGGTCATCCACCACGTTCGCAAAGTGAAAAATCCACGAACCGTCTGCGCGTCGGATCGTGATGTCTGGTTCAGGCTCTCCTGTGCGGCTCTGAGCTCTGCTGCGATCCACCGAAATTTTGCCGCAGACGAGATCCTCGAACGTGAGTGGCTCGCGCGGCTGACGGAAGCGAAGGGCAGCATCGGAGTCCGCATAGACGAGTCCGGCGTCGATCAACTGCTTTGCGTAATTTTCGTATATCTCCTTGCGCTGACTCTGAAAGTAAGGTTCCTCGTCCCAATCCAGCCCTAGCCAGCGCAGCCCGTCGAAAATTACCTGTATGGCCTCGTTTGTATTCCTCGTTTCATCCGTGTCCTCGATCCGCAACACGAAAGCGCCCTCGTGATGCCGCGCAAATAGCCAGTTGAACAGGGCAGTACGGGCGCCCCCTACGTGCAGGTAACCGGTTGGGGAAGGGGCAAAACGGACTCGAACTTCGGAATTCATAGGTTGGCGTTTGTGTACATAAACCGAATTGGTTCATCCTCCAAATTCCGAGTAATTTCATTCCCGCTTGCGGAGCATGGGAAATCTCCCCAAGCTACTGGTTGTTTTCCCTTTTGGGAGCCATACTCGAAGGATGGGTGACAGAGTGGTCGATTGTGCACGCCTGGAAAGCGTGTGTACCGAGAGGTACCGCGGGTTCGAATCCCGCCCCATCCGCCATTCCACCTGCAGCTTTGCAACGGGGAACGGCGCAATTGGCCTTTAAGGTTCTTCGATTTTGCAGATGGGGCTTTTGGACACACGTGACTGAATCGTTCCGACTCAGGGTTCGCAAAATAAGAGTTCTGGGCGGAGAACCCATCGATGGAGCGGATGATTTTATTGACTGCGTTTCAAGAAGAACGTCGCGGTTCCTTTTCAGGACGCAGGGCGTCACTTTCCCGGCGGACGGACACTTTCGCTGTGGGGTGTAGTGGCAATATACTGAAGGGCCCGCAGTCCTGGTATGAAAAAATAGCCTCCGCCAAGCACCGTGACAAACTGCGGCAACCCGCAGAATTTATGCATGGGACCGGACGGGTCGGGTTGATGGAAATGATCGGTGGCCTCCCCATTGAGCAAGGGCTCCCGCACACCCAGCAGAGGATCCCTCTCCTGCTGCACACCCCCAAACTTGCTGCTCATCGTCCAGGCATTCATGATACATTCAAATTGGCGCAATATATTGCCTGCCAGTACGACAAACTGCAGGCCACGCTCGCCGGCGGGTGCATCCGGATTGATGGCGTCATCCGGTGACAGTGCGTCTCCGTAAGCACGTCCCCGACGCAGCAGCCGATGAAAGCGGGTGGATGCAATCAGGTCTTCTTCCGGACGGTTTAGTTTAAACCCGAGCATTTTAAACAAGCGTGTGATCCGACAGGTCGACCCGTGTGGTAAATCGCCGGTGCGGGGGTTGGACCTGCGAATATGAGCGCCCACAGGGCATCGGTGTCCAGTCGGGTCTTGTTCGTAGGTAAAATGGTTGTCGCGATCTTTCGGCTCGATTCCGGCAATGTGTTCCATGGTTGGTGGCACAAGGGGTAATCCGTCCCGCTGTCTGCCCACAATGCTCGCGGCCAGTTGCTCCCGCCTTTCCTTATTCGGGCCGGCCGCCTTGTCCACGAATTGCCAAAAGCCGGGAACGTCCTGGTGTAACTGCCGAATCACGAGATAGGTCCCGTTTCGGCCGAAAACTTTCAATCTGGGCTCGTCGTAGGCATTGGGGAGTTCCGATGCCCGCCCGTCTTCTTGAGGTTCGATAAGCGGTCGCGCGGTGTACAGTCCATACTCATTGGGGTATCCGAGTATGAATTCACCAGGTGCTACCAAATTGGAATATCGATCACGATCGTGTTCGTCTTTGCTCTGACGCTGGTTCCAATCAATTTCCGGCTGGCTGATGCCATCGACAAATCCGAATGGTTCGATCTTGCCGATGTCGTTCGTGGGCAAAACTTGCCGCAAACGGAAAGCCAGCGAAAACGCCTCTCCTTCAACGGCTGCTCGCCATTCCGCCATGAGTCCCTTTTGCGAATAAAGCAACATCAGTACGTGAGGCACCTGCCCGGGATTGCCGCCCCAAACCCAATTTTTCGGCGTATTCGTTCCCATGTCGCCTAGGCGGCGGGAGCGGGCTTCATCTCCAGCCATGCCAGTGATGAAGTCATCGGAAAACCCTTCGATAATGGATTCCCTTAGGCCCAGTACGCGCAACCCTTCCACTGAGAACGCGATCTGCAGCACCGTGTCGGGTGCTTCTTCCCGCGTTTTCTTTACGGCATTGTTCACCGGGGCTTTCTTAAGCCACTGTTTGGCGGCGTCCATATCGGCAATATCGAGCAACATGAAACAGGTGTCGGGCAACCAACCGTAACCAAAACGTAAAAGACCCTGAATGTCGTTCGGTTCGATTTCGTTTGCGTCTTTCATTATCGCTCCCGCTTAAATCAGGCTGAGCCATTGACGTATTTTTGCTTCGCTGAAATCCCGGCTTTCCACACCCTGTCGAATCCGGCTATTGCGAACCAAATCAGTGACCGTGAGGTCTGGATACGCTTTGTGCCATACCTCGGAACGCAATTGATGACGTCTTTGCGTGTATTTGAATGGCAGCTCCCGATAGGCTAGCTTGTTTATAAAATCGTCCATATAGCTTTCATGGCTACCAGCATAATTGCTGGCAAAGAAAACCCTGTGGTTATCATTCATGAAATCCCAGCGTGCAAAATGAATGGTCCTTATGCGCGCAAGAAAACCACGATTGTATAAATGTCTGGCAACATAGCTTACCACAATAAGTAGAACCTTGAAGGTATACAGGCGGAAATACCCTGGTTTTACGTCGCCAAACACATTGTACTGATTGGTGGCGTAATGATCTTCCTGCGCTGACATATCCCGAATATGTTGACGGTCAGGCCGAATAAAGAGTTCAGGATCACGGCGTTCCAGCATGCGCAATCGCAATAGATAAAGGGGCACGATGATTGGAAGTAATGGGGACAGGAAGACCAGGATCAACAGCACAATCAAAGGCACCCCGATCTTGTGCACCATGTCTCGGAGTTTCAAATCGACAGGCGTTGGTTCCGGTGGCGTTAGTGTTAGTCGCCCTGCACGCTTTTCTGTTTCCACATGAGCCAAAAGCTCGTCTCGCAAAGCCAGAGTGTTTTCCCGTCCGACAGAATCAACGATTTCCTGTAAACAGCCGGATAAGCTCTTATGCAGCGCGGCTTCTTCCTGCACCTGTTTGACGGTTCGCCCCATGAAGTTAACGTAGTAAGCCGCCGGCTGGACATTATGTTCTTCCATCCATCGCGGCAGATCGGTCTTATTCTGAGAAAATCCCTCACACAGGGAAAAAATCTCTCCGAGGCCCGCACCGGAATGTTTTGCAAGCGCCGCAATGAATGAGTCCCTGTCTCCATCAATATCACCAAAGAATGCCAGCGCGGGTTGCCACGGTCTCGGCGTCACGTCAAATTCCCTGATTTCCTCGGCGGTCTTAGCTTCAATGATCGTAAAACGCGCAAAATGCAGACGATCGAACCTGCCGAAGGGTACGATGTGGTTATCAGGATCAGCATGACCCGGCAGCTTATTCATCGAAGCCAATAACGCGCGAAGCTCATCAATCTTTCCGGCCTGAACCGGTGCCATGATCATGAAGGAGGACTGAGAAGTCATGAGATTGCCTCGTTAGATGTGAAGTGACTTTTGATTTTTGGTCTGTTTGGGAATGGACTGTGTCGAGGCAAAAGCCACGATTCCTTTTTCTTTACTGATAACAGTTGGAGTTTCTAGGGGTCAGAGTGTCAGATGCAACCCGTCCTGCAGGTACAATAGAAAGCGGGCATTTATCTGCTTAAGGAGTCAAGAACCTCCGGCAAAGCCGGAGGCTTGAAGAATGTGAGCCGCCCAAGGCGGCAGGTTTCAATCTATCGGTTGTTCGTGGTTCTGTCGGTTTCTGTTTCTGCTCGGATAGTTCGAGTTGATCGAGACGACGATCAGTCGCCTCCTGATCCTGAATGTAGCGTCGGATCCTCTCCGCGTCCCGGCCCACGGTGTCCACGAAGTAGCCCCTCGCCCACAAATGCTGCCCGGCGTAGTTGCGCTCCCTCTTCAGGAAATGCCGCGCTACATGGATCGCGCTCTTCCCCTTCAAATATCCCACCACGCTCGATACCGCCAGTTTCGGCGGTATGCTCACGAGCATATGGACGTGGGCGGCCATCACGGTGGGAAAGGGGAGTGGAGCCGAGGGGATTCGAACCCCTGACCCCCGCAATGCCATTGCGGTGCTCTACCAACTGAGCTACGACCCCAAGCGCCAGGTGGATCTGGCGCAAACCCTACGTCGATACGTCGTCCTACCGCGGTGCGCAACCGTTTTCTTCGTTACGCCACACCAATTTATTCCACGGGACTTCCGCGTCCCGAGCAAAATTTATTTGGACATCATCCATTGAAGTTGGCCTCCGGTGTGCCGAAGCCGGGAGGCGTAAGCAAAATTTGGCCGTTTCGCGGAAGGAATTTCATTTTGACTCCTTCGTGATGGCCGTTTGGATAAAACGCCACCGCCCGTGCTCAGCCACTAGAATCTAAAGTCATCTATTCACGCAGAGCTTTTGAATTCACGGCGGGCGGATATACGATGCAAGGTGGATGCATGTTGATGGTGAAAGAGGAGGTCCATCACTCGTGAACAGGCCTTTGATGCTACCGGATCACTGCTTGGTCCGTCGATCGGGAATCCTGTTGAGCCTTTCGACTCTACGCGACAGTCGCTTAAGACAGTCTTGAAGCGTTTTTTGCAAAAGATACGCTGGCGGCATGAATTCAGCCGGACCCCGCATCAGGCACGCGCGGGAATCAACCAGTGAAAAGGGTGGCCTTCTTCTTGTTCTGACGGCGGCTATCGTCGGCGCCTTTGTCGGTCTGGTCGCATCTGCCTTTCATGTGTTGCTCGATGCCGCTGAGAATCTGCGTGGTTTCTTGCACAGTTATCTTGAACCCGACCCTCTACCAGGATGGGTGGTTACTGCGCCCATCTGTGTGATTCTGACGACGGTGGCTGTCTGGCTGGTTCGCCGATTTGCGCCTGAAGCGGCTGGCAGCGGAATTCAGGAAATCGAAGGCGTGCTGGCCGACGAGCGCGTAATGCGGTGGAAGCGAATTCTTCCAATTAAGTTCGTGGCCGGTCTGTTAAGCATCGGCTCCGGGATGGTTCTCGGTCGCGAAGGACCGACGATTCACCTGGGTGGCGCCCTCGGAGCCGCAATTTCTGATTGGTGGCGATTGCCGTCTGAGCATACCAAATCGTTGATCGCAGCGGGTTCGGGCGCCGGACTTGCCGCAGCATTCAACGCTCCTCTTGCCGCTATCATTTTTGTTACTGAGGAGCTGCGGCTGGTTTTTAACTATAACGTGACGTCTCTACAGAGTGTTATCGCTGCCTGCGTAACCGCGGTGATCGTGAATGACTGGTGGTTGAATCAAGGACCGTTCCTTCCGGTTCACGACGTACATCTTGCGCCGCTTACCGAAGCGCCTCTGTATCTCTTGCTCGGTCTGATCATAGGGGTAATCGGAACGGGCTTCAACGTGCTCATTATCGGCACGGTGCGAGTCTTTGGAGCAATTCGGCGCCATCATTGGCTGCTGCTGAGTGTGACGATTGGCGGCACCATCGGAGCCATACTGTGGTTTTTTCCACAATCCGTGGGAGGAGGGGAGTCTCTCATAGCGATGCTGATCCCGTGGCACTTGCCACTGACCATGCTGTTCGGGTTGTTCTTATTACGATCGTTAACGACAGCTCTTAGCTATGGGGCCGGCGTCCCGGGGGGTATTTTTGCACCAATGCTCGCCCTCGGTACGCTCGCAGGTGTTCTGTTTGGAGTTCTCGCGAAAATCCTGATGCCCGATCTGTTGTCGACCCCGGCTGCGTTTGCTGTCGCAGCGATGGGTGCTTTGTTTGCCGCTACTGTCGGGGCGCCGCTCACCGGAATTGTTTTGGTAATTGAGCTTACCGGTGCTAACGAAGCGATGCTCACAGTTATCGTGACCTGCCTTAGCGCAACACTCATGAGCCGAGCCCTTGGAGGGCGGCCGCTTTATAGTGAGCTTTTGAACCTCGCTATGCGTTCGGACAGCGTTGCAACGCCTTTGAAGAAATGAGCAATTGCTGACCTACCTGCGGGAACCGGTTCGAAGGAAATCCCGCGAGCAGGTGCCTGATGTGTATCAGAATTAGTAATCCGAAAATTTGTCTCGGAACACCGCCAGCGCGGCTCAACGCTGTGACTTTGATGTCTCCGAGCGACAAGCTCGATTTTTGGTCACTTCATGCTCTTCGCCCCATGATCGCGGAAGCGAATGAGGATGGCTGAGGCGTAATCGTCAAGAATCGGTAAAGCGCGACCGGTAACAAGTGGCGGCGCAAAATGATCAATCGCGTATGAGGAGGCGTAGGTTGTTCCAACGGTGGAAACGATGCCGGTATAGTGAGACCAGACATCCACGAGTACGATCGCGTCGGCGTCGAGTGATTTTGCGCGACGCGCGGCGGTTTTGATGACTTTGCGGTTGCAAGCGGGCCATGCTTCCGCATCCAGGTATCCGATAACGTTATACGGTTGGGGTGGGGGGCCGTAAAAGACCGGAACGTCATACGTAGTATCAACGTAAGCTCCGGCCGCCCGCGGCCAGTTTTGCTGCGCGCCAGTGTATTGCTTGAATGCCGTATAAGTGCAGCCGCTCAAGAAAACTATCGATACGGTCAGCGCCGCGGAGAATAGCCTTGTCTTCATAGAACCATTTAATCTCAACCTAGACGTTTTATTTTGACTGCGTCAATCAATTGTCTTCTCCGGATTGTGCATTTCAAGGTTTCGAGTAAGTTTTTTTGAAATGTCCTCTCCACAGGATCAATTGAATAGTCCATTCGCGATGACTGCGGAGCGCGAGCCTGACGAGTTAACGGACGAAGAACTCGAATATGTAGTCGGCGGGCTCGATCCGACCGCAGCGGTCATACGGCTCCAGACGCTTCTCGGCGGCGAACTCGCCGAGGGCACTGAGTAGTTCGCCTCGCGGATTACTTTTATCTGAGCGGCTTCGAAGAGCCGCGTGTCTCACCGAAAAACACGGTGTAGGGTTTCATCCAGCGGCGTGCGAAATTCGCCATGGCAGGTTCGGTAAGGCGGACAGTGCCCACCCCGTATTTAAAACCGGCGGAAAGCATTCGAGGCCCTGCCGCCGCATAGAGAGCAAACAATCGGCCGCGGCGCTGGAGATCCTTGCGAACGAAATTGCAGGTCCAACGAAGCGTTTCTTCATCGAGCCGATGCGTGATGAGCCAGCCCACGATTTTATCATGCTCGCGAAGCGCCAGACTTGTCGCACGATCGAAATCCTTCTCCTTTCGCGTCGGGACCAACTCGTCAGGAATCCACGGGTCCAATTGCTGGGAGCGAAGAATCTCCTCCTTTTCTTCCGCGGAGACGTCCTTCCACAATATGATCGAAGAGTTGGATGGAAGTGATCGGGGCCTCATCCAGGGAGAGGCCAGGCTTTTCTCGAGCGAACATCGAATCACGAGCATCCGAACGTGCGGCGGTTCCCATCCGCTTTTCTCCAAAACCCGCTCCAGGGCAATCGATCCTGGCTTGCCGGTCATGTAGGTCGTGCGGACCGAAGCAATACCCATATTGCGCAGGCGATCCTCGAGGCGTGCGAGCAATCGAGTGCCAACGCCGCGATTGCGGTTCTCACTGTTTACAAAGAGTGAAAGCAATTCCGAATTATTGTCCTTACAATGCGCTAGAGCCAGTCCGACGGGCCAGCGCCGCCGCCATGCTACTATGCCAATCACATCGTCGCGAGATTCCGAAAGCAATTCGCGGTAGGCCGGAAAAGTAAACCGCTCAACTTCGCTTATGAGGGTATCGGAGAGCGGCGAAAAACCGATATCCGACAGTGAAGAGGCAATATTCATCGCAGTATTTCAAATAAGAGAACGCTCGGCAGCGGCTCAACTGCTGCCATGCGAAGGAGTTGATATCCGATGCCACTGAGTCCCCGGAAGAATCCAGGCTGGAAAACGGGATCTGCTGCGGGGCGCGGCTGCAGGGCGTAATTGCCCTTTTGCCGCGCCCGGTGCACGATCGCACCGGCGCCGGCAAGCGCGAGGTTTCGCCATTTCACCTCTCCCAATCTATCAGCCGCAATCAGGCCGATCTCGATTCTGCCCATGTTTCCACAACACAAGTGGTCGATGGCTGATACGCCGTCTCGCGCTGTGCTCTCCAGCGCCGCAGTGATATCGCGCCGAAGCGCGTCCTTGTCCCTCGGTAATAAGTTCAGCAATTCGAGTCGCGCGAGCGCAATCCCGGGAGCTCCGTGGCACCACGCCAGTGCCCAGATTGGAGCTGCGTTCCTCACGGTGGGGGGCGCCACGATGGGCCAGTTTCTGCGCGACTCGTCAAAAATTGTGCGTTCGTATGCGATCCCATCGCGTGCCGCCTCCAGGAAATCTTCGCGTTCAACAGCGGCGCCGAGCCTCGCCAGTGCCAGGCTCACGCCGGATGCGCCATGCGCAAACCCCGCGAGTAGCTCCCCATGTGGCCAGGCTTTCCAGGCCAGGCCTCCGCGAGGCCCCGGCACGCGTTGTTGAAGAAGATGTTCTCCGCAAACAACGGCGCGGTGAAGTGTCTTCTTGCATTGTGTCGCCGAATGCAGAGCCAGCAGCGCCAGCAGGGCTCCTGAGCAGCCATCGGCCAGGTCGAGCAGACGATCCGAAAGGATTCGTTCCGGCGTCAGTAATTGAGCGACATGTAATGCGGTTTCCAGATACTCGTCCCGATCGGTAAGTCCTGCGAGATTAACCAGTGCGTAGATCACCGACCCGATTCCGGAACAGATTCCGGGGTGTTCATGCCGGAGCAGATCCTCGCGCCGCGTGTCCCCCAGCATCATCTTGATCGGCTGCAACACTCCTTGGATCAGGTCCTGATGGCGATCTGCTCCGTTCACTCGATCGAGTCCGGCAAGGAAAAGCGCAATGCCGCAGGCACCGCTGTAAAGGTAGTGCGCACTGCCGCCGTTCGCCGTGCGATTGGCTTGCAGATGATCGGGCGCGATCCAGGTCACCACGCCGTCAGAGCCGACAATGGCCCGCTCTCGAATGAGTTCACCAAGACGGGAAGCTTCTGTGAGCGCTTCCGAGTTGGTCAGCGGCGGGAAATGCTGCAGCGTCCGATCTCGCAATACACTCACATTAAGAGGATTGCGATCCGATGGCGCTGCAAAAGCAGAACGAATCCATTCGACCTGCATCTTCATCTTCGTATTTGTTAAGTTGCAAAGTCGAGTCACAGCACGGGGGTAACCGGCCTCGATCCACGGTGCGTCAGCCACAAAGGTTTCTCCTTCCGCTTTCGCAAGCTTACCGGGCCGGAACAGGAAATAGGGGATATCCAGATTCTCCAATGCCGAGCGCTCCTGCTTGACGAGCGCAATCCAGGGCGGCGGGGGTGATCGGCGCGCAACTGCTTCGTTGAGACGATCGATCACACGGTCGCGTTGTGCGCGGTCGCGCAGGCAATTCACGGCAAGGGACTTCGACAATAAGGCACCGTACGTTGGTACTGGACCGAAGCAGAAGCCGGCTTGGGACGCATGCCATGGGGGCGAGCGCTTCCCGGATCATTCGCTCCGATTGATTTTGGAGCCATCGCCACATCCCGCAGAACCCCTGCACAATCTCGTCGACCCACTCCTGGGCCGGCTGGACGGTATCCCCCAACATCGGAAGATTTCGGTGATTGGTCGCTTCAATGTATGACTTCTCGACTCGCATATCGTCGCGATTAGTCCGATTCCATAACGGGCGCAGGTGGGGAATCCGATAGCCTCCGCGACCGGCAAGTCCGCTCACGTCATAAGTTTCTCCTTCGATGCCACTCTGTGATCGAGGCAGCAACCCGGTCCCAATTACGGAATCCTCTACGGCTGCTCGCGCCTGAGCAAACGCGCGAGTGCGTTCACTTTCACCACTGCATATCCGCGGGCGAAGAATGGATTCTGCGTCGACCAGCACTGGGCCATGCCGCGTTGCGACAATGTTTTCCATGTGGCAATCGTTGCCGTCCAACAGATGGACGAGACACAACAGGCTTCCGGTGCGGCGGTAATACTCAGCAACTTCCCCTTTCTCACTGCAGCCGCTTCCATCCACGAATTCGGTCCAGCCATACCCACCGCTATCGAGCACGGTAATGGCCGGAGGCGCATTCGGCGCCCCGTGCGCTGAAATCCAACGGAGCAGACTATTCCACGCGGCCTCATGCGCCACAATGCGAGACTTGTATACGACGCGCAAGCCACCCTCAAAACTCACGAGGAAAACCTCGCGGCCCCCGCAATGGGGATCCGAAATGCCCGCCTGCAACCCAACAACATTGCGGATCGGTGTTCCACGACGCAATGCCTCCTGGATCCATGCACGATCCCGTCCGAGCCGGTTGAAAAATTCAACAGAAACGTCGATCCATCGGTCGATGACAAGGTCGATTAGCCGTGCGAGTTCGGGATATGTTTGCAGAAAGCGTTCAAAGCGCTCCCCGATCATTGCTGCGCAGAATTGCCGGTAAATAGCGCACCCGTCGGTGCTCGGTGTGCTCCTGCTTCGAAAGGTATCGAACTCCGCCAGGAGCGCTTCTCCCGCGAGACCCGAAAGGAGCGTCCCTAGATGAAGCTCAAGGTGCCGGCAGGCCACCGATTCGGCACAATTTCCAGTGGCGGTCCGCAGCCTCAGGCTTGATTCGGCAACGATAGGCTCGATCAGGTCCGAAAATGGGAGCTTGCTTTCGACGTTCATGGACTAATCAGCCGTCTCCCGCAACGCAGGAGACGGCTTTTGAGCATCAAGCAGCGGCGCCTTATTTGTTGACGGTCACGTCCGACGAGAACTCGTTGTGGGTGTTGAAGCCACCCTTCGACTCATTACAGCTGTAAGTGGCGTCTCCTTTGCCTCCTGCAACTGCTTCGAGATCGGCGTCGGAGAGTTCCTCTCCGGATTGAGGGCTATAAGGAATGCGCACAAACACGGTGTTTGGCCCTTCCTCCACCACTTTGATTTCGAGATTCTCCGGCAGCTTGTTGTTGAGCTGCTTCTCAATCATCCCTTTCGGATCCTCCATGAGCATCGACTTATACTGGGGATGCTTTGTTGCGTTCTGAATGACGAGGTCTTCGATCTCGTCACGCGTTAGTTCTACTTCAGGCATTTTCTTACTTTCTTTCTATTGTCTGTTCGTTTGTGTGTTTGTTATGCCATCGCGTCCCTTAATCATTTCCCTCTACGATGACAACCGAGCCCTTAGCATTGTGAATGCCAATCCCGGGACGCGGTGCGTTTACAGAGTAAAGCGGTAGGCGAACCCTTACTCCCTGGTGCTTGAATGGAACTCAACCTCCATTAAATGGAGTCTCACTCCCATTCCCTGCACGCTTTCCGGAGAAGCATCTCCCCTTTTGGCCCGGCCAGCTCTTCGAGGGTGAGGGTGGCGAGGCCGCAGAGTATTACATCCCGATTCGTTGGAACAGACTCATGGTCGAAATGAGCGAGCTGCTTCGCGGCGGATCTGACCAGGCGCTGCAGGACGGCGAAAGCTTTGTCGGACAGGGGAGGATCGCCGCGGTAGTTCTCGAGCCGCCCCCCATTTCGATACCGGTATTGGTCTTCCAGCCCCATAAAGCGGAGGAACCAGTCCTCGCGAAAGTGACCGAGAGCGCTTACGATTCCTGAATAATCGGCTATTAATTCGTCCAGCAGGCGGTTTCTCATGGAGGCGAACACACGTCGTGTGAAGTAGTGGGCACATTCATGCTCACGTCGAATGACGAGCGACAGACCCTTCCATCGCGCCTCGTCCAGACCGAGTTCTGCTGCCGGTACGCCGCTATAGGGGCCGTCGCTCAGGATTATAAAGCGATCCTGGTAGAGCTCCTTCCGCGGAATCAGCCGGGAGAATTCTACTTGCCACATCGTTTCACTGGCGCCCGGATGGCCGCCCTCCCATCGGGCACGATACCGCCGGACACGATCCCAGTTGTTGTAACCGCTGATCATGGCAGCACCCATCGAGCGCGGCACGGCCTGCGGCTCGTTCCGGAACAGAAAGGCTCGGACTAACGATTCGAAGTCGGTCCGATGACGGGCGATCAGGATCGGGACTCGCCCCCCGAGGGTCTGGTGCAACGCGAGGGACAACTCCTTTGGGGCGTCCAGATAGAGAAACTCTGGACTGGGATCGGGTAAGACGCCCCGTCGTGTTGCCGCCCGATACGAAGTGTCTTCGCTGATTCCCTTGCGAATGGGAAATGCAAGCTGGACGAGGCTTCTTCGGAGAACGGCGGCGACGTCGCTTCCTGCGGCTTCCTCGACATATTCGTCCCAGACGGCTACAAACGGCTCGTCCGGGAGCGGAAAGGAAGTGCCTGGATGGGGTGCTTTGAAGCTGTTCTCGTTGTAGGTGAGCAATTCCTCAACTTCTGAGGGACCGGCCTTAAACCCCTTGAGCACCTCGCGCCGGTGCGCTATTACGTTCGGCAGACGCATTTCCGCCAGACGCGCTTTCTGAACCTCCGGCTTTTCAGCATTCAAACTCATTCATTCGGAGGAGTTCTCCGATTTGAGCCGGTGATGACGCAGGAAATCCATGAACCGATGGTAATCCTTTTCGTTGATATGGAAGATCCTCATGAGCTTCTTGTAACTTCCGTGGCTTTGGACAAGTCCTTTGCGGACAATCGAACGAACCTGGCCACGATTCAGCTCACGATCCATGAAGGGTTCGTATACCACGTCCCAGAAATTTTCACCGTGTTCGGCCATTTGCCTGTAAATACCGGTGCCATCAGCTACGCCGCCCCGCCATTCCGATCGCAATTCCGCCGAAAAATCCTCCGGCTCGATGAGATCGCCTTCGCTCAGTGAGTAGCCGACGGTCACGATGCTTTTCAGTTCCCGCACGTTGCCGGGCCATTGATAATTGTTCAGGAGTGCGAGCGAGGCATCTGAGAAGTCCTTCTGCATGTGGTATTCTGCTGCGAGTTTCTGGAGAAAATAGTCCTTCAGTAGCAACCAATCCTCACCACGCCGCCGCAAAGGCGGGATTTCCAGAGGAAAATAACGCAGCCGGAAATATAAATCATCGCGAAATTCCCGCGCAACAATCAAGCGCTCGAGAGGACGGTTGGTCGCGGCGATCACGCGGACATTTACCCGCATACTGCGCTTTGCTCCAATTGGCTGGAATTCTCCCTCGGCTAGTGCGCGCAGCAATTTTACCTGTGCCGCCATGGGGAGATCGGCAATTTCGTCGAGGAAGATTACCCCTCCATCCGCTGTTTCGAAGAACCCGGCATGATCCGAAACGGCGCCGGTGAAGCTTCCCTTTCGATGACCGAAAAGCTGGCTCACGGTCACGTTTCCTTCCTCATACTGCGGACAGTTCACGGCCGCGTAGGGCTTTCCTAATCTGGAGCTCAGGAGGTAGCACGCCTTAGCAAAAGCCTCCTTGCCCACACCGCTTTCGCCTGTAATAAGGATCGGCTCGTTGAACCGGGCAAATTTCTCCACTTTTCGCAGCATGGTGAGAAGCCTGGAATCCTTACCCACGATCTCAATGGGCTTGCTTCCAGGCCATGCTTTCAGCGAAAGGGCGCGTATGTGCTGAGCCATGGGACCTAGCGCATCCAGTTCTTGCGCTGCTTCAACCGTCATTGATTTCATCTATCATGCGACCTGCCGTTTGGCCAATTCGGCAAACGGTCCTTCCTGTTCCATTAACGTTTCGTAATTGCCTTCTTGCACGACTCTCCCAGCCTCGAGCACCACAATCCTGTCCGCATTCACAATGGTACATCAGGCGATGAGCGATTACGATGCGTGTGGCGTGCATCGCGTCCAAGCTTTCGCTTACAATCTTCTGAGTTCTGTTGTCCAGAGCGCTGGTCGCTTCGTCAAAGAAGAGGATACGTGGCCTAGTGACGATAGCTCGGGCGATCATCAACCGTTGCTTCTGCCCCCCGGAAAACGTGGCACCCCCTTCGCTCACCACCGTGTGCATTCCCATTGGCATCTCCTTGATATCCTCCTCGAGCCCGGCCTCCCGGGCGGCTCTCCAAGCGTCATCGATACTTAACATATTAGTGCCAATAATGTTATGGAAGATGTCCGTCGGCATCAGCTTGCTGCTTTGCAGCACCACCCCGAGCTGCTGGCGCAGGTCACGCAAATCGAGTGTTTCGAGATCCTTAGCGTCGTAGTAGACATTGCCTGAACCGGGCGTTTCGAACCCGAGCAGAAGGCGCAGGATGGTGGATTTTCCTGAGCCAGATGGGCCGACAAACGCCACGAATTCGCCCGGGTTAATGTGAATCGAGACATCCTTCAAGATCAGCGGGCCCTCGGGATCGTAACTGAAATTGACGTGGTAAAGCTCGATCTCGCCCATAAGCTCGCCAGGATGGGTTCGATCCTCCGTAATCTCGCAGGGCTCAAGAAGAATAGGCTTCAATCGCTCGAACACCGGCACAACCGCCAGCATTTGGATTGATGCATTGCTCAAGGCCAGCATGGCGGCGAGGAACAACCCAAATGCAGTAAGAAAACCGATGAACTTGCCCGTTGACATCCCCGCTGCTAATGACCCGGACTCCGCCGCCTCCGCCTGTATGCCTGCCAGTACGAAAAACAACGTGATTGAAGTGATAACCGGGTAACCGGCATTGAAGACACTGACAAAATTGCCAATTCGTCCGATCACGTAGGTGATACGCCGTTGTTCGGAAAACGCCTTCGCCCATACCTTGAATGCGTGGTCTTCAGCGCCCGCGACGCGAAGCTTCGCGACACCGGTCAAGAGTTGCAGCACAAGTCCTGAAATGTAACCACGAATCGTGAATTGATTACGTTGATACCGTAGTTGCGCGTAATTAGCGGCGGTGGTGATTGCGACAGCGGCAAAAACCAGGCCCGTTGATACTATTGCCAGTTTGGCGTCGTAGACGAACAGCATCCCGAGATAAAACAGCGAGGTGAAGGAGCCAAGCACTGCGGTCACACCCACGCCGGAGATCGTTTGTCGGATTGCGTCGATGCCACCGGCGCGATCCGCGAGGTCACCGGCTGAGAAACGACGGAAGAACGGCGAAGGCAGCTTCAGCAGGCGGTCCCATAGTGCAGCCTGTACATCGTGGTCCATTCTTCCTTCGACCCGCAGCACGGCGATGCTTCGGGTGATCGAGAAAGCGGCAGTGCACAGCGCCGCGCACGCCAGAGCGAGGGAATACTGCAAGAGTTGAAAGCGGTCCGCACCAGGTATTACGCGATCAAAGATCTGCCCGGTGAAAAAGGGCGTGAGGGTTCCCAGCAACCCTAAAGCCACTCCTATGATGGCTACGGTGCGAAATTCCCTCTGTAGGCCTCGCGCTCCAAATTTCACGAGATCCCAGGCACTTAATTGGCGTTCCGGAAACGGCCGATAGAATGTGAAGCCGAATGGTGACAAAATGGATGCAATCTGGGGGGTCACCCTCACGCGTGTCCCGTGCCTGGGATTCACCATCTCGTAGGTACAAGGATCCACTTGGAGAAGAGCAACAGGATCCTTTGATTTTTCAATGTAGGCAAGCATCGGGCCATGGTCGCCCGTCCACCAGTTTCCCCGCAGCGCCACCGATCGTAGTTGGAACTTGGAAGCTCTCGCGATCGCCTGCAGTGGATCGATCTGTTTTCCCTCCTTGTTGGTGTCGGGATGCTGCCGCACTTCGATGCCGATGCTTGAACCAACGAGATTGACTGCCGTGAAGAGGGCATCCTCCGCGGCTTCACTCGGTGCTTTTGGTGCTGTCCGCCCGGGATGCCCCATGACGGATGCGATAAAGAGTAACGCTTCTTCACGGGCCGCATCGCGATATTCGGCCTTACTTTTGAGGCGATTGTATTCGTCAACCGCAAGCAGCCGTTTGTTTATGAACTCGCACTGGCAGATCAGCGCGTAAAACGGTCCGAGACTTTGCCACAGTGTTTCCCTTCCGATTTCCTTTGCCGTCGCGTTCGATCGGAGGCGGCACGGTTGATGAGCTTCCAGCCATGTCTCCGTTGTGAGCGGTACCGGCGTATCACTTGCCCCAAGCTCCTCGAGTCCGATGAATAATGCACCGCCTTCCTCGACCGTAACCCATGCCACCGGCCTTTTTGCGTTCACTCGCGCCCCGGGCTGCAGCACAATCTCCATCTGATCTTCGGACAGTTGGAAATCGACCTGAGGACGCGGTCGAATGCTGTGCGTGACACCATGGGAAAGCGCTCGCACCCATGTATCGACCAGGTCTCCAATGACCTGACTCCATTCTGGATCGGTGGAAAATTCGCGCAGTCGCTCCGTCGTCAGTCGATAGAGTTCCGTGCCGCTCAAGCCGACCGCCAGAAAGCCGTGCCCCTGTCCGTAGCTCTGCAAATCCATTCCACACACCATTCCTCCGGTCTCAATCGTCGAAAACGGAGAACGGCTGCCGGCGGGTTCTCCGTCCACAACCTCGACAGCGAAAATCTCCAACCGATTGGTGCCGACGAACCAGATGGAGTCAGGATCGTCCAGGAGGAAAGGACGATTGCCCGCAACCAATTCTAGCGTTCCCTCCTGCTGGAAAAGTTTGCGTATGCGTGTTTCCGCCTCCATTTTTTCCGGGATCGTTGCGGCGGGTTTCATTCCTGCATCAGAATCTTGTAAGCTCCCTCCGCATCTTTCAACTCATCGTGAGTCCCGCGCTGTACGACCTTGCCGCGACTCAAAACGACGATCTCGTCGCAATCGCGAATTGTGCTCAATCGGTGAGCGACAATCAGGCAGGTGCAACCGCGACGGCGCAAATTGTCATCGATGATCCGTTCCGTCGTCGGATCGAGAGCGCTGGTGGCTTCGTCGAGGATCAACATGCTAGGATCCCCGACGAGCGATCGAGCGATTTCCAGCCGCTGGCGCTGGCCGCCGCTGAAGTTCGAGCCGCCCTCGTTCACCTCACTCATATATCCGCCGGGTCGCTCGGCGATGACTTCTGCGATTGCCGCGTCCCGTGCGGCGCAGGTGATGTTTGTCTCCGGGATGGTGGAGTCCCACATGGAGAGATTGTCGCGCACTGTACCCCCGAATAGAAAGATGTCCTGATCGACCATGCCGATCGAGTTGTTAATGAGGCTAGGGGGAATTTCGCCTCGCGGAATTCCATCGAAGAGAATTTCGCCCGACCATGGCTCATAAAGTCCGGCAACAAGCTTTGAGACCGTCGATTTTCCGCTGCCGCTGCCACCCACCAGCGCTACGCGCTGACCGGGCCTGATCCGCAGCGAAAAGTTCTCGATGAGCGGTTTCTCGAGCGGGCTGTAGCCGAACGTGACGTTCTTCACCTCGATGCTGCCTGAGAGCTTCAACTTCTTTTCCAGTTCCGGTTTCGGCGTTCGCTCGGCATATTGCCTGTCCTGGGGATAGGAAAGGACGTCGTCGAGCCGGTTCATGTCGCCTTCAAGTTCCTGTAGGGTGCTGCCAAAATTCACAAAGCCGTTGATTGGTTTTAGGAAGCTGCTCATCAATGCCTGAAATGCGACCAGCATTCCCATTGAAAGATATCCGTTCATTACTCGCATGCCTCCCACGCCCAGTATGGCCGTGGTCGTAAGCATCGTGAGCAGCGGAGGCACCGCAGCGATGTAGTTGGAGTAGAGCCCGAGTTCCTGCTTTGCTTTCAGCGCCTTCGCTTGATATCCAGCCCAGCGGCTGAAAAAGTCATTTTCGCCGCCTGTGGCCTTTAACGTCTCGATCATTTGTAAGCCGCTCATCGCTGTGCCGACGACCTTGCCGCGTTCCTTGAGAAGCCGCCGGCTACCATCGATGCGGAAACGTGCGACAGAACGCAACATCAGGACATTTCCCATTGCCAGCGCTACGCAGATCAGCGTCAGCACGACGTCGTATCTGAGCATAAGCAGGGCGAAGAAACCCACCGTCATCATGTTGAGTGTCGTGGTGGCCACATCCCCGGAGAGGATCCTGGCAACTTTGTCGTTGATGAGTACACGCGAACCGATCTCCCCACTGAAGCGCTGGGCGAAAAACTCGACCGGCAAGCGGAGGACGTGGGAGAAGAATTTCGCGGAGCTCATGAGCGCGAGCTTAGTCTCGAAGCGCAGCAGGAAATACATCTGCAAGTAAGTGAGCAGCATCATCAACGCTGCGGTAAGTCCCATACCCAATAGCAGCGGCTTAACCCAGGCTGCCTTCCCGGCAATAAGGAATTCATCGATGAAAACCCGGGTAAAAGCCGGAATGACCAGCCCGGGGATCACCAGGAAAAGCCCGCACAGCACCACATAGAGCAGCGCGCGTTCGAAACCGCGGGCGCGTCTCGCCAGTGCCGAGAGCATGCTGGGGCGGTTTCCTCCCTTCTTGAAATCCGGGCCGGGTTCGATGCAAAGCACGACTCCGGTATAGGAATCGGCGAGTTCGTCGCGAGTGACCACCCGTGGTCCACTGGCCGGATCGTTGAGATATACCTTTTCGCCGGAAATGCCCTCGAGGACGAGGAAGTGATTGAAGTTCCAAAAGAGGATTATGGGCATTTTGAGGCTGTAAACGCTCTCCAATTCATGCTTGTAGCCTTTGGCCACGGCGCCGTATTTGCGTGCCGCCTTGAGAACATTGCTGGCCTTGCTGCCGTCCCGTGACACACCGCACTCAACGCGGAGTTCCTCCAGCGGTACAAACCGACCGTAGTATCCCAGCACAATACCAAGTGCGGCAGCCCCGCATTCCACTGCTTCCATCTGCAGGCACGTCGGTGTCCGGGCGCGCTTTACACTGTGTGGAGGGGCGGGCGAGGTTTCCTTGGTATCGTGCATTCGAGATCGGCTTACTCTCCAGAGGAGACTGCCTCTACTGCCCTCCCAACGCGCCTTTGACCAGCGGAATTACGTAGCCGATGGGGCGTTTTCGATCGACTACGATCGAAGCGGAGGCGAGCGTGCCGCTAAAAACGCCAATGGGAGGGCCCATGGGTGAAGACCACTTGTAGCCGCTCCGCGTGTTTGGGTCGGACAACAGTTCAGCTGTGACTTCCAATGGCGCGGCGCCGCCTGCAAGCTCCTCGGCCAGTACAGCATTGCGCAGGATCCGCTGCATGGCATCGGGAGTGGTGGGAAACGTGGAGACGGATTTCACCCGCCCAATCATTACCCCATACTCCTCCCGGCGAACGGTGGACGGAGAAATCTGTACTTCCATGCCTGGTTGCACTTTCTTGCCGTCGCCAGCCGGAATGAAGAGAACCGCGTCAAGAGGTTCCGTCAGCGTTTCCAGGCTAACGAGCCGGGTTTGCGGGGTTACCAATTCGCCGCGGTCGACCATGCGCTGCAATACCCTCCCTGCGTACGGACTTAGAACTTGGGAGCTGGATGCCAGCTGGCTGCGCATTTCGGTGAGCTCGCGTTTGAGGTTGTCGATCAGCCTCTGGCGGGCAGCAAATTGTTCCTGCAAATCCTTCCGAATCCTTCCTTCGTCACTGATGATCTGGGTCAGCCGGATTTGATTTTGGGAAACCTTCTCCTGCGCAGCGAAAAGCGCACCGCGTGTCGAAAGAACGCTGGTCTTCGTCGCGAGCCCCTTCGAGAAAAGGGTTTCCTGGTTTGCCACCTTTTCTATCAGGGAACTGACTTGGGCATCGAGGTCCCTGGCTGCCGCTTTCCGACTCTCTCGCTCTTCATTGAGTGCCTGCAGTGCTATTTGTGCGTTTGATCGCTCCGCTGCGGTCTGCTGCACCTGCTGCTGTTCCAACTCTCGCAGACGTTCCTCCATGTTGCCGATCTTCATGGCCTGTCCGCCCTGACCGATAGTGGCGATAACCTGCCCCAACTCCACCAGGTCGCCTGATTCCACCAGGAACTCCGTAACCCGCCCTGCGGTGCCGGACTCGATGTCTAGAACCGCCCCTCCACGAATGAGGATGCCCTGCCCGTCAACAGTCTTGGGAATCCGCCCAAAAATCCCCCAGATCACGGCTGCGAAGAGCAGGAAACCCACGGCGGCAAGCGCGACCCAGCCCTTGGGATCAGTTACGCGCATCAAAACATCGAGCTGCTCCGGTGACGACAATCTCTCGAGAGCCGACTTGGTGAAGAGCTCTTTTCTTACGGGCATGGAGGGATTGAGCAGGCGGTCTGAGACCGCATTTTATTGGGCAGCGGTTCCGATTGACAATCGGAAGTCCGGCAGAGTGATGAGCTCCCGAACTTTCACATCGGCTTTTCCATCCTGACCGGGCAGAAGAGTGCCGGTCTCAAAGCGCAGCAGCACGAGTGATTGGGCATAGTCAAGCTGTGCGCCGACCAGAGACAAAAGCGAGCTCGTGAGACGATCCTCCGTGTTAATTGAATCCACGACCGTGGCATCGCCCAGTTTGAACTTCTCGCGCTCAGTCTCGAGAGCGGTGCCGAGCGAATCTACGGATTTTGTCGCCGCACTAATACGGTTAAGGCTCAGTTCGAGTCGTTTCAAATCGAGATAGACATTCGAAACAATCGAACGGCTCAGGTCCTGGGTTTCCACGACACGTTTCCGGTATATCGCGGTCCGTGCCTCATACTCACCTTTCGCCCTGTTGTTTGCGAATGGCCAGTCCATGCTGAGACCAAAGAAAACACTTGGACCAGTCTGGCCGCGCGTGTAAGTCGAATAATACGCGTCGCCAGAGGAGTCTTCGACATGACCGGAGTATCCCACGCGGATTAACGCATCAATCTCGGGACGGAGGTCGAAGCGCGCCGCATCCGCAAGCACCTTGCCGGATTGTTCGAGCTTCATGGCCGCCTGCCGGTCGGAACGACGTCTCAGGGCTTCCTGAATATACACCTGCTGGTTTGTCCTTCCCAGCAAGTCTTGGGAAATGGGAATTGGAAACGAATCCGACGCTATCGGCGCCGCTACGATCTCCTCTGCTCGAAGGCCCATGGCAGTACCCAACGCTTGTGCCGCTTCGACGAGAGCAATCTCGGCGGCAATCCGGTTTGCCACAGTCTGTGCTACTTGCGCATCGATCTGGGACATGTCCGCGGCAGCCATCGCATCAGCTTCAACCAGTGCCTGGCCAAGTGTGTACAGAGAACTGGAAATCAACTCCGAGCGCACGAACAAAGCGAGCCGTTCCTGCGCTGCTACGAGATTCCAGTATGCAAGCGCCGTAGTGAGCAGCCGCTGGCTGGTCACGTGCCGGAGGGCAAGCATGCTCGCTTCGTAATCAATCATTGCCGCATTCTCAAACGCGGCGGCGGAACTACCCAGTCCCCGCGCGAGCGGAATGTCGATTTGCACCCCGATCTCGGAATCATTGAAGGGTGGAATGCCGCTGCGATAGCTGAAGTTGTTCGTGGAACGCGTGTATGCGAGAAACGGGCTGACCGAAATGCCGTTCCGGAACCGCTTGACCAGGGCAACTTCAAAATTGATCAGTTCCGTGTTGAGCACCGAATTTACCGGAAATTTATCGAGCTGTTTCTGAGCATTCCTTGCCGTTCCCTCCAGAGTCTTGAGAATGTCCTCTCGAGTCTTGATATCGAGAGTGCGCGCCCGCGCCTGGATCTCCCTGATGTTCTGAATTTGTTCCGGGGTAGCCAAACCGTCCAAGATGTCCAGAACGGCTTCATTCAACAGGAATTCCAGTTCCTGCTCCTTCGAATCCGGCTCTGGAGTGCCCCCGGCCTTCAGTATCTCAAGATCTTCATTGAGTTTTTCAGATTCTACATCGACGGCTTTAATCAGTTCCTTGTTGCGGTTGCGCGCTGTGACCTGCTGCTTTACCTGCTGCTCCGTCAAATCGCGCCTATCCTGAGAATACCCTGCCGCGCTCACGAGACGCATGTCGAACTGCCCTTTGGCAATCCGAACCGCCGCCAGGGCTGCTTCCGCATCCTGCCGCTGCAATTGAATCTGCGGATCCTGCAACAGGGTGATGCGCAGGGCGTCGAGCAGACTGATCTGACGGTGACTGAGGTCGATCTCAATTTCTCGCGCCCGGTTGTGCACCTCGGCTTTACTGGGGAGTGAATCTGGGATCTCTCGGCGTTCCTCCCGTTCCCTTTCTGCTTTTTCGGCCGCGATGGTCGGGATGCTACCGATTACGCCTTGCCGCAGATCAAGATTGATCTCTTCGAATTGGAACAGATCCTCGACTTCCCGTGGCCCTGCCTCGGGTTTCGGGGATGCTTTGCGCATGTCGATTTCAGCGCCTTCGAGCCCGAGGCCTGCATCCATGGATTCAGGAGCTGCCGGAGGGCTCGAGTCCGGTTCGATTACAAAGATGTCCTCTCCGACGCTGATTTTTTCCTTCGGCGTTGGCGAAGTGTCCTGTCCGAAACCGACTGAACCTAAAAATAAAGTGGCTCCGAGGAGAATGGCTATAGTTTCTCGATTTCTCATTGGCACGCAAAGGGTCGCGTTGTTGATGGATGTTCTTAGTGAACAAGGCCATGTGTCCGCAAGGCAATTTGATCAAGTTTCAATTGCCAGCGAAAGGTATTGCGTGGGAAAATCACACATCAATGACGTCAATTCAGACAAGAAGCTTCTTGATCTAATTGCCAACCACGCGGCCGATCTCATTGCCGTAATTGACCCTGAAGGTCGCAGGGTATGGAACGATCGCGCCTATTTTGCCGTGCTTGGGTATACGCCTGAGGAAATCCACGGCACCGATTCATTTCTCGAAATCCACCCGGATGATCTTCCGCTGGTGCGGGCAACATTTGCTCGTTCTATGCGAACCGGTGAAGGACAACGCATCGAGTACCGGATGAAGCACCGCGACGGTCACTGGGTGTATCTGGAATCCGAAGCTCGAATCGTATACGATTGGAATGGACACCAGAAATGTCTCCTGTTGATCGCACGCGACATTACTGCGCGACGCGAGGCGGAGGCGGCGCTCGCACGAGTTCAAAAGCGACTCCTGCAAGAATTGCAGGAGGCAGCTGATTACGTGCGTTCCATTCTTCCCGGCCCTTTGATTGAGGGCGCAATCACTTGTGAATGGCGCTTTGCGCCTTCAGCCGAACTCGGCGGTGATGCTTTCGGTTATCACTGGATCGATGATGACCATTTTTCCTTCTATATCATTGATGCTGCAGGGCATGGCGTTCGGGCGGCCTTGCTCTCTGTCTCTGCCGTGAACACTCTTAGGTCGCAGTCTCTGCGTCGGTGCGACTTTCGCAATCCCGCCGCAGTTCTCGGGGCAATGAATCGGAATTATCAAATGGATCAGCACGGCGAGCTGTTTTTTACGCTGTGGTTTGGTGTCTTTTGCCGCTCAACGCGGGAACTCCGTTTCGCGAGTGCCGGACATCCTCCGCCTCTATTCTTTCCTCCGGGCGCGAGTGAAGCGACACCGTTAAAGAGTCAGGGGCTAATGATTGGCGCCATGCCAGAGGCGAGCTATGAGACCCGAACAGCAATATTGCCAGCAGGGACCATGCTGTATATGTTTAGCGACGGTGCGTTTGAACTTTGCGACCAGAACGAAAAAGCATGGTCCAGCCGGGATCTGGCGGAATTACTCGCGTCGCATCGCAAACTGAATCAGGTTGAACTCGACTTAATCATTCACGATCTTCGCGAAGCCAATGGCGGCGCAGATTTCGAAGATGATTTCAGCCTGCTCCGCTTTGTATTCTCCTGAACGATGAAAGAAATCTTGCGGTGCAGTTTCCCTAACGATTTGAGGCAACTGCAGCCGCTCGCTGATCGCATCGATGCGGCACTGGCTTCGTATCATCTGCCGGAATCTGTGGCTTTCGGCGTGCACATGGCGTTCGACGAAATCTTTTCCAATGCTGTCAAATATGCGGGGAACGAAAACCGTTCGGTGCAATTTGCCATCGCTATTTTTGTATCGGGGAATAGGTTGATTTTGGAAATGGAATACGATGGCGTTGCTTTCAATTTGCTTGAAGTGCCGCCACCGGTAATTGATTTGCCGTTGCAGCAACGCCAGATTGGCGGGCTCGGCCTTCATCTAGTGCGCCAATGGGTGGACGAAGCGGAGTATCGGCACGAAAATGGGCGCAATAAGTTGAGACTTACGATTCGTTTCGATGCCTTGAAGTCATGCAAATCGAAAAAATAGAACGCGGAGACGTCGGAATTCTGCGAACGAGCGGTCGTCTGGACGCGGCTACGTGCGGGATGTTTGAGACAAAACTTCGCGAGTTCATCGATAAACACGAAATGCGTGTCTGGCTTATCGATCTCAGCCAGATATCGATCCTCAGCAGTGGAGCCTTACGTGTACCGTTGTCGCTCGCCAAACGCCTGAAAGGCGGTGGTCCTTCTGTCGCACTTTGCGCGCCAAGTGATAACGTGCGGGAGGTTTTGGAGATCAGCAGGTTTGACGCTGTGTTTCCTATCCACGCGACTATCGCTGAGGGACTCCTCGAGTATCGGGCATCTCCTCCGGCTGCAGTCGTTACGGCGCGTTCCGCCCCGCCGCAGCTCGATTTGGTGCTCGGTGACAAAGTGTATCCGTGCGCGGTTGGTGACATTGTCGGTCGCGAAGGAACGGTGGCGACCGAATACTTTGCGCAGCACAGCGAGCTGGAACCTCGTCATCTGATGGTCGGTTGCCGCGAAGGGAAGTGGTTCGTACTCGTGCCACTCAATGTGAGGTCGCCTGTGCTCATGGACCGCAAAAGGATCGAGCCTGGAATACCGCATACGCTTCAGGGACCGGCGCACACAATAAAGCTTGGTCGCATCAACTTGAAACTCCGGTTCCGATCGGAGGGTGCGGAGCTCGAACGTGACCCGGGGAAGACCGGTGCCGCTGTCGCCGGCAAACGTTAGTGGATTTTGGGGAATGGCGTCTACAGGCATCTGTCCCAATACAACCGGGTGCACACTAGGATTTCGCAAGGAGCCAATAGATCTCGGAAAGGACGCTCGCTGCCCGGAGTGCGGCACGCCCCTGCAGCCGACGACCGCACCCGTCGGCGGCGAACGCGGGAAATCTTGGCTGATGGTCGTCATAATAGGCCTTTTGGCGTTTTTGTGCGTGCTTCTCATCGTGTTTTTGGTGCGCCCATCTTCCGATTCCCGCACTCCAGCGTCCACGGCCGCATCATTCACACCGCGCTTGAATGCCGGCCCTCAGACGCCGGTCTCGCCTCCGCCTCCGGCGCGAACACCACCATCGACGCCAGTTCGGACAAAGTCTGATCGGGAACCTGATGTCACGAAGCGCACACCGGAACGCGATGCCGTTCGCAAACAGGTGCTCGAACGCATCGACCAGATGCCGAACATCACCGAACAGCAGCGCGACGTGCTTTATACACAACTCCAGCACGCGCAGGGCTTCGGACGCATGGCGACGATCGGCTTCGATGCGGGCCAAAACGAGCTCACCGCCGATGAGGTTGAAACCTTCGAAATGGCATTGCAACATCCGCGTATTCGAAGGCTGTTGAGTAATCCCAGCGTCATTCTGGTTATTCTGGGATTTGCAGACGCGGTGGAATCTCCGGATTCCGGCATGGCTTCGTCAAACGCGCGGGCTGAAAGCGTTGCAAATGTGCTTCGACATCAGGGCGGCGTTCTGAACGTTATTCATACCGTCGGAATGGGAAACTCCAAGATGTTTGGCGCCGATCCAGAGCAGAACCGTGTTACTGAAGTGTGGGCGGTGCTGCCGTGACAAGTGAGACCAAATCTGCTTGGGGAGATAGGCGCCATTTGAGAGCCTGCCGGATCCGGAATGGAGTGGTCGTAACGCAGGATGTCTCCTCGCTCCTCTAGCTGCGCAGGTGGGGCGTTACGCCAATGAAGCTCAAATCTCTTCAGTTCCGGCACAGAACGGCAGATTCAGCACCTGAAAAACAGCTCGCGGCTTGAATCCCAAACCGTTTGCTAATAGGCTGAAAAATTCCACACCTGAACTACAATGAGTGCACAATCCACCCAAACTACATCATCCGCGAAGTCCGCAACGGCGTTTCCGGAGCGTGGCGAGCCCATGCTCGGAGCCGAGATCCTCGTTGCTTGTCTGGAGCGGGAGGGTGTCGATACGGTATTTGCTTATCCGGGTGGTGCGAGTATGCCAATGCACCAGGCGCTTACGAAATCGAAGCAGATTCGCACGATACTCCCCCGCCACGAACAGGGCGGTGCGTTTGCCGCAGAAGGGTATGCCCGTGCCACCGGGCGCGCCGGCGTATGCATGGCGACTTCCGGTCCCGGCGCGACGAATCTTGTCACAGGCATTGCCGATGCTTTTATGGACTCTGTTCCCCTCATCGCGATCACCGGACAGGTGCCGCAGAACATGATCGGGAAAGGCGCCTTTCAGGAGACCGACGTGTTCGGAATGACGCTGTCGGTCGTGAAACACAACTATCTAGTGATGGATGTGAACGACATCCCACGCGTAGTCAAAGAAGCATTCTACATCGCACAGACCGGACGTCCGGGGCCGGTGTTGATCGATATTCCCAAGAACATCCAGACTTCCACCACGCAGCCGATCTTCCCGGCCGAAGTGAGCCTGCGCGGGTATGAGCCAATCCAGCGTGCGGACGACCTCGAACTCAACGAGTTAATTGGTCTGATCGAGTCCCACAGGGAGCCGATGATCTATTGCGGTGGGGGCGTAATTTCTTCAGGAGCTGCGGATCAGTTGCTCGAATTTGTCGAGCGCACGCAGATTCCAGTGGCTACGACAATAATGGGCGTAGGCGGATTTCCCGAAACGCATCCGCTGTCGCTCAAATGGCTGGGAATGCATGGCACCGTTTACGCCAACAACGCGGTGAATGAAGCGGATCTGCTGCTCGCAATCGGCGTTCGTTTCGACGATCGCGTAACGGGAAAGATCGAGGAGTTCGCCAAGCACGGAACCATCGTTCACATCGACATCGATGACTCCGAAATCAACAAGAATAAAGTGGTCCGCTTGCCTATCGTAAGCGATGTAAAAGACGCTCTCACGCGGCTCAACGCGATGCTCGAGAGGGGGGGCAGGAAACGGGTGAAACAGGACTTCAACGCGTTTCCCGACTGGTATTCAAAGATATACGACTGGAAGGAGAAGTATCCGTTTAGCTTTCGAGACAGCGAGAATGTCATTCAGCCGCAGTATGCGATTCGTCTTCTGTGGGAAATGACAAAGGGCGAGGCGATTATCACCACGGGGGTAGGTCAGCATCAAATGTGGGCAGGCCAGCATTACGATTATGTGTATCCGCGAAGTTTTCTGACGTCGGCAGGGTTGGGTTCCATGGGATTTGGATTCCCGGCTGCGTTGGGTGCGAAGGTGGCCTTTCCGGAGAAGCAGGTGATTGACATCGATGGCGACGGTTCGTTCCTGATGAATGTGCAGGAGCTCGCTACCGCCCACATCGAGCAGATCGCTGCAAAGGCGATGATTCTCAACAACCAGTATCTCGGTATGGTTGTGCAATGGGAGGATCGCTTCTACAAGAGCAATCGCGGTCATACATTCCTGGGTGATCCTCGCGATTTGGAGCGGATCTATCCGGACTATGTGACGCTATGTAACGGTTTCGGAGTGAAGTCTGAACGGGTCGTTCTTAAGGCTAACCTTCGCGGTGCTATTCAGCGGATGCTGGATTCCGACGAAGCTTATGTATTGGACGTCATGGTGCCTTATACGGAGCATGTGCTGCCAATGATTCCGAGTGGCGCAACCTACAAGGATGTCATCACCGCGGGCCGCGACACACTTCAGGCACGGTCCGGCCTCTGAGATGCCGGGAGCCCGGATTATAACCCGGGCGGATGGCGAACAACGTAGTTGCGTGCAGGACGGGTTTTGGTAGTCCACTTCGGGCCACGTGGACCCGGCGCCCAACCTGTGTCGAATCGAAGGCCTGCTACGACCAGGAAAACGTGCCCTTTCCTGGCATACACGTTGATCCAATCGCCGTGGCCCGACTTGCCATATCGGCGGAAGCCGGATGATGGCATCGGGCCTGGGAGCTTGCCGGCGGCCTGAAGCACGAAGGAGGTGGCGCCGGAACAGTCGTAGGCGCTATCGAAAGACCGGCCGTGGCCGCCGCCCAGCCGGTATGGGCTGCCGGCAATCCGGTTACCGGCCGCTATCGCCGCGCACACAGATTCAGGTGCCTCCAGAGGTGCCACGGCGTATCCGTTTTGGACAGTCGCTGTTATACCCGGCACAAAATTGTAAACGTAGGGAGGCGTTGTCGAACACCCTGCGAAAACGAGAACGAGCGCAGCCAGGAGGAAAAGACGGATCGCCATCTTGACGTTCGATTTGCAGGCGTTGCTGAAATCAGGTCCTTTTGAGAAAGAAGTTTCGTTGACGCTCAGTAATGGGCCGGCCGAGTTTTTCGAGAACCATCAGCATATCCTCCCAAACCTTGCGCTTTTCGCTTAGTGACTGATTCCGCAAGAGGTATGCGGGATGGTAAGTTGCCATGAGAGGGGTATCCTGGAACGCGTGCCAACGCCCACGCAGCATGCGCATCGGTTCCACGGTTCCGGTCAGACCTTCCATAGCAACGGCGCCCAGGGCTACCAGAACGCTTGGCCGGATAATTTCGATCTGCTGACGGAGATACGGTAGGCAGGTTTGCATTTCGGACGGCGTTGGACGCCGATTTCCGGACTGCCCGGGTGGCATGTCCGGCCGGCACTTCAGCACATTGGCGATATAAACGTCGCTTCGTTGGAATCCCATCGTTTCGATAATTCTGGTAAGCAGCTGTCCTGCCTTGCCGACAAATGGTTCGCCCTGTAGATCCTCCTCTGCGCCCGGTGCTTCACCGACGAACATCAGCTCAGCCTGAGGGTTTCCGACACCGAACACGACCTGAGTCCGGGATCTCGCAAGATGTGGGCATTTCGTGCAGGCCAGCACCGGGTTCCGCATTGCCTCAAGAAGCGTCGAATTGTTTCCGCCCGACCGTCCTGGCATTACGGGGTAGTCAGTCTTTTTTGACGTTCCGACAACCGCCGTTGGAATCCTTGTCGCAACTTGGAATCCGTCCGGATCCTTGGAAATCAGTGTCTCTTTACGTACAGAGGGACTTTGCTCCGGTGCCGCCAGCAGTCGTTCGAGGGTGGCCAGTGATGCATGGAGAGATTTGTCCTTGAAGGTTTTCATTTTTGACAGCCTTTCCAGGACGAATTCCAATCCTGTTTGAAACTCGGACATAAATCACTCGTGCATATTCTTGAGTCGTGATTTTGAGTTTGCACAGTACAGGCACCGGCTGAATCTGAGTTCGGGAATGCTGAAGGGCATGATGACCAGAGTATAGAAGATCGCTTTTCTCTATAGTAGCGCCCCGTTTTCGCGAGCAAAGCGGATACGGTCTGGGCACTGTGAATTTCTTCCACCTTGCGCCGGACGCGCGGCACGATCAGGTTGTTCGATTCGATTCCCATGCGACTCCGCAAGACGCTTCCATACATTGTCGGTATCCTGATATCCCTGTCGATTGCGACAATAATCTGGGCTGGGATATATGTTTATAAGAAGGGGTTTACGAAAAAGTGGCGCGAATATGTCACGAAGGAGTTCCGAAAACGCGGTGTAGAGGTTGAGTTCAGCCGGATGACACTCGATCCATTCAAAGGACTTGTAGCACGCAACGTGAAGGTCATGGATGTGAAAGATCGCAATGTCGTTCTGGCTAAGTTTGACGAAATCGTGCTCGATCTGAATTATGGCAATTTTTTGCATGGTGCGCCTTTCCTGAACGCAGTGGATCTGCGTGATGCGAGTCTTTCGCTTCCATTCGATCCAGTGAATCCAGAGAGCAAGCGCTTGGAGATCAATGACCTCAATGCGCGACTGCTGTTTCCAGCGCACCAGGCGTATTTGAGCCAGGCCAAGGCAAAGTTTTATGGGATCAGCGTTTCGGCCTCAGGTCGGCTGATCAACATTGAGGCTTTCAAACCGGTTCCGCAGGAATCGGCCGAGGAGACTGCCGATCGTGCAAAATTAATTCGAAACGTAATCTCTGAACTTCGCGATCTCGAGTATCGTGGAGGTCCTGCCACGCTGGACATACGGTTTGCGGGGGATCTTGCGAAGCCCGATCACGTATTTGCTGAGGCGACGCTCCGGGGGCAGAATATCATGCGCCGCGGATACGTCATGCGAGAACTCGCAGTATCTGCGATGTTTCGCGATGGAATGCTGGAAATCCGCGGTTTAGAATTGAGGGATCGCGAAGGGAAATTGTCGGCTACGGGGGGCTTCGACACGAAATCGAAAAAGGCTGTTTTGCACCTCCGGTCCGAACTGAATCTGCCGGAACTTCTGTCAGCGTTCGACGTGAAGATTCCGGGTGCTGACGAGCTGCTGCTCCACGAGGCGCCACTGGTAGAAGTCAATGCAGAAGCCACAATTAACGACCCGATGAAATATCTCGTGGTTGGTCGGGTGGAAGCGAACAACTTCGAGGTTAGCGACATCCATTTCGAATCGCTCGAAAGTGACTTTTCCTGTGCCGAGGATCGTTGGTCTGCACGCGACTTCGCTTTGAATCACAAGACAGGAACTGTCTCGGGAGATCTGATGCAGGTGCCGGGATTGTTTCGTGCGCGGTTAAAGAGTACGATTGACCCCACGGCATTTCAGCCTTTCACAACAGGGAAGATGGCGGAATTTCTGTCTGAATGGGAGTTCGGACGGTCACCAGAGATCACCTTGAGCGCCGCCGGTCCAAAACCGGATCTCAACGCGCTGGAGATCCAGGGCGAGATCACGTTCGGTCCGTCGACGTTCCGGGGTCAGCCACTCAAAGCCGGTTCGACGAAGTTCCGCGTCAAAGATCGTGCGGCGACCTACGAGAATATTCGCCTCAACCGTGAGGAAGGCAGAGGCAGTGGTGCGATTATTTATGATTTCGGACGAAACGAGGTGCGACTCAAGGACTTGGATCTGAATGTGAATCCGGCGGAGGTCATTGTCTGGGCGAGTCAGAAGCTCGTGAAGCATATCGAGCCCTATCGGTTTCTCCGACCGCCTCGTTGCAAGATAAACGGGACGGTACACTACAAACGCGGTAATACCACAGATCTCAGGATCGACGTGGATGCCCCGTCTGGCATGTACTACACGTTCGCCCACAAGGAGCTGTTGTTTCGGGGAGTGAGCGCAAAACTTCAAATAACTCCTGGTTGGCTGCAGATTCATGAACTGAAAGGAACCCTTTTTGGTGGGAGGGTGGCGGGAAATGCCGATATTTCGATTGAGCGCAGTCGGCCCGGATACAAGGCCGAGATCTTTGCTGATGGCGTGAATTTCGAGGAAATGACCAAGCTTTATTTCGGCTACGACGATTCTAAAGGCCTTCTCAGCGGAAATTTCGCCTGGCGGGCGCGGTCGGACGATCCTCGGTACGATCGATGGCGCCGGCAAGCTAGAAGTGAAGGAAGGAGACGTATTCGCAATTCCTGCGTTTGGACCACTCTCCGTCATTCTCAACGGAATCGTGCCGGGTATGGGCTACAGCATTGCACGCGAGGCCATCGTCGACTTTACCATGAAAGACGGCGTGATTCACACCGACGATCTTGCCGTGCACGGAAAAGGATTCGAAATGCTCGGGGAAGGGGACTTATTCTTCCTTGATGACGACATCGACTTCAATATGCGCATCAACGCGCGTGGCATCCCCGGTGTCTTGCTGTTTCCTGTAAGTAAGCTCTTCGAATTCACAGCCGACGGAACTTTGAAGGCGCCGGGTTGGCGTCCAAAGAATCTTCCGGCATTTCCTTCGAGCAACCAGGCTCAGGGAGCGGCTCATTGAGTCTCGTCGTGTTCTCGATGGGTGCGCTGCTCACGGCACTCCACGAACAGCAGTGGGGACGGCTGCTCGGTCGCTCCGGTCTAGCTTACGGTGCTCAAAGTATTGGACTGCCCAGCCGGAATACGTTTTCGATGAACATGCTGAAGTCTCCGCGTTTGGACCATTCGACCGGATCCAGAAGTTCTGAGTCGTCAATGTAGCTTTGCTGGAGCGAACGAACTTTCTGGCTCAACGTTTCGCTATACCCGAAAAGCGCAACTTCGTAATTCAGCAAGATGCTTCGCATATCGAGATTTACTGTACCAAACATTGTCATGCGGCGATCCGCGGTGATGGATTTCGTATGAAGCAATCCCTTGCGGTAAAGATAGATCTTTGCTCCGGTAACGAAGAGCTCTTCGTAATACGAGCGGCTCGCCAGCCGCGTCATGACGGAGTCTACACGCTCCGGTAACACGATGCTTACCTCTACACCACGCGCCGCCGCAGCTCGGATGGCGAGTAGAAGCGATTCGTCTGGAACGAAATAAGGCGTCGTTATCACCAGTTCTACTCTCGCGGAGTTGACCAGCGCGATCAGCATCTGCAGTAGCCCGTCTTTTGTCTCGCCAGGTCCGCTCGGTACCACCTGCGCAACCCCGGATCCGATCGGCTTGACCGTACGCAATTCTGTGTCCCGCAGGATCTCATCGATTGATTCATCAGTCTCCAAAATCCAGTCACCAATCACCGTCAACCCGAGCGGCAGGACCACTGCACCCTCCACGCGCACCATGGCGTCGACCCATTCTCCCACATGCGCCTCCTGTTTGAAGAATTGTGGGTCAACCAGGTTCATACTTCCGGTCCAGGCGATATTTCCGTCGATCACGATGATTTTTCGATGAAGCCGCAGGTCGCCTCTTCCGAAAAGGATCCGGAATGGCCCAACGGAGAGTGCCTGCCGTACATCCACACCGGACGCCCGAAGACTCTCAGGCTCGGAACTTCGCCACCATGGTCGAGCTCCGAGGTGGTCGATCAGCACGCGGCAGGACACGCCGCGACGCGCGGCTTCTTGCAGAGCGGCGACTACGTCGTATGCCAGACCGCCGCTGTTCCAGATGTAGAATTCCATCAACACACTGTGTTTGGCCGCGCGGATATCAGCGGCAATCCTTTTGAGAATTTCCGAGGTGTTGTCATAAAGTTCCCCCTGGCTGCCCATGACCGTAGGCATCCCTACGAGGTTGATCGCGAGCTGGTTCATGCCCCGGGCTGCTTCCGGAAGCTGGTCCCAGTCCACATTGGTGAACGCTGGTTTAGTCGCGAGTTCCTTTAGAGGCTGATAGGCGTTACGGAGCTGGCCGATTCGCCTGGCGCGCCGAAGGCTGATGCGTCTTTCTCCGAAAAGAAAATAAATCCCGGCGCCACCAAAAGGGATTACGGCAACGATCGAAATCCACGCCAGAGCTACGCCGACAGCTGGGCGGTTCATGATCACCCGCACGGAGATTCCCGCCACGAGCAAAAAGTGAATTGTGCTGAGAATCGTAGACGAGAATTCAAACATTCCACGTGAAAATAGGGGGATCCAGTTCGACGCGGCAAGGATTTGAAACCCGACGGCGTTCACGTTATTACCCTTCGGATGCGGAACATTATTTTTCGAATTCTGGTGCTGGGTGTTGGTTCCGTTCTTGGGGCGCTGATCGTATTAGTCGTTGTGGCGATCATCTATCTCGAAGGTCGCCCCGACCTGCAATCATGGCAGACGGCGGATCTCGATGAGGAGTTCAGAGAAGAACAGGGAATCGACACGTTTGAGGAATATCTGGCGCTCGAAGTTCGGTTGTTCAAACAGTTGAAAGAGCTCGTTTACGATGAGGTCGCGAGGGTTGGCGCAACCGGTGTGAATCGGTATGTCGAAGGCAGCCTCGCGGATCCTTTCCGATGGGAACATAACTGGAATCGGACCTTCGAATTCGAAATCGAAAAACCCGCTTGTGGGGTGTTATTACTGCATGGCCTCACCGACGCACCCTACAGTCTTCGTGCGCTTGGCGAAAAATTGAAGCGATTCGACGCCTATGTCCTCGGATTGCGAATTCCCGGCCATGGAACCGCGCCTTCGGCGCTCACCAATATCAAGTGGAAGGACATGGCGGCGGCAGTTAAACTTGGGGTCGAGCAGGTTCACAGCAAGGTTGGTAACAAGCCCGTCTATCTGGTCGGATACTCCAACGGTGGGGCTCTCGCGATTGATTACGCGCTCGAGTCGATTGGCGATCAGGCCCTTCCGACAGTCGACCGGATCGCCCTGTTGTCGCCCGAGATCGGGGTGACGCCGGCTGCCGCACTCGCCGTGTGGCAGAGCCGTCTCGGCCATTTGCTTGGCCTGGAAAAGCTCGAGTGGAACTCGATTCTTCCGGAATACGACCCGTTCAAGTATAACTCCTTCCCGGTCAATGCCGGTGATCAGGTTTATCGGCTCACGAAATCTCTCCGCACCCGGTTGGAGACCCTCAGAACCTCGGACCAGGCCGAACGGTTTCCTCCCGTGCTCGCATTTCAGTCTGCTGTGGACGCTACGGTTTCCGCACCGGCCCTGATAAAGGTGCTGTTCGACCATCTCGCCGCCAGTCGTGAGAATGAACTCGTTCTTTTCGATATCAATCGCCTCAAAGTGATCCTCCCTTTCCTTACCGACGATCCAAAATCGGAACTGAGGCGGCTGCTTGACGTCCCCGGCCGGGCTTACGATTTAACGGTAATTACGAATCGTGATGAAACCGTCGAAGATATTGTTGCAAGGACCTGGTCCAAGGGAGCTATGGAATACACTATCGACGTCATCGGTGACAGGTGGCCCGATGAAGTTTATTCCCTGTCCCACATTGCATTGCCGTTTCGGAAAGATGATCCCGTGTACGGTGACAATGACCCGCCAACAAGCCCTGGAGTGGCTCTTGGGAACATGGCCTTTCGCGGCGAGCGAGGTGTTCTGACAATTACTCCTGCCGATCAGCTTCGCCTTCACTGGAACCCGTTCTACGAATACCAGGAGAAGCGTATTCTCGAGTATTTTGGTCTGAAAGAGAATTCCTCCCCGAATCCGCTCGAGCCGAGAGAGTACTGAAGCGGCAAATTGCCGTAACGTTGCTGCTCTTTCAACTAATCGGAAATCAGCCTGTAATCACCGCTGGTTCCGATTTCTATCTTCGGCGGGATGTGATGCTTTTCGAAATATTCGAGCGCCGGACGAAGTTCTGCCCAGAACGAATGGTGATGGTGGTATTGCTCACGGACCTTTTCCCAGGCCTGCCCCCTCATCCGCGACGGGTAAATATCGACGCGAATCGGGCAGCCATTCTTCTTGGTATCTTTAATGATAATATAAAGCACCTCGATTCCGCCGTCTCCAATCGGCAGGCATCCGACGGTCCACTGTTTGCCATGAATGAAAATGTCCGAACCGGGTCGCTCCGCATTCGTCGTGCGGATCTTGTCCGATTCGTTCGGGTAATTGATTCCGAGCGAAAGGTGAAATTTGCTCATCGGATTGAAACGATCCACCACGTAAAAGCCTTCTGGAATCTGGCGATCACCTTCTGACCGTTTTGGGCCGGGCTCCCCCGACCGATTGAGAATGGGAAAAAGCTTCACGCGTGTGAAAGATTTAACTTCTTTCCCACGTGCCCAGAGTTCGAGCACATCTTCGAGTTTGAATGCTCGCAGATAGATTTCCATTGGTGGGTAGGTGATCCCAGCTTCCTCAAACATCGATTCGATCTCGTCGATTCGTCGTTCACGGGCGAGAGCAATCCGTTCGTGAGCGTTGTTCGGCCAATCAGCACGAATGCGATCGATGTAAAAATACAGGTCGCCGCCACCAATGAGAAACAAACCGAAAAGTAATCTTAATAACACTGCGGCGTTCTGTAATTCCGGGTTGTATTCGACCGCTTCGCTTTCACGCAAATCTTCGTCTGTTGATAGCACAATATATTCTTGCGCGTGACGAGGATTCAAACCGGATCAACGAGAAAGTCGCGCGTATTTAGGAAACGGAGTTCCGACGCGTCTGCAATGGCTAGCCCACAGCTAAGGGCCAATTTGACCAAGGATCACCATTTTGACAGCCCGGCATTCGACGTCTGCAACGTGAACAACTCGAAACAACGCGCCGGAAATGGTAATGGCCGTCGTTTTTCTCAGGCGGGTTTGCAGGCAACCTTAACCCGATTCCACTCTCTTGGATTGAGATTTCGGTTTACTAGCCTATCCCCCAGTCATCCGGGAGGTTGGCCATTTCCCGTACCCTAGTTCGCTCGATATCAAGGTCGCGAGCGCACTGGCTGAATTTGGTCTGAAGACTCAAGACCTCATCGTTCAGCGTTTTGAGTTCTTCTTTCAAAATTTTCTCTCTTTCCTGGCCTTGTTTCACTTTCTCGTCGGACGCCGTGAGGGCGGCTTCGCCGGCAAGGATTTGATTCTTGAGGTCGTGCGCTTCTCCAGCAAACGTCGCCGCTTCTTTTCGGACTTCAATGAGAAGCTTTTCAGCCTTCTCGGCCTTCCCGCCAAGCGCCGCATTTTCCGATTTTAGCGTCTCGATTTCCGTCTTCAGGTTATCGAGGGCTTGTTTGGCTGCCACGGTCTGTTCTTCCAAGTGCCACATCTTGGAGGTGTCCGCGACTGCGATTTCAGCGGCTGAGAGTTTGTCACGCAGTTCCGCAATCTTTGCCGTATCACTGTCAATCCGGGATCTCAGCGATTCTTCAACCGCGGTTTTATTGAACTTTAAATTCTCGAGTTCTTTTTCCAGCCGTTCACGCGTCTTTTCGGCGGCCGCGGCCTGTTTCTCCGCCAGAGATTTCCAGGTGGTTTCGGTGGCCAGGAGTTTGTCGCGCAGCTCTGCTAATTTCCGAGCGTCACTGTCGATTCGCGCTTTCAGCGATATTTCGGTGGCGATGCTGTCCCGAAGTCTTTGGTCAATTCCTTCAAGACTCTTGCTGCTATCTTTGATTTCCTGCTTCAGTAGGTTTTGATTTGCGCTGGCGGCTTCCAGCGCCTCACGCATTGCCGACAATTCAATGTCTAGATCTCTCCATTCAACGGGTTGTGATTCTAAATCTTCGCGGATCGTGCTCATTTGATCGGTCTGCGAATTCAACGGAAGCACAAACAATGCTCGATCCGTGATATAGTTTATTGCGACCGTTCTTCAGGTCGTGCGCCCCCGCCACGGCGGACGTCTCTACGGAAAGAGATTTGAACGTAGGGACTGCTGGAACATGTCTCGTTGAAAGCGGTATTCCAAAAGGGCATTATTATTTATTGTCCATGACCGCCGACATACTGCGTGCCCTTGGTGGCTTGGGGCTTTTCCTGGTGGGTATGATCATGCTCACCGAGGGCCTGCGCGGCCTCGCGGGGCCGGCGCTGCGGGACGCGCTGGCACGCTTTACGCGCACGCCGCTGAGCGGGGTGGTGACTGGTGCAGTGGCAACGGCCATTATTCAGTCCTCAAGCGCCACTACCGTTGCCGTTGTTGGTTTCGTCGGTGCCGGACTCCTGGCCTTCCCGCAGGCGCTAGGCGTGATCTTCGGCGCCAATCTTGGGACGACGGCGACTGGATGGATTATCGCCATTCTTGGCTTTAAGTTGCACTTGACCGAGTGGGTGCTGCCGGTCGTGTTGGCAGGGGCGCTCTTGAGGATGCTCGGTAGCGCCCGCGCGGGATTGCTCGGAGCCGCGTTGATGGGGTTCAGCCTGCTGTTCATTGGGATCGACTTTATGCAGACGGGTATGGCACCCTTCGAGGGTGCGCTGACGCCGGATGACTTCCCGGACGACACCCCCCTTGGTCGGGCAGAGCTAGTCCTAATCGGGGCTGTTATCACTGCGATTACTCAGGCCTCGGGTGCCGGCGTGGCGGCGGCTTTGGTCGCGCTTGGCGCGGGATCGATCAACTTTCCGCAGGCGGCAGCGATGGTTATCGGCATGAATGTAGGCACCACGTGCACTGCAATGCTGGCGACTCTTGGCGGTTCGGCAGCGACCAGGCGAACCGGCTGGGCACATCTGATTTTTAATGTCGTCACCGGCGTGGTCGCCTTTGCGCTGCTTGGCCCTTTTACGGTGCTGATCGAGAGCGCTGTGCCGAAGGGTGACAGTCAGATTGCACTAGTCAGCTTTCATACGGCCTTCAACCTCCTTGGAATCGCGTTGTTCCTGCCGTTTACGGATGCATTTGCGCGGCTGGTTGAGAGTCTGGTGCATGAGAGAGGACCCGTTTTAACCCGACGTCTAGGCCGCGGCATTTTGCGTGATGCGGACGCCGCTACCGATGCGGCGACGGCAACGGCGGAGGATATTGCGCGGGCACAATTTATCCTGCTTGCCCGCTCCCTCGGCCGATCCCACTCGCGGCGAGCCGACGCGGTTGAGCTGCGCGATATCGCCGACGCTCTGGCCGCCACCCGCTCCTTCATGGCCAATATCGCGTCCGGAGGTGCCGATGCACCGCGCGCCCCAAGGATTGCCGCGGCGCTCCATATTCTTGATCACCTCGATCGGCTCTATTTCCGGTGCACGCAGGCCGAGCGTATCGCCCTCACGGCTGAGGATCATCGGCTTAGCCGCCTGCGGCGCTTGCTCTCCAGCCTCTCCGGCGAGGCGGGGCAGCCTGCGGCCGGCCAGTTAGTCGAATCCCGCCTTAATCGCCTGCGAAAGCTGTTGCGGGCCGAGCGCAAGCATTACCGCAAGCGTATGATCACGCTGGCGTCGACGGGGCGCGTAGCAGGGGAGGCCGCCTTGGCGCGTCTCTCTGCTGTCCGCTGGCTGCACCGCGTTAGCTACCACCTGTGGCGCATCCAGCACCACATCAACCGGATGCGCGAGGCAGGCCCCCCGGCTTCGGCCATGCGGGAGGCAGCGGTTGAGGTGCTGCAGGATTGAATCAGCCGGTGGAACACATTCTGGTTTGCGAGTGGTCGGTATGAACAATCTGGCCATGCTCATTGCCGTTTTCTTCAGTCGAGAAATTGATATGATCAAACCACGATTCACGTGAACTCTCGAGAATGGTCGGGCCGGCGAGATTCGAAGTCGCGACCTCTTGAACCCCATAGAGAAACGGGGATTTTTGGCACGTTCCGGCACTGCGCGGCACACCCCGGAAACATCAGGCATGATGAGCCGGAAACCATTTGAGCAAAAGGGCTTTCGGGTGGCGACGATGCGGCACAACCAGGCACGGAGCGGCACACAATTTTTTCGCCGGGGCTACCACGCGTGCCACCTCTCGAAGGGTCAGCAACGCCGTCCGTCCTCACTGAATGCGTGCTTTCCATTCTGCGAGGGTAACACTCGATACTCTTGCAATTGGCTCATGAGTGATCCGATTGACCCTTCTCAGTCTCCGGCGGCGAAGCCGACACCCGTCCCGCTGCCGGCGAATTTGAGCAAGTTGGCGCGATTGGCGCACCCGTTCCCGACTCGTCAATTTCCATATCGCCGGCCCGGTTCAGGGAATGGCGCGGCGCTGGCGCAGCCACCGGAATTCGCTTTGCCGGCTGGTGCGATTTGCAAGTTCATTTTCGGTCGTGATCCCATGCCGCAGGTGATGTCGGCCGAGGAGATTGCAGCGAACCTAAACGACTCGTTCGCAACGCTGCTCCTGCGGCGAAACAGCCTGCCTTTGACGATGCGATCGCTGATGGCGGAGTTGGATTCTTTCAACGCGGAGACCGAGGGATTGCCGCAACAAGCGAGTTTCCTTGTCGCGGACGGAGGGCAGATTCCGTGGTCGCAATAGACGGCGTCCTTGAACCGCGCCTTCCGGATCTGACTCGGTTCTCCCTCTGCCCGTCCGGAACCTGCTTCACCATTCCTTGCCGGTCGCTTGCGGATTCGATTTCCAATTCGCGCAGGAGCTTCCGTGGCGCAACGTAATCGGCATCATAAACGCGCATGACCTTCAAAAGTGCGTCGAAGAACAATCGATCTGTTCCGTCAATGGAGCGACGCACCCAGAAACCCGAAGGTCCTCGCGGTACCGATCGGTACGCTGGGCCCCTCGAGACTCAGAACTCCTTACCCCTGTGAATCGGTAGCGACACTTTGCTTTAGATCGCCGGGGGAAGATTGCCCGACCAATTGGTAGTGCAGGGTCAGTTCGGTTCCCGGGAAAATGAAGGCCATCTCGTTGAGGTGTTCGAATAGACTTTCCAGTGCTCGATCCACCGCTGGCCGCGATCCGCGATGGACTTCGATGTGGAGTTGGCCCGCATCGGCGTCGGGCCGGATGTCGGCCTCCGTGACAAAGAGGTCCTGCAGCAGCGCCGGGCTGCGGTGGTCTCCCTGCCCGGAGGCCGCAGCAGGGCGCACATCGCCGTTTCGGCCCGATAGGCGATCATCCGCACCGCATCCATCAGCCGTTTGCGTCCGAGCATCGGTTTGCGGAAGCGGTCCTGCTCGGAAAGCTCTTCCCAATTGATGTGATGGGAGGTTTGCTTTTTGCGTTCTTTGAGCGCGGCAAGCCCGGCTTCCATCTGCCCGATCTCTTCGAGTAACTCAGCCTTTTGTTTCTCGCGTTTGCGATACTTTTTCTCTTCAGAAGCGGGGATGGCGTGAAGACTCCACCGGGCAAACCGGGCTCTGCGGTAGCGCAGCTTGTTCTCTAGGGCGTTTCTCTGGCGTTCCAGCTCCCGCCACAGCGGATTGATTACCTTTTCGGTGTCGTGAAGCGGCGCCGTTTTGTATTCGCTAAGCAGATCAATATCAAAGTGTTCCATCATGTAGCGAAAGAAGCTCTCTTGACACCAGCGGCTGAAGAGACCCGCCGCCGAGACTCTCGGGCGCCAGTGCGTAAGCGGTGCTGATCAAGCTGACTTGATGGCCGCTTTCGGTGAGCTTGCGGACCTCTTTCATCCAGATCGCATCCGCTCCCGTGCCCACCAGGGAACCGCGCTCGGCCAGGCGCATCGTGACCTTCTCCCCTTCGGGCAGCAGAACCCTCTGCTGGCAGAATTCCGCCTCCGGCCACTGCGCAGCGGGATGCTTGTGATAGGTGATGGAGCCGATGCGGTGCTTTTGCCACATCTCTTTGAAAGGGACTATAGCCTTCACGGTCGAAGACGAGCACGAAGCGGCACAAAGAGGGGTTCTCGCGCAGTTGCTCCGGGGTGGGTTGCCCGGGCACTTCGCGCAGCAGCCGCGGCACGATATCCTCCCGGAGAGCGGCGATGAGGCCGGAGTCAACCACTTTGTCGATGACAAAGAAGGGACGGCCACTCTGGTCGTTGACCCGGTAATCGGTTGTGCCCCGCAGACAAAGCCGCTGCCGCGAGACGTATTTGCGCGGAAGCCTGGTTTTGCTGCCGTGATAAATCCGCACATGCCCATCGACGTACAGGGTCCCGACGGCCTCTGGATCGGCTTCCATCCACTGGAGGGAAAGGGCTGCCGCCCATTTTTCGGCTGCTTCGTCCCGGCTCTTGGCGTCGAGCTTCCTGCGCAGGCAACGCACCTCGGGCACCCGGTCCAGCCCCATGAGTTTACCGAGTTCGCCGGGCGCTTTGCCGCGCAATTGCTCGATAGTCTTGATCCGGCACAAGCTCATAAAAGCCAGAAGCAAGAGGATGTGCAGGGTGCTATAGAAACCGCTGATTTTGCCCGGGCACTCCCGTGCGGGACTTAAAAGTCCGTTAGCCAGCAAGGCTCCCAGAGCGCAGAGCACCCCGCCGTAAGGCACGTGCCGGCAGTGCTCGAAGCGGATCGCCGCCCCATCCACTGCCCCGAGTGCCGCCAGCATCCTTTCGCCAGCGCGGGTGCAGCCGGTGCCGAGTCCTTCGCCTGCGCAGGCATCCTCAATGCTGCGCTGCGACTTGTCCAGAGCCGGGCCGCTCGCGCTCTGCCCCCCGTCCTCCTTTTCGTGCAAGCGGCCATCCCACACCGCCCGTCGCAACGTGTCCCGGGGCACTCCCGGTTGCCCGGCCACCGCCGCTTTGGAAACACCTTCATCGAGGAGTTCCTGCGCACGAACCAGCACTTCGGCGGTGAGCACACGTCCGCGATCACGCGCCGGTGCGTTGCGCTTGAAAAACGACTCGATTCCAGCGGCCCGGTACTACCGCAGCGTGCGGTCCACGTTGCTTTTGGAGATCCCAAAAGCTTTGATCGCTTCCGAGGAGCGGCAGGCGCCCGAATCGACCAGTTGTGCGAGGGTCAGCCTGAAGGAGCGCAGATCCCCGGCCCGATGCCGGTAAATCGGATGCATCCCCAGCAGGTAGTTCCAGTGAGTTCCATCGTTGAAAACCCCTACGTGATTGTTGATTGGAGTTGCCCCTTGCCGGATGAGCGGCAATATCGTCTGCTTAATGGCACCTTCCTCCGGCTTCGGGCTTCCGCCCGGTTCCTATGACAAGGGGAAGGTGTCATTTTTCATTTCCCGGGGAAACCTCCTTCGCAAGAGGTTCCCAATACCCGCAAGCCCCTGCTAATCAGCCATTCCAGCAGCTCAGCGGCTCCCGTTCTTAAAAATCGAGATCAAGATCTCTGAGACTAAATAAAAGCGATGCCTTTCTCCTGACGAGGCTTTCTGGATTCTGCTCCCATCCCCGAAAAGCCTTGAAGTAATCTCTTAAACGTTCTTTGAGACGGGCGTTATAGAATGGGCGGGTCGCCTCGACAAAGGCGCTGTCTTTCAGGATTTCGTCGAGAACCGACGAGATTTCTTTGACCGCTTCCGGATTGTAGCGTCCAAAGCTGCGAGGGCGATGTGAATGTCTGATCTCAAACACACGGTTCTTCGGCTTGTTCGTCGGCAACGTCCCGTTCGACTTCTTCTATGAGCGACTAGGCAACTGGGTGCAGGTGGCAAGCCCGACCTGACCTTTGTCGCCGACGCTGCGAAGCCATTCCCGCCCGGCATCGCTGTTGGCCGTGCGGGAGCCCATAATGATTTCGTGGCAAGGGCATTGCCGACTATGCCTGTGCCGAGGATTGCGATTTTCATGGGTTTGTCTATCTCGATCGTGGTTTGGACTTCCGATTGCGCCAAAGGTTCGCGCACGTTTTTCTTTCAAGCGACTTACTGGGCCATTTCCAGGAGCTTCACTACGGTGTTCCAATTGCGCGCCGTTGCCGCAACGCCAAGCAGTTTTTCAACCTGCGTCGCCAGCTTCGAGCGTCCGACACCATCCGGGGCGTGAATATAAAGGACCTTGCCGATGAGCTGGAAGGATTCGTTGGACGCCTTGAACCGGTTTAACGCCTCCAGGTCGGGGCGCTTCGGGATGTCAGAGAGAAAGAACAGTTGCAGGGAATTCGGCTACGCTTCTGCATCGGGAAACGGATTGGCATCGGCCGCCTGTTTGAACTCATCAGCGCTGAACACGAGAATTCCGGGACGGAAACCATGGCTCTTCTCAATTGTTTAGCGAATGCTTTTGCAGAATGACTTCGCCCTCGCAGGCGTGCTTTGAAACACCACATTGCCGCTTTGAACGTAGGTCTTGACGCTGGTACAACCGTATTTCTCCACCATCGCGGCAAGCGTCTTCATCGGCAGAAGGTTCTTGCCTCCTACGTTGATGTCCCGAAGCAAAGCGATATAGGACGGCATACGCTTTCGATTCACCACAGAATGACTTCGCGGTCGCGCAGGAATTTGCCGGTCAAGTCCTGCGGCGCGTCGAGTGCGAGCCAGACGGCGGTGTTTGCACCTTGCGAAACGTCGCGCTTGGCGTTTGCGCCACCCATGTCTCTGCGACGAGCGCGGCTACTTTTCTTTTCATTTTCGAGCTCCAATCATTGACGATTCAGTTGAACACTTACTGCGGATACTTTTCGAACTTCGGCAATGCGGGATTCATTTGGTCCCACGGGTGCGCGTCGCACGTCCACACATCCATCTGCGGATCGAACCAACGCGGGTCATCCAGGCTCGCCGGCCGGATCGCGACAAATTGAGGGGCCGCGTCGGGTTTGACCACGATCGGTGAGCCGCAGTCAGGGCAAAAGCCCCGATGGGTCTGGCCACCAGCCTCACTGGGTGAGGGATGAAAGCGAAGTGAGCCTTGCAGGAGCTTGAAAGCTTCCGCCGGCACGACGACGAAAGACGAAAACGGACCTCCGCTGGAGCGCTGGCAATCGCGGCAATGACAATTAAGCATCATCATCGGTTCTGCCGTGGATTGGTAGCGAATCGCGCCGCAAGCGCATCCGCCGGTAAACGGTATTTTCATGTGTGCTGGTGACGGGTGGTTAGTTCGCGGAAGCGGTGGCGGTGACGACTTTGCCGAGGTCGGCGAGTCCCTGCTCAAAGTGTGGCCCGACCATTTTGTCGCAGTCCATGAACAGGCTGAATAGTTTTCCCATGAAACCGTTCTCGCCATACATCGCCCACGTTACGACTGTCTTGTCGCCAACGGGCTTGAATGTGAAGTCGACGGTGCTGGTGCCTTCCATCGGACGCTTCCAATCCATGCGCTGGCGGACGAGCTCGCCGGGCTTGCTTTCGATGATTGTGGCCGAGCCAGCGCCGATCTTGCCGTTGCCGTCCCAACTGCACACGGCGCCGACGTCAGAATCCGGCCCGCTGTAGGTGTTTTTCACGTTGGGGTCGAGTTTCATGAACGGATTCCACAGGGCGAACTTGTGGTGATCGTTCACTTGCTCGAAAAGAGCGGCTGCCGGTGCTGAAATCGTCGCGCTCCGCTCGACGCGGAAATCGCCCGGGCTCAGCGCGACGACGATAAATAGGATGGAGATGACGGCCGCGAGGCCGATGAGGATGTTGAGCATCGTCTTCTTCATACTTGTGAGCTCGTTAGTCAGGTTTCTTCTTCGCTGGATCGGGGAAAACTTTTCATTCATCGGTGATCTCCGGCTCGACGAGTTTCGCCAGTAATACGAGCGATTCCTGCCAGCCGAGATAACACGCTTCGGGCGGAATGACCGCCGGAACACCTTCCTGCACGACGTTCAGTTCCGTACCACACGAGACTTTACTCAACGTGATTGTCGTGGTCATTTCGCCGGGCAGATTCGGATCGTCGAACTTGTCGGTGTAGAGGATGCGTTCGTTCGGTGTCAGCTCGAGATACTTTCCGCCGAACGAATGGCTTTTGCCGGTGGTGAAGTTCGTGAACGACATTTTGTGACTGCCGCCGACTTTTGCGTCCATCTGGTGGACCTTTGCAGTGAATCCATTTGGCGGCAGCCACTTGGCAATCGCATCGGCGTCGAGAAATGCCCGATAGATCTTCTCCGGTGTCGCGCGGAGCACGCGATGAAGTTGGATGGTGTTCGTTGACATGTTCCTGTTTCCTTTCTTTATGGCAGCCCGGGAATCTCCACGACAGGGCGCACTTCCACCGTGCCCCAGCGCGCAGCCGGTATTTTCTCAGCGATCCTGATTGCGTCATTCAGGTCCCTCGCTTCGACCATGAAGTAGCCACCGAGTTGCTCTCGCGTCTCCGCGAACGGCCCGTCGGTGATCGTCGGTTTGCCGTTGCGTACTTTCACGCTCGTGGCCGTCGCGACCGGCTGCAACGGACTGGCCGAAACATACAGTCCGCGCGCATCCAAATCCCGGCAAAGCTGCGCGGAATCCGCATAGCACTTCTCGCGGTCGGCTTCGGCGATCACTCCCTCCCTGGAATAAATGAGCAGCATATATTTCATCGAGCCGCTCCTTTCTCGATCTGCTCGCGAAGTTTTTCCTCCTGCTCGCGGAGTTCAGGTGTAAGTTCGGCGTCAAAGTTCTCGGCCTCGAACACCTGCCGAATCTCGAGCTCCGATTCCTCGGGCATTGGATTGGGACAGCGCCTTGCCCATTCGATTGCCTCCTGGAGCGACGCGCACTTCCAGAGCCAGAAGCCGGCGACTAACTCCTTCGTCTCGGCAAATGGCCTATCGATCACAGTGCGCTCCTCGCCCTCGAACCTGATGCGCGCTCCCTTCGAGCTCGGGTGCAACCCTTCGCCCAGGAGCATCACGCCGGCTTTGATGGGTTCCTCGTTATATTTCCCCATCGCGGTGAGGAGTTCCTCGTTGGGGAGGACGCCTGCTTCGGAGGACTTGGTGGCTTTGACTAAGACCATGAATCTCATTTTCGTGCTTCCTTTCTTTGTTCGATTTTCTCAGCGATCGGGATTGCGTTTGTGAATGCAGATGCTGTTGCCGTCCGGATCGAAAATCATCGCCATCCGGCAGATTGGTGTCGCCAGCGGCTCGATGCGAAACTTCACCTCGTACTGCTTCAAGTCCGCGATCGCGGCGTCGAAATCCTCCACTTCGAGCGCGACGCTGCAGCCATCGGGACCGGGCTTGAACACCGGCACGCAACCGATGGCCAGCACATACGGGCCAAATTCATACTCGGTCCACTGTCTGTGCTCGGTGACAGTCACGGTCGCGGGCTTGAGGTTCAAAACGCCTTCGTAGAATTCGCGAGCACGCTTCATGTCCGTGACCGCGTAACAGCAGAACGCCAGTTCGATGACGGTCATTTGTGCTCCAGAGCTGCGGCACGAGAATCATCCTCAATACGCCAAACTTGTCGGCTACCGTGCCGAAAGCGCGGTGAGAAGAAAGTCTTTGCCAGCGGCATCCGCACCTGTCCGCCATCGGCCAGCGGCGCGAACCGATGGTCGGCTTCAGTTTCAGTCGGCACGGTCAACCCCAAGCCAAAGCCTTGGAAGCTCAACGTCCCCTCGCAATTGCCGTCTGATGCCATCAACGTGGTCTCGCCGATCCGAAGCTCGGCGTGCATGACCTTGTCCGCGGAGCCGGGGGCGCACAAAGTCGGGTCGGGGCTATCTTTGAAACGCATCAACATCGTCGCTTCGGCGTCGAGCGTTTTGCGGTAAAACTCGAGGGCCTCGTCACAGCGGCCGTCGAAGAACTAGTAGGGATTAACGATGCGGTTGTCTTTCGTCGTGCTCATGGGTTTGAAGTCACTGGTTGATTTTGGTTTGCGGTTTCATGAGATGGTCGTTCGGCGGCGCAGGAAATCGACAGTCGCTCGAATTATGTTGAATCCCGGCATCCACATCGCGGGGTCCGGTTTTCAGTCATTTCATCCACGCAGCTCCCTGGTCGGCCTCACTTCGATGCAGCCGATGTGCGCGCCCTGCAGTCTGGAGGCGATTTAGATAGCCTCGTTCAGGTCGTGCGCGTCGATCAGGAAGAAGCCGCCGAGTTGCTATTTCGTTTCGGCGAATGGGCCGTCGGTGGTGGACAGTTTGCCGTTGCGGACCCGCACCGTTGTCTCGGTTTCGACGGATTGCAAGGCTTGCACGGCAAGCAACTTGCCCTTGCGCCGCAGTTCGTCGTTGTAGGCGCCCAAACCTCCTTTTTCACAGCGTCCCGTTCGACCTGGGACATGGCGTTCAGTTTCGCCTCCTCGTCGTAGCAAAGGTAGACGTATTTCATGGACGGCCCTCGGGTTTGAGCTCGAGTGCCGCTTCGTATAGGCGGGGCGGTTGCATGTAGAACGGCACCTGGAAAAGCTCGTGCGCGATCGTCCACAAACCTTCGCTCTTGCGCAGACCGACTGTCGCGCGCACCGAGACATCGGTTTGCTCGCCGTCAGTCCTTGCCCGTAGATATCGTTGAGGCTATGGCAAAACTCCACGTCGTCAGCCTCAACGCCCATCACGAGTAAAAGTCCTTCTCAGCCACTGGCACTGGCTTCGTCTGCTCACCGGGATGGTGCGCGCATTCTCGAGCAGAGAACATCTTTCCCCGGGCCACGACTATAGGAGCGAAGCACAGAAACCCCGTGTCCCTGATCATGTCGTCATAGACGGCCTTCATGCTACCGCGCATGAAATACGCGTCATGCCAGAAGCCCGTACCAGCTGAGTTTCGAAGAAACTGCTGCCACCATGCGCGATGAGGTTCTGACTTCGCCCAAGCCTCGAGCGCTTCAAAGTCCCGCCAATACTGCCGCAACCAATGACCGCCTCAATCGACTTTCTAGAATAGGTTTCGGCACCGCCGATCTCGGGTCCGACTCCAGATGAGGTGATAACGGAAGGGCGTCCCGAAGATTACGAGGACCGCGCCGGCTACGATGCCGATTTCCCAGGGGAGGCCGTGCCTTTGCCACAGGTGAAAGGGGGAGCGCCGCGGACGTTCTTCGCTTTGACGAGGGCGGGCGTGAAGAGACCGTTTTAAAGTATCAGCACTTCGCTGTCGTGATGAGCCGCAGCCGGCGGCTGTGCCTCTTCAATGCGGCCAACGTGGATGGCCAGACTTCCCGGCGCACACAACGCGCCAACTGGCTGACCGGACCCGTCTCAGATCACGAAGGTCGAGGCATAGCAGACTTCCGTCTCCGAACCGACCGACACAGTTCGCACCCCCTCCTCGCACTCACGGAGATCCGCTACTGGCGACTTTGAGCCACTCGGAGCGCGAAGAAGTCGCCAAATTCGCAGCGCGAGGCAGCCGCAACGCCGCATTCGCCGTGACTCTGGACAAGAGCGTCGGCGCCGTAAAATCCGAACTTCATGCCGCCTTTAAAAAGCTGGCCGTGGCCAGTCGGTTCCTTCATCGAAATCAATGAACTCTAAATTCGCCTGCCCAGATTCGGATGTTCATTCAAGTGCCGTTTGACTTGGGCTATCCCATTTTCACGCCCGAGTAGCCGTTCACGGGGTAGTTTGAAAATGGTGAAGAAAAAGCTGGAGTCTCGATTTCGCTGGGTTTACGAGTGGGGGCGATGGACAAGGAGATCATCGTTCGCGGACGCAGGATTGGAGCGGCGGAAGTCGCGTTCATCCGGGGGCTGATTTCGAGAGTGGGGGCTCAGGGGCGTACGCATGTCTCGAGGGTTCTGTGCCGGCGGTGGGAGTGGCGTCAGGCCAACGGGAGCTACCGGGAGATTGCCTGCCGGGACTTGTTGCGGCAGCTCGATCGCAAGGGTCTGATCGTGCTGCCGGCGATGCGCAAGCCGGCGCGGCGGCCCGGATGTACCAACACCGTGGCGCCCCTGCCGCCGATGGACACCGCGAATCTGGAAGCACCGCTTTCGCGCCTCCGCCCGCAGGTCCGTGTCGAGCTGGTCAAAGGCAACGCAGGGGAGCGGCTCCACAACAGTTTGGTGGCCCGCTATCACTATCTGGGATACCGTCAACCCACAGGGGCCGCGCTCAAGTATCTTTGCTATTGCGGCGAGCGCGTTGTCGCCGCCCTGGGCTTCGGTCCGGCGGCATGGAAGGTGGCCTGCCGGGACGCTTTTATCGGCTGGGAACCCGCCGTCCGTGAAGCCAATCTGCCCGGAGTCGTCAACAACGACCGCTTTGTGATTCTGCCCTGGGTTCGGGTGCCGCATCTGGCTTCCTTCCTTCTGGGGCATTGTCTGCGGCGGCTGCGGCGCGACTGGATGGCACACTATGCCACGCCTATCGTGCTGGCGGAGACGTTCGTCGAGCGTGAGCGTTTTGCAGGCACCTGCTACCGCGCGGCCAACTGGCGCCGGCTCGGAGAGACACGCGGACGCGGCCGTAACGACCGCACGCACCGCAACGCCGAACCGGTGCGCGATGTGCTGGTTTATCCGCTGTGTCGGCGCTTCCGGGAGCGCCTTTGCCAGAGCAAGGCGATGCCGCGGAGCCGCGGCGATGGGGTGCCCGGAGCTCAGCCATGATCGCCGGCGCTTTGCTTTGCGAGTCCTGCGCGCGGCTGCGCGAGGAGAACACGATCCTCGTCGCCAGCCAGGCGCAGTTGCGCGAAGAGCTGGCCGTGTCCCAGCGACGGATCGACTCGCTCGAAGCCCGGATCGCGGCACTGAGCAAGAACTCGCGAAACTCCTCCAAGCCTCCTTCCAGCGATATCGTCAAGCCCGGGCCCAGCGCTCGCAAGGAAGCCGGGCGCAAGATCGGCGGGCAGCCCGGCCACCGGCGCCACGAGCGAATTCTCTTCTGTGAGGAGGAACTCAGCGTAGCGCCTTTCGAGCACTATGCATCCACCTGTCCCTGTTGCGGAGGCGAAGGCATTCCAGAGCCCGAGTGGGAGCCGAAGGTTCTCCAGCACGTCGAGATCAGGGAGATCCCCCTCTACAAGGAGGAGCATCGCTATCATGCCTGCCGATGCGCCGGGTGCCAAAAAGTCTACTATGCGCAACCCTCTGCATTCCTGCAGAAAGCTGGCCTGTGTGGGCCGCAGCTCACCGCCCTCATTGCATACATGAAAAGCGCGCTCCATGCCTCCTATTCCGCAATCCGGCGCTTCCTGCGCAACGTGGTTGGTCTGAAGTTCTCACGCGGTTATCTGGTGAAGCTCATTGCCAGGGTGAGCTGCGCCCTGCAGGATCCCTACGAGCAGCTCATGGCCGCGCTGGCAAACGAACCCGCCCTGCACGTCGACGAAACCGGGCACAAGGACAACGGCCAGCGGTTCTGGACCTGGGTGTTCCGCGCCGAACTCTACGTGCTTTTCAAGATCGAGGACACCCGCAGCTCGCAGGTCCTTATCGACGTGCTGGGCGACGAGTTCAACGGTGTGCTGGGCTGTGACTTCTTCAGTGCCTACCGCAAATACATGCGCGAGTTCGATGTGCGGGTGCAGTTCTGTCTGGCCCATTTGATCCGTGAGATCCGCTACCTCTGCGGGCTGCCCGAGGGTCCCGGTCCGGCCTACGGGCACAAGCTCCTGGAAGCCATCCGGGAGATGTTCGCACTGATTGCGCGAGCGCAGGACAAAGGGCTGAAGCGCGAAGCGATCCGCGGCCCACTGGAAGCGGCCCGCGAGCGGATCCTGCAGGTGGCGCGCCAGGAGGCTCCCGCGGAGCGCACCGGCAGCGCGGGACTTCGGGCTGCGTATAACCTCGCGGCGCGGCTGGAGAAATACGGAGCGTCCTATTTTGAGTTCATCACCACGCCCGAGATTGAGCCGACCAACAACCCGGCCGAGCAGGCTATCCGTTTCATCGTCATCGACCGTCTGATCACCCAGGGCACCCGGGGCGCGAGCGGCCGCCAGTTCTGCGAGCGGATCTGGACGGTGCTGGCCACGTGCGCCGCCCAGAAACGTGACGTGCTCGCCTATCTGACTGCAGCAGTGCAAACTTCATTTCGCAACGAGCCGCCACCCTCGCTTATGCCCGCCGGTCCCTGAGCCCGTTCCGCTCCCGCGCTCATGGCTTGTCTACCCCGTGGACGGTTACACGCCCGATAAAGGATCTAAGAGGGATGGGAAAGTTATTCGGATGGAAGTGTCAACATAACCCCACTTCCTTCAATGCATACGCTGTTGCCTGATCCAAGGTCATAGCACGGCCTTCGGCGAAAGCCGCCTTGGAGTCAGCTTCGCCCAGTACCTCACGGGCTTCCAGAAGATACTGCTGGATAAGATTTTGAACATCTCGAAAGTTATACCAAAGACTCACATTCTGGTAGGTTTTTAATTCTTATATAGCTCCATGTAGTTTTAAGGCTGCAGGAAATCGCCTCTGTATTGAAAAAAATAAAACAAGATAATAGATACCTAAAGTCTTGAGAAGACCATTGCTTTTATGGTGCGCAAGTGTGACAAGCTGTGAAAAATAATCAATGGCCTGTCCCATATTATCCTCGAACAAACAGGTCAACCCAAAATATCCGAGAGCCCTTCCCAGAGCAAATTCGTTTCGCGCCTCCTTACAGACTTCCACCGCAGCGGCTAACATTCGTTTTGTGCTCTTATAATCATGCCGGGAAAGAGGTATCATGGCACCTATCGTTAGATGATAAGCTAATCCATCTTTATCTCCGAGCTCCTTTCGAATAACGATGCCAGTATTGTTCCAACGGCTGGCTGATTCAAGGTCGCCGGAAGATAATGCCATATAGAATAATGGGATGCTCGCCTCTGCAATCCCAAATTTATTATCCAATGACTGGTGCAAAGTCAGACTCTTCTCAGCAAACAGCTTTGCCTGACGAGGATCAACACTGTCGTGAGCGAATGCACTATAAAAGTGAAAATTATCGGCAGTGATCAGGTCAGCAACAGGCCCTTTGTTCTTTTCGCACAACTCCAGGCTTTCCTTAACACTATTCAGGCATGATGAGCCGGAAACCATTTGAGCAAAAGGCTTCTCGGGCGATGGAGGTGCGGCACAGCCCGGCATAGGTCGGCACGCGAATTTTTCGTAGGGGCTACCACCGGGGCTACCACACTCAGCGCGGAGGCATGAGGGTGGCGCCGCTGTGGCCATGCGTCCGCCATCACCACGCTGCCTGCGGACAAGGTCGAGACCGGCAGCGGAAACCAGTTACGGAGGCTCTGCGAGGAAAAGCGCCGCAAGGTCTCGGAAAGCACAGTCGATCAGCTACATGATGGTCCTGCGTGCGTTCTTTGGCTGGTGCGTGAATCGCCGCATGATTCCCCGCAGCCCCGTCCTCGACGTGGAACTCGTGACATTGAGCCCGTCGCCGATGAAGCAGTTCTGCTCGCGCGAACTGCGGGACAAGCTCATCGACGAATGCACTGACCCGAGCCTGAAGTAGGTCCTCTGCTGCGGCCTCCTCGCCGGCATGCGGAAGAAGGAAATCGTGGAGAGCAAGGCCAACTGGTTCGATCTCGCAAACAACCTCATTCGCCTGCAAAAACACGATGGGATTGGGTTCAAAATCGCCAGGAGCCGGCGATCCCCTTGCGCCGCCGTTTCGCGGCGTTCTTGAAGACCGACTACGCCTTTCGCGACCCCTACATGCTGGCTCCAGAATCGACGCAGGGCCGTTCGCGGTACCGCTACGATTTCCGCCGCCCGTTCGCCGAATATATGGACCTGCATGGCAAATCATGGATCTCGCCGCACGCGATGCGGCACATCTTCACCTCGCGTCGCGAGTGCCGGCGTTTCGATCTATAAGATCGCCGTCTGGCTCGGCGACGACGTGCGGGTTGTGCAGCGTCACTACGCTCAGCTCGCCCCCGGCGACGCCGACATAGAGTGGGATTGAACAAACTTGGGGGTCGCACGAATGCCGATTTCCCCCCCTGCGGACACCGGCAATTCAAGGCTCGTGCCGCTCGGGCGCATCGGCGGTGACTATGGTGGCCCAGCTTTGAAATGCAGGTTCAATGTTGAACTGCAGGAATGCGATAACGGCATCGTCGGTGCTCGTTGGGTTTCCGAACATCGATGCGGACGTCGCAACTGTACAGGATCCAGCTTTTCCAGGCCGGCGCGATCAACCGATGGAGATTCGCTCAGGCCCGATCACGGCAACCACGGGAACCTTGACTAGTGGCTCGACAAATAAATTTCTGCAATTTTTATTTGTACTATTAGTATAGCGTCCATTGTAAAAATATGGAGAGGCTTGATTGTAATATAATTATTGGAATGTAGATGGATATGATGCCTCAAAAAAAGCATCATATCCGACTCAGTCTTGAAGAGCGCGAAAAGCTTGAAACTTTTGTCCGTAAGGGCAAATGCGCACGGGCAGCGCCATGCGCGCATTTTGCTACTGGCCGATGCCCGCACGAAACTCCGCAAGCTATATCCATCATTTCCTAACTGACATTGCATTAGTGCAACTACATAGTGTGGTTGCATCATCCCGAATTTCTTCAAGGCCACCCACGCCCGGTTCCATCCGCGGTAAAAGCAGCTCGCAAACGCGTTGCTCCGCCGCCCTCCACCGCCTATACTGCACCCGTGAGCATTACCGAAATCCTTGAAGAACTGCCGCGCCTCCCGGACGCAGAACGGCAGGTCATCTTCCGCCGCCTCATCGAGCTCGACGCGGGGGCCAACATTGAGGAAACCCCGGAAATGCTTGCCGCCATCGACGCCGGTATCCGCTCGATGGCAACCGGCCCCGGCGTGCCGCTAGAAGAAGCCCGCCAGCGCATCGCCGGATGGATTACCAGGTGATCCTCTCGCCGCTTGCGCTCGATGACCTCGAGCAGATCGTTACCTATGTTGCCCAGGACGATCCCACGGCGGCCGAAGGGCTTGGCCATCGCCTGCTCGATCACGCCGAAACCCTCTGTCGCCTGCCTCACCGCGGCGGCAACGTGACCCAACGTCCCGATGTGAAGAAGCTGGTATTACGGCCCTATTTAATCTTTTATCGGGTCGATGAATCGGCTCGCCGCGTCGAAGTCCTGCGGTTCTGGCATGGTGCACAAGACCCCGACCGGCTGCGTCTCCGTTAGCCCCGTCCGCTACGAACGGCCCCTCTGATGGCAGATGGCGGGAGCCGTCGAGCGATGAATCTCCAGCTCAGCTTGGATTTGCAATTTTTTGGTCACGATTCGGTCGCTGAATGGTGACGTTTCGTGACTGAATTCCGATTTTGTATTGCAGAAGATCCTTTTTTTTGATGGTTCTGAATGGTCGGGCCGACTGGATTCGAACCAGCGACCTCTTGAACCCCATAGAGAAACGGGAGATTTTGGCAAGTTCCGGCACGGCGCGGCACACCCCGGAAAAATCAGGCATGATGAGCCGAAAACCATTTGAGCAAAAGGCTTCTCGGGCGATGGAGGTGCGGCACAGCCCGGCATAGGTCGGCACGCGAATTATTCGTCGGGGCTACCACCGGCGCTACCACACTCGGCGTGGAGGCATGAGGGTGGCGCGGCTGCGGCCATGCGTCCGCCATCACCACGCCGATAGCTTTCAAACGGTTCGGCCAAAGGCGAACTCGGTCGCGGCGGCGTTAGGGGGTCGAATAGCCGATGGCACATTTGCTGGAGGCGTATTAGCCTAACCTCCCGAAACGCGAACACGGCATCGCTGATTTCCAGTACCGACTCGGGACGAAAATATTCCAAATCATGTAACTTCCTCTTGAAAAACAGGTTGTAGCCAGAAAATTCTCTGAAATGTTGGGATTACGGCGGGAATCAGCTCGGTCTTCGGGAAGTCAGGCTAGATTCGGCAGTTCGATGATTGAGGGTACGATACTGCTTTTGAAGCCAAAGGGCGTTCCAGCGCAGAGCCGACTGAAGCGTTCGCCCGCCCGCAAAAACTGCGCGAAGAAAACGAACTGGCCCAGGGGCATACCTCTGCTGGCTGGGATTGTCCGGGGGCGGCTTTCCAGGTTCATGACGCCTCTAAAACACTCCACACATCCATCTGCCCCTTGCCTTTGACGTTAACCTGGCCGCGCGGCTCGCAGTGGAAATCGTTTTTGACCAACTCGTACGTATTGCGACTGATTTGGATGATGCCTGCCTCTCCGTGGGATTCCATCCGGCTGGCGGTGTTGACCGCGTCTCCCCACAAGTCGTAAATAAACTTCCTGCGCCCGATTACCCCGGCGACGACCGGGCCGGAGTTGACCCCGATCCGGAACTCGATCTGTTGACCATTGAATTGGTTCTGGGCGACGTAGTCCTGCATCTCGACGGCTGCCCGGACAATGGCCTGGGCATGGTCCGGGCGCGGGCGCGGCACCCCGGCCGCGGCCATGTAACTATCGCCAATGGTCTTGATTTTTTCCAGGCCATGCTTTTCGACAATCGTATCAAAATGGCTGAACACTTCGTTGAGCAGTTCAACCGTCTCCGTCGGGGACATGCGGGCTGAGAGCGGGGTGAAGTTCACCACATCGGCAAACAAGATGCTGGCGCCATCGAAGGCATCCGCGATCGTGCGCGGTTCGGTTTTTAGGATCGCGGCAGGGCCATGTCGCCAAGCTCGCGCAGCAGTCCTGCGAGCAGTTCGGGATCCGCCACGGCCTGCATTTCTGAGAAGCTGCCCAGGCTGACGGGCCCGCCACAGACCTCGGCCTGCATGCGCTCCAAGCTGCTCGACGCGCAAAGCGAACGCGTGGTTGCAATCACGGGGTTGAGCATCGCGAAGAGAACCATCGCGAAGTAGTCGCCCATGTGAAGCGTGCGCCGGGGATCCGCCTCTGTGGCAGTGACCGGAGCCTGCGCCAGCAGAGGCTCCATCCGCTCCCGAAACGCTGCGAGCAGCTTCCAGTTGTGCAGATCGGCGGCGGATACCTTCGGAGCGGACTTGACGCGTCTGGCTTTCGCTTCGCCGCGTTCCAAGTCGAGACATCGCCGTGTCGGAAACAGTTTACCGCGCTCGGCTAGAATCGTTCCCCAGTACGTTTTGCCAGCCACTTCGTCCGGATGGCCGGACTTTCCCACACGGATCAACCCGGAATGCGCAGCCGAATTCGATGCGACCAAAATCTCTGAAATTTTCATACCTGCCGATGGTGGCTAGGAAAGAGTCATTTTTTGAATTCTCTCAGTGTTATATCCGGTTTGTTCTTCGGATATCGATTTCTATGTTGGCATTGTCGGTAATTTTGTAAGTTCACCAACGGGATCGAGGTAATGTGGAAAAACTGCGTGTCGCACTTTGTCGGCACTGTCATGAACGACGTGTTTGAAGCATTCATCGACGCCCGACGACCGGGTATCACCGCCGAAGCGGGCACGGAGGGAAGTTGGATGTCTACCCGCCATCGTCGCTCGACAACGTGCTGGATTCCAAGTTGCGCACACACCGGGGGATGGGATTCTCGAACTACTTCAAGTGCCCGGGTGGTGTCTGGAGGTCCACCCGCAGGATGTGGATCAGTTTGTCTTTGCGGTGGGCGATGAGCGTATCCGGGATCGCCTTCGGGAATGTGGCGTGCCGGGTTCCGCAATCGTGCTGTGTGACGATTTGTTCGACGACCTCGACGAATAGAAGGAAAAATGGATGTTGACCCGGTGGAGGTGCGCCGGATTACCGACGAGATGCGGCACATCCATAACACTGGTGCAATGCTCGAGTCAGACGAGGACCGGGTGTTTCTGGCGATTTCGATCCACACCTGCTGGGCGCTGCGGTCGTTTCGGCGAATTTTCCGGGGTAGGGGAAAGAAAACGGGGAAAACCTCTCACGGCGATTCTGGAGCGCAATAGAAGACCTGGCCGCAGTTTTGAAAATCACGGTTGTCCATATTTCGCGCATCGTTGAGCTTTTGAAGGGAAGCCAGTGTCGCGACCCAAAGCGAAGCGCACGTCAATCTGGCATTCGACCCTCTGGACGCGAATATTCGCGCCTTTCAGGGAAGTGGCGATGCATGCCCTCAACCCTCAATATACCTGTATGTCGTAGAACAAAGTGACATGCAGCCCAATACCTGTTAGGACCTAGGAATATCTAAGGAGAAATTTATGAAAGCTGTTCGAATCCATACATATGGCAATGCAGACGTACTCTCGTACGAAGATGCGCCATTACCAAATATCGCGTCTCACGATGTGCTGATACGTGTAGTAGCGACATCGGTTAATCCAGTAGATTGGAAGATCAGGGAAGGATATCTTAAAGACATGATTTCCTATCCATTCCCTCTTACCCTTGGTTGGGATGTTTCGGGGGTAGTTGAAGCCGTTGGAGATGGCGTAGCCCATTTCAAGATTGGTGATGCCGTGTTTTCTCGCCCGGATATTCAACGCAACGGTACATATGCCGAGTACATAGCGGTCCGAGAAGATGAAGTCGCGCATAAGCCTAAAACGATTTCTCATTGTGCCGCTGCCTCTCTACCTTTGGTGGGAATTACCGCTTGGGAGGCCCTTATTACAACGGCACAACTCTCCGCGAATCAGAAAGTGTTGATTCACGCGGGATCTGGCGGCGTAGGCTCACTCGCGGTTCAGTTGGCGCAAACACGAGGGGCATATGTCATTGCAACAACATCTGAGAGAAACCGCGCCCTTGTAAAATCCCTGGGGGCAGATGAAGTAATCGACTATCAAGCACAACCGTTTGAAGAAGTTGTAAAGGACGTTGATGTAGTCTTCGATACCATTGGCGGGCAAGTTCAAGAGTCGTCCTGGTCTGTACTCAAACCCGGCGGTATCCTCGTTTCAATTACCAGCCCACCGTCCGACGAGCACGCAAAGGCAATAGGTGTGCGTGGAGCGTTTGTCTTCATTGAACCGAATGCCAATATTTTGGCTCAACTAGCGGAGCTTGTGGACACAGGGTCGTTACGACCGATTGTCGGCGCAGAATTCGCGCTCAAAGACATCGCTAAGGCGCACGCCATCAGCCAATCAGGGCGGGCCGTCGGAAAAATCGTTATTTACGTGGGCCAGCCCTAATCAATCGTTCCAGTGGAGGGCGCTGCGCGCCACCGCTGAACTCAAGGGCGTAAGTGTCGGAGGAACGCAAGATGAATGTATTTAGAATGTCAAAAAGTAAGTTTTTGAAAGTCACGTTAAGCGCACTTGCTGTTTTGGTGGTTCTACTGGGTCCCCACGCATTGCTAGCACAAAGCCGTGCGGCCCAGTTTCGCGAAGCAACTTCCGAGGTTGACAGCTACACGCTGCACTATCGAACCAGTGGAAGCGGACCAATTCTGCTTATGCTGCATGGGATGACGCTCACCGGTGAACAGTGGGTACCGTTTGCAAAGGATTTTACGGATTCATACACGGTTGTGATCGTTGACTTGCCGGGACACGGCGGTTCGTCACCGTTACCGGACGCTTTCAGTTTCGAGAAATCGACCAAGCTGATGCATGGACTCCTGGATGAGCTGGGCGCGAAGCAGGTTTACGGCATCGGCCACAGCGCTGGCGGAATGACCCTGCTACACATGGCCATCCAGCAGCCGGAGCGGCTAAAAGCCATGGTAATTGTGGATGCACCTTAGGTCCGAAATCCCGGAAGATTGTCCGTGAGGATACTTGGGAACGGCTCGATCCAGCAGTTCAGGAATGGTATCGGGAGCTCCATCCCGGCGGGCAGATCCAAGCGGAACGCATCTATCGGCAATACAACGGTCTCGCAGACACTTCGGAGAACATCGCGCCGGAGGTGCTCAAAACTCTTTCGGTAAATACACTGATTGCCGGTCAGTTCGGCGGCATCGGAGGCCGCATCGTTGAGCTTTTGCGCGCGGCGGATGTGCCGGTGCGCGCACTGGTCCGCCGAGACGACAATAGAGCAGCGTCTCTTCGCCAGCTCGGCGCAGAGGTGATCGTTGCGGATCTCATCCAGCCCGAACAGGTTATGTCGGCCATTCATGGGTGCCGAAGGGTATATTTCGAAATGGGGGTATCGCCGTCGTACCTTGAAGCAACGCTGGTGACCGCGGCCGCCGCGCTTGAGATCGCGGGGTTTGAACTGCTGGTGAACATGTCACAGGTGACTGTCTCGGAGCTCGATCTGAAACACATGACGGACTCCCCGCAGCAGCGATTACATTGGCTTTGCGAGCAGGCGCTCAATTGGTCGGGGCTTCCGGTGGTCCACCTGCGGCCAACGGTGTTTCAGCAGAACTTCTTTTTCTGGGACTGGGCTGCTGAATCGATCGCCAGGTCGGGTAACATTCGCCTCCATTCGGTCAAGGCCGAAGCTCGCCGGTCGCTGCGCGCGACGTCGCGGAGGTGGCCGCGGAGATACTGCGCCACCCGACCAGATATGCCGGTCAGGTGATTGAACTGACCGGACCGCGCTCGACGGATATGCAGGAACTGGCGGAAAAATATTCTGCCGCGCTCGGACGTCCGGTCCGCTATGAGGATGTGCCGCTCGACGTCCGGCGCGATGAGGAACTCCGCTTACGCGGACTGCCCGAGCATGTTCACGCCCACTTACTGACCATGGCAAAGTTGCACGCGGCCGGTCGATATGACCGGCTGACGCACTCGGTAGAGACCATTCTCGGCCGCCCGGCAGCCAGTCTCAGGACAACGCTGAAAGACGGGGGCGATCGGTTTATGAAGAAGGGGCATCCGTAGATATGGACAGACGTTTTCGCTAACTTCGTTCGCAAAATCTGCCAATGTAAGATCCAGAGTACAAGGCTTGGCTGCCATTCTCAAAATTGAACACGTAATGCCGGAAGGGAACTCCCATGACCGAACGCTATTTCGAAGACTTCGCCGTAGGTCAGACCTTCGGCTCAGGACGACTCGTCATCGACAAGGACCGGATCAAGAGCTTCGCCGCCGAGTTCGACCCGCAACCATTTCATCTCGACGAGGACGTGGCAAAGGACACGTTCTTTCGCGGGTTGGCGGCCAGCGGCTGGCACACCGCTGCGGCGACCATGCGGCTCTTAGTTGAAAGTGACATGAAGCCGGCCGGAGGCGTCGTCGGCGCTGGCTTTGATGAATTCCGCTGGCCGCAGCCGGTTCGTCCCGGAGACGAACTCCACTTGGAGAGCGAGGTCCTGGAGGTTCGGCCGTCGAAGTCGCGGCCAGAGCAGGGATTGATCAAGGCACGGACGACCACGCTGAATCAGAACGACAAGGCCGTGCAGATCCTGGTGGCGAACTTGATTGTGCCACGCAGGCCCGCTCATCCGCTGTCGTGACCGAGACGCCTTGCCCTACGCGCATTCTCAGTGCCGAGAAACTCGATGTGCACGGCTGGAGCTTTGCCAATCCCGACCGCGAGGAGCGTGACGAGCAGTGCCCCAGGGCGAAGTAGAGTCCGATGGTGACGCGCGGCCGCAAATGGCAGAGATTGTCGATTGCAGTGAGATGGTCGGGATCGGTCCCGTGTCTCATGCCAAGAGCCAGTCCGACTAGGAGAGTTGAATCCATAAGTGCAATGTTCATGGTTACGTGGTAGAGCTTTACCCGCAGCCCAGAGCGATTCAACCGCTGTCGATAATATTAACACTTTGCGCGCCTAGCCGTCGGCTGGCTTCCAAGCATCCCGTCCGAGCCAGTCGGCTACTTGGCAGAAGCTGCGCGCGCGGCAAGTTGGCCTTCCAGCTCGGCAATACGCGCCTTGAGCGGAGCGACGTAATTCTCCACTTCCTCGGCAGTAAACCGGGGCGTGATGTATTGCGGGCAGTTCCAGTCGTAGGAGACGATCTGGATCATGAACAACCGCTCGACCTTGCTGCGCAGAGGCTCGGGGGCAAGTTGATCGACCAAGTCGGAATGCTCCCGCGCGTCGAGCACGCGAGCATGGCCGAGCAGCTTGAGCCGCGTGCGATTCGGATAATCCATCATGAAGAGCGCCACGCGATCGGTGACGTCGAGGTTGCCCGTGCTGACGAGCTGGCGGTTGCCCTTGAAATCCGCGAAACCGATCAGGCTCGGACCGAGCACCTTCACGAACCCGACCGGGCCACCCCGATGTTGCACGTAGGGCCAGCCAGTCTCGCTCACGCTCGCCATGTAAAAGCTGTCGCGCGAGGCAATGAAATCGGCCTCGCGAGGCGTGAGCGCGTCCGTCTCGGCCGCACGCTCCACGACCTGATGCTTGCCGTAGTATTTGTCCTCCGCTCGCTGCACAGCGGGCGTGAGTACGAGTTGCATAAATTTGTCAGCCATTGCGTGAAGGATGTTCGTGGTAAGGGAACTGCGTGTCAATTGGGGTGGCTTAGCCCGTTCCGCTGATGCTCATAAAATCGTCGGTCGAGGTAGTCTACGATCGTCTGAAGATCGGTGCGCGCCGGATTGATGCGGCGGACCTGTGCCGCGATCAATAATTCCCAATCGCCCGCGCCGGTCTTCAACTGCTCCAGCAGCGCCTCCTTGGTGATGCCGATGAAATCCAGAAGGTGCTGATCCATCGGATTGCCGTATTTGTAATCGCCCTGCTTGCCAACGGAAGGTGGCCCGCCCTTTGTCGATGACGCGCGCAGCTTCGCATAGCCGCCAAGTCGAACACGTGCGCTGCGCGGGGGATGTTGTGTGAGATGAGATGTCATCATGTTGCCGTTGTTTGTGAGAGTTTGGCAGGCACAGTCTTCACAACGACCCCGGCCGCACGACGGCAGATCAATACGCAATTTTCTGCTTGGTCAGGAACTCCTTGATCCGATGGGCGATCTCTTCCCCGTGGGTTTCGAGCGCGAAGTGACCGGTATTGAGCAGGTGTGTCTCGACGGTCTTTAGATCGCGCTTGTAGGGAGCGGCCCCTTCTGGCGGAAAGATGAAGTCGTTCTTGCCCCAGACGATCAGAGTCGGCGGCTGATACTTCCGGAAGTACTCCTGGAACTTCGGATAGAGCGGCACGTTTGTCCCATAGTCGAGGAAGAGGTCTAGTTGAATCTCGTCATTCCCCGGACGGTCCAACCCGACCTGATCCACCGTCCACGTCGTCGGGTCCAACAGGGTCTTGTCCGACACGCCGTTTTCGTATTGCCAGCGGGTCGATTTCGCATCGACAAGGAAATGGATCGCCTGCCGATTCTCTGGCGTCGGTTCCTTCCAGTATTTCTTGATTGGGTCCCAAAACTTAAGCAACCCTTCATCGTAGGCGTTGCCATTCTGCACGATCAGCGCCTGCACCCGTTCTGGTTGCCGCAACGCGAGGCGGTAACCCACCGGCGCACCGTAATCCATTACATACATCGAGTAGTGCTTGAGCCCGAGATTATCGACGAGCTGTTCCACGACTTTGCTAAAGTTGTCGAAGGTGTAGGCGTATTCTTTGTGGTTGGGCATGCTGCTCTGTCCGAAGCCGGGATAGTCCGGCGCCAACACATGGAAAGACGTGGCGAGTTGCGGAATCAGATTCCGAAACATATTCGATGACGTCGGGAATCCGTGTAGAAGCAGGATGGTCGGCGCGTCCTTTGGACCGGCTTCGCGGTAAAAGATGTCGAGGCCATCCAGCTTCACGGTTTGGTAGTGAATAGTTTGCGCTGATTCGGCAGCATCGCTTGGGTTATTGCCACCGCGTACGGTGGCAACCGTGAGTGCCAGAGCTGCCGGCCCGAGCAGACTGCGGAGGATGACTGCGAATAGGTTTCGAGATATCATGTTGGTGTTTCGTTTTGGAATTTTCCGGGGCACTTCTAGCGCTGCCGTCAGAACTGAAACCCCGGGAGTAGTGTCACTTAATACATGTCGCACGCCACGGCAAACAGCTCTCGATAATCCGCTGTTCCGCAACGCCTTGCAACATTTTTCGTGGGCGGAGCAACGGTTCGAGATTTCGACCAACCGAATCTTCGTCGGGCAGCCGGATCGCGGGGCGAAATCTCCTGCCCATCAAGGAGTCTGGTCGCAAGTTTCATTGGGACGCCTCGCTTCCCCGTCCTCTGGATCATCCCGGACTGACCGATCTCGACATGTAAGCCGTAACCCATCACAAAACAATGCACCAATCTAACATCATGAACAAAATCACGACTAAAGACGGAACTCACATCTTCTTCAACGACTGGGGCTCTGGCCAGACTGTCGTCTTCAGCCATGGGTGGCCGCTCAGCGCGGACGCCTTTGAAGACCAGATGTTCTTCCTCGCGTCACGCGGATACCGCTGCATCGCTCACGACCGCCGCGGTCATGGCCGATCCAGCCAACCGTGGCAGGGTAACGATCTCGATACCTACGCCGATGACTTGGCGGAGCTGGTCAAAGCACTCGACCTCAAGGACGCGATCCACGTCGGCCATTCCACTGGCGGCGGCGAAGTGGCCCGCTACATCGGCCGCCACGGGACGGAGCGTGTCGCCAAGGCCGTTCTCATTGGCGCCATCCCACCGCTGATGCTGAAGACCACCGCCAATCCCGGTGGCTTGCCGATCGAAGTGTTCGACGGGATTCGCAACGGCGTCATCACCGACCGTGCGCAATTCTGGAAAGATCTCAGCATCCCATTCTACGGCTACAACCGGCCGGGAGCTAAAGTCTCGGAAGGCGTGCGCGAGTCGTTCTGGCACCAAGGCATGATGGCCGGCTTGCCGGCCTCGTATTTCTGCATCAAGGCGTTCTCCGAAACCGATCTCACGGAGGATCTGAAGAAGTTCGACGTGCCTACTCTCGTCTTGCACGGCGACGATGACCAGATTGTCCCCATTGGGGCTTCCGCGATGCTCTCCTCGAAGATGATCAAGGGGGCGAAGCTCAAGGTCATCAAGGGCGCTCCGCACGGGATGTGCACAACGCTCAAAGACGAGGTCAACCAGGAACTGCTCGCCTTCATCAAAGGCTAACCACCAAACGCAACAACCCCATCACGCCATATGACCACGCAGCAGCTCCCAACCGTTTCCCGACGCCGTTTTGTGGCTACGGCCTGTGGTTCCACACTCGCGATGTGGCTTGCGCCATGCCGGCTCTTCGCTGACGACATCAGTCCCGTTATCAAAATCCGCAAGGCCGCGGCCACCGCGGAGATCGCCGTCACGAAGCTTCGTGGCAATGTCAGCGTCCTCGAAGGCTCCGGCGGCAACATTGCCGTGCTCACCGGTCGCGATGGCAAACTGCTCGTGGATGCCGGCATCACGGCGACGCGCAAGGGAATCACCGAAGCGCTCTCCGGCCTCAGCGCTGATCCCATCAAGCATCTGATCGATTCGCATTGGCACTTCGACCACACGGACGGAAACGAATGGCTCCACTCCGAAGGTGCCGAAATCACTGCTCACGAAAACACGCTCAAACACCTCTCGGTGGATACTCGGGTTGAAGGATGGAAATTCACTTTCCCAGCCTCTCCCGCGGGAGCGCTTCCCACGAAACTCTTCGCGGACGAACTCAAGCTCCAGGTGAACGGTACAACCCTCGCGCTCAAATACTATCTCCCAGCGCACACCGACTCCGACGTTTCCGTCCACTTCACCGACGCCGACATTCTTCATGTCGCTGATACCTTTTGGAACGGCGTCTACCCATTCATCGATTACTCGACTGGGGGCAGCATCGATGGCTCGATCCGCGCGGCGGAAGCGAATGTGGCCAGAGTGACCGACAAGACGATCGTCATTCCAGGACACGGGCCAGTGGGAAACAAGACACAGCTCATCGCTTTTCGCGATATGCTTGTCGCCATCCGCGAAAAGGTGGCTGCGCTGAAGAAGCAAGGCCGCTCCTTGGAGGAAGCCCAAGCGGCCAAACCCACTGCGGCCTTCGACGAGAAATGGGGCGGATGGGTCATCGGTGGTCGCACCTTCACCTCTTTGGTTTACGCCGGCGTCTAAACAAATTCACACATCCAAATGGCACAGAAACTCGCAGGAAAAATCGCACTCATCACCGGCGGAAGCAGCGGGATCGGGCTCGCCACCGCGGAACGCTTCGTTGCGGAGGGTGCCCACGTCTTCATCACGGGTCGGCGACGCTGAACGTTCATGTCCGGTAAAGCCCGAGTGCCGCGAAGAATGGGTTGAAGCTTTGCGGGTGCTCTTCGAGGAACTGGCCAAGGAGCAAACTTTCCTGGACGCATGGATTCATACTTCGGATGACGCGATCTAATTGCTGTGTATGAGCGTTGGCAGGATACGAAGGAGTCCTTCGTTCGGAATCTGCTAGCAAAGCTATTTTACAATCCATACGAAGCCGCCCTGAATCGGGTGGGCGGCAAACGCAAGGCCCACTGGCGGGAACGATTGAAAGCGCATCAAGTTACGACTACGCAGGCGCCGGAGCCCTCGGCGGAGCCATCGTTCGCTTCACCGATTCCGACGGCATGCCGGTCCAGATTGCCGCCGGAAATCAGGACCCGATCGTGTCGGCGGAAAACTCGCGTGAACTCGTTGCGCCACTGCGCCGCGCCGGAGCCGAGGTGACTTTTCACGCCGTTTTCGACTACCTCGAGACGTTTTACACCGTAAACGCCTACCAGTTCTCTTTGGCTATATCAGCCCGCAAAACTTCCTGAATAAATACTTCCAAAACCTCAATCCATTCCTAAAGTCAAGAACCTCCGGCAAAGCCGGAGGCTTGAAGAATGTGAGCCGCCCAAGGCGGCAGGTTTCAATCTATCGGTTGTTCGTGGTTCTGTCGGTTTTCTGTTTCTGCTCGGATAGTTCGAGTTGATCGAGACGACGATCAGTCGCCTCCTGATCCTGAATGTAGCGTCGGATCCTCTCCGCGTCCCGGCCCACGGTGTCCACGAAGTAGCCCCTCGCCCACAAATGCTGCCCGGCGTAGTTGCGCTCCCTCTTCAGGAAATGCCGCGCCACATGGATCGCGCTCTTCCCCTTCAAATATCCCACTACGCTCGATACCGCCAGTTTCGGCGGTATGCTCACGAGCATATGGACGTGGTCGGCCATCACGTGTCCTTCCTCAATCTTGCAGCCCTTCTGTTCCGCCAACCGGCGGAACACCTCCCCAAGCTCTCGCCGCGCGACGCCGAAGAGCGACTTCCGCCGATACTTCGGAATGAATATGATGTGATATTTGCACTGCCATTTTGTATGACTCAACATCTGGTAGTCTTCCATGGTTCTTGTGTCGTTGTGCGCTTTGGACGGCTCACAACTCACTCCCATGGGGGACTGCCCGATAAGTCAAACTCCGATAGTCTCCCCGGCAAAGCCGGGGGCTTTCCTATTGATCAGTAACCTCCAAATCATTGCGCTCTACGCGTCCACTTTTTCGGGGGAGATCCAGCCCGCTTTGCAAACTGCGCTTGTGCGGGCGGTCATCTTCACCTTTTGCGGAATGGCGCTTTGGGAGCTGCTTCCGCTGATCGTGCCACACGAACTCGGCATCGGGCCATTCGGATATAGCGCGCTGCTGGGTTGTCAAATCGACCCGGCGCTCGCCTTTCACATCGGCGACACACCACCCATCGTGAAGCATCGGCTCGCGCATCGAAGCTGACCAACACGCCACTTATTTATGCAACCTACCATCACCGGACTCCATCACGTCACCGCCATTGCCGGCGATCCACAGCGCAACCTGGATTTCTACGCGGGCGTGCTCGGTCTGCGATTGGTCAAGCGTACGGTCAACTTCGACGATCCCGGTACTTATCATTTCTACTTTGGCGATGCGGCCGGGTCGCCGGGAACGATCCTTACGTTCTTTCCGTGGGCTGGTATCCCGCGCGGAACTCGCGGCACGGGCGAAGTGGAGGCCACTGTTTTCGCCATTCCAGTCAACAGCGGGAGTTATTGGATGGATCGGTTGAAAGCGAATCAGGTAATGGCGGAATGTCTGCCGGTGCGGTTCGGCGAGGAGGTAATTCGCTTCTCTGATCCCGATGGGATGGGACTCGAGTTGGTCGCCTTGGCGTCACCGCCGGAAGTGACGGTGTGGGAAGACGGCGGCATTCCGGCCGAGTCGGCGATCCGCGGATTTCAAGGAGTCACCGGAGCGCTCGAAGGCTACGAACGAACCGCGAAACTGCTCACGGAAGTCATGGGCTATCGACTGATTTCGCAGGAGCAAAATCGCTTCCGCTTCACCATCGGCGACGGCAATGTGCCGGGGCAGACGATGGATCTCGTGTGCATGCCCGACAGCCATCGAGGCCGTTTGGGTTCTGGCAGCGTGCATCACATCGCTTTCCGCACTCCGGACGATGCACAACAGGCAGGCTGGCGCGAGCGGCTCGTCGAGTTGGGCTACAACGTCAGCCCCGTCATGGATCGCGATTACTTCCACTCCATCTACTTCCGCGAGCCAGGAGGCATCCTATTCGAGATCGCGACTGATCCACCTGGCTTCACGGTCGATGAGACGGTCCAAGAACTTGGACAAAATCTCAAGCTCCCCAAATGGATCGAGCCGCAGCGCGAGCGGCTGATCGAGATTCTCCCACCGATAACGCTCCCGAAAGCGGGAAATGAGAAAGATGGCGTCTGATGTCCGACACACTGGGCTTTACCCACCGATTCATACCCGGCGCGAAAGGTTCGCCGGTGCTCCTCGTCCTCCACGGCACCGGTGGTGACGAAAGCGACCTGCTGGAACTCGGCCACGCGTTGTGCCCCGGAGCCGCCCTACTCAGTCCACGTGGCAAAGTCTCAGAAAACGGAATGCCGCGTTTCTTCCGACGCCTCGCTGAAGGCGTCTTCGATGAGGAGGACCTGATTCATAGAACCCATGAGCTAGCCAACTTCATCGTCGCCTCCGCAAACGAATATCAGTTCGATGCGTCAACGGTCGTCGCTATCGGCTACTCGAACGGCGCGAACATCGCCGCCAGCATGCTCCTTTTGCGTCCCGGCTCGCTGGCTGGTGCTGTGCTCTTGCGCGCGATGGTTCCGCTCGTGCCCGACCAGCTTCCCGATCTGTCCGGCGTGCCGATCTTCCTCGCTTCGGGCCGAACCGACTCCATCGTTCCGCCGCAAAACACCGAGCAACTCGCAGCGATGCTGAGAAAGGCAGGGGCCGATGTTTCATTGCAATGGAGTCCGGGCGGCCACCAACTCAGCTACGCTGAAATCGAGGCTGCGAAAGCCTGGCTCGATTCCAAATATCTCGCGTAAGCAATTGCCGATATGCCCGACGAAGCCGCACTTACGCCGATGCCACCGCTCTCGCCCGTTGAGCGCTACCACATCCTGCGCGACCAGTTTCAGCACGAGGACGATCTCACCACCCAGCGACTCTCTTGGCTCCTCGCCTCGCAAGCGTTCCTCTTCACCGGTTACGCCATCGTGCTCAATGGTCCCGAGCGTGTGCAAAACCCGTTCGTCGCAGCGCAGCGCGCATGGTTGCTCACGGCCATCCCCGGCCTCGGCCTCTCCTCTGCCGTGTTGATTTACGTCAGCATCGTCGCGGGAATTATCGCGCTCTTTAACCTTCATCGGCGCGCATGTGTGATCTGCGGTTCATCGCCCACGAACGGTGGCTTTCCTCCGATCCAAGGTGAAAAATTCACGCGCATCATCGGCGTCGCGTCCCCGATCCTAATTCCGCCGATCTTTGCAGGTGTCTGGCTTTACCTCATGCTCCGCGGGCTGAGCCACTAGCGAATGCGAGTTTCCCTCTACAAGGGTCTGAACTGGCGTGACAATACGTGACAAACTTCGCTGTTTTCCGCGCCCGGTAGTAAGCCTTTTTAAAATGAGCGGAAATTGTGAGCGAATCGATGGCTGCTCGCGCGCCATACTATCCTGGGACATCCGCCCGCAGATGAAGGAAGCCGACGCCGAAATCGTCCTCCAGCGCGCCCGCGAAGCTCATCCAGAGGCCCGGCCCCGCATCATCACCGATAACGGGCCGCAGTTCATTGCTCGCGACTTCAGGGAATTCATTCGGCTCTGGCAAACTACCCATGGCTTTTCTTCACCCCACTATCCGCAGAGCAATGGCAAGATCGAACGCTACCATCGCACGCTTAAAGAGCAGGCCATCCGGCCGAAAACGCCACTCTGCCTGGAGGATGCCAAACGCGTCGTCGCCGACTTTATCAACCATTACAACCATGTCCGCCTTCACTCCGCCACCGGCGGCCCTGATCCGGGAACCGGCCGCTGCTGGCGTGCGGATGCATATTTTTACTGCGTCGAGGCGACATGCCCGGAGTGCGGCTGGCGTGTGCCGATGGCGCCCTCTTGGATGACCGGCAAAGTGACTCACACCATCGCGCGGCTTGTGCCCGATGAGAAAAACCATCGCTTCAAATTCGAAATCGAATCCGGCGTTTCCTCAGCCAAGCTCGATGCGGCAGTCACAGCAGGTACGGCGAAGGACTCGGAGTTAATCTGCCCGTATTGCGACGGACGCACCCCAATGAAAGCTCTGCGCGGTGCAGAGGACGAAGGGGCTTTCGACCCCACCATTTGCCGAGGCCGGTGAGCGTCTGGCTCTGCTTGGCGGTGCGCTCGGCGTAGCTCTCCTTTGACATCTTCGAGACGGGAAACTGGGTCTCGAGGAAACAAGGCTGAAGGCTGTACTTTTTTGGCCGCTTCGCGTGCGGTGGCAATCATCCGTTTTCTCCTTCTTGAGCGCGCGCTGGCGCCGGAATGCGTTGCAGGAATTCCTCCGGTGAGAGAATGGGAACCGGCGATCCCGCGAAATCGCCTCCGTTGCGTGTGATAAGCCAATCTGCCGCGCAAGCTGCTGCCGCAGCGGTCTGGAGAGCGTCTTCATTGTCGGCAATGCCGTAGCCCAGAGCCGCGCGAGCTTCCGCATCGCCGAGTGGGGCAACTTCGGCCCAACCGAGGATTTGATGAACCATCGCCAAGGCGGTTTGGTTACCTGCTTTTCGCTCAGTCAGGTAGAAGATGGTAGCCAGCCCGTGGATGGCGACGGAGAGATCAAAACCAAGAAGATCGCATCGATCGAGCACCTGTTGGCTGGCGGCAACGAAGGGTCGCGCTGCAATAACGAGATTGCACTTCACCTAAGAACTCAGGGATTAGGGTTGCCCGAGTTTCAGAAATTCGAAGAATTTCGGATTAGCCCCAACATTGAACGATTTCTTGACTTTGGCGGAAGGTTTGACTTCAAATTCATGATTACTAGCGCCCTTGAGGGCTGAAAGTTGAAGGAGAACAATATCTCGGTCGGGGAGGATCAATACCGATTTCATACGACTCGGTGGAGCATGGTGTTGCTCTCGGCGCAGAGCCAGGCACCTGGTTTCCAGGTGGGGCTCAGCGAGCTTTACCGTGGCAAAATGGCATGCAGCGGTCCTTGTTTGTTTGGAGCGGAACACTGCGAAAGTGGAACGCTTGGCATTGGAGTTGACGGAATTAAGCACGCGCCAGCATTTTGCCCTTTGGCTGGCGGGAGGAGCCGTTCTCCGAGGTTGGGCGCAAAGCCTTTCTGGGAGGACCCGTGCAAGCTCTCACGTGGATAGAGGACGGTTTGGCGACCTACGGGCGATGGGCGCGTCCTTGTTCATCCCATTTTACCTCGGGTTAAAGGCGGAAGCATTGCACCTGGCAGATCGTACCTCCGAAGCGCTTAAAGCAATACTGGAGGCGGAGGCACTGGTCGAAAGATTTGAAGCACGCAGTTCTACTGTCGAGCTTCGCCGTCTGCGCGGGCTGCTTTTGGCGGCTACGGATTCGGACGAAGACGGTATCGAAACTGCGTTCTGCGAAGCTATTAAGATCGCTCGAGAGCAGAAATCAATCTCACTAGAGAAGCGCGCCGAAGCAACCTACGCAGAGTATCGCAGGCAAAAAAGGGAGCGGGTTACAAGGAACTAGAGTCCGACTGCCCCTCTGTTAATTTGTTGCTCCACTGCTCAGGTTTTGACGCGCATTCTGCGACATGGTGGCGGTGATTTCCGAGTTGGATTCCTGCCGCCGGATAATCTCCAAACATCAGCACGCTCCCTTTCCACCTGAGGTAGTGCGGGCGGTGTTCTGTGGCCGCGGTTCACGCTCATCGAAAATGCTCTAGCAACGCCTGTAGGAGGAACCTCCCCGCAGGGCCGCCCGAGAATGGGTATGCCTCAGATCAGATAGCGGCAAGTTCGCCGATAGCTTTGCGGCCTGCGTCTGACGCCGTTCCGGCGGGCGGCGTCCCGTAATTCCAGAACGATTCTGGTAAAGGGGAACCGGTCCAGATAGCGGCGACGTCGGGCACTTCGGAGCCCTTCCAGACAACAGTCTTCCAAGCCGGATCGAAAATCATATAGCCGGGATCACCCATGAGCTCGATGCGATTTCCCCCCGGCTCCAGCATGTAGAGAAATGTTGCTCCACCGATGCCATGTCGGGCGGGTCCGTGTTCGATCGAATCGCCGTCTTCCCTTGCCAGTTCCGCGACATCGAAGAGGTGTTGTACGGAGGAGTAGTAGAAGCAAACATGGTGGAATCTACCTGGCGTATCCGTCGGTTCGGGCACGATCGCGATGTCGTGCGAAAGGTTGGTGACGCTCAGAAAGCTTGCTATAACCGAACCGTTATCGTCGTCGACGACCCGTTCACGTTCGCGAAAGCCCAGGATGTCAACCATGAAATCGCGGACTGTACCGGGGTTGGCCGCCAGCAAGTTGACGTGGTCAATGCGGCGGACTGGCATGCCGCTGCGAGGACGCTTCTGCGGACGATTGCGCAATCGCGTCTCCTTCCCAGCGGGGGCGGTGACGTAGTCAACTTCCCAGAATAGCTCCATGCGATGACCCTCTGGAGTCTCGAACTGGTAGGCGCGGCCATGTCCCACATCGCCATTGATCCAACCTCTCCCGAGCCCAGTTGCCTCGATGGCTGCGACCCGCCTCTGCAGCGCCTGTGGCGTCCGGGCGCGCCAGGCGGCATGCCCAAGCCCCGCGCTTGGCGCCGCGGTGACCTTCAGCGAATGATGGTATTGTTCTTCATAGCCGCTCAGGTAAGCCGACCGAGGCGACCGCTCAGTCTCTTCCAATCCGAGCAGATCCTTGAAGAAACGCAGCGTTCCTTCAATGTCGGGCGTCAATAGTTCGACATGCGCCAGCTGTGCAACGTCGAAAATAGGTTCATCCGCCATACGAGGCGGTAGGATGTCCCCTCGTACATCCGCGACGTCAAATATAGGATTAAACATGCTCATGATTTTTTGGCCTTTCGATAGCGGCCGGAACAACCAGACCGCCTTCACCTGAGCACTCAGGGATTGGGGACGTCGGGGTTTCAGGAATTCGACAAAAATCTAGCGCCAGAACGCTAAACGATTCCTTCGCGGCAGGAGTTGCACAAATAGCTTTGCTGCCAGCTTATTCCGGAGGCCGACCTTCACGTTTCTGCGCCGGCCGTCGATAGGTGATCGTCTGCCGTTCCGGCAGCGGCTCAATCTGTTCATGTGCGGCGGCTTCACAGACCAGCCGGAAGAACTCCGGTACATGTGGCTTGTCCGAAGAGTAGGCGGAAACCGGGTTTTCAGTGAGCGCGAAGCGGACGGCTTTGCGCCAGCCGCGATTGCGACCGGTGACGACATTGCCAGTTGCAGCGGCTGTCATGGTATAGAACTACCACCTTGGCGGCATCCGGCTCGACCAGCTCGTGGAGTGTCAGCTCGAGCCAGCGGTCGCCTGTGATGCTGGGTTTGGCGCCGCTGATTCTCGTTTCGTGGCGTTTGAGCCGCTCCATGAACTCGTAGGACTCCAGCGTGAAATAATATGATAGGGCGTGCGCACGCTTCCAGACTGCGGGTTTCGTCGGATCGATGGGCTTTTTCTCGACGGGACCTCTCCGGACGGTCACCGGGATTTGCAGCACGCGTGCTACCAAACGGGGCTACCGCAGTTTTCTGCGTTGCTCAAATCTTGTCTGTAAGGCTCTGATATTGAACATGTTAAAATTCTGGCCGGCGAGATTCGAACTCGCGACCTCTTGAACCCCATAAAGAAACGGGCGTTTTTGGCAAGTTCCGGCACGGCGCGGCACACCCCGGAAAAATCAGGCATGATGAGCCGGAAACCATTTGAGCAAAAGGCTTCTCGAACGATCCAGGTACGGCACAGCCCGGCATAGGTCGGCACGCGAATTTTTCGTCGGGGCTACCACACTCGGCCCGGAGGCATGAGGGTGGTGCGCATAAACGGTGATCTGGCCGGTGGCTTAGGCGGGCAGGGACGCTGGCGAGGCATCATTCCGGCGGCGCGCTGGCTCCGGACCTACGAGCCGCGGTGGTTTCGCGCGAATCAGGACGCTATCTTCAGCACACTGCATTTTCATTTTCATTGACACCCAATCCGGCAAAAGAATCTACTTGGAATGTCGCACAGGACCTTTGACCAAAAGGCGTTCCCTCAGCCTCCGGCTACTCAGATTGCTACCGGCGACTCGGAGAAATCCCGCAGCAGGTCGTAAGGCGAAAAATCCGGTACGTCATAATGAAAATACCCGTAGTAGTTGCCCTTGCAGGATTGGCGATCAGCTTTACTTTACCTACTTTTGCCCAACAAACAAAGACGCCCGATCCCCAACTGCGCCAACGGCTTGTCGAGGCCATAAAAAAACATCGCGATGCAATGAACAATAACGATGCCGCCGCAGCCGCCGCGTGTTTCACAGAGGATGCGGTTTATGTGACGGACAGGGGACCGGTCAACGGTCGAGAGGCCATCCAGAAACATTATGCAGACCTGTTCCAGAAATTGCATTTCAGCGATCATGTCATCACGATTGATCAGGATTCCCCTCACATTTTAGGCACGGATGGCAGACAGATGTGGGCGACCGGAGGATGGAGCACGACTATTAAAGGCGAGAACTTCGGTCCTATACAAATCAAGGGATACTGGTCTGTGATTCGTGAGGGCGATGATTGGTAAATCAGGATGCTGACATCAAATATAACCCCGCAAGATAGTTAACTAATGACGGAGATTTTTGGCGATGTGTACGACAAGAAGAGGTTGGCTCCGAGAGAGATTATCAGCGCGGAAGATGGTAGCATGTAGCACGATTGCTCGACGTTGGAGCGGTAACTCCGGCTCGGTCGTGCTGGATCTGAAAACGGAGTCGGCGGTGGCCCTGCACGACCCGGGCCGCTACCTGCAAGCGACCTACGCGTGCCCGCCGCGATGTGAAAGATCTCGCGCGGCTTTTGCCCGATGAGAACTTCACATTCGCAATCGAATCCGTCATTTCCTCAGCCCAGCTCGATGCGGCAGCCAGGGCAGGCACAGGAGTTAATCTGCGCGTTTTGCGACGGACGCACCCCGATTAAAGCTCTGCGCGGTGCAGAGGACGAGGGGCTTTCGACCCCACCATTTTTCGAGGTCGGTGAGTGTCTGGCTCTTCTTGGCGGTGCGCTCGGCGTAGCTCTCCTTTGACATCTTCGAGACGGGAAACTGGGTCTCGAGGAAAGGGCTGAAGGCTGTATTTTTTTGGCCCCTCCGCGTGCGGTGGCAATCATCCGTTTTCTCCTTCTTGAGCACGCGCTGGCGCCGGAATGCGTTGCAGGAATTCCTCCGGTGAGAGAATGGGAACCGGCGATCCCGCGAAATCGCCTCCGTTGCGTGTGATAAGCCAATCTGCCGCGCAAGCTGCTGCCGCAGCGGTCTGGAGAGCGTCTTCATTGTCGGCAATGCCGTAGCCCAGAGCCGCGCGAGCTTCCGCATCGCCGAGTGGGGCAACTTCGGCCCAACCGAGGATTTGATGAACCATCGCCATGGCGGTTTGGTTTCCTGCTTTTCGCTCAGTCAGGTAGAAGATGGTAGGCAGCCTGTGGATGGCGACGGAGAGATCAAAACCAAGAAAATCGCATCGATCGAGCACCTGTTGGCTGGCGGCAACGAAGGGGTCGCGCTGCTCGAGAACATCGAGGAGAATTTTTGTATCCAGGAAAATGGGCACGCGAGATCACGCTCCGAATTTCCCCTAATTTTTCCCGGTAATGCCCCATGCTTGAATCGTCGGTGGTTTCGCCGGGAGCAAGCTTTGCCACGCCAGTGAACCGTTTCGCCCATGCGCCAGCGCTGCCTCGTCTGCGTCATTGAATGGCAGGCGGTTCAGCTTCCTCCGCGCACAATTGGTCCTCCGCCGCTCCGGCCATCTCCTGGGTCAACTTTCGGGCTGGATCCTTAGGCTTGATGATCGGGAACTCGGTGCGACGCGACAGGGCCGGGGATCGCGCGACTGGGTTTTGAAGCACGAGCCTTAAACCCTCGGCGACGAGATCTTTCAGGGCGCGACCTTGAAGAGCCGCACGGGCCTTTGCCTGGCGCAAGAGTTCGTCTGGCAATTCGACAGTAGTCCTCATAAAAGCATTTCCGGAGGCCGACCTTCACGTTTCCGCGCCGGCCGTCGATAGGTAGGCAGTGGAATGTCCGGCCTTGCGTTCCGGAACCCGCAGTCGCTCACGTTCCCAGTCAATGTCATCCAAGGTAAGTGCCGTCACTTCGCGACCCCGCAGCCCATAGGTGACTAACAGCAGCAAAATCGCGTAATCGCGCTTGCCCACAGCGCTGCGCCGATCCACGGCCGCCAGCATGCGCTCTACTTCCGCCCAGGAGATGGACCGCGGAATACTGGACAGGCGATACTGCCTTGGGCTTTCAATACTCGGGCCAAGATCCTGCGGAACCAGTTTTTCACGGTAGAGATAACGCAGGAATACGCGCAAGACGCCGCAAAGACTGCTTAACATAGACATTCCCCAAGCCTCGCTACGCGTGGTGACGAAGGCGCTCAGAATGGCAGGCGAAAGCTCTTTCACCGAATCGGCTCTGATCTCGTGAAGGTAAACTTCCAGGTGGCGCAGGCAGTGCCGATAACTCAACAGTGTGGCGGGACGCAGCCCTCGTTCCTCACGCAGATGCGCCAGGAATCCCGGCGCTTGATCGGTGAACGGGAAGGGACGGCTTCGCCCGGTCCCGGCAAGATCGGGCAGAAGAAGCCGCAGCATCTGTTCGACCGGGCCCCGCACCGCGTTGGCGACACTCTTTCGCGCTCGCTCCATCCGACAGTTTCCACCGTGGTCACGAACCCAATCCTTGACGAAGCCCTGCAAATGCGGCGGAAGATCCGACCAAGTTTTGGCGCCTCGCGCCTGGGCATAAGCTCCAAAACGGAGGAGCAACGGAACGCGGCGGAATACATTGCGAGCCGCGTAACCTTGGTCATGCAACCAAGTGACATAGCGCTCAATCGGTTCACCAAGCCAATGGGCTCGGATGCGGTCAATCGTTTGTGGTTTTGAATAGTAGTTCTCTAACATGGCAATTTCCTTTCCGGGACCAAGGGAACGGAAACTGCCGGGGGTTGCGGCAAGATTATTATGTGCCGTGCTGCGGGGTTCGGTTTCTGAGCATCAGGTGCTTAAGACGGTCAGGGCACATATTTCGTCCGGGAACAAAACATTGATAATTTAAAGACAGGCGTCCTCAGCCATCCCGTTGGTGAGAAGGCCACTTTTCACCCACGATACCTCGACTTCGCGGCTCACTACGGCTTCTCCCCGGCCGCCTGCAATGTCCGCAAGGCCCATGAAAAAGGTCGTGTGGAAAACGCCGTCGGCTACGTGAAAAAGAACTTCCTGTGCGGACTCGAACTGCCCGACTCCCTGGGCGCGCTGAATACCGCTGCCCGCCAATGGATGGACTCGATTGCCAACGTCCGCATCCACGGCGAAACCAGAAAACGTCCCATCGATCTGTTTGCGGAAGAACAACAGCGTTTAAAACCTCTTCCTCCGCTACCTGCCGACACCGGCGTGGTCCGCACCGTTCGCGTCACCAACCGCTGCCGCGTCGTGCTGGACACCAATCGCTACTCCGTGCCTTCCCTGTACGCTTCGCAGCGTCTTACTCTGAAGGCTTACGCCGATCGGCTCTGTCTCTATCATGCCGGGAACCTCGTCGCTACCCATCCACGCAGCTACGAGCGCCACCGCGACTTCGAAAATCCCGATCATGTAAAAGAACTCCTCGACCAGCGCCGCCGGGCCCGCCAGGCGCACCTCCTCCTGGGCTTCTACGCCCTCTGTCCGCGGGCGGAAGAATACCATCGCCGGCTCGAGCAACGCCGCCTCAACGCCCGTGTCCACATTACGAAGATCATGGCCCTGGCCGACATCTACGGAAAAGACAACGTCGTCCGTGCTCTCGAGGACGCCTTCGAATTCGAGGCCTTCTCCAGCGAATACATCGCCAACATCCTCGAACAGCGCCAACGCCTCTCGCCGGTCCCGGGGCCGCTTCATCTCACCCGCCGGGCCGACCTCCTGGAAGTCGAACTCGGCACCGCCGACCTCAGCCTCTACGAACCCGCCGACAGTCCCGGCGCACCTGCAAATCCATGAAGTCCACACAGCCCGACATTGCTACCCTCGATCGCCACCTCGAATACCTGCGCCTGCCCTTTATCCGTGAACACAGCGCCCCTCTGGCCACCCGCGCCGCCCGCGAAGAGCGTTCCCACCTCGACTATCTCGCCCAACTCATCGAAGGCGAGGCCGCTCTGCGGGCCGACCGCGCCACGCTCCGACGAATCAAGAATGCCCGCTTTCCCGTCATCAAGACCCTGGAAAGCTTCCGCTTCGACTGGCCCAGGAAAATCAATCGCCTCCAGGTTCAGGATCTCTTCCGCCTCCAGTTCGTCGAGGACAAAGCCAACGTCGTCCTCCTGGGCCTCGTCGGCCTGGGCAAGACACACATCGCTTCCGCGCTTGGATACGCCGCCTGCCAGCGCGGCCACAACGTCGTCTTCGCCAATGCCATCGACGTCATCAACACCCTCTCGGCTGCCCAGCACAAAGGCGCGCTCAAGGCCGAACTGCGCAAATACCTCTCTCCCGCTCTGCTCATCCTTGACGAGGTCGGATATCTGCCCATTGACCAGCGCGGTGCCGATCTCCTTTTTCAGGTCATCAGCCAGCGCTACGAGCGTGGTTCCATCGTGCTCACCACCAATAAAGCCTTCAAGCAATGGCCCTCCATCTTCAACGGTGACAGCACCATTACCGCCGCCGTTCTCGACCGACTCCTTCATCACGCCGAAACCGTCGTCATCGAAGGCACCAGCTATCGGATGAAAGACCGCCTCGAACCCTGAAATCCGCCTCCGCCACCCTCATCGCACCCCCTCTTTTTTCGCCTCGGATTTTCAAACTACCTGATCTCTCCGATTTTCACGCCGCCGTCCTCAGGCACGGAGCGGCACGCGATTTTTTCGCCGGGGCTACCACAGGGGCTACCACGCTCTGCCCCACCTTCGGAGGGTGGAGGAGGGAAAAGAGCGTGTCTCCACAAATATTCGATCTTTGACGTCCTCGATCTGTCGGTCGTGAGAAAAGCGTCGGGGTCAGCCTGAGCACGCCTTGCCGTCTCCGAGCCCGCGTCGCGACGGCGCCCGGCTTCACGATTTTGAAGAGCTTGTATTACCCTTTTCCGTAGATCAGCCGCACGGCTTGAAAGCCGAAGGCGAGCGGAATTTTGTCCTCGTAGATGAGCCGCGATGCGCGCTGCGCGTCGCCGCTCTGCGCGATGGGCACGGCGAGCTTGACGGCGAATGCGCCGATCACCGCGCAGAGAAAATTGAGCCCAAGCCAGAGGTCGAGCTTGCCCGTCTCTTTGCCGGCATTTTCTTGTGTGTTTGGTTTTTGGTTTCTGGTTTGGAATTCGTAATGAGAGGGGACTTGCAATTAATGCTGACCGGGTTTCTCGGATGAGGTTCAAGTCGCTGACGCGATCCGGGAAATGGTGTCTTCGAGAATCCCCTGTTCGGATGAAAGCAGCTCGGTCTTTAGATGGCCGATTTTCTCAATTGGCCGCAGGCGGCCTCATAGTGGCCAGTCCGCAAATTAATTACCGCGGCATGCAAAAGCACATGAGGATCCTGCACCCCCACTGCCAGCGCTTTCTCGCTCAATGCTCGCGCTTCTTACCAGATTGCAACGTCTGAAAAGTTGGAGGATTGAAGGGCCCACGCCAATGCATCGAGAGTGTAGGCGTCTTTGCGGTTCGAAACTTCCTGCCGCGCAAGACTCACGGCAGCTGCCGTTTGCTCACCTATCGTTGCGAGGAAAAGCGAGTAGGTCCGCGGATCGCGTTTTACTCCCGGTCGCGTCCAGCTTCTCTTTCAATACCCGCGCCGCTTCCCTGCGCCCCAACATCGTAAGACATTACCAAAGCGGCCAGAGATAGCCCGGTTCTCCCACAGATTTCGCGGCAAGCGTCAGCGGCTCTTCGGCTGCTGTGTAATTTCCGGTCGCCATGAGCGCGAGCCCGCGGGCGCGGAGAGCAGGAGCATACTGCGGCACCAGTTCCAGGGCGCGGTCCGCCGCCACAAGTGCTCCCTCCACATGACCGCTCAGAAGTAGAAAATTCGAGAAACGGCTGTGAACCCAGGCCAGCGATTCGGGTTGGCGGGTCGAACCTGAGCGGATCGCGTAATGCATCATTTCCAGACATCCTTCGACATCCCCCTTCATCCACCGCAGCTCCGCTGCACGGACGTAAGAAGGCATTCTGAAACGCTTCTGCGGCAGGTTCGATCCTTCCGGTTTCCAGCAGCGCATCTCCGAGGAGACCGTAGTCAAACGCGTTTCCGCGTCGCTCAACGAGTTCGCAGGCCGCGCGTTCGGTGCCCGAGAAATCGTGGCGTTGGAGCCGGACGTGGCCGTGAATCAGCAGCGCGTCGAGCGCCAATTCGGGGGGATTCCTCCGCAAGCATGTTCGAGCATGCCACTGCACGGTCGTAAAAGTGGTCATCGCTCTCGCGCCGAGCCTTCTCGATAAAAAAGCCAGCCAAGCTGCTCAATCGCGAAACGGCGACTTCCAGTCTCAAAAAACCTTTTCTGCCAAAGCGCGATCTTAGTTTCGAGCGCTCCACTTCCCTCGACTTCGTCCGCGATGAGATGCGACTCGTTGTGATCACTATTATCCTCCCCCGTCGGATGGGCATGAGCGAAAGGATTGCTAAGAAGCAGCATTGTTATCGCTGCTACGGATGTAGCAACACTAGAGAAAAATTTACTGGATGGATGCATGATAGAATGAGCGACCCGCAGTGGAAATGCACAGGTCACCGATAACATTCGCAGCGCTCTGCCGATCGGATCACATTATTTATATACCGCCCAAAAAAGCAGGGAGGGCCGCGCGAGAGCGCATTGGGGTGAATGACAAGGCGGGTGCGAAGGAGTCCGGCCGCTGCCGGAGAGCCGGATGGTCAACGTGGCCAGACGTCTCGCGCCTGCATGCTGATGCCTTTTCATCTCCATGCCTTCGTCACTCGTCACGCTAGATGATCGAGAGATTACGCTTTGCTTATGGGCGAAATTCTCAAGACGCCCTCTCAAAGCTTTGTGCGCTTCGGGCGCAATCTGCCGCTGGCAGGAGATCAGGCTGCGGCAAACCCTCGTTCCTGCGGCTTATCCTCGCCTCATCTTCCAGCCGCCCTAGCGACATCAGCGAGTTTGGCTTCACCCGCCTTAAATGCCGCGACCGCGGCGACCAAGAATTTCTCGCTTTCACCTGCAGGTGATTGGGCGTCGGCTTGATCGGCAAGGTTCTAAAGGAGACTGTACATCCTTGATGCCATTGGGAGGTCCTTCATCACTGCGGCCCGCCGTGCCCGGTTCCGCCACAATTTGAATAGAGCTCACGGGCACTCCCCGCCGTGAAAATGCAAACTTCTGGCAGTTTTTCTGCAAGGACGCTGCAGGGGATCGTCGCAGAGGAAAAAAGATTTCTCGCAACGGCGAAAACGCACCTGTGAACCCCTGGTCAGCAATCAGCACAGGAAAATTGGCCAGTTGAAGTCCCAAAAATCAAAATCAATACAGGAAAACCACACTATGAAAACCATGTCACAAACTCCAATCAACCAAATCGGAAAAGTAGTCATTACACCACAGCAACCTAAACCCGGAGAATCTTTCTGTATAGAAGTCCTAACTCTGGGTGATCAGCCGTGGGATAAGGAAGAACAGGCCAATATCAAAATTAACGGCATGTTTGGCTCTAAACAGTATTTCCAGGCTAAAGACACCGGAGAATACCTGATACAGATCGTCAGTACAGTAGGTTCTGTGCCGGAAGTAAAAAGCCTTTATGTGCCGGTCGCTTCTCTTGCAATGGAGATATTGGGTAAACCTGAAGAAGATGAACTAAGCGAGTCGGAGAAAAAACAACTACAGTTGGCGAGGCGACAACTACCCATCTTACAGACCGGTAAATATGTCGATGACCTATACCGGATCACCTTTGCGCTGCATGGCAGCAATATATTTCCCAAAGGTAGAGCCGACCTCAACAGAATTAAGCTCGATCAGTTGGGGACCGGCGAAGATGATGAAGTGTACGAGTGGGATCTCGGCAATGGTGTCCGGAAGCGCACCCGCGTACCCTACCTTACCCAATCTTTTCGCAGTGCTATGGATCAAAATACTGACTTTCAGCAATTTATAATCAGGGTGAGGACGAAGCGCTTTTCGGAACCCATTACCATTACCCGCTCTTTGGTAATCGAGAACATCTATGCATCATGTAAGAAAAGAGGCTTTATCGTTCCGCCTGTTAATAATCAACGGTATGCTCAACGGAAAGAAAATGAAAAAAACAATGGGGAACATTTCCTTTGTAAGCTTACGGTCAGGAACTTGGAAAAGGATCCCCTCAAATTATCTCGGAAACGCGTAAGGGGTTATTCCACCTCTACCAGGAAACGCCCCGAGCTTTCACCCATTTCCAAACTGCCGGAAATTGAAATTCCCGGAAATTCAGAAATGAAAATCGAGGTTCAGGTGGGCAGGGATATGATACCGGACAATGCGGAGTTTTTCACCCTATATCTGTTTGGAAAAACGCCTGTCGGATTGCCGGTAAGAGCAGAGGCCTTATTTGAGATCAGGAGTACCATGGTGGGATCAACTGCAGGCAAGAAAACGAAGAAGAACGAAGGTATGGAGCGCTCTACACAGGCCGACGAACCGGTCGTACTGGGAGGGGAATGTGATCCTTATAACTTACCGGATAGCTATCCGGAAAACTATTCCTGTCAGGCCACGGCAGAAACCAGGCTACAAATAACACCGCCTCAGTTCATCAATGCTTTTAAAGGAGATGTTGTTGTAATACCCGGAGGGTACGGCCTGATCGGCTCTTTGCTCAGAACGACCTCTCCGGCCCAGAATTACAGTCATTCCGGCATCATGACCAGGAACTTTGATGAGGTAACCCATAACACGGCTTCAGAGGAACGTTTGATGGATAATATCAAACGAAGCGCGAGTCCGCATGTCGATGAGCATGCCTTGCGGTACATGTGGCCGGGAATAATTACCCAAACCGTAGAAGAAACGGTTTACGGAGAGGTCTTGATCTCACCCGAGAAAAAGGCGTATACACTCTATGGATTTCCTCCGACCTCGGAATCGCCGGAATTTCAGGTCCGGCCTCCATTGATAATCAAACCGGATCCTTTGCTTGAAACGGAGGCGATCAGGGATCAATTGGAGCAGATTGCGTCCGACGTGCGGGCCCTGAACGGACGTGGACATTACCGGCTCTATTGCTACACAGATCCAACCATCTGTTTTAATCCGAAAGTGCAGGATGGAAGTTGGGCGAACGATTCCACTCCCGGTGTTTGTTCATCGACGATCTGGATGAGTATGAACAGTAGAAGCCTACACATCGAGGGCGATCTGGAAGTGGAGGATATAGAAGAGGGTGCGCAAATACAACAAGCCGGCCTTGACGGTTTGTACTACTTTACGGCGGAGGAAAGACGGGCGGCCGGAGAATTCTTGCACGAAGCGCTAAAGGAAGCGGTAAAGGAAGAAACCGGCAGTTTAGCTTGGTTGTTAAATGCCAGAGATAATATCGCTACTCAGATCGTCAATACTTTTGCGGCAGACCGCGCGGATAAGGAGTCCCGAAACGACCACAGCATCCTAGAAAATGTAGAGGGAAGCTCGGCGGTAAGCCCGGATTCTATTTTATTATATTGGGATAATCCCGAACAGGGAGGATTTTACGGTTATGCCACGGAGCTGTTATTCCGTACGGAACGAGAGGAAGAGGTAACGGTGCACCGCTGGCAACAGATAGAACAACGAGGCGAAGTTTTTGGTATCGTGAGCTTGTCGGACGGGAAACGTGCGGTGGGATGTTCGATAATGATTGATGGGAAGACTACCTATACCGATCGGGAAGGAAGGTATGAAGTGGCCGGTGTTGCCTACGGAGTTCATGAAATACGAGCTTTGCTGGGAGAGGAATCCGATGCCGGTCTTACCACCGTATCTGTGACCGTAAACCAGGATAGAACGGAAAAAAATATTATTCTGGAAGAACCGTTAACCGATTACCGTAAATGTACGGTGGAAGGAAGCTGTACGATATTGGATGATGACGGACATTTTACCAGCGATAAGAACCGGCGTGAGATCAATGTTTCTTTTGCCTGGACGTTCTATGTTTCTAAAGATTCCAAAACTGATTCCGCTTCACTCACCCTAACCGGTAATAAACCAAATGGAAAAGCTTCCAACATCAAAATATTGTTGGATCTGGATGTTAAGTTCTTGGATAATACCTGTGGTGCGGTGGAGGCGGAAGTATTGGCGAGATTGGAAGAAAGCCAAGGCAAGAAAACGGATATTGACGCCAGCAAACGGGCTAGCTATATAATATCGGATCGGCAGGAACTTGCGAAAAGCCTTACATTGGATTCCGGGGAAAAAACAGACCACGATGAAGCTACGATCAGGATGAAATGGTACAATGACCGGCAGCAATAAGTTGCCGCCAGAATGGTGAATTGCTGATCAATAGTTGAGCTTCACGAATTGAGGTTTTTAACGCATCCAAGAGCCTATCCGAAAACTGTTTTTGGATAGGCTCTAAAATAGGGACAAAAGGGACAAAAGATGACATGAGCCGACATGAGCCGACAGGAGGCGCGTGGTGTGCCAACCTGTCGGTTCTTATGAATAGCAAGAACACAAAGAGAAGCGGGTCTTTGGCGCGACACAGATCACGGTGTGTCGGCAGGGAGGCGGGAGGCTCCCCAACCGGCGCAGCGGATGAGTTGGCAGCGGTGTCTGGGCTGGATCGCAAAGCAAGTGGCCGATGGGGCGAGGCTGGCCCGTGTGGCTACGGTCTTCATCGGCACTTCAGCTCACTGGGCGTGATCAATTACGTCGTCGCGCTGCAGCGTTGGGATGGGCGAGGTGGGCGGGTGAAAACCGACAAACGCGACGCGCGGGAGTTGGTATACTGCCGCGCATCAAGAACTGAAAAAAATCACAAGCATCCCATAGGATTCTGAAGTCTAGCAGTGGAAAAAGTGGTGGACGCGGGTGGGACTACCTGCCACTCGGCAGGGTGTGAAGAAAAAATCCAACACCCAACGTCCACAGTCGATGTTCACCTTACTGCGTCAGGTCTGCAATCTTATTCCCGTCCATCTGACCGCCAAGCTCGCGAGGGAGTGCGGGGTGGCCCCGATGTGCCGGACGTTCTCGGCGTGGAGCCATGTGGTCTCGATGCTCTACGCGCAGCTCACCCATTGCATCGGACTCAACGATGTGTGCGACTCGCTCTCGATCCACGGCGGGCCGCTCTCTGCGATCCGGGGCGCGACGCCGCCGGCGCGCAACACGCTCTCGCATGCGGGACGGAACCGGCCCGCCGCGATGCTCGGCCATTTGCAGACACTCGCGCCGGAGTTCTCGCGCGGCGGCATGGGGCGTGGCGTCGCCCGGCGCTTCCGGCGCACGATCCACATCGCCCAGAAGAGCTTCTCGGCCAGTTGGCCACCAGTTCGATCACCGTCGAATCCACGATGCATGGACTGGGCGAGCCACCGCCGCCGCAAGGCGCCTGGACCTCCACAGCCTGCTTCCGCGCTTCGCCATCGTGGACACCGCCCGCCACAGCGACCCGAAGCGCGCCCGCGAGGTCTGTGCGGGGATCCGGGCCGGGGAGATCGTGGTGTTCGACCGCGCCTACGTGGACTTCGACCACCTCTTCGACCTGTTCCTGCGCGGGGTCTTCTGGGTGACCCGCACCAAGACCAGCTGCCCCCACCGCGAGAGGTGCGCCAGGAAGCGAAGCAATAGAAAGACCAGGAGCGCCGTCCATATCTGCCAGCGGACCGCATTGGCATTGTGCCCCAGGAAGTCGGCGAGATTGAGCGTCTGCTTGATCTGCTTGAAGAACACCTCGATCTCCCAGCGGCAGTGGTAGAGGTCGGCCACGCTGGAGGCCGCCCATTCCATGTTGTTGGTGAGGAACTCCATCTCGCGTTCCTTCCCGTCCACGACGACCAGGGCGCGCACCCGGCGCATCCGCTCGGGATACTTTCCCTCGTAGGCCCCCTTGCGCTTGAGGACGACCTCCTCGTCGGCCAGGATCTTCGAACCGGCAGGCACCTTCCGGCGCTTGACCACCCGGAAACTCAGGAAAAAAAAGAAGGGCGGGATAGATAGGTTTTGTTTGTTTGTATGGCATTGGTTATAAGATATGATCGTCTGCCGTTCCGGCAGCGGCTCAACCTGTTCATGCTCCGCGGCTTCACAGACCAGCCGGAAGAATTCCGTACTTGTGGCTTGTCCTAAGAGTAGGCGTAAACCGGGTTTTCAGTGAGCGCGAAGCGGACGGCTTTGCGCCAGCCGCGATTGCGACCGGTGACGACATTGCCAGTTGCAGCGGCTGTCATGGTATAGAGCCACCACCTTGGCGGCATGCAACTCGACCAGCTCGTGGAGTGTCAGCTTGAGCCAGCGGTCGCCTGTGATGCTGGGTTTGGCGCCGCTGATTCTCGTTTCGTGGCGTTAGAGCCGCTCTATGAACTCGTAGGATTCCAGCGTGAAATAATATAATAGGCGTACGCACGCTTCCAGACTGCGGGTTTCGTCGGATCGATGGGCTTTTTTTCGACGGGACCTCTCCGGACGGGCACCGGGATTTGCAGCACGCGGGCTACCAAACAGGGCTACCGCAGATTTCTGCGTTGCTCATATCTGTTCTGTAAGATTCTGAGATTGAACGTGTTAAAATTCGGGCCGGCGAGATTCGAACTCGCGACCTCTTGAACCCCATTCAAGCGCACTACCAAGCTGTGCTACGGCCCGACATTTCCCGTCCTGCTGGAAGCTCGAAGTCTCTCGCGGGAAGGCACATTTTCAAGTCTCTTTTTGAGAATTAGTGGGAAGATACCGGTTGAGCGTTGGACTTTCAGAACGAATTAGAAGAAGCTAAACTTCTTGAAGTGTCTGTTTCGATCGGTCTCACTGCCTTGTTTTGCGTGTGGCGCAGCCGTTCTTGTATGCGGCTGTGCAGCTATTATCGAGGCTCCGATTCGCGATAAGACAGACTCGATTGAAAACGCGCCGATCGCACAGAAGAAACTGGACTCGCTCGTGGCGTGGATACGGGCGAATACGACGTTTGCATTTTCAGGGGCCTCCGGAGTGAGGATTTTGGAGAACGAGGAAGTGGCTAATGAATATATCGTAGAGATCGTCGGCAACCGTCCGGCTATCGGGGGGGGGCTCGCCGCGGCGATCTCCGAGGACGGCTATTACATCACCGCCTCACATGTGATTGAAATAGGAATGCCCGTTCTGCTTGTTCACGCCCAGGCGGACGGTTTTGGGTATGAGCTCGCGCGTGAGGTTTGGAGGGCTGACGATGGTCGCGATCTCGCGCTCTTGAAAGGGCGACCCCGAAAGACCTGTTTCCCGGTTTCAGTGATCAGTCCAAATGCGGGCGAATTGGTGCTGGCGGCAGGAGCAAGTGGTGGCGATTCCGTTGGCGTGATTCTGGGCTTGGGTGATGAACACATTCTTCACACAGCTCCGTTGAGACGGGGAGACAGTGGCGGGCCGCTGATCAACACCGACGGTGTGCTGATTGGGGTAAATCGGGCGATTCACGTAGATCCTTTCCATGGCCGGCGAAACGAGGCAGTGATCCTCGATCCGGACGAAATCGTCCGCCTGATACGCAGAGACCGGAGAAAAACAGCAAAGGCTTCTGGGCGTTAAACGTTTTGGCAACCCGTTGGAACCCGCAGAGTCCCGACCCTGCTGTTGCTGCAGAGAATTTCCGCTAAATGGTTATCACGGTGGGTGGAGCGAGCAATCGCCCTCCGAATATTTTAGCGGGAATGCGGGCCCCTCGATTTTTCCTGGTTCTCAAGCATGAAACACTGATTTTGGCTTTCTCGCGACCGCCTTCACGCAGCGATTTCTGCAACGGACCGAATTTCTGATTGTTCGATGGGTTCCCTTAAGTTCTGTCGCTGCCTTCACGAACTCGATTCCTGGTCTGTTTCCCGAAGCGCGAGAAGCAGTCCGAAGACGAGTTCGAGAATGCCAAGTGCACGCGTTTCGTGAGGATGATCCGCAAACCAGTCCACCGTGCGGCGGACGGATGTCGGACCCCCGCGCCAGAGGCTGATGTAACGCCGCGGCCGAAGCAAGACGACGATGCTCTCTCCAATCATAATCAAGCCGACACAAGTAAGAATTCTGCGTAACCACATGCGTTACTTTTCGCGTCATAACTTGCTGACGTCCAGTCAGACCCTTTATTTATGCTCTTCACATCGATCTGAAATGTTTCCAGTCGGTATACGATTCCTTGAAGGCGCGACCGTCTCGGGTGCTGACGGCATTTTCCTTACTGTGCCGAGCCTTCTGATCGATCGTGCATTGCGTCGCGATCAAGAATGTGTAGAATCGCAGCCGTCCTTGAAACAAGAAGGCCGATGATTTTCAATGATTGACTGGTGGCGGGCGCTCTTTTTTTTGACAGCCGCGTTCCTGATAATTTTTCAGGTGATTCACGGGTGGCGTCTCGGAATCGTGCGCCAGGTTTTGCGATTGATCGCACTTGTATTGGCTTATGCGGTGGTTCGATGGAATCCAGGGCTCTTTGTTCCGTTTCTTAACGAGGTTGGCATTCCCGAGCTCCTGGCGGGCGTCTTGAGCGCACTGCTATTGGGCCTGACAATCTACGTCGCGGTAAATGGAATCTCCGCAGTTTTGTTAAAACGCACGGACCATCAGAGTTTTGCTCCTTTGCGCGTATTTTATGGCCTCGGTGGAGCAGTGATTGGGCTATTGTTCGGACTTTTTCTCACATGGCTTGCGTTGATCGGAGTAAGAGTGCTGGGAACGGTTGCGGAGACTGAGGTGCTGGCCACAGCTCGCAAGGCGGAGGCAGAGTATGGCGCACAAGAAGATGACGAGCGTCGGCGGGAAGTGAGCGGGTTGGTGCGCGGACTTGCGAGCTTGAAGAAGTCCATGGACGAGGGGCAAACGGGCGCCGTTGTCCAAGCGATCGATCCCTTACCTTCAAGGGTTTATACAACGCTGACTCGAGTGGCACTGCTCATATCCGACGAGGACTGCATCGATCGTTTTCTCGCTTATCCAGGCGCTCAGGTCATCACCTCGCATCCGCGGATGGTGGCTCTGGCTTCGGATGCGGAGATTACCGATCAACTCGCTCGGGGCGACTATTTCGGCCTGCTTCGCAATCCGAACGTTCTAGCGGCCGCGAATGACCCGGAACTCGCCGAATTGGTGGCGCATTTCAAGTTGGATGAGGCGCTTGAGCAGGCGCTGGTATTCAAGGGCAGATCCGCCCCTGCCTCCACTGAGATGGCGCCGACTGCGCGGGATTGACAACGTTGCGGAAGGCCCTGCATGGTCGACCATTCGATGAAATTTATCCCGACAATTGGGCTCGAGGTACACGTGCAGTTGAAAACGAAAAGCAAGATGTTTTGCGCCTGTCCGGTCGAGTTCGGCGCGGAGGCGAATCAAAACACCTGTCCCGTCTGCCTGGGGATGCCCGGCGCATTGCCGGTGATGAACGCTGAGGCGTTGCGAATGACCGCTCTTACGGGGCTCATGCTCGACTGCGACATTCCGGAGGTCTGTAAGTTCGACAGGAAGAATTACTTCTATCCGGACATGCCGAAGAACTATCAGATCTCCCAATATGACAGACCAATCTGTCTCGGCGGAGAGGTTCCGCTTGTCGACGAAGCCTATCCGAAGGACGCGCGGAAAAAAATTCTGAATCCCGGTAAGAAAGTGCGGCTTGTCAGGATCCATCTCGAAGAGGATGTAGCCAAGAGCTTCCACTTTGAAAACAATACCGGCATCGATTTTAACCGGGCGGGTACTCCGCTCATGGAGATTGTCACCGAGCCTGAAATTGATTCGCCCGAAGAGGCGTTTGCCACGCTTACCTCCCTCAAGCAGATCCTCCAATACGGAGGAGTCAGCGATGCTGACATGGAGAAGGGACAACTCCGTTGCGACTGCAACGTCTCCGTCCGACCCGAGGGACAGATGGAGTTCGGCGCCAAGATCGAGATCAAGAACATGAATTCCATCAGTGGCGTGCGGGAGGCGCTGACTTTCGAGATCGAGCGCCAGATTGCAGCGATTGAACGTGGGGAAACGCTTCAACAGGAAACGCGGCGATGGGACGATGCAGCCGGTCAGACATTCCTGATGCGAAAAAAAGAGTCGGATCACGATTACCGCTATTTTCCAGACCCGGATCTGATGCCGGTTCGGACGGCGACGCTGATATCTGAGGTTCGACATCGGTTGCCTGAGTTGCCATCCGCAAAGCGGCAGAGATTTGTCGATCAATACGGGATCAGCAAATACGACGCGGTTGTGCTCGCCGATGACCTCGCACTGGCCCGGTTTTTCGAAGCTGCGGCTAGAGATTCGAAGAAGCCCAAGAATATTGCCAACCTGGTCCTCAATGATCTCCTCAGTGAACTCGGGGCTGCGTCTATGGAGATCGATGACTGTCCGATCGAACCAGATGCTCTGGACGAGCTTGTGATGCTGATCGATGCAGGCAAGATCAGCAGCAAACAGGGGAAGGAAGTCTTCGGCGAAATGTTCTCAACCGGGAAGCGAGCCGCCGCGGTGGTAAAGGACAAGGGCTTGGAGCAGGTGAGCGATGCTGGTGCGATCGAACAGCTTTGCCAGCAGGTAATCGCTGGAAACCCCAAAGTTGTGGAGGACTATCGGGGCGGCAAACAGGCGTCCATCAACTTTCTGAAGGGACAGGTGATGAAGCTCTCGCGTGGAAAGGCGAATCCCAATATGGTAGGAGAAATTCTTGAAAAGCTGCTCGCGTAGCGCCAGCCCTCGAAGCAACCGATCACACGGGCAATTCGATCCTGCCTTTTCGAGCGGCGGTCGAGTCAGCTTAGCTGTGGTTTGGATTTCCTAGTGCGTGCTGGCGATTCTTCGATAAAGAGCGGCATACCTTTCGGCGAGTAGGTCCCATGAAAAAGTGGTGTGGGCCCATCTGGCAAGGGATTCACGTCGTGCAGCGTCTGCTTTGCCATCCTGAAATGCTGTTCTGAGCGCACTCCCTACCGATTCCGAGTCCGGTTCGGCAATATATCCGCGACCTTCATTGAGCATTGAGGTCCAGGGCGTTGCGGTAGTCGTGAGGGGCGGCGTACCGACCTGACAGGCTTCCAGTACGACAAGGCCGAAGTTTTCGGAGTGTGTGGGTAAACAGAAAAGATCTGCGCCCTGGAAATAGCTCCACTTTTCCATACCCCATCGTTCGCCGTGCCACTCAATTCTGGGTAGTTTGCTCTTCTTGGCAGCGCATCGTGCTTTCAGGCGATTCACGTATTGCGGTTCTCCGCCGCCGACGATCACGAGACGTAGAGAGGGCGGTCGCGCGGGTTCGAGAGCCGCAAGGGCGTCGAGAAGTAATTCGAGCCCCTTTTTCTCGTGAATTCGCGATAAAAAGAGGAGAATCCATTCATCATCTCTCCACCCGAAGTGCAAACGTGCCGAAGCGTAATCTGGTCGCGCGTCTCCGGTTATACCGAGCGATATGAGTTGAATGTCGGCCCTTGGGAAGAAGCCGGCGAGATGGCTGACCTCTGCTTCGGCCGTTGCGAGCAGGTATCGGGCCCCGGTCAAAAAGCGACGTTCGATCAGGTAGAAGTAGGGCTGTTTCTTCCAGCGCTTGTGACGCCATGCCCATGGCTCAAGCATCCCGTGGGTGGACACAAGGTAAGGGATTCCGCGCGAGCGGCAACGTGCAGCCAGCATGGCATGGGACGGTTGCCAGAGGCCATGGAAATGAGCAATCGTTTGTGAATCCGGTTTCTCGGGTATCGAAGACGATACGACCGGGTTAATTCCGGCATTTGGCAAAGCTGTCCGCAGACTCTCCAGCGCTGCCTGCAGCCCTCCGGTTTGCTGCTTGAGCGGGGGTTCGAAAAAAAGGATAATTGGGGCAATGGCGCCGGTCGGCATCAAAGAAGAATGGAAATCCTGCATGCTGCTTCCAGAACTGGTCACGCTGAAAATTCCAGCCTAGAGTAGCTGTTTTCTACAATCTCTAACCGCTGTTTTCGCAATTGAAATCAAGACATTTAACCGCCGCCGTCCGTGCGAAGCTTCGTCATGTCAGGGTGGGCGGGACGTCGCCGAGGCTATCCCATTTCCCGGATTTCATGATTATTGGGCCGCAGCGAACAGGTACAACCTGGCTGCATCACAATTTGAAGACCCACCCTTCAATCTTTCTGCCTATCGAAAAGGAGCTCTACTACTTTAACAAATTCGATAGCGCGGGCGAGGACGACCGTGGATTCGAGACACTCGAGGATTATCTGGAAGCTTTTTCAGACAGCCCACGCGGCTGGATTAAGAAAACGTATGATTGCCTGCGCAAAACAGGTCGTTTTTATAGACCCACTGTGCGCGGGGAGTCGACGGCATCGTATGCGGGACTCCCCCGCGCGATCATCCACGAAATCGTGCTGCTCAGTCCAGACATCAAGGCAATCCTGATGGTGCGCGATCCGATCGACCGCGCGTGGTCGCATGCGCGGAAGGATCTGCTTCGTGGCGGGGTCGATCCCCAAAGTGTGACTCAAGAGGAAATGGCGAAGTTTTTCAGGGCAGCGGGGCAAAGGAAACTCGGTTCGTATTCGACCATGATCGAGAATTGGCATGCCGAACTGCGGCCGGGCTATCTTTTCGTCGGAGATTTTCGTGCAATCGCGGGCGAGCCCGAAAGGATTTTGTCGGCGATTCATCGCTTCCTGGGAGTGCCGACCGGTCCGAGATACCTCGGCGATCATATACGGGAAAAGATCAATCCCGCGCAAGAAGCACGAATCCCACCGAAAGCAGACGCCTATCTCCGGGAATTGCTCGCGGAGGACGTTGCGGACTATACGGAGTTGACCGCAAAATTTGCCGCTGCAGAGAACGGCAGCTTTGTGCTCTGACAGAAAGAGCCGACGCTACGCGGATTTTGGGTCTGCGTGTCGTCTGATTTTTTGGTAGAGTGTTTCGTAGAGAGCGCCCATGCGCTCCAGGGAAAATTCCCTTTCAACGGCTTCACGGCCCCGTTCTGCAATCGTGCGGAGATTCTTCCGCTCCCAGAGGGAGGTCTCCAACCCTTTCCCTATCTCGAGACAGAGTTCACGCCGCTCCCGAAAATACCCAATGTCGTGGATCAGGTTCGGCGTCAATGCTACAGGAAGAATTGCCGCCATCGCCTCCACTACCGCCAATGGCAAACCTTCATATTCGGCGACATGAAGAAGAAGATCCCCCGCCGCGAGCAGTGGAAACACCTCGACCTGCCACGGCATTCGCCGAACAAACGCGCTCAGGCGGCGCTCCCGCACAACTCTATCCCAATCAGCGGCCAGCACACCGTCTCCGATCCATAAGAATCGCGCCTGCGGCATAGTGCGCTGCAATCTTTCAGCCAGGTCGAGAAATAACAGCGGACGCTTCTGCGGAACCATTCGTCCAAGGGCGAGCACGAGGAACGTTTGATCATTAACGCCGAGTTCGCCGCGAAGGCGAGTCCTCCACTTTCTGAGCGCTTTCCTCTCTGGTATCGTGACTGCATTGAGAATGCAGCTAACTTTCTTTGGAGTCCTTACGAGCTTCCGAAGTTCATCGGCGCGCCGATCCTGAATCGCGATGAAGATGCCCGGGTAACGATTAATCTCGCGGCGTGCAATCCAATCGCGTATCCGGGAGAACCGTGCCCCAAGAAAGCCAGCCGACTGCGTCAGATGAATCGTGCAAACCGTCGGAAGCGGCAATTTGCGAGCTGTAGCGATCAAATCCAGGCCATCTTCGAGGTTCTGTTTATTGAAGTGAATCACGTCAGGCTGCCACGCGAGCCATTGCCGCGTGAGGGGGCGAATGGCGGCTCCGGTGAGACAGGTGGAAACGCACCGAAATCGGTGGTCATAGGTGTTCCTGTAGGGTGCCCTGAGGACGCTACCAATTTCGTGGAAACGGTCCTCCAGTTCATTCATTCGCGGATGCTCCGAGACCCATAATGCAATCTTGTGATCATGCATCGTGAGAGCTCGGGCGAGATAAAGAAGATGGAGCTCGCCGCCGCCGCGTGAGCCGGAACTGGAACTGACGAGCAGGATTTTCATGGCGCTTCGCAGATTTCCCGAATCGCGGTGATCCATTTGTCCGCCCCGCGCCCCGGAGTCCAATCCGGAGCCAAAGCTGCGGAAGCTGCGGCACATTTTCGACGATATTTCTCGTCCGTGGTCATTATGCGCATTGCATCGAGCAGCGAGTGCTCATCAGTGAATCGTTCACCGTTTACTCCATGAACAACGAGGTCGTATCCGGCTCCAACCTCATCGGAACAAAGAATTGGGAGCCCGGCGCCGATTGCCTGATTTACAACCACGCCCCAACCATCGTAACGGCTCGGAAGCACAAAAACATCTGTGCGGGCAAAGTACCCGGGCAGGTTTTCTGGATTCTGAAAGCCGGCATATTCAACACGGTCTCTCACCGTCAGGGGAAGTTTTTCGAGCAGCGAAGGGAGTTCGGCTTCGCGGCCGACGAGGAGCAGTCGAACAGAGGGATGCTCGGATGCAAGGACGTTGAAGGCGTTCAGTAAGCGATCGATTCCTTTTCGTGCAATCATTTGTCCGCAGAAAAGAAACGTTGGAGCGGGGGAGGATTCTCGCATTGCAGCGGCGGCGGCACGGAATCGTTCGAGGTCGCAGTGATACGGGATATTGTAAATTCGAGTGCCGGGGAACCGGCGCTCATAATCGGCCTTTGCTCTGGCTCCTACTGCCGCAATCGCCGTTGCCCCATTGAGTGCGGAACACAACGCGCTATGGAGCCTTCTCCGGATTCCTCCACTGTTGCCCCGAAGTTTCTCTCCCCAGAAAACCCATTTTCTGTTCCGCAACTGAACACGCATTAGCCATTGGGCCGTCGCAGCCATCAGGGAATTTAGAACCACGAGATCAACGTCGCTGAGTTTTGGCGGTGCGTTAAAATGGGTTCGGACTCCCCCTGTCTGCAGACAGAATCCCGTGAGAACACTCTCGAATGGCCGAAGCCGAGTTGCCGGCCACGGGGAATCCGGGGTCGTACGTTCGAGATAATAAACTTGAAGAGCTATCTCGTCACGGTTTGCGAGAGCGCCGAAGAGATCCCTTTGGTAGGGCGAGGGCAAAACGGATACGAAAGCGACGCGAATTCTCAAGGCCAAGAACGCGAAGTGTGAGCACGCTTGTGATTTTTATCTTGCTCAGCGATCCGAAATCGTTCGCGAGCCTGACGTTCTCCGAGCTTCTTCACAATCCATGCGCCTAGTAAAACTGCGGCCAGCGTCGGCAGTAGCGCAGTGGTGAATACATATAGGCTGCGCATCGAAATTACCGCGGCAAAAAATCCCGAGGAATAGATGAAGATGCCCAAATCCGAATTCTTCGGCGAAGCCAGGCGTCCCCACCAGCCAAGCAGAAAACCAAAGAGGAGTCCGGTTATTACCACCGTCGGAATACCATGCGCCATATAGGATTCTCCAATGAATGTGGCAGCAATGGTGAGACCCTCGACTCCCATCGCCTCTTCGATGCTGTAGCTGAGGCCCTCGGGTTTGCCCGCCCAGATTGCGCGGGGGATCGGACGGATGAGGGCAAGGTAGGGAATCTCCCAACCCAGAAAAGCATGCTTGTGCGGGAAAACTTCGGTGATCCGGGAGATGGAAAAGAGATTGTAATCAATGAACATCGATCGCTCCGGGCTCTCCGCGCGATAATTGGCGTTTCGCAGATAGTTGAGGAAGCCTGTCGACCGGAATTGCAGTATGATCGGAGTTGCAAGAAACAGGACGGTTGCGCAAATGCCCGCGACAATTACGACTTCTTTCCGGCGCTTCTCAGGTGCTGCAAAGGCGTAAGCGATCAGAAATGTTGCGAGGTAAGAGGCAAAAATATTCCGGGTGCCACCAACGAAGCCTTGAAAGAGCACAAACGCGAGCAGAATTGCGACTGTAGCCAGTTGCGATGCGGAGTATTGGGTCCGCCGGGCTAGAATGATGCCGCAGAGGGGCGGGACCAGATAAAGGAAAAGGCCAAGCTCTACGAGAAGCGCCTTCCAGTCGCCAAACTGGCCACGTTGCCACGCCTGCGAAAAGCGCGGTGCCATGAGTTCGGTGAACATCTCGACGACGTTGAAATTCACCGCGATCAGCATATGCGCCGTGCCTATGGCGAAACATACCCAGAGAAGTGAGACCATCGATGATGTCGGCACAGGCGTCGTGAAGAGTTCTGAAAAAGGGTGCCGACGTACATTTGGGAGATGTCGCCCCACTGCGAGCGCTGCAAAGCCCCACGCCGTTACTAAAATTGCTGCCTTCGCCGCATGTGGGGCACACATGTGTGCGAAGTCAGGCTGGTAAAACAGGAACTCGAAGTAGGTGAGAAAATAAAGGGCTGCCAGCGCCATGGCATCGGCGCGGATCATGTTTCGCAAGCCGCGGTGCAGATCGACGGCGAACGAGGCTGCGAGGCTGAGGCCAAACCCGTAGGCCGCGTGGCGCGCGTAGTCTGTTGATAGCTTTCCACTTAACGTGAGCGAGGTTACGAGAATGCCCAACAGGAATAGCACGGTGCCCATTGGCTCCGGTCGAGGCGCAGTGACTTCGAGGTTAGTCCGGTTGACGTCCTTTTTGGGGGAGGCAAGACCGTATACCGGGCGGGGCAGATGAGGGCTTTTTTGGCGCGCCAGTTTCACGAAAGATGTCTTTCGCACAGTGTGAGCATGTCGCGTGCGGGTTGCTTCCATTGGTACAAGCCACTCGGACGCCGTGTCTCGCGCTCCCAGTGTCGAAGCTCGGCCAGCAATGCGCCGGCATCGCCTGACGGAAAAATCGAGCCGTTTTCATGATGCTTTATCAGGTCCTTGCCTCCAACCCGATCGCTGACGATACAGGGGAGCGCGCAGTTCAGAGCTTGCGGAATTACAAGACCAAAGCCTTCCTCAAGCGACGGCAGCACAAGAACGGTCCCTTCTCGGAATGCTTCCGCGAGCTTGTGTTGATGAACGGTTCCGTGGAATTGAAGCTTCATGGACCCGGTGTAGGCAGCGATTTCAGTTTTCGCTTCGGGCAGCATGGTGCCGTAAAAATGCATCTCCCAGACCTGGCGTCCGGCTTTTTCTAGAGCCGCGAGCAGTGTGCGAATGCCTTTTCGAAGTCCAACCGCACCGCAGAAGATAATCCGGAAATTACCGGACGCGGACGCATGCCGAGGATGAAAGATTTCTGTGTCGGCACCGTATCCTACAATCCAGATCTTGCGCTTCGGAATGCCTCGCTCGACCAACTGGTCACGTACGACCGTGGAGGCGGCACAGTGAAAATCTGCAAGCGAGTATTCCTGCGCCTCTCGTCGGAAATATGCCTCGTCGTAAGGGGAAACCTTTGCCACGTCGAGCCCGACCCGGGCGTATTCGGGACGCATGACTGCCACCCAGTGCGCGACCGGCCCCGAGGCATGATTCAGTACCGTGCGGATGCCCTGCTTTCGTGCTGACTGAAAGGTCGCCAGGCACTGGCCCGGTAACGCATGCACATATTCGCAGCGCTCGAGATGTCGTGCGACCCACCGGTCGAAGGCCTGGTCCTGCCAGAGAAATAGCGTGCGCGAGGGAGGGCGTGCGTAGTCTGGAAGGAATTTCAACATTCCGTAAATAATGGTGGTTCTCAGGCTATGAGCACGTATAGGCAGCGAGCCCGGGTGGGGGAGTTTCCAGACCGGGTAGCCTGAATAATAGCATCCCATCGCGTTTCTTTTCGCCAACTCCAACGCGAGAGGATATAGATGACAGGGGTTTGTCGCCGAAATGCAAATCTTCACGAGAACGGTTCGGTGCAGATCTTCACGAGAACGGTTCGGGTTTGTGGACGAGTCTAAGCCAGCGGCGATAATTCGGCCACGAAAGCGGGCGCCGTTCTTTGAGCGGTCTATTGAGGCCGGCGAGCGCCCTGAAACACCATCGCGGCTCGTGCAATAACCACCTCGGACCCCGTCGGACCGCGTAGTAGAGTTGACGGATGATCCGAAATGCGCAAATGCCTGGCAGCGGAAGCAGAGGACACCGCATCACAACGCTCCAAAGTTCGTTGCGCGCATGAAATTGGTGCGTGCGCAGCTCGTCGCGAAGTTGCGTGGTATAATGGTGGCGCACCGTGAGTGAGGGTTCAAATCGGATTCTGAATCCCGCAGCGATCACGCGCACGGCAAAATCGGGTTCTTCGTATCCTTGGAAGAACATCGACATGTATCCGCCGAGACGTAGGAAAAGGTCCCTGCGAATCACCGATCCGCTACTTGTGTAACTCCCGACTTCGAGTGCCGGCCCAAAATCCGTCTGCTTTAGAGTTTTCGGGAATTCGTCGCTGCGTTGAGGAAATGTCAGCACTCCGAGCTCCGGGTCTCGCTCGAAAAAGTCGATTACGCGTGGGATAAAGTCAGGTTCGACGGGATAACTATCGTCGTCGAGACTCAGCATAATGTCGCTTCTTGCCTCGCGCATGAGCTGATTGCGGGATTTCACCGAACCTCGAGCGTGAGGGTTCACGAGTAGCCGAACGTGCGGCGCAATCTTACGTATCGTGCCTTCCGTGCCGTCCTCGCAGCCGTCTGCACACACCAGGATTTCGCGCGGGGGCTGGACGAGTTTCTCCAGAAAGCGCAACGTTTTCGCAAGATCCGCGCGTCGGTTGTGTGTGGCGATCATTACCCCGCAGGTAATTGAAGGGCGATCTTTGGCGTGCATTGATGCGGCGGATTGAGTGGGCGGCCGCTACTTGCCTATGTCTTCGTTCCAGAGTTCTGGGCGTTCCTTGATGAAATGCTCCATCATCGTCACACACTCGCGTAAATCAAGATCGATTACTTCCACGCTGTGCGCACGCATGAATTTCGGTGCTCCGGGGAAAGTCCGACTTTCACCGACGATGACTTTCTTGATTCCGAACTGTACGACTGCGCCGGAGCAGAGATAGCAAGGCATCAGGGTGGAGTACAATACCGTGTTGTGAAAGCTGCCGATTCGCCCGGCATTGCGCAGGCAGTCTATTTCCGCATGCGTCACTGGATCGCCGTCCTGCACCCGCTTGTTGTGGCCTGAGGCGATCAGTTTGCCATCTTTCACTAATGCCGAGCCGATCGGAATGCCGCCTTCGGCGAGCCCTTTTCGAGCTTCGTCGATTGCCACCTGCATAAACTCATCGATTTTGTAATCGTTCATAGATCGCCTTTTACAGGGGTGCGGCGAGCGTAGTCGAAACGAAAAGCGTGTTTCATAAATCGAAGGGTTAGGAAATTGCCGTCCTCATTGCCTTATTTGCGCTTTCGAGATTCACCTTTCGGTCCTAGCTTCCCGGAATGGCAGTAACGCAGGATTCCGTCCGCACGGCCCTTACCACCGTGAAGTATCCGGGTTTCAGCCGGGACATCGTCTCGTTTGGGCTTGTCAAGGGTATTCAAATCGATGGGGCGAACGTTGTTGTTCAGATGGCGCTGTCGACGAACGATCCTGCCGTGCCTCAGGCAATTAAGGAAAACAGCGAAGCGACGCTGAAAACGATCCCTGGAGTCGCAAATGCAATCGTTCGAATCGATATTCAGGCTCCGGCGCAGGAGCACGGAGCGTTGCCGCAGACAAAGATTCCCGGCATTAAGCACGTCATTGCTGTCGCTTCGGGAAAAGGCGGTGTGGGAAAATCCACCGTGTCTGCGAATCTCGCGATGGCGCTACGGATTAGCGGAGCCAATGTTGGGCTGTGTGATTGTGACATATATGGCCCGAGCATATCGCTTATGTTTGGCGTCCATGAGAGGCCGATGGCAACGTCCGACAACCGGATTATACCGATTGAACGCTACAAGCTGAAGCTCATGACGATGGGCTTCCTGCTCGAAGAGGACTCCCCCGCCGTGCTGCGCGGGCCAATGGTGACTCGTTATACACAACAGTTTTTGCGTCAGGTCGAATGGGGCAAATTGGATTATCTCGTACTCGATCTGCCGCCGGGGACGGGCGATATTCAGTTGACGATTGTCCAAACCGTTGCGCTATCGGGGGCCATAATTGTCACGACGCCCCAGGAGGTGGCCCTCATCGATGCTCGGAGGGCCGCATCGATGTTTGCGAAAGTCAATGTACCCGTGATCGGATTGGTGGAGAACATGAGCTATTTCCTTTGTCCCGGTGATGGAAAGCGATACGCGATTTTTGGCTCGGGAGGCGGAGAAAGGGAGGCACGAAGGTTGGGCGTGCCCTTGCTTGGGCAGATTCCGATTGATATTGCTACACGAGAGGGGGGGGACAAAGGGCGGCCGATTGTCGCAACCGATCCGAAGGGACCGGTCGGATCAGCTTTTAAAGGGCTTGCGGAACGAATCCGAAGCTTGCCCGAATAATAAACCTTTTTTCCCGGTATGCATTCTCGGCCATTGAGATTTCCCCGAAGCACGATTATAGGATTTAGGTAATTGAATTCCTCCAAGGATGAAAGATTCCCCGCAGTCGAACGAAAACGCGAGTCTTCTGAAGAACTCGGTCCTCTATAAAGAATTTCTTGCTGAGCGAGAAGAGATTTTGCGACACAAATGGCTTGAGAGTGAAAAGGCCGGTCATGACATTGGGTTCGAGAAGGCGCTTCTAGACTGGATCGTGAAGTATCGATCCGAGTGGCGTAACAAGCGTCAGCGGGAAGCTGGTAATGGTGATAAGGGAGACGTTACGTCTGAGTAGATCGTTGGCTGTCTGAATGGTCCCGCTTCCTTTAATGCGATCCCGCGAGGTCGCAAAGGATGCAGAAATGACGACTGATTTTCCGCCATCTCCGGACGCTGATCTTGTCCTCGACGAAGCCGCTATTGAGCGAGCTCTCAGGCGAATCGCTCATGAGATCGTCGAGGCAAATCCCGATCTTTCACAACTCTCACTAATTGGCGTGCCATCACGCGGGGTTGAAGTGGCACGGCGCATTGCCGCACATATCGAGCGGATCGACGGAGCTGCGGTTGATTTGGGTGTTATCGACGTGTCCATGCATCGTGACGACATCGGGCAGCGAGGTCGACTTTCACCGATCGAAGTAAGTGAATTGCCTCTCAACCTTCAAGACAGGACGCTGATCATTGTGGATGATGTTTGCTTCACCGGGCGCACGTGTCGCAGCGCCATGGATGCGATTGCCTCCTTCGGTCGCCCTGCGAGGATTCAGTATGCAGTCCTGATCGACCGCGGCCACCGGGAACTGCCGATTCGACCGGATTACGTGGGTCGCAACATTCCCACCACCCGTGGGCAGCGTGTTTATGTGCGATTCCGCCGCACGGATGATGTTCCCGATTCTGTCTGGGTGGAGCAACGATGAGTCACTGGACCCGAAAGGACCTCTTGGGAATCAGAGAGCTGAGCCCCGAGGAAATCGTCACAATACTCGACACTGCGGCGGCATTCAAACAGGTCGGGACACGTGAGGTTAAGAAAGTGCCGTCACTGCGTGGGCGGACGATGGTGAATTTTTTCGTGGAACCGAGCACGCGCACCCGCACTTCCTTCGAGCTCTCGGCGTTTCGCCTCAGCGCTGATGTGGTGAATATTGAGGCATCGACATCCAGCCTGACCAAAGGCGAGACACTCAAGGACACCGCACGCACGCTGCAGGCGCTGCATGCGGACATCATCGTGCTCCGCCACAGTTCAGCTGGAGCGTCGCAATTTCTAGCTGAGCGATTGGAATCGAGTGTGATTAACGCTGGAGATGGTGCGCATGAACATCCTACCCAGGCGCTACTCGACATTTTCACTATCCGCGAGAAGCTTGGCCGGGTGAGCGGACTCAAAGTCGCGATCGTTGGGGATATCCTTTTCAGTCGCGTCGCGCGATCGAATATCTGGGCGCTGCTGAAGCTCGGCGCAGAAGTTACTCTCGTCGGACCGAGCACGCTGGTTCCCAGAACGTTCGAACAGATGGGCGTCAAAGTTTCCCGCGACCTCGAATCGGTCCTTCCAGTGGTTGATGTCGTCAACCTGCTCCGGATTCAACACGAGCGTCAGCGGAGAGAATATTTTCCAAGCATCGGCGAATACACAAGTCGATTCGGCCTCACGGCGGTACGCGGAGGCATGCTTAAGCCCGGCGCGCTGATTATGCATCCTGGGCCGATCAACCGGGGGGTCGAGATTGACAGCGCACTTGCGGATTCCTCAGCGAGCACGATTCTCGACCAGGTCACCAATGGGATCGCGGTGCGGATGGCAGTCCTCTATCTCTGTGCGGCCGGAGAGAAAATCACGGCATGAGAAATCGCGCGACCATAATCCGAAACGGCCGTGTGATCGACCCCGCCAGCAAACGCGACGGCACAGGTGAGGTCTTTATTCTGGAAGGAAAATTTGTGGAATCCTCGGCGATTGACGCGCTTGGATTGCCTGCGGAGGAAATTGATGCTGACGGGTTGATCGTGGCGCCGGGATTGATCGATCTTCACGTGCATCTGCGAGAGCCCGGCCAGTCGGCGAAGGAAACGATCGCCACGGGTACTCGGGCTGCAGCTGCCGGCGGGTTCGCGACGGTCGTGTGCATGCCGAACACTTCGCCCGTCGCGGATAACCCCAGCACGATCGCGTGGATTCGGGAACGGGCCGACCGGGACGCATGCGTGAACGTTTTTCCAACGGGAGCCATTACTAAAAACATTGCAGGAGAAGAGCTTGCGTCGATAGGTTCAATGGCAAAGGCTGGGATCGTCGCATTGACCGACGACGGAAAATGCGTGCAGAACAACGAGGTCATGCGTAGGGCTGTTGAATACGCGCGGATGTTTCATTTACCAATCCTAGATCATTGTCAGGACTACGATCTCGTCGGAAAAGGTGTGATGCATGAAGGATATTGGAGCACCGTTCTCGGGCTTCCCGGGTGGCCTTCGGCCGGCGAAGAAATGATCGTCGCGAGAAACATTCTTCTGGCGGATCTTTGCGACTCTCCCATTCATTGCCAGCACATGAGTTGCGCGGGAAGCATTCGTCTGCTGCGCGAGGCCCGTGCGCGCGGGATAAAGATTTCAGGAGAAGTCTGCCCACATCACATTGCGCTTACCGACAAGTCGATCCAAAGCTTCGACACCAATTATAAAATGAATCCTCCATTGAGGACTGCTGAGGATATCGATGCAATCCTCGGAGGAATTGCGGACGGAACTATTACGGTCCTTTGTAGTGATCACGCGCCGCACTGCGAATTTGAAAAAGAAGTTGAGTTCGACCTTGCTCCTTTTGGAATTCTCGGCCTCGAAACGGAATTTGGCCTGTTTTGCAAGATTCTTGTGCACGATCGGAAAATTATCGACATCGCAAGGCTGATCGAAATGTACACGGTCGAACCAGCAAAACTACTGAATCTCGACCGGGGCACACTCGCGGTTGGAGCGCCCGCCGACGTGACGCTCATCGATCCGAATTGTGAGTGGATCGTAAACAGAAATTACTTTGTGTCCCGCGCTCGGAACACGCCGTTTCACGGATGGGAACTCAAAGGAAGAGCTGTCCGTACCATCGTTGCAGGGGAAACCGTCTGGGCTATGCAATAGCAATGGCGTCCTGCAGCTTCAAATCGTCGGCACGGCCCTTCGACAGGTGCACTTGAAATTCAGGTCTGCGATGGTGCATGGTCAGAATATGAAGTCTGCCCGGATTGGTATTGTCGGAGCGGGTGCCGTTGGCTGCTTCTATGGCGCGAAGCTCGCGAAGGCAGGATACGATGTTCATTTCCTGATGCGGCGTGACCTTGTAACCGTACGTGAACGAGGGCTGCGAATTCGCTCAGGAGAGAAGGAGCTTCATCTCCCCAACGTGAATGCATACGGATCGAGTGAGGAGATTGGAAACTGCGACGTTGTGATCATCGCGGTGAAAACAACATCCAACCATGCGTTACCGGAACTGTTGACGCCGATGGTTGGAAGCAGAACGACAATCCTCACCTTGCAGAACGGTCTGGGAAATGAAGATTTCCTCGCCGGACATTTTGGATCGGACCGCGTAATGGGTGGGCTGTGTTTCGTCTGCCTGAATCGGGTCGATTACGGCGTCGTGGAGCACTACGGGCATGGGTCCGTTTCGATTGGCGGACACAAGGGGGTGCCCCTTGACCGCACGAGGGCGATCGTCGCCGCTTTGCGCGAAGCGGGGATCGAAGCGAAAGTTGTCGTCGATCTCGAAGAGGAACGCTGGCGCAAACTTGTCTGGAATGTGCCCTTCAACGGACTTTCCATTGCCGCCGGTGGCGTCACGGTGGATCGCATTATTTCCGACCCCGGTCTGCTGGATTTGACCCTCGGTCTGATGCGAGAGATTGCGGCTGCGGCTCGTGCTTTCGGTCACGAAATTGGCGACGATTTTCTCGAGTCGCGCATCGCGAATACGAAACTCATGGGGGCTTACAAACCCTCAAGTCTACTGGATTATCTCGCCCGACGCGAGGTTGAGACAGAGTCGATTTGGGGGGAGCCGCTGAGGGCGGCTCAATCTCGAGGCGTTTTAACTCCGCGCCTCGAGATGCTCTACGCACTGCTCCGCCAACTTACGAGCTGTGACGGATGACTAAGGAGGTTACAATCGAATCTCTCCCGGCCAAAGCTCGGAAGTTCGAAGCAGAATGGGGATTTGTGCTCGGCTCAGGCCTCGGTGCTTTTGTCGAAGCCATGGATGTCTCTTTCAGTGTTCCGTTTGATAGAATCCCCGGTCTGCCTGTGTCTCGCGTCAGCGGACATTCCGGGAAGTTCGTTTTCGGAACGCTGGCCGGGCGCTCAATCGTTGTGGCCCAGGGTCGGGTGCATCTCTACGAAGGCCATCTCGAACGAGACATTACCGCCGGAATTCGTCTCCTGGCCGCGCTCGGCATTCAGAAACTTCTGCTCACAAATGCGGCCGGGACGGTCAATGCCGATTTCCAGCCCGGCACATGGATGCTGATTTCCGACCACCTCAATCTTACCGGAAGGAGCCCTCTCACGGGCGACGTGCATTTTCTCGACATGACCGAGGTATATTCAATGGCACTACGCGAACGATTTCGCGCTGCGGCGGTGCAGCATGATATCACCTTGCACGAAGGCGTGTATGCAGCTACGCCGGGTCCACAATACGAGACACCCGCGGAAATTCGCATGTTCCGAACGCTCGGCGCGGACGCCGTGGGAATGTCTACAGTATTGGAGGCAATTCAGGCGCGCACCCTCGGAATTCAGGTTGCTGGCATCTCTTGTCTCACGAACTGGGGCGCAGGATTATCGGAGACCCCGCTCGCCCACGACGAAGTGCTCCAGGTGGGGAGGTCTGCCGGACCGGAACTCGCATGTTTGGTCTCTCCGGTCGTAGCGAATGCTCCGGATGAAACTCCTTGAAAAATACCTCGGAGGTGTCTTCCGGGTTGCATTCAATGGAATCAGCCGAAAATACTTCACGGCCATGAAACGGGTGCTTCCATCCTACCCTGAGTTCTGATGGCTCATTTTCTGACGGAGAACCGATCCCAGTCCCGGGCGAAATATAAACTCCCTCGTTCATAGCTTGACTTGAAAAAATCGACTTCTAGGCTCTGGACATCCCTCTTTTATGAATACAGATATTCTTTCACGCGCCGCAACAGAAGCGCGTGGTCTTGCCATTGACGCTGTTCACGCGTGTTCGTCAGGCCATCTGGGGCTGCCTTTAGGCTGCGCTGAGATTGGTGCTGTGCTTTTCGGCCGGGCCTTGCGCTACAACCCGGACGACCCGCGTTGGTTGAACCGCGACCGTTTCGTCCTTTCAGCGGGGCACGGGAGTATGTTTCTCTATGGATGGCTGCACCTCGCCGGTTACGACATCACGCTCGATCAGGTCAAGCGATTCCGGCAACTGCACAGCGGAACTCCGGGACATCCAGAGTCCTTTGAGACGGCGGGTGTGGAGTGTACAACCGGCCCGCTCGGTCAGGGAGTTGCCAACGCTGTGGGCCTTGCGGTCTCCGGTAAAATGGCCGCGGCACGGTTTAATACGGCCGATCATACCATTTTTGATCACCATATCGTCTGTATTGCGGGTGACGGCTGCCTTCAGGAAGGTATTTCGGCTGAAGCTTCCGCATATGCTGCGCACAATAAGCTCGATAATCTGATTCTCATCTATGACTCGAACGATGTGACACTCGACGCCATGGCGGCAGCGACACAAAGCGAGGATACCGCGAAGCGTTTCGAGGCTTACGGGTTCGAAATCCACAAGGTGGATGGTCACGATATGGTTGCCTTTCTGGAGACCTTCGAGAAAGCGAAAGCTGCGAAGGGGCGTCCTCAATTTATCGTCGCGCATACCTTGATCGGGAAGGGAATTCCTGAGGTCGCGGGAACCTCGAAAGCCCACGGGGAAGGTGGAGCGAAATATGCCGAGGAAGCCCGCAAGGGACTCGGGTTGCCCGACGAGCACTTCTACGTTTCCGAAGAGACACGTGCGTTCTTCAAGGAGCGAAAGTCGAAACTGATCGGAGAATACGAGCAGTGGAACAGGATCTACGGGCAATGGCGCGAAGCAGAACCGGAACTCGCGGGGCTTCTCGAAGGCGGAATCAACTACGAGGTGCCTGCGAATCTTCTGTCGAAGGTGCCTGAGTTCGATCCTGAAGGGAAAATTGCCACCCGAAAGGCCGGAAGTGAGGTCTTACAGCCGATTGCCGAAGCCCTTCCGATGCTCATGAGTGGTAGCGCGGATCTTCACGGTTCGACTCTCAACTACATTAAGTGCAGCGACGATTTCAGCAGCGAGAATTTTTCCGGGCGAAATATCCGGTTCGGTATTCGCGAACACGCGATGGCGGGTATTCTAAACGGGATTGCTTATGACCGGATCTTTCGGCCTTCAGGCGCCACGTTTCTGGTTTTTGCCGACTACGCGCGACCGTCCATTCGCCTTGCCGCGCTTTCACACCTGCCGGTTATTTACATTTTTACGCATGATTCCATCGGAGTCGGAGAAGACGGACCGACTCACCAACCCGTCGAGACGGTAAGCGGGCTCCGCGTTGTCCCAAATCTGGATGTAATCCGTCCCGCGGACCCGGAAGAGACAGCCGGGGCGTTTGTGGCTGCCGTTGATCGGTACGGATGGCCCAACGCTCCTTGCGTTGACGCGGCAGGCTGTTCCAACGCTGAAGGAAATTCCCGTCAGCGCTCGGCGAGAAGGCGTTCTCCGCGGAGGTTATATCGCCGTGAAAGAGAAGTCTGAACTCACGACGATCCTACTTGCGAGCGGCAGTGAAGTTCAACATGCCATGGCCGCCGCCGCCGAGTTGGGGGATGGTGTACGCGTCGTTTCGATGCCTTGCTTCGAGCGGTTCGACCGTCAACCGGACTCCTACAAGGAGGAAATACTTCCGAAATCGTGCCGCAAGCGTGTGGCGATCGAGGCGGGTGTTCCAGATACCTGGTTCGAGTTTGTCGGGCTCGATGGCAAGGTTGTCGGAATTTGTCGTTTTGGTCTCAGCGCTCCCGGCGGCACCGCGATGAAAGAATTGGGCATCACCGCGGCATCCGTCGTTGAGGCGGCGAAGTCGCTGGGATAACGGACTCGAAGCGATTTGCCCTGATGCGAAGAAGTGCCGATGAAGAAGTCAATTCCGATGCGTCTCCGGTGGATTTCACGCCGTAGTGAGCCGTTGCGGCTTCGCTGTTTGCTTCTCTGTAAAAGGCGTAGAGATGGATACCAGAAATTCTTTTGACAGCGAATTCGCATTTGCTAACGTCTCCACTCGCTTTTTGGGAAAGAGCGTGAGTGAAGCCCTGCTTGTTCGGATTTCCGAATCCGATCAGTTGCGGGCTTTTTCTCTCTCTGAACCTTGAAACGACGGTGAGACCGCGGCAGACAATGAAGCGGCTCTTTTCCGCACGGAGCGGTGAAGAGCCGTGAAGCGAATGCCCATGTAGCTCAGTTGGTAGAGCACGTCCTTGGTAAGGACGAGGTCACCGGTTCGATCCCGGTCATGGGCTCCAAGTCTGAGAAAAGTGGAAAAATTTAACTCAACAGCAAAAGCATCAACAGTAGATACAGGAGACCTTACGTAAATGGCTAAGGAACAATTCAAGAGAGAGAAACCGCACGTGAACGTGGGCACGATTGGCCACGTTGACCACGGTAAGACGACCCTCACTGCCGCGATTACGACCATTCTTGCCAAGACCGGTCAGGCTCAGGCCCGCGCGTACGATCAGATCGACGCAGCTCCCGAAGAGAAGGAGCGAGGCATCACAATTTCTACCGCGCACGTCGAATACGAGAGTAAGCTTCGACACTACGCGCACGTCGATTGCCCCGGCCATGCAGACTATGTGAAAAACATGATCACTGGCGCGGCTCAGATGGACGGTGCGATTCTCGTCGTCAGCGCTGCGGACGGTCCGATGCCTCAGACTCGTGAGCACATCCTTCTCGCTCGCCAGGTCGGCGTGCCTTCCATTGTTGTCTTCCTCAACAAGGTCGATATGGTCGATGATGAGGAACTGCTCGACCTCGTCGAGATGGAAGTCCGCGATCTGCTCACCCAGTACGAATTCCCGGGCGACAAGATCCCGATTGTCAAAGGCTCTGCCTTGAAGGCTCTTGAGGGAGATGCGGAGCAGGAAAAACAGGTTCTGGCGCTTATCGATGCCGTGGACGAGTATATCCCCGTTCCGGAACGTCCGATCGATCTGCCGTTCCTGATGCCGGTCGAAGATGTATTCAACATTGAAGGCCGGGGCACTGTCGCCACCGGTCGTGTCGAGCGCGGGATTCTCAAGAAAATGCAGGAAGTCGAAATTGTTGGCATTCGCAAGACGCAAAAGACCACGGCGACCGACATTGAAATGTTCCGTAAGCTTCTCGACGAGGCCCGTGCAGGAGATAACGTCGGCATTCTTCTTCGTGGCATTAAAAAGGATGATATCGAGCGTGGTCAGGTCATAGCCAAGCCGGGTTCGATTACTCCGCACACGAAGTTCAAGGCTGAAGTTTATGTTCTCTCCAAGGATGAGGGTGGTCGCCACACTCCGTTCTTTTCGAACTATCGCCCGCAGTTCTACTTCCGCACGACGGACGTGACCGGTAGTGTGAAGCTTCCGGACGGTGTCGAGATGGTGATGCCGGGTGACAACGTTTCGATCGAAGTGGAACTCATCACTCCGATCGCGATGGAAAAAACGATTCGCTTCGCAATCCGCGAAGGTGGTCGCACCGTGGGTGCTGGTCGTGTCGCAGAGATCATCGAGTAAGTAGTTTGCTTTAGAGGGTCGTTTGGGCGCCGGAAGGTGACTTTCCGGCGCCTGCTTGTCCCGAGAGCAAATCCGCAGTATGGGTAAGTCTATTTCACTAGGCCAGTAGCTCAATCGGTAGAGTGGCGGTCTCCAAAACCGTTGGTTGGGGGTTCGAGTCCCTCCTGGCCTGTGAATCTTGCAGTAATCGTTAGCGGCCCGGAAAGGACCGCACTGAAAAGTCCCGATGTTAGGCAAAACCGGAAAATTTATTCAGGAGGTCAAGGTCGAACTCAAGAAAGCGAGCTGGCCTTGGGATCCGAAAGAAAAAGGTTTCAAACGTTACAAAGAACTGAGCGATTCTACGGTGATGGTTGTCATCGCCATGTTATTGCTTGGCGGCTATGTAGCGTTTTGGGACCTCATGCTGGTGAATATCGTCGGCGCCCTCACGTCGCTTGCCCGCTAAGTAGATTCAGAAAATGGCAAATTCGATGACAAAACCCGGCAAGGACCAATGGTTTGTGGTGCATGTTCTCTCCGGGCAGGAGCAGAAGGTTCATGACAACCTTGTCCGCCGCATCAAGACGGAGGAAATGGGAGATTTGGTTTACGAGGTGCTGATTCCCACGGAACGCGTCTCTGAAATCAAGCGCGGCAAGAAAACCGAAACAACGAGGAAATTTTTTCCGGGCTACCTGATCGTGAACATGCATCTGTTCGACGATAACGGGCAGCTCATGGATCGAACGTGGTATTTCATTCGCGAAACGCCCGGAGTCATCGGTTTCGCCGGCACAAAGGATCGCCCTATCCCGATGCGCGACTCCGAAGTTCAGAGCATGCTCGCGCAAATGCGCGAACGCGAAGACACGGTAAAACCAAAGATGAGCTTCGAGGTCGGTGAGACCATCAAAGTCGCCGATGGCCCGTTCCAGAATCAGAATGGTGTTGTCGAGGAGATCGATCCGGAGCGAGGCAAACTGCGGGTTTCGGTCAGCATTTTCGGTCGCTCGACCCCTGTGGAACTCGAGTATTGGCAGGTGGAACGCGGCTAAGAATTAATTTTTTTTCAGTTTTCAGTGCTTTGTGTTCGGAGGATGAAGGTTAAAGCGCTGACAGACTGAATATTGAACACTGAAACACTGGAAACCTAAACAAGATGGCTAAAGAAGTCACAGGAATCGTCAAGCTGCAGATCCCGGCGGGACAGGCAAATCCGGCGCCCCCGGTTGGTCCAGCACTCGGTCAGCAGGGCGTCAACATCATGGCGTTCTGCAAGGAATTCAATGCAGCCACTCAGAAGCAGTCGGGGGATATTCTTCCGGTTGTCATCACCGTTTACAAAGACAAGAGCTTTTCGTTCGTTACGAAGTCGCCGCCCGCGGCGGTGCTGCTCAAGAAAGCCGCCAACATTGCGGCTGGATCCAAGGAACCGAACAAGACGAAGGTGGCGAAGCTCACAAAGGATCAGGTCATGGAAATCGTGAAGACGAAACGAAATGACCTTACTGCCAAGTCCGACAAAGCGGCTTTTGAGACAATCGCCGGGACGGCGCGTCAGATGGGGATCGAGATTGAGACCTGAGTGCTCTTGATGCGGACAATGGTATCATCTGCCTTCGGGAGGTAACTGAAAAATGAATATTATCGATACAATCGAAAAGGAGCAGCTCAAAAACGACATCGTTCCGTTCAAGGTCGGAGACAGTGTCCGTGTTCACACCCGTGTGATTGAAGGAGACAAAGAGCGGATTCAGGTTTTCCAGGGCATCGTGATCGCCCGTCAGGGTGGCGGACTCAACGAAGCCTTCACCGTTCGCCGCATTTCATATGGCCAGGGCGTGGAGCGTGTATTTCCCCTTCATTCCCCGAAAATAGCCAAGATCGAAGTGGATAAGGCAGGCACGGCGCGCCGGGCGAAACTGAATTACCTTCGCAACCGCAAGGGCAAGCAAGCCATGGCGGTGCGCGAGAAGAAATAGGCTTCTCTTTGCGACTTCCGCGCGGGCAGTATGACTGCCGTGACGAAGTGCGGATTCGAATTTGAACGACAGGTCTGGTGTCGAGGCATCAGACCTGTCGCCGGTTTAGACGAGTCCGGGCGTGGCCCCCTGGCGGGTCCAGTCACGGCTGCTGCCGTGATCCTTCCAGAGAACTTCACGCACCCATTCTTGACCGACTCGAAGCAGCTTTCCGCAAAAAAACGTGGTGAGTTGTATGCAGAGCTGACAGATAATCCCGCGGTCACCTGGTCTGTCGCAGTGATCGCGCCTGGAGTTGTGGACAGAATGAACATACTTCGCGCTTCGCACGAAGCGATGCGGCAGGCCTTGGCATCCCTCGCGCTAACCCCATCCCATGCACTCATCGATGGCCTTCCCGTCAAACCTTTTCCCATCCCGCAGACGGCGATCGTGAAAGGCGACGGCAAGAGCTTCAGTATCGCGGCCGCCAGCGTGATCGCGAAAGTGACACGCGATCGGATTATGCAGGACGCCCACGAGGTGTATCCACAATATGAATTTCACGAGCACAAAGGCTACGCGACACCACGCCACCGTGAACTCCTGAGAAAATATGGCCCCTGTCCGATTCATCGCCGCAGTTTTCTCCCGGTTGCGGAACTTTTTCTTCCGCTTTGAAAATTCCGGGGCCAATCAGGCGCACGAACTCGGAAGGCGAGGGGAGCACATTGCCGCGAAGTATCTGCAACAGAATGGATATCGGATCCTTTATCGGAATTTCCGGACAAAACGAGGCGGAGAAGTTGATCTGGTCTGTCGAGACAAGCGCGAGGCCATGCTGGTGTTTGTGGAGGTAAAGACGCGTAGCGGCATCGAGTTTGGCGAGCCTTCGCTGGCTGTGACCCGCCAAAAGCAGCTTCTCATCGAGCGCGGCGCATACGCCTGGCTTCGGATGCTTCAGAACCCCGACATTCTTTTTCGGTTCGACGTTGTGGAAATCGTAATGGGGGATGGAATTCCGGAAGTGAACCTGATCAAAAATGCCTTTGAAATTCCCGAACCTTATCGTTTCTGAGTTCTCAGTGTTCTAATCGAGCGAGCCGTGCTAGAAAATGTGATCCGATGTTTCAGATTGTCTTTAATGAGCTGAGTGCCTCCGAGATGGCACAATTACCTAAGGAGTTACAACTTGATCTCCTTGCGGAGTTTCAGTTTCTGCCGGAGGATCTCGATAATCTCGATTCCGAGCGTTTTGGGATCGTGGAGCGGGAAGGTAAGAAACTGCATCGATACCGGGCGAAAGACTACCGGATCTATTTCGAGCGCACGGAGGAAGGTATTACTGTCCATCGCGTACTGCACAAAAATACGATCCGCGATTTTCTATTTCGCACGAAGTTGCCTATGGCTGAGGACGATCAGCTTGGCCAGAGCAAGAGCTTCTGGAAACTAATTCAGGAAGGCGAAAAGGCGAAGCGGAAATGAGTCTGCGCTGCAGTTGAGTACGCGCGGACCTCTTGATCAACCGGGCGGCGAAACTTCCTGTAGAAGCGAGCATGCTTTGTAGCTGGCGAGTATTTCCGGATGCAGCGGGCGACCCCTGCCGCGCGGAATCTCGCTTTGTTTCATATGACTATTGAATCCCTGGTGCTTGACGAGAAAGCACGACTTGCGGCTTTTCCGGTTGCCCGGAAAAAGATCTTCGCTGCCCATGCGGGAGTCACGGCACTACCTTTTGCTGTCGCCGAATCGATGATCGAATACACGCGACGTTGTAGCGAAAATCATCAGGAATTCGGAGACGTGTTTCCGGATATCCAGCGGACGCGCCACCTCTGCGCGCAACTGATCAAGGCACAACCCGACGAGATAGCTCTGCTTGGGCCGACTTCGCTCGGACTTTCGCTTTTTGCGAACGGTCTCCCGTGGCAGGCAGGTGATGAAGTAGTTTGCTACAATGGTGACTATCCCGCGAACGTGTATCCGTGGATGGATCTCGAACGACGTGGCGTCAAAATCGTCTATGTTCAGCCGGAAGCACCTGGTGTCATCACTCCGGAGGCCGTGGCGAATGTCCTAACCTTGAAAACACGACTGGTTGCGCTCGCTTCCTGCAATTTCCTCACAGGATACCGGATTGACATCGATGCGATTGGTCGATGTGCGCACGAGGCAGGAGCACTTTTTTCACTGGATGCGATCCAGACTCTTGGCGCATTTCCCTGCGACGTCGAGCATGTGGATTTTCTCAGCGCCGACGCTCACAAATGGATGCTCGGGCCAATGGCAATCGGAATCGTTTACGTAAAGAAAAGACATTTCGACCTGCTGCGTCCGAGCCTTTTGGGGGCATGGAACGTCAAGTCGCCGAATTTCATCACACAGAAGGAGATTGCATTCCCCGAAAGCGGTCGGCGATACGAGCCCGGAGTCTTGAATACCGTTGGAATTTACGGGATGCACGCAGCTCTAATGTTGTTGCTTGAGGTCGGGGTAGAAAATATCGAGAACCGTCTTCTCGAACTCAAGGCTCACCTGATCTCGCATCTCCGGGAGGAGGGTTGCGTAATTATTCAACCGGAAGGCGGCCCGAACGCCTCCAGCATTACTACTTTCATGCATCCCTCCTTAGACATGGCTAAGTTGATGAAGCGATATGAAGAAAACAATGTTGTCGTTTCACTGCGATTCGACAATTCCGGCCACCAGTTCATTCGGATAAGTCCTCACTTCTACAATACGGTCGAGGAACTCGACAGGATCGCAGAAATCCTGAAGTCTGAAATACGCAGCCGTTAGTAACCGGTCGGGTTGAGGGTCTCGTGGCGTGGGTGCCCCCAAAGGTTTGTATGCGGAACGATTTGCGCCCCAGTTTCGCTTACTACCGCACTCGCTTCCCGACGACTTCAAAGACAGCATATCCGTTGACGCGTTCGCCGGCACAGACATAGACGCTGCGCGCGAAAATCTTTTGCGTTATCTATCGCGGTGCTCTGTTTTGGAGTAAACTGGCATATGGCTATCAAACGATCCAGTAATCGAATCATTGCGGGCGTCTGCGGCGGGATTGCAGAATGGCGAGGGTGGGATCCTACAGCCGTGCGCCTCGCATACATGGTGGGCTGTGCTTTCAGCGGCATGTTTCCAGGCATCATCGTATACCTCATCCTGTGGGCGATCATGCCCGGCGAATAATCAGGCGACATAGTCTGTTTGCGTTGAAGGTTTAAGTGCAAGAGGAGGAGAGGCTAAAGCCGCTCATCCTCTATACTAGAACCTTAAACTGAAACTGTTACTACTCGCGACATGTTCACCAAGCATCACACAGACCGTCGGAAGCGATGGGAATCACACGGGTTCAAGAATCTACTTATCTGGTTGTTTGTCTATCTGATGGTCGGCCCGTTTCTAGATAATTTCTCCTTCGCGAATCTGCTCGCAACCACTTTTCTGACCCTGGTGCTGGCATCGGCACTTTACGCGTTCTACGGGCATAACGGTCTGTTTTACAGCGGCATCATTCTGCTGACGGTGATTCTGATCCTGGTTTGGCTTACCGCGCTGCGTATTGTTGCGCTGCCCATGGCTCTGAATTCCGGGCTACTTATTCTCTATCTTGGTATTCTGGTTTACTCCTTCGCGCGCCATCTCATGGCAGTTCGCAAAGTAACAGCCAACGCAATCTGCGCCGCGCTCTGTCTTTACCTTGTCATGGGGATTCTCTGGGGTTCGGTCTACGCCCTCGTCGAATCGCTTCATCCGGGCTCCTTCACCGGTAACCTCCTGAACAATGCCGGTAACGACTCGGAAAAGTCTTATTACTTCAACTACTTTAGCTATGTGACTCTCTCTACCCTGGGCTACGGGGACATCACTCCGCAGACCCGCGGGGCGGCGGCTCTGTGTCAGATGGAAGCTATTCTCGGGCAGTTTTTTTCGCTCGTGCTGGTGGCTCGTCTCGTCGGAATCGAGGTCGCGCGAGAGATGAGCCCGGACGCTGAAATTGTGGCGGCTAACGAAGTAAGCCGGAACGGTTGAAGGGCAGGGGGAGAGAATACGGCGACCGGCTTCAATCCTGGCCCTACAGGCCAGATTCTTCTTTGGATTCTTCTTTGATTGGAATCCCAGCGCGTTGGGCTGGGCTATGGGATTCTGCGCCTTCGGCGCTCCCTGAGTCCCGAAAGAGAAAGGTTTCTTGAGAGAAACTCTAACTTGCGCCATGTCGACGAAGGTCAATGAGAATCGCTCCATACATCAACGACCTCGATGCGGTCCCCTGCCGACAATTCGTTCCGCCAACGCTACGGACGATCTTGCAATCGCATTGACAGGGGCTTGGTGCGCCGCTCATATGGTATTTGAATGACTGTAAGAGAGTCCTTTATCCGGGGGCGCCGTTAACCTCCCCATGAACGATTCCATCACCCAGTCGCCGCAGGAATTCCCGCCCAACCGACCTGCGCCGACGGAGTGGAGTGCTTCCGACAATGAGCCTTGGCTCGTGAAGCTGGTCGTGGGTGCCGTGCTGCTGCTGGCGGTGTTGCGGCTGATCATCGCGCCTTGGACGGAACTCCTGCCGGAGGAGGCATACTACTGGATGTATTCACAGCATCCGGCGGCGGGATATTTCGACCACCCTCCGATGGTGGCGTGGACGATCAGTGCAGGGACGATGATTTTTGGAAATAGCGCGTTTGGCGTGCGATTCGTGACGATCATGCTTTTCGTGGCCAGTGCCTGGTTGGTTTTCGTCCTCGGCAGGCATTGGTTTGGGCGGCGCGCGGGACTCTGGGCAGCGCTTGGCTACGCGCTTCTGCCGGTTTTCGCCGGCGCGGGGTTCATCGTGACGCCCGATCAGGCACTGTTTTTCTTCTGGCTCGTGGCGCTCTGCGCCTTCTCGCGCGCGGTGGGAACCGGGAAGTGGGCCTGGTGGCTGCTCGGTGGCGCGGCGTTCGGCGGCGCGCTGCTTTCTAAATATTACGCGGTGATGCTGGGGCCGTCCCTCTTGCTCTTTTTGCTGGTTTCGCCGCGCCACCGTCGCTGGCTGATCCGCCCGCAGCCGTGGGTGGCGTTTGCGTTTGCCCTGGTTCTGTTCTCCCCCGTCATCTGGTGGAATGCGAACCACGAGTGGGCATCGTTTCTCTTCCAGACTGGACGGACAAAAGGCGGAACGCCGCACACACTTCGCAATGTGCTCGCTTTCTGGGGTGTCCAGGCGGCGATCCTGACGCCTGTGGTGCTGGCATGGTTCGGGATCTCTGTTTTTCACGGCATAAAGAGGGTGTGGAAGGAGCGGGACGAGGCCTGGAATTTCGCGCTCTCCTTTTCGCTGCCGCTCTTCCTGCTGTTCGCTGCGGCGAGTTTCAAGACCGAGGTGCACGTCAACTGGACGGCGCCGGGCTTCCTTTCGCTGTTGCCGGCCGCCGCGGCACTCGCGCTGGATCGCTGGAGCCACGCCGGCAGGGGTTGGAGAATCGCGACGTTTGCAACCGGCGGCCTGTGCATCATTGCGGTGTTGATAGGTTCTTCGAGTCTCGCATGGGGGGTTCCGCCAATTTACGAGCAGGCAGGCGGATGGCGCGCGCTCGGCAGCGCAGTAAAGGAAGCCAAACGGGAACTGGGCGCCCGCACAGGGTTCGTTCCATTCGTGCTTGGCGCTGATAAATACGACCTTGCCGCGCAGATGGGGTTTCATCTCGCCGAACCCTACGACACCATGAACGATTACGCGCTGGGCTCGGGCGGTCTCAGCTTCCAGTATTGGATGCCGCCGGAGAAATTCGAAGGCCGCCCGGCGGTTGTCCTCATGGAAGAGCAGCGCGCGAGCCTGCTTCGGAAGCTCAAAAAGCGTTTCACGCGCGTCGAAGAACCCGTGCGCATCGAAGTCCATGGACCCGGCTTCCACAAGCGCATCGTCTACCTGGTAGACTGCCATGGATACCACCAGCGCAAAAAATAACAACCCACTACGCGCGGTGGTCGTCGTGCCGACCTACAACGAGGCAGATACGCTGCCAGCCCTGCTCGAGAGGCTGTGTAGTCTCCCTGTTTCCATCGATATCTTAATCGTCGACGACGCGTCACCAGACGGCACGCAGGCCATCGTTAAGGGGCATCTGGAATTCGAACGGCACGTTTTCCTTTTGGCACGGGAGGGAAAACTGGGCCTCGCCACTGCCTACAAGGCGGGATTCCAGTGGGCGCTCGCGCGCGGCTATGACGTCTGTCTGGAAATGGATGCGGATCTCTCGCATGATCCGCAGGATGTTCCGCAGTTGCTCGACGCCATCCGCCAGGGCGCCGATATTGCGATTGGTTCGCGTTACCTCGGCGGTATCCGCGTAATTAACTGGCCGCGGAGACGACTGTTCCTGAGTCTCTTCGCCGGGACCTACACGCGCCGCTTCACCGGCCTGCCTTTGACCGACCCGACCAGCGGCTTCAAGGCGATCCATCGCCGTGTGCTCGAGTCCTTGCGTTGGGACGAGCTGCGCGCCGATGGCTACGCCTTCCAGATCGAACTACACTATCGCGCCTGGAAAGCCGGGTTCGTTCTGCGCGAAGTTCCTATCGTCTTTACCGAACGCCGGAGCGGGGCCTCGAAAATGTCGCGCCGCATCGCAATTGAAGCCGCGTGGCGCGTGATGACCATCGGAGTCGAGAGAATCATAAGATGGGCTAAGAACCGCGCTTCCCGCTCCGCCGGGAATTCTGAGCGCCCGCGCACCCGATGACAATTCGGCTCGTCGAGAACAATAAAGGGATTGCCACTTTGTTGCAAAAAAGGTCTGCGTGAAGAGCGATGATGCAGGGATTAGTTCAGATATTGATGGAATATTCTGTTTACGGTTGCGCTTCCACACGATTGCAGACATGCCGTCCAGGCCCACAGCTGCTGGAGCTTCTCTTAAAAGTCGTTTCCGTTTCGGCGTCGTTTTGCGAGCGCCTATAGCGCCGAAGGCGCGAAATGCCTAAGCCCAGCCCAACGGGCTGGGTGGCTATCATCGATCGAGTTCTGCGGCCTGAAGGGCCGCGATACGACAAACACAAGATGCTTCGGTTCAAACAAATGCATTGAGGCCTCTATGCTTTGGGTGTTTGTCACGTCCACGCCCGCGGGTGGTGGGATCAATCGCATTCCGGCGGTGGCCGTGCCCAGCTCGGCCATCATGTTGATTTCGTTCTCGAGCAGCGGCACTCGAATTCGATCGACCGGGCCGCGCCCTAGCAGCTCTTCAAAACCGCGTCGACTTCCGCCAATGTCGGGATGCCCGTGGTGGCACCGGGCCGGGTCACCGCGATGGCGCCGGCGGCGCAGGCGCGCCTCAGACCGGCCTCGGCGGACAAACCTGCAATCTCGCCGGCCAGGAAATACCCCACGAAGGTATCCCCGGCTCCCGTCGTGTCCACCACCGGTCCCTGATTCGGGAATGAGGCGCGAATGAGGCCGTTCCCGTCGGCCCGGATGGCGCCTTTCTTGCCCAGGGTCATCACCACGACGGCGCTGGGGTAACGTCGGCGGAGTTCACTCACTATCGCTTCGTCGGCGGCATCCTCGTCGGCCGGCAATCCTGCGGCCATATCCTGAACGCCAAGTCCGGCCAGTTGCCGTCCCTCTATCTCATTCACCACGAGCCAGCTCAGCCTCTCCAGGGGATAGTCCTTCACCTCCGGCCCCATAGGCGCCGGGTTCATGGCCAATCGCATTCCGGCGTCGGCGGCTGCCGTCATCAGCTCGGCCATCATGTTGATTTCGTTCTGGAGCAGCAGGATATCCCCCGCCACTGATCCCGAAAGCACCCGTTCAATGTCCGCTTCGGCCCAGGCCTGATTCGCTCCGCCGAAGAGCACGATGGAGTTCTCCCCATCGTCCGCCACCTGAATGATGGCGTGTCCTGTCGGCACATCGCAAACGGAGATGCCCGAGACGTCGGCGCCCTCCGCCTCCAAACCCTCTTTCAGGAAAACCCCGTCCTCACCGATTTTTCCGATATGCCTCGTCGGTGCACCCGCACGGGCCAGGGCGGTGGATTGGTTAAGCCCCTTGCCTCCCGCGTATCGATCCAGTGTACGGCTGGGGATTGTTTCCCCGGGACGAACGATATGAGTGGTACGGAACACGTCGTCGATGTTCAGAGACCCGGCGTTATGGATAGTCAAAACGGAACCCCCGAGTACAGAATCACGTTGGCATACGGCGTGCACTCCCCGGTGCGAACCACGGCCTTGCTTCGTTCAGTGAGCGTCTTGAATTCCTCATGAGGCACGAAATCAATAGTGATGTCGCCCAACAGCCGCCGTATGCCTTCCAGGACGGTGGGACTCTTTTCCCGAATTTCCTCGGCTACAACGGCTCTCTCGACGACCAATTCTTCCAGAACCGCCCCCAAGACATCCAGGAACGCCGGCAACCCGGGCTTGACCGCAAGATCGATTCGTTCGGTCAGCGATGATATTGGCAGCCCGGCATCGGCGATGCACAAGGCGTCGGTATGTCCCATCGTCGCGATGACCTGGGAGACCGGCGCGTTGATCAAAGGCGTTTTCTTCATATCTTCATCCCAATTTTATCTGGTCGGCATCATAATGCAATGTACAACGCCCGGCTGCCGAAAGCCGCTTTTCTAGCGAAACAGAAATTAAGAAATTAAGGGTCAGGCGATCATTTCTTACTCGGCCGTCCGCTTTTCCTTCTTAAATTGCCCGCGGTAAAGTTGCTGGCTCACGTTTCCGGCGCTTCGCATTGCCAGCCGCTCAGCCATCCAACCCTGACTCACAGTCGTCCGATCACGGAGCATCGCCGCAATCTCGACCTTCCGCGGATCGCTGCCGGGAAGAGTCTTCAGCGCTTCCTCGTCAAGCTTCATCCGCACTAGGGCTTCCTTCACGAGCGCTTCTGCCAATGTATGCGCGTCGTCCCTTCCCTGATCGCTCAACCGGTAATCGCGGCTATTATTGCGCTCCGAAGTACCACTGCGCATTGCCTGAAGCTTCTCCTTCAAAGTTTCACTGCCCCAATACCAACCGCGGCGCAGCGTACTATGAAGCGTCTGCCCATCCGGCTCCATTGCTCCCGCCTCCAAACGCTCTTCCAGGGCACGCTTCTCCAGGTCCCGCACGAACGCGCGCCTCCCCTCCACCGCGTCCGCATATTGTCTCACTCCAAAACCTATGGTCGTTTCCATCCACGGTGCTCTCCGGGAAGGAGCGACCGCATAACCCTGCGCCAGGCTGCTCCATCGATAATCCAACAGACCTCTCCCTTTCCAAACATCCACCATGCCGGCCCGTACCGGATTGAGATGAACGTAATCGAGCAGGATCGCAAAATACATGCCATCACGGTCCTCGGGATCCACGACGACGGCCTTGTAGCGCCCGCCAAATACATGGCCCCATTGCCTGTTCCGGATGTTGAAGTGCCGCGTGTAGGTATTCTGAAACCACTTCATGCCCTCGACAAGATTCGCCTTCGGAGTCTCGAGAATCCAGTGATAGTGATTAGTCATCAGCACCCAAGCGTGCACTCGCCACCCGGTTTTTGAACAGGCGCGGCCCAGGGTTTTGACGAAGTCTTCACGGTCTTCGTCCTTCAACACGATGGGCTCCCGGCGATCGCCGCGCGCCATCACGTGGTAGAGAGCGCCTTCAAACTCGATTCTCGGTTGTCTCGCCATGCCGGCATGCTGCCCGGGGATTTCACGGGCTGTCAAGAATGATCGCCTGACCCCTTATTCTCCTTCGCTGTGTCGCCCTGCAATTTCCTTAACAAACGCTTCCAAAACATTGACCCGTCCCTAAACTGAACCAAAAATCACGCGCTCCACCCGCGCACTGTTTCGGGGGAATACCAAGAAACGCGAAGACAAATTGCTCGGATGAGTACGACTCCAAACAAAGCTTCGATCTGGCTCGCGCTGGAGAACCCCGTTTACAGGAAATATTGGTTCGCCGCGCTTATTTCCGGTATTTGCCTGGCAGCACACAATATAGCGATCTTATCGCTTCTTGGTAAGTTGGAAGACTCCGCGCTCATCATCGCGATGATGTCGACGCTTTCCGCCCTGCCCCTCGCGTTGTTTACCCTGCCGGCCGGGGCTCTGGCTGACATCGTGGATCGCAAGAAGATGCTTTACGGAACAAACCTGTGGCAGGCCTCGGTAGCGATCGGCCTGATGATTCTCGGCCTGGGGCATTTGATAAATCCCCACATTATCTTGGCCAGTGCGTTCTTGTTCGGCATTGGGTTCGCGTTTGGCGGGGCGGCTTCCACTACCGTCGAAGTAGAGATGGTGTCCAAAGACCAGCTCGCCTCAGCCGTTACGCTGGGCGGATTGCAAATGAACATCGCGGGAATCATTGGGCCACTTATTGGAGGGCTGCTGATTCCGATTGTGGGAACGAGCCTCATTTTTGGTATCAATGGGCTTGGTTTCCTGTTCTTATTTCTGGCCATTCTGCAGTGGAAAAGAGCTCGAACGCCAACGCCGCTCGGGTCGGAGCGTTTTTTTGCAACAATTACATCGGCAATTCGTTATGTGCAGTACACTCCTGGAATAAGGGTTGTTCTGGTCCGGATTACGGTGTTCACCTTTTTTATCTCAATCATCCCGGCGTTAATGCCGGTGGTCGGATTGCAGGTATTGCATCTCGATCCCTCGAACCTTGGATATCTCTTCACGGCTTTGGCGGTCGGGTCGGTCGCCGGAGCCGTGTTCCTCGTCCCGATGGCCCGCGCCCGCTTTTCCCCGAATAGGCTGACATTTTACGCAAATGTCCTGCTTATATCGACCACCTTCTTGATGGCACTCGTCCATCAGCCCTACGTCTTCCTTCTGGTTGCCGCGCTTGGCGGCGCGGGATGGACATTGGCGGCCTCGGAGCTCTGGGTAGCAGCCCAGCGCGCGATGCCGGAGTGGGCGCGAGGACGGATGAACGCGACCATTATCATGGTCTCCCAAGCCGCAACGGCTCTCGCCGGCGTAGTTTGGGGATGGTCCGCCAAAACAGCGGGGGTTATTCCAACCTTCATAATGGCGGGTAGCCTGGCGATCGTAACGTTGGTCCTCTTCCAGGTCGTTCTCGGCAAGCGTCTTTCCATTGACTTTGCGGCGGGCCTGAATTTGGAACCCGCGGCGATGACCATCTTTTCTCACCAGTGGGATCCGATGCGGCTGGCTGAAGCTAAAGCAAATCCCGTCTCGGTCGTGACAGAATTTGCATTCGAACCAAAAGACCATGATCAATGCATCGAACTCTTGCGCAAAGTCCGGAAAATCTATCTCAGAAACGGCGCCAGCAACTGGTATCTGTATGAGGATTTCAGGAAGCCCAACCGCTTCCAGATGGAAGTCTTAGCGCCATCCTGGATTGAGTATCAAAGACAGCAGGAGCGGTTGACCTGGGACGAGAAGGAAGTGCTCGATAAGCTTCACAGTTTGCACAATGACCCGGAGCCGCCCGGGGAATTTGTTCGTGTTTCTTTGAACAAATACATCACCAGGAAGCACATCAGCAATAATCAAACGGTCTGAACCCATCAACCCCCGGCGCTCGCGAAAGAGGTCCCAGGTTTTCGTGGGATCTCATCGGGCGCTTTGATTTCGTCAGGCGAGAAACGGCGGATCTCCGTTCAATGCCGTGGAGGCTGTCCCTCCACACCGGTACGATAGGGATGTCGGACCTTTACCAGAAGTTCCATCCGCACTCGCGAGTTCGGCTTTGCTGCAGCAAAGGCAGTCGTCGCATCCTCGCACGCGGCATCGAAAGCAGCCGCGTCCACCGCACCCTGCGGCTTCACATAGGCAACGGCAAACAAGGATCGTCCAGCTTTCGTCACAGGCACCTCCAGAACCGTGAATGGGTTCTTCCTCAACGCGTTTTCGACCGCTTCCCGGACCCCGGAAGCTACTTGAGGCTCCACCGGAGCACCGACGACCTCTCCCAGCGCCTTGCTGAACATTCGGATAGGATGTGGCGCCATCCACAGAACCAGGCTAAGAACGACAATCGCATCAGAGATTGGCACCAGAAATGAAAGTGCTGTGCCCTTAAGAAGACTGCCAGCAAGCCAAACGTACAACATTAAAAGGAAAGAGAGCATGAGTGACCTCGTAGCCGTCCTGTTTAATGACGAAACCACTGCCTTCGAAATGCGGGCCGCGCGGTTCGTGCTGGTGCGCAAGGCTACCTCGGACAAGGTCCTGGAAGGGCTCAAAGAGTTTGCCGGCAAGGGCAAGATTTTGAAGACTTCCCTGGAGAAAGATAACGAAGAAGAGCTCAGGGAGGCGCTTGAGAAGGCCTGAGCCCGCACGGCCCGTTCCCCTCCGCCTATCCCGGCTAGGATCCTTCCCCGTCCGGCGAGGATGGTGAGAGTCAGCGTTTTCTCGCGTCGACCTTTCCCGTGGCGATCCCATTCCCCTTCATTGACACGGTCGCTCTGGCCATCCGGGTCTCGAACGGCATTGCGATTGTGATGCTTTTTGCAATGGGATTTGCTTTTGGACGCATCATCGGGCGGCGCCCGCTATGGATGGGGTTGGCCATGGTGGCTTTGGGTGCGTTATTGGTTGTGCTTACTCTTGCTCTTGTAGGCTGAATATTTGGTCATGACACCACTCGCCATTTTCATGGTCCTGATTTTTCTGCACAGCCTGGTTTCCGGACGGCTTGCGCGGACAATTTTTACACCACCCGTCGTGTTCACTGCCTGCGGGTTCCTTGTTTATCTCTTAATTCCCGAGGTGCTGAAAAAGCCGCTCGATTCCGAGTTCTGGTTGCATCTTGCCGAAGCTGGTCTCGTTCTTTTGTTGTTCACTGACGCCAGCCGCACCGATCTCCAGGCTCTGAATAAAATCCGCAACCTGCCCGCGCGCCTGCTCAGCATCGGGTTGCTGCTCACGATTCTTCTGGGCAGCCTCTTCGCGCTCGTGCTTTTCGGGCAGCTCTCCATCTGGGAGGCCGGGATTCTCGGCGCCATTCTCGCACCGACGGATGCGGGGTTGGGACAGATTATCGTGAACAGCCCACGAGCACCCTTGAAAATTCGCGAAGCGCTCAATGTCGAGGCGGGGCTCAACGACGGCCTTGCGGTGCCGTTTCTGCTCTTTTTCATGGCGCTGGCCGGTCATACGGTCCCAGGTTCCGACTTGAGTCTGGCGGGCCACATCATCGACCAACTGGGGTATGGCTCTCTGATCGGTGCAGGCATCGGACTTGTCGGTGGATGGCTTCTGGGTTTTGCAAATCGCCGCAGGTGGATCGCGCCAGTCTGGCGTCAACTTGGTGTAGTGGCGATTCCGCTGCTCTGCGCGCTCGCTTCAGAGGCTGCCGTCGCAAGCATGTTCATTGCGTCGTTCGTCGCGGGGTTGTCGGTGCAGGTGGGGTTCAAGCAGGCCGGCAAGCACAGCGTCGAATTCGCGGAGGACTGGGGGCAGTTCCTGAATCTGGCGATCTTCTTCCTGTTTGGCCTGGTGGCGGCGCGGGCATGGGGGCAGTTTACCATCGTGCACGTGCTGTATGCGGTGCTCAGCCTTACAGTTGTGCGCATGCTGCCCGTGGCAATCGCGCTGATTGGCACGCATCTGCGCTGGCCTACCGTGCTCTTCATGGGATGGTTCGGACCGCGCGGTCTCGCTTCGATCGTTCTCGCATTGGTCTATCTCGGAGAGGCAAGCCAGGCGCCGAACGCGACCGTTATCCGGGCGGCCGCCATGGTGACCGTGCTGCTCAGCATTTTCGCCCATGGGTTCAGCGCCACGCCGGGCATCAGCCGTTATGAGCGAACGCTGAAACGCCTGCCGTCCGATGCGCCGGAACTCGAACCGGTGGACTAGCCCCGCATGGGACTCCCAATGGTTTCAAAAACATCGTTAAAAACAGACCGGTTGCACATCGAGCCTGTTGAATTGCCTGGTGAGATCACTACGGTTCGAAGCCACGCGTATGTTTCGAGTCTAATGAACACGCTCATTCAGCCTATCAGGTTGGCCATTTTGCTCGCGCTTATCGCAATCATGCCGACACAAGCGGTGCGGGCACAGGACGAGAAAGGCCTGCATTCAGCGACGCAGAACAAAGAGGCGGTTTTGGACGCCCACCCACTGCAACCGCCTGATCTGTCAAGTCCGCGGAATACACTGCAGTGTTTCCTGGCGAATGCAGACCTCAGCGTTGAGTCCGGCTTCGGCGGTCCTCAGGATTTGAGAAGCCTGAGAGCCTTGCGGAGCGCGCTGGAGGCGCTCGATTTCAGCACGACTCCCAACAATGATGCCTTCTCGGGCAGGGTCGAGCGGATGATCCTCCTGAAGGAACTGCTCGACCGCATCGAACTGCCGAGCCCCGAGCAAATTCCGGGCGATGAGGAGGTCGAGAACGAAGGCCTCACCGAATGGACTCTGCCGGGCACCCGGATCACGATCGCTCGTATCGAGCACGGTCCAAAGAAGGGGAAATTCCTTTTCTCGGCCGCCACCGTTCAGAGCCTGGACGAGTTTTACCGACTCGCAAAAGGCCTTCCGTATAAGTCGAACGCGACCACCCCTGGCCTCTACGAAGAGTATAGCACTTCCCTCCACACGTTGAGTCGTTACGACAGGCGATTCCGAAACCGGCTCACGCGGATCGATCCCGTCAGCCCAAGGTCCTGCCTTCAGGGATTCCTCGACAGTATGAACCAGGCCTACGAGATCGTGTTGGACGCCAATGCGGCGTCGAAGGCCGAGAAGCCGTGGATGACCAGGGAAGAGGCTCTGGAGGCGGAGTCCGTTGCCATAAATGTCCTCCAACGCGCCATCGCTACGCTCGACCTGAGTCAGATGCCCGAAGCGTACCGGAAGGGCGGCGGCCTTGAAGCCGCCATTCTATTGAAGGAGGTGATGGACCGCGGGCTGCCGCCGCTCCTGGAAAGCGTGCCCGATGCCCAGATGGTGCAGGCTGCCCGGGAGCGCGACGGCAGCCCGATCCGCTGGCGTTATCCGAACACGGAGATCGAGATCGTGGAAATTATGGAGGGCGACAGGCGAGGACAGTTTCTTTTCAGCGCTGAAACCGTGGAGCGAGCCCGCGAATTTTTCGAGAGAGTTCGCGATCTCCCCTATCGCGGGGAACGGATCGCGCCTGGCCTCGAAAAGTATCTCTGGACCGGTGAATCGAGGGGGCTCTTCGACTACTACATTTCCTCTTCCGGTCACGCGGTTCCGCAAGCCCATTTTGTAGGGAGACTGGTCAGCGCTCTGCCGGACTGGACCAAGACGGTTTACGGCGAGCAAACGGTCTGGCGATGGATCACTTTGTTTCTGAGCTTTTTGGTGACCGTTGCCGTTTGCGCGTCCGTGTTCCGACTCAATCAGCGCGTCATTCAACGATTGAGGCCGCCGCTGGATTTTTGGGTGCTGATTCTGGCGCCTGCGCTGGTTGCTGTGATTGTGCTGAAGGTTCTCGGGTTTCTTGATGGTGAGGTCAACCTGACCGGTCGAGTCCTTGCCAGTGTCATGACGATCGGAGAGGCCATCGTGGCGGTGCTGGCCATTTGGACGGTCGCGAGGCTGGTCCGGGCAATCGCGGAAACGATTATCGCTTCACCGCGGATGCTGGAGCACAGTTTTGACGTAGGTCTGGTGCGGCTTACCGCCCGGACCCTGTCCTTCCTGCTTGGTGGCCTGATCCTTCTCTATTCGCTGCGTTACCTTGGGGTTGACATGGTCCCGTTATTGGCAGGCCTTGGGGTGGGTGGTCTCGCCGTGGCTCTGGCGGCGCAACGAACTTTCGCAAATTTCATCGGCAGCCTGATCCTTTTCGGCAACAAACCGGTACGCGTTGGTGATTTCTGCCGTTACGGAGATCAGATTGGCACGGTCGAGCATATCGGGATGCTCGCGACCCGTATCCGATCCCTCGAGCGGACTGTCATTACGGTACCCAATGCTGAGTTTTCAGAAATGAAACTCGACAACTTTGAGATGCGCGACATGCGGCTCCTCAAGGCGATCTTGCAGCTTCGTTACGAGACGACAGCAGAACAAATGCGCTACATCCTTGCCAGGCTGCGTGAGATGCTGCTGGGACATCCGAAGGTTACTCCTGAGCCCGCACGGGTGCGCTTCATCGGGTATGGCGCCTACTCCAAAGATCTGGAAGTCTTTGCTTACCTGTATTGTCAGGATCAGGACACTTTTCTCGCCATTCAGGAGGATATCCTCCTGCGCATGGAGGACATTATCTACGAAGCCGGAAGCGGCTTTGCCTTCCCTTCCCAGACGGCATATCTGTCGCGTGACAAGGGACTCGACGAAGCACGATCAAGCCGTGCGGAAACCCAGGTCCAGAGATGGCGGCGGAATGGAAGGCTGCCGTTTCCTGAGTTCAGCGGCGAACAGCGTGAGCACCTCAGTGACACCCTTCATTACCCGCCCAAGGGGTCGCCCGATTACAAAGCGCCGGAGACTCCATCTGAAGAGGCGGAAGAAGTGGGTTCTTTCGACTTCACTGTGAGCGATATTTTTGATCTCCCGGCTTTTGTAGGGAAGCTCCGGGAAACCACTCGCCTTTCCAAGTACATAGTGGGCCGGTTGACCGGTGAAACGCGGATGCTTCTGGCGCGCTACCAGGGCGGGTTGGATGAACCGCTTCAGGAAGGTCTCGTGCAGGATCTCAATGCGATTATTGCCGGGCCTTCGATTTATGATGAAACGCGATTCCGGGACATTGAGTTGCGCCAGGAAACTCGCGAGCTTTTAAATACAGATCCGCAGGGTGAAGAACTGGAACGGCTTAACCGGACGTTGCTCGAGGATGCCTTTAAAAAAGGATTGCTGAAGAAGTTCGAAGTGGGAGCTGGCTGATCGGCAAACTGCTCCTGGCGGGTGATATGATTTTTCCCGCAAAGACGCTGAGGCGCAGAAAGGAGTTCAGACCTATGGATGCACCGGGGTGATATCAGTGTCATAGGGGCACCGGGGGGAATCGCCGATCGACCTTGCAACCCCGGTCGGTCCTGAAGAATCCTGCTGATGATCGCATCGACTCTTGCCAGCAGCCCGGGTCCAAATTCCCGATGCACAGCGATAGCCGCTTCGATCACGCCGGTCCCTATCTGGTTCTCCGTCATATCCGTTCATTCTCTGCGCCTCCGCGCCTCTGCGCGATCATCATTTTTCCCGCAGAGGCGCGGAGACGCAGAGAATTTACTCTTCGAGGCCGTTAACGCAGCGGGTGATGCCGGTCTTAATCACGGCCTCGCCAAAGTTCAGAAGGTATCCAAGTTTCAAGCAGGTGAGGCGCAAGTAGGTCTGGACTTGTTTCTTGTGCGCCGCCGTCACCCGCTCGACGGACTTGAGCTCCACAAGCACCTTGTTCTCAACAATGAGGTCGGCACGAAAGCCTTCGTTAAAACGGATGCCTTTGTAGGTGATCGGCACGGGAACTTGCCGATCCACCGTCCAACCCCGGTCCTGAAGTTCCCGGCTCAAGATGACCTCGTAGACTGTTTCCAGCAGCCCGGGTCCCAACTCCCGATGCACAGCGATCGCCGCTTCGATCACGCCGGTCCCTATCTGGTTCTCCGTCATATCCGTTTATTCTCAATTGGGTCTGATACCCCGAAACTTGCTTCGTCCAATACTCATATTTCTGTTGTTAATGCCTCGGAGCTTGCTCCGGGGATTCTTTACGGGATGGTTTGGCCCGCGTGGTATCGCCTCGATCCTTTATCTTCTGATGCTCGTAGGCAACCTTGGAACTACGGGATACGAAACGATTATCGCCACCGGCGTGCAGGCGATCGTGTTCAGCGTGGTGTTACACGGCATCACCGCGGCGCCGCTCGCCCGGCGCTATGGAGCGTTCGAACAGCGGACCGAAGGCTGACCTGCTCACCGAGCAGTTATTTAACTCGGTGCTTTTCTGTCAGGAGGGGTTGATAAGACCGCGGGCCATTCAGGGCTCCGTCCTTTGAAGGAAGGCGGGAACTTTGATCCGATCGGTTCGAGACTGACGACATGCTCGATTTTCCATGTGCTTCGATGTGCCTGCGGCAAGATCTGAAGCCGGTCTCGAGCTACGATAGGGGGCGTGAAAAGATGTCGGTTCTCTCACTGGCTTCCCACACCGTGGACCACCATTTTCAGGCCCCAGAGATTCTCGCTCGCGGTAATGAATAACGTGCGGCGGTCCGGGCCGCCGAAGCACACGTTTCCGATCCAGCCTGACTCTGGTGTTTCAATCCTCGCGATCGTGTGACCGGATGAATCGACGACCGTTACGGCATATTCTGTTAAATAGATGTTCCCCAGATTGTCGATGGTCATTCCATCGGAGCCCAACTCGCAAACGAGCTGCTTTCCCTTCAGGCTTCCATCGGCCTGGATAGAATAGCGAAAGGTGCGACCAGCGCCGATATCCGCTACATACAGTAACTTTCCATCCGGAGTACCGATGATCCCGTTGGGTTTGTTCAGTTCCTCCTCGACTCTCGTGAGTTTCTTCCTGTCGGGCGACAGATAATAGACATGCTCGCCGTCCTGCTCCATCGGGCCTCGATTCCAGTAATCCCGTTCATAAAATGGATCCGTGAAGTACATCCCGCCATCCGGCCGGATCCACACATCGTTCGGTCCGTTCAGCAGCTTTCCGTCATAGCCGCTGACCATGACTTCATTTCTCCCCGCGGGATCGATCCTCCAAAGTTCATTTTTCTCGTCGGAACAGGACCAGAGATTGTCTTCGTCGTCGAAGCACAAGCCGTTGGCTCGCCCCGACGGTTGCATGAACGTTTCCAACAGGCCGTCGACTGACCATTTCATGATCCGGTCATTGGGCTGGTCCGAGAAGTAAACGTTGCCGGCACTGTCACACGCTGGGCCTTCGGTGAACAGAAAGCCGCCTGCCAGCTTCCGTATTTCAGTTCCAGGCGCAATAAGCTCAATCATGGCGTAATCTTTCCGGAAGGTTAGAAATGTGAATCAAACCATAGCGGCACTTCAATCGTCTTTTTGGGGGGAGGACATATAGTGAATTTGATCCGCGATTCATGAGAGGTCTCGAAGTCAATATCGTCATTCCCGATCTGTGGCAGCAGGAGGCGGTTCGCGCTCTACGCGAGGGTCGGGACGTGATCATCGATGCGCCAACCGGAGCGGGAAAAACTTACATTTTTGAGCTGCTATACCCCGAGCTCCGGGAGCAGGCAATTTACACAGTCCCGACGCGTGCTCTTGCAAACGATAAGCTGGCCGAATGGCGCCGACAGGGATGGGACGTGGGAATTGCAACGGGAGACCTCTCCTGGCGGACGGATGCCCGAGTGGTGGTTGCGACGTTGGAGACACAGAAGGGACGGTTTCTTCGCCGCCAGGGGCCCCGTCTGCTGGTGGTGGATGAATACCAGATGGTCGGTGATGAACTGCGCGGCGTGAATTACGAGCTCGCGCTGGCTTTGTCTCCCAGCAAGACGCAGTTGCTGCTGATGAGCGGGAGCGTGGGAAATCCGCGAGACGTGGTTGACTGGCTGAGGCGAATAGGGCGCGACGCGGTGTTGATCTCACATCGCGAACGCCCGGTGCCACTCGAAGAGATCGACCTCGAGTCACTGCCAAACCGGGCGCCTTCGAGTATCCGCGGCTTCTGGCCGCGCACTCTTTACAACGCGCTTGCCGCCGGCATGGGACCCATCCTGATTTTTGCACCGAGGCGAAACGCCACCGAGGACATGGCGCGAACCCTTGCTGCGGCAATCCCGACTGAGGATTTGCCGCTGCAGATCTCGTCGGAACAGGAACACCTGGCCGGCGGCATGCTTTCGAAACTGCTGCGCAAACGAATCGCCTTTCACCATAGCGGTTTAAGTTACAGGCTGCGTGCGGGCCTGATCGAGCCGTTGGCGAAGAACGGTCACCTCCGCATCGTGGTCGCTACGATGGGCCTGGCTTCGGGTATCAATTTCTCCATGCGTTCGGTCATGGTGATGGATACGCAATACATGGCGGGAGATTTTGAGCAGCATGTCCGGCCTGATGAATTGCTGCAGATGTTTGGCCGCGCAGGTCGGCGGGGGCTCGACGAGGTTGGTTATGTGATTGGCACGCCGGATCAACCCCGCCTTCACAATACGCGGCCGAAAAGATTGAAGCGGGCTCATCCGATCGACTGGTCGGCGACAATCGCTGTGATGGGTGCTGCGCGCGAGCATGGGGAAGATCCTTTTACAGCCGCGTTGGTTTTTACGAGGCGACTCTTCAGCGAACAGAAAATCCCGCTTGGTGTGGAGCATAGCCGTAGCACCGGACCAATGCCGTGCGGCCTATCTGTCGACATGGAACGCGCCCGGTTCGCGAGACGTGGTGTGACGGAAATGCGCAATTCAAAGGGAGAATGGGAACCGCTGGCGCCGACGGAATACGCCCCGCTCGCAGAACTGCGGATTTGTGTTGGAAATCGGTGGCGGCCCGCACTTGGCATCGCGTCGAGTTTGGAGGGAGCAGGCAAAGGGAACCTCTGCAGATTGACTACGGCACATGGGAAGCGTTACGGCCGGGAACTGCATGTGGCTTCTCTCGCAGGTAATGGACAGTGGGTGCCATCGAAGTGGCTCCGAAAGGTTGCGCGACTCCACCGGATGCCGCGAGGGAATCTGGAAACCGCGCTTCGCCATCTTTTGCCCGAACTGACCGACGGTGGTGAGGTTTGGGAGTTTGTCGAACGGGCGAGGGGGTTGTTTGTTCGTCTCGATTATGGAAACCGGCAACGGGAAGCGCGCCGCGACCGCTATGGTGTTGCGCTTTCCGGGCCGGAGACCCGCGAGACGATCCCATATGAATGCGAAAATTGTTCAGAGCGCTCGTGGTGCACCACTGTGGATATTCATCTCAATCCGGCTCACGCATGGCGCCGTCTCGGGCTTGTCGAGCGCGACGGAGCGCCGACAGCCCGCGGGGTGATTTTCAGCTTCTTTAATAGCGGGGAGGGGCTCGCCGTCGCTGCGGCAGTCGAGGACGCGGGTTACCCGATGGAGGAACTTGTGTTCGATCTGGCGAACCTGCGGGCGGGAGCGCGATTTGCCGGCGATGATTCGCCCTATTCGGGACGCCTCGGCGCGATCTGCCAGCAGTCCTATGATCGCGCTGATTACACGGGATATCTCAGCATGGGAGTTCCGTTGAGCTATGGGGCAGGAGCGTCGGAAATCGTCCGGGATATCATCGAGAGAGGAGTTTCCCCACAGAAGCTTCTCACCGACATGATCCGCCGTGGTGATATAGAGCGGGCCGTAATCGAGTGGCGGAGTTTAATGAAGCACATTTCGGTGGCCCCGGATTTTCCGAGCGAACGATGGATGGCGCTGAAATCAGCCTGCAGTCGGTTTGCCGATTCAGGGGATCGTTCCATTCTCGATCTTCCACCGCTTCTAGCGTCGCAGATGCAGCGGCGTCCGGTGTGAACTGGAAAGGTTCTTCGTTGGGATACGTTTGCGATGTCATGATGCGAACGAGGCCATTCTCCGTGAGTGGGCAACTCGCCCAGGGCCATCCCTGTTTCGTGCCCCACCACTTGTGGGCCCGATCATGAAAGGCATGATCGGGATCGAGGAGCGCGATGAGAAGGTTGATGTCGAGTAGGAAGCGCATGCCTGAAAGGCGCATATCAGACGCCCTCGTCCTCCATGATTTCCCGTACCTTTTCCGTCGTGACGATCCGGCCGCGAGACCGCAGCACTGGCACGCCGTTCCTCAGTGTGGAGGCTGCAGTTTCCTTGACGCGCATTCCTTTGCCGCCCTCTTCTCTGAGCCCCCGGCGGATGAATCTCGAAAGGATCTTACCGGCCGTGGTCTTTTCTTGCGCCGCCAGTTCCTTGGCAGCCTGAAGGACATCGTCGTCGATATTGAGAGTCGTTCTCATGATATTTGATGATACTGCATCAGATGTCATGACGTAAATGGTGGTCGACGGCCCCACCTGCGGCGTTGTGGAATACGGAGATGCGGAGCTCGCCGTCGCTGCGGCGCTCGAGGATGGGGGATTATCCGGTCAGATGCAGTGGCATCCGGTGTAACCTGATTGCTTCCCGCATGTACGCCGATCTCGTATCGCCAGCCGAAAATGTCTGTTGCATGGAGAGGCCTTCCACAGCCCGCTCTGAATCGGACATCTACCGGAACACCGAATACTTGATGATGGCGTAAATTGCCCGGAACCCGTCGCGCCATCCGATTTTCTTTCCTTCTTCGTAGGTGCGTCCGTAGTAGGAAATGCCGACCTCGAAGATAACGCATCGAGCTTTGGCCAGTTTAGCTGTGATTTCCGGTTCGAAGCCGAACCGGTCTTCCTCGATTTGGATGTTTTGAATCACGGAACGCCTGATTAATTTGTAGCAGGTCTCCATGTCGGAAAGATTCAGGTTCGTGAACATGTTGGACAGGATGGTGAGCATCTTGTTTCCCACCATGTGCCAGAAGTAGACGATCCGGTGCGCCTGGCCGCCCGCGAACCGGGATCCGAAAACTACGTCTGCTCCGTGTTCATTTGCCGGCGCCAAAAGGCGTGGATACTCCTTGGGATCATATTCCAGGTCAGCATCCTGGACGATGACGTAATCTCCCGTTGCCTCCCGGATTCCGGTCCGCAGGGCTGCGCCCTTTCCCTGGTTTTTCTCATGATAGATCACCTTCTCCACGAGCGGTTCAATTTCCCCTTTCAGAATTTCCCTGGTTCCGTCCGTGGAACAGTCGTCCACGACGATCAGCTCCTTATCGTCGACAGGAGAAGCAAGAACGGCATCGACGATCTTGCGAATCGTATTCTTTTCATTGAAGCAAGGAATAACGATGGTGAGTTTCATGGTGGGGGGCTCGATGCTCGCAGGAAGCCAGCGGTCTTTCCAACTTCATAAATCAAGAGGCGATTTGATTACCAGAACCCCATCCTTGATTTTCGAAATTTCTCGTGGACTGGCGGACCAATTCCCACGGTGATTAGCACAGGGAAGAGTTTCTACGGGGAAAAGGAGGAGGTCCGGAGGATCGCATTTTCAAACGTTGAGTTCGAGAGACGGCGAGAGCGCAACCAGAAGACCCGCTGCTCGCGGCCGAATTCTCGCACTGGGTGGGCGGGTTCCAACGAGAATTGTTGGGGAGTATTGTATTCACGATTGCGGCATTTTATAATTCTGGGGAACTTGCAGATCGGCTTCAGGATAGAAGACCATGCTATTTCGTAAGATGCCTCGCCCCCAATTTTCCAATATGCGCCACCGATATTTCGGCCATGAAGACGGTCGTCTTCGCGGCGCCGTCTTTTGCGAGCGATATCCCGAGCAAAAGTTCAATGTAGCTCTCTGCGATAATGCGGGAAACGTGATTAGTCAGGCCCTCGCCAACCTCGATTTCACGAAAGGCGAGATCCCGCCAGGGTATGGATTCGAAATTCCAATTCCAATTGAATGGGGTGCTTCTAATCATACTTCAATCGAGTTCCATTTTCGCGTTCTCGAAACGGGAAAGGTATTTCCGGCTTCGCCTCGATCTTTGATGGTTGCCAGCCTTCGCCAATTGTACGACCCGATTGCAAGTCGCCGCAAGAATACCCGGCACGTGCTCGATCTCCTGGATAGCCTACCGGCTCCTGATCGAGAAAAGCGCTATATCATCGTTTGTATTCATGAAATGACGCGCACCGGAGCTCCACTGATCGCCCTGGAGATTGTACGCGTTCTCAAGGAAAGGCATGGTTTTGACAGCCTTGTTCTCAGTATCGGTCTCAGCGGCGCCCTTGAAGATGATTTTAAGTCTGCAAGCCATGCAGTGATTGACGGTTTGAACGAACCTACACTTAGCTCCAGAATAGCCGAAAAGCTTACCGAGACGCTGCGTGCCTTTCAACCGCAAGCCATACTAATCAACTCCCTGTGTACCGCTCCACTGGCCGAGTTCGTTCGGAACTTTCCGGCGCGACGGGTTGGACTTATTCATGAATACCCCCAGCCTTTTCCTGATTCGTATGTGAAAAGTTGCTTTTCAGCTTGCGACACTTTGGTTTTTCCGGCGAATGACGTTAGAAAAGCATACTCTTTTCGAGGGCTGACAGATGAACCCAATTCTGGGGCGAACTTCAAAGTCATTCCTCAGGGTTGCTATATGTTGGGGCAGCAAAAATCAGCTTCCGCCGTAGTTGAAACTGCAAATAGCAACCTGCCTCCGGAGATTGCTGAAGTTGATATTTTGATTGTTGGATGTGGAAGCGTAAATGTTCGCAAAGGTTTCGACTGGTTTTGCCAACTCCTTATTGCATATTTTAGAGAATCTTTGGATGCCAGGGATGTGAAATTCGTTTGGATAGGGAAGATTGAGGATCAATCTCTTTTTGAATACGCGACATATGATTTGGAGACTGCCAGAGTTCGCAAACAGTTCGTGCATATAGACGAGGTTAGTGATGTGGGTAGGATCCTGGAGAGCGCCGCCGTCTTTGTGCTCAGCTCCCGCATGGATCCATTCCCCTCTGTTGTCCAGGAGGCGCTTCTTCATGGACTTCCCGTCATCGGGTTCGATGCCGGTCAGGGCACCTCCGAAATGATCGCCCAAGAGGGCCTGGGAGAGATTATCCGTTATTTGGACATTGCGGCGGGGGTTAGAGCCTTGGATCGCTGCATCAGTGATTCGTCATTTCGACAGATGGTTAGGCAAAAAGGCCCATCGTTCGTTCACGAACATTTGTCTTTTGAGAAATACGTTGATTCGCTGGTAGGTATATTGATGGCCCCGAGCGATATCATCCCACCTTTAGTAGTTCTCGGATTCCATCGCTCGGGAACCTCATTCTTTTCGCAATGGCTCCAATCAGCGGGCGTGTCCATGGGACCGGCTGATGCCATGCTCGTCGGTTCCGCAGGCAATCCCGATGGGCATTTTGAGGATCGCGCCTTTCTTGATTTTCATGTCCGTGCCATGAAGGCAAAACACTCGAAATTCATGAATCAGTGGGGAGGCGATTACTGCATCTTTCTTCCCGATTATGAGAATGAATGGTGGGAGGACTTGCCGTTTGCGGAAACCGTCGCGCGTGGTCGGGGGCGGACGTCTCCGTGGGGATGGAAGGATCCAAGGACGCTTCTGTTCGTCAATCTCTGGGCACGCCTATTTCCCGATTTCGTGGCGATTCTAGTATACCGCCACCCGTTGGAGGTGTTTTACTCCGTCATGCGACGCGGCACAGATCCGTATGCATTCCATGATCCGATCGCCGTTTTCGATGCGTATATTCAGTATTACAGGCGGGTACTCGAAAGAATCAGTTCCGATCCTACATCGCTCCGCTACTTCAGTATTTCCAGCCCACCTGGTTCGAAACGTTTGGTGGAATTTTATGAATTCCTAGCAGGAAAATACGATCTCATTACGCCATTCGGCGATACTATTTCATTTGACGAAACGGCTTTTCAAAGGCTTGCGATCACTGAGGCAATTCACGAAGCGTTCAGTGGTCATTTTCCGGCGGCCGCTCAGACGTTCGAATATCTGGAGCAACTCGAGCGGGACGCCATTCCAAAATCCGAATTTCGAGTAACGCAACAAATTGTGGTCGAACGCGACAAAGCCATGGATTGGCTGGATAAAACTTTTGAACAACTTAGCGGCGGGAAGTTTCAACTAAAGGACCATTTAGCACGCGAAGGGCAGGCTTCGCCGAGAACGAAGCCAACCTGAGGGTGCTCCGTGAAGCGTAGGCAGTTTTTCGTAGTGTATGGCAAAGAGCGATATTGCGGGCGAAATGGTGGAGGACGACGTGGGACTTTTTTGCGTCAATCGGAGCCCTCGACGCCGCCATTGGAATATTCCTTCTTGGTCTCGAGATCGTTTTGGCAGGATCGCGCGATGTCGCTCGAGCGCCGCGGCGACTTTCTGAGCGGATGCGGATGGCGCCCGCGCTTGACTCGGCGCGGCCGCTCTTCAAGAATTCCACCGAATGTTCCTGCGCCTCCGCTCCACCCTCAAACACATGTTCGCCAGGCAAGGGAACTTCGACCGGTTAGCCAAGGACCTCGCGAAGGTCCAAGGTGCGCAGGACAAGCTTTCCGAAAAGATTCGACGGCTCGAGCAACGGCTTGATGGGGAGGCCGGGCGGATCCACGCGGCGATCCGCGCCAGCCTGGAGCACCGCGACCTGAACTACGATCCGCTGACCCGAGTCAAGCAGACCGAGGTCGACTCCCCGCTCCCTCCATTGGCCGTCTGGCTCGCCGAGCTCGGTGAACGAGCGCTGGCCTCCCTTTCCCTGGTCACGGGCCTCGATGGGCGCGAGATTGGGCTGGACCTCGCCCGGCTCGCCGAGGTCGACCGCGCCCCGCTGCCCCGAAAGGTCGACCGCGAGGGGTATGGCGAGGAACACCCCAGGGGCAACTGTCGCTACTGGCTCGGCGGGCACGAAGACTGGCTTAAGGCGCTCCAGGCCTACCGACAGGCCAAGGGGTCGGAGTTGCCCGTGAACGCCCGGATTCTTGACTTCGGCTGCGCCTCGGGCCGCTTCCTCCGCCACGCCGACGCTTTCGGTCCGGCGGGATTGGAATGCTGGGGCTGCGACCTGGCGCCGGCAAACATAGCCTGGCTACACCGTCACCTCCCGGCCCGTATCCACGGCTTCGCAAACACCATGGTCCCGCACTTACCCTTCCCGGACAACTCCTTCGAGCTGGTCACGGCCTACTCTGTGTTCACTCACATCGACGCCCTCGAGCAGGCGTGGCTGCTCGAGCTCAAGCGCGTCACGAAGCCCGGCGGGATCTTGCTGCTCACCGTTCATAACGAGGCGACTTGGAGAACGATCCACTCCGAGGACCCGCAAGACGGCCGCGGCCTCTTCCTTCGCAAACATATCCTAAACGCGATCGTGGTCGAGGGCTGTCCGCTGGCCGGGAACGACGGCCTCGTGCGGGAGATCCCGACTGACCAGGACGCGGCCCAGCCCTTTGAGCGGATGATGTTCCGCTTTAGCACGCACCGCGGCTACAACTGCGATGTCTGGCACTCGAACGCCTACCTTGAGCAGACTTGGGGACGCCACCTCCGGCTCAATCGGATCTACGACCTGACCCACGGGCTCCAGGCCCTATGCGTACTCGAGAAGACCGGACCCTTCCTCATTTCCTGATCGCAGCCCGAGCTGATAGGAAATTGCTTTCTCAGAGTCCGCGTCGGCGAAATGAGGGGGGTTGGAGGGGAGCAATGATGCTGCCAAGTTCTGCGCAGGAACTCGGGATGTATTTGCAGTTCGGATTCATCCGCACTGCCTAAAGGAAGCTGGAGCGTTGTTAACATGCACGTTAAGATTCTGCATGCTCAAAATCACCATTGTCGGTGCCGGCGGTTACGTTTTTCCTTTGACCATGATCCGGGACGTGCTGGCTTTTCCCGCGCTGCAGGACTCCACTTTCGCGCTGATGGATGTCGATCCCGAGGGGTTGCAACGCACCGCGGCCTACGCACGAAGGCTGATCGAAACCCATCGGCTTCCAACTAAAGTCGAAACCACCACCGACCGACGACGTGCATTGGAGGGCGCCGACTTTGTCATTGTCACCTTCCAAGTGGGCGGACTGGAGGCATACAGGCTCGACATGGAAATCCCGCGCAAATACGGACTCGATCAGACCGTCGGCGATACACTCGGGCCGGGTGGAATTTTTCGCGGGCTGCGTTCCATTGCAGTCCTGGACGGTCTCGCGCGCGACATGCGCGAAGTTTGTCCCAGCGCATTGTTGATCCAATACGCTAATCCGATGTCGATCAACTGTTGGTTCACAGCGGAAGCAGGGATCGAAACCGTGGGACTCTGCCATTCCGTGCAGCATACGTCACAGATGCTCGCGCGGGTGGCCGGTCTGCAGGAAGGCGCGTGGTCATTTAAATGCGCAGGAATCAATCATCAGGCGTGGTTTATCGAATTTACAGAGAATGGGCGCGACGTGCTGCCCCGCATCCGCGAGGCGATGAATCAATTCGCCAGATCGGTGGAAATCAGCCCTCTCAACGAAAGTGATGACCTCTACGCGGGAGGGCGCGAGCGGGTTCGAACAGCGATCATGAACCTCACTGGCTATTTCCATACCGAGTCGAGCCATCATGCCTCCGAGTATCTTCCTTACTTTCGAAAGAACCCGGAGGAAACAGCGCGTTGGGTGCCGCAGCGCTGGGATTATTATGAGATCTGCCGTAATCATGACTACGAGGGCCAGCGCTACCAAGTCGAGGAACTTGCCACCAAGCCGCTGGAAGCGAGTTACGAATACGGCGCTTACATCATAGACTCGATGGTCACAGGTACCCCGCGAGTAATTTACGGCAACATGCAGAACACCGGTCTGATCTCCAATCTTCCTGTGGGTTGCAACGTGGAAGTGCCTTGCATAGTCGATCGTCAAGGCGTTCAACCCGTTCATATCGGAAACTTGCCGACCGCATGTGCCACGCTCAATTGGGGCAGCATCGCAGTTCAGGCGTGCACGGTCCGGGCCGCGCAAACGGGTGATAGAAATCTGGTTCACGCCGCCGTCGCGCTGGACAAGTTAACCAGCGCCGTCGTGCCTCTCGACGAAATTCACAAGATGGTCGATGAAATGTTGGCGGCCGAAGAGCGATGGTTGCCCCAGTTTTCGAGTTTGAAGTAACCTTCCTTCGGACTCGAGAGACACTCCCAGCCGAAAGTTTCCCTCAAACTCTACCTATTACTACCCTTCATTGCAGAATTTCAGCGGCTTCCATATTCGTTGAGAACCTGGTTCAATTCCGGAGTCAACTCTCCATGGGTCTCAATGAACATCCGAACAAATTCGTCTTTCGTGACACGTCCACCTCCAGGGAAAAAGACTTCAGGGCTATTCTCTGAAACCTTCTGCTCATACAATGCTTCAATCTGTGCTCGCGTCAGCAATTCCGCGCGGATGGTTTCCGCTTCCTGCTGCCGGATCTCCCTCCGGCGCTCTTCCTCCTCTGCCGGACTTAACCTAGTTTCTGCGGATTCAGAATCCGCCAGGTCGGAACCTTCATTTAGAGATCCTGTCTTTGCGAGAGCATTTTCCACAGGAGCCCACGCGGCCGCTTCCATGGAGGCCTCCATTTCCGGAGTCTTGATACCGTGATCTGAGGTCCATTTCGCGACAAATTCTTCTTCACTGAGTCGATTCCCTTCGTCGTCGTAGAGGGAGAGATCCGGGGTTTCCAGCTTCTCCCGGTACAAGTCCCGGACCTCGTCGGCAGAAAGCAATTCGCGCAAAATTGTTTCATTCTCCTCACGGATGTGCTCCTTCGTGGCGATGGCTCGCTCCAGAGGATTGGCCGGGGGTTCTGGCGTTTGGTCTTCGACATCTTTCTCGGCTGTCGGCGAAACCCCGTGGTGGTGTCCCTCGTCTCCGTGAGAGTGATGATCCGACGGCGAATGGCTATGCTCTACATCACCGTTTGAATGGTAAAGCTCTCCCTGATCGTTTCCCGTTCTCCGGGCAAGATCCTCGTTCGTGCCTTCATCCTGGCGGTTGCCCAAAAGCCAACCGATGCCGGCAGCGATCAGAGCCACGAATGCCAGTGTGATGAACTGTCTTGTATTGCGCATACGTTTCTTTAGCAGCCTCAAAGGCCCGTGAAGCTCAATAGAGTTCCACAGGCCCACGGCAACAGCAGAAATTTAGAATCCGCTGCAGATTTTCTATGTAGGATTTAGTTCCTGTTGAGGGAAAGTTGATCTGCCCTCAGTTACATCTCGTTATTTTTCAGGAGCCTTTCCAAACGACCGATCCGTTCTTCCAGTTCTGAAGAGCGGGACCGCTCTTCCTCGAGGCGATTACGCAGTTCTTTAACCTCGGCGTCGCTTACTTCCAGTTCTTCGGTCAGACTCCTCACCCCTGCGAGCGCTACTCCTGCGAGGTCACCCACGTTAATAACCCTGTCCGAAGTTCCTGTACCGAAAGCTTCGCGGAAATCCTGAGCCATTGGGCCGATGTGCAGTGAAGAATTCTGTTCGCCTTTAAAACGCCAGCTTGAAACCGGCACTCCCTTGATTTTGCTGAGGATCTCTTTGTTGCTGAGTTCCTCAATATCCGTCTTCGCCTCGCGGTCGGATAACTGGCCATAATTTGTGGCGAAAACCCCGGCGTTGGTCACGCGGAGGATGGTCGACGTGCCCGGTCCCATTTCAATAACACCGTTGTTCTTGATGACGATTTCCGCACCTGCCACTCCGGCACGAGTCATCGTGAAGTTCCCCTGAGGATTCATGGCAAATGTGAAACTACGGGAGAGGAAGCTATCCGTGAGGACAAAACGGGGCGCCCCGTTGTTTTGAAGCTCAAACATATTCCTCGGTGTCGGCAATCCCCCAACACCCGAGTTGTCCACGAGAATGGCGGCGTCACTTCCGTCATCCGTAGGCCGGAAATGGAAGGGTGCATCTGTGGGGGCGGTCGAGTCGCCGAAACTGATTCGTCCCGTTTGTTTCTCGAGGAATAAGGCTAGATCTCCGCCATTGTCCACTTCGAACTCCAGGCGCACATTGGACACCCTTTCGATCGAATAGTCCGTGGCACCATCTTCAAAAGTGATGGCTCCCAGAGTTACCCGTTGTTGGTTAAAATTGGGGCCTGCCGCCAGTCCAACCTGGGCGGTGAGCAATAAAACGATGAGCGCCGCGGCAGCGCCCACCACGTGGCGGAATTGCAATTCGTTGAGTAATTTCATATTTGTGGATTTTCTTAAACTTCTAATATGTTTGTAGAATAATATTGTTTATCCCTTATCTCCAATAATCTCTCTCTGGCTTCCTGATTACCAGCCCTAATCGCCAAATCGTGGAGAATTGTTTTTTCGCGTGCATTTGGTTCCACTAACGCCACTGAAATCGGCGAAATAATTTCCAGCTCTTGAATCAACTCGTCCTCCAGATTCTCTCGCGCGATCACCTCGATGATGTGGATGTCCGTATGACTTCATGCGATCAGGTTCCCGTGCACCAATGGGCTGCCCGGCGGGTTTTGCGTTGGCTGGCCTCTTCACGGCTCCGACGTCTAGATACCAGGCGACTGACACTTACCCTAAAGCAGTTCGGGTTGGCCATCCGCAGGGTTTCGGACCTACTCGCATCGCTTCCGGCAACGAAATTTGCGAGGCGGGCGATTCCGCGTCGCCGTAAAGAACTGCGAAGCTGAGCGCTTCCGAACCTGGAGAATGAGGGAATAATCCGCAGCGAGATCCAGGACCGTCCCGGCGAAGAGGTCGCGCTTTGCGGGCGTGTCAAAGCGATCCGTCTTGTGCAGCCGTGTCGGTAGTGAGCATGTAGGTGCTGCGCGGAGTGAAATGATGCGGCGGTGCATGCGGCCATGGGTCGGGCTTTAGGGGAGGTTAATGGAAAACGGCGCCGGAGGAAAGCGCGGCGGGGACGCCGCGCACTCCGAAAGATCCCGGCAGACGCCGGTCTCGATGCCGTTTCGCGCGAAGCGCTTTGGAGTGCGGCGCGTCCCCGCGTCGCTTTTCTCCAGCCGCACCTTCAGAAATCGTCCATCACCTTCAACCGTTCGATCTCAAACGAGTAGACCGACCTCACGAAACTTTTCCGCGCATTGCTCTCGAACCACCGTGCCGAACACCACGGGTAATCCGCAGCCACTTCGGCTACGCCGTGTTTCACCGGGTTGTGATGCACATAGTGGAGCCGTGCCAGCCACGATTTTTCATAGGTTAATTCCGTATCCCAGAACTCGTACATCACGTTGCGGCCCGGCGTGCCGTCAAGCGTGTTTAGACCCAGCGTGATCTCGCGATGTAAATGGCGGAGGAAAACGCGATGCGGGACCGTGGCGTTCTCAAAACTCGCGATGAGATGGTAGTGGTTTGAGAGGAAGGCCCAGGCCTGGAGAATGAGGGAATAGTCCGCAGCGAGATCCAGGACCGTCCCAGCGAAGAGGTCGCGCTTTGCGGGTGTGTCGACGCGATGCGTCTTGTGCAGCGTACCGGCAGTGAGCATGTAGGTGCTGCGCGGAGTGAAATGATGCGGCGGTGCATGCGGCCATGGATCGGGCATTGTGGGAGGTTATAGGAAAGCGGCGCCGGAGCAAAGCGCGGCGGGGAAGCCGCGCACTCCGAAAGATCCCGGCAGACGCCGGACTCGAAACCGTTTCGCGCGAAGCTCTTTGGAGTGCGGCGCGTCCCCGCGTCGCTTTCCAGCAGCCACGTTATCGGAAATCGTCCAATACCTTATTCACGGCATACCCCCGACAAGCAAGCTCCGCGTGAGCAGCCGTTCAAAATCACCTGACATGAAAGTGATTCGGTAAAAGAAAATCCACCAGGTCGACGCAGACAAACCTTGGCTCAGCGGAGGCTTGAACGGCCCAACGGCTGCTCGTAGTTTAATGAATATGAGCATTACCGCCATCGTTCAGAACGACACGATCAAACTGCCCGTGCATGTGCCGGATGGTACCCAGGTGGAAATCACGTTCCCCGAGGGAACGGCAGCATCAGAATCATCTCCCCACGCGTGGATGCTCAATTACGCAGGTGTCGCGGACGATCTTCCCGCAGACCTTGCATCCGAGCATGATCATTACCTCTACGGCACCCCGAAGCATGGTGGCACTGAGTGAAGCGGGTCTTTGCCGATACGCATTTCTACATCGCTCTGCTGAACAGGAAGGATCCTGCCCATGAAAGGGCGAAGGCCTGGATCGGCGATGCTGAACTGGAAATCATTGTGACCACGGGTTGGGTTCTTGCGGAGACAGCCAACGCTACCGCGAAATCACATCGGCGAGGGGAGTGTGGGGTGTTCCTGCTGGAACTGTACGGAAATGAGCGAACTGAAATCGTGCCTCTTTCGGATGAACTGCAGCGGCGCGGCTTTGATCTTTACGTGGAACGCAGCGACAAAGAATGGTCGCTGCGTCATTCACGGTTCCGAAGCCGCGGAATAGAAGCAAGACGCCGGACTCGAAACCGTTTCGCGCGTAGCGCTTTGGAGTGCGGCGCGTCCCCGCGTCGCTTTCCAAAGCGAGGATCAGAGAGCGCGCGTATGGCCGGAAGAAGTTGCGCCCCTTACCGCTGGCCTTCTCCGCGCCGCAGTATTTCACTTTACGGGACAGGCTTGATCAGAAAAATGGCCACGTCTTAAAGGATGGACGATTATCCAGAGCTTGACCCCGAATGTCTCGAAGGCCTGAGAATTTACCGCCTGAGCTCGGAAATACCTGAAAAGCACAGGCTGGTCGATATTGAGATCCAGTTTGATGCACTGGCACGCTGGTTCAGGGAAACGGCATATATGTGCCACCGCAAGCACGACCGCTGGACGAGGAAACACCGGGCGTACTCTGGAAATCGGGAGAGGCCAGAGCGCGAGGCACGTTGGGCTTTCAGGATCAAGTCATTTCAAACGGCTGTTTAATGCAGATGGACCCGCTGTCGGGCGAGATTGTCTACTCGATGCATTCGATAACCATCCGCACATTGACCTACTACCGGTTTACTGGCGTTGAAATATTTTTTGTCGCGGCGGGGCGGTTTGCCCACTGCAATGCGCGCCGCATTTCATCTGGAACGAACTTCCGGCCCTGTCCCGCATTATCGAAAACGGTCTGTTGGACCGTGTTTCCGAACCGTCGACGAAAAGTTCGTTACGTTGTCCATTAAAGTAGCGGCTGCTCCAGTTCCTTTCGACCGAATCCAAGAGTTCGGCCCCTTCGCCCTTGCAGCCGGCTCGCGGGCGAGGTGTCTAATGACAGGTACATTTAAGCGTCGAACTTCAGAAAGCCGGAGCTATGATCCGACGCAATCCCAGCCCGCACTCACTTGCAATTTCAGAGTCAACGTAGTGATCTCATGAAGTAGATTAAACTGTACGGCGAACGAAATACGAATACCAATTACTTGAGTAAGTTAATCGAGCTGAACCTGGACACACTTCAACTTCGAGGGGTTGTCCCGAGAAGCGTGTTTCGTTTGCAAACCTGGGTGCCTGGCGATGAACGCATTCGTGATTGGTACTTCTTCGTCACGTTTGGCAGGCATCTTGGCTGGAAGCACATGCGCGTCAAGCCAGCCGAAAAATTGCGCAGCTCCAAATTAGTTCGAGAAGGGAAAGTCGGCTTTGTCACAATCACCAAGAATCCGTATTCGTGGCTACTTTCGCTACATCGCCGACCCTACAGCCTTCAAGTAAAGCCGGAAATCACATTCGAGGACTTCTTGACTATGCCATGGCAGACAACAGGCCGTGACAACTTGTGTAGGCGCAGGCTCCAAAGTTTCGTGGAACTTTGGAATCTCAAGAACGCGTCGTATTTGACCCTGACAGATGCACTCCCTATAGTGCATTTGACAACCGAATTCACGAATTCATTCTCAATTGGGTCTGATACCCCGAAGCTTGCTTCGTCCAATACTCATATTTCTGTTGTTAATGCCTCGGAGCTTGCTCCGGGGATTCTTTACTTTTTCCGAACCGGATGCGACGATCCGTCGCATTGCCGATGCGTACTTCCCCAGATTGACCGACAAATTCATCGATTATGAGCGTTCTACCAAAGACAGGTCCAAAGATAGCAATTACTATCGCAACTACTACGCCAACGAAAAGTGGCGAGAACAGCTATCCAAAGCGATCGACACGATCAATGCTAACATTGACAGGGACCTCATACGTCATTATGGATACGAACTCATTGAGTAACCGGGCTCCACTCGAACCACATTTAGATAAAGATATCAGCTCATGCCAGATCATCTTGCTAAAACCGCTTCCTGGAACAACTTCCCGGAAGTGTCATTGACTTTCCCATTGCTGTCTTTCGCCATACTCACGGCCCACTCCGATAGGCAATTTCTGGGCGAGCTGTCGTTCAATATCACCTGAATCTCCGGTAGGTCGTTTTTGGAGGCTTCGCATCCGCTCATCGCTTCCGGTTCGTCGCCTGTCCGATCAGCCCTTCCAAATCCTGACCCTCCTCCAGGCCGACGCGGTTCCAAAGTTTTCTAACAAACTCGATTTTATTCAGCGAAAAGAGATCGACCTGCTCGTAGTGAACCTCCGGAAAACGTCGCTGAAACTCGAGACCGCGAGCAATGATCTCATCTACGTACCAGCGCAGAGCGCGCATTTCATAGGATTCCAGCCGCTTGCGCCAGCGAAACGAGATCTCCTGACCTTCGTCTAGCTTGCGACGAAGAGGCTCATAAACTCGTCTCGCCAACCTGGCCGAACCCAGAAGTCCGGGCGGCCGCACTAGCATGCCAGGCTGATCGGGGCAAAGAAGCCACCTTCGGCCCAACTTCTGGAACGGCGAAGTTCGATTTCGAAACAAGCTCTCAGCAATCTTGCTGGGATCCCGCTGCAACTCGATTACAGCCCACCGGCTCGATTCGAGGTTTTCGGCAAGCAACCAGCCAAAGCCCTTGATGAAGCAGTGATTGGTTTCGACGTAGATTTTTCCCAGCTCATTCGCCTGCCGAATCCGCTTGAGCCGATCTTTCACTACGGTCTCCATCATGCGCAGGTCACCCTTCTGGTAAAGATGAAGGGCTTCGTCATGACCAATCGGCCTCGGCTCGTGTTCAACTACCGCATTCGGACAGGTAGCAACCAATTGGGCCAGATAGTCCGAGCCGCACCGGCCAGTGTTCACGGAGAAAATGGCGCGAAACTGAAGTTCTTGAGAGACCGCGGATTCCGCAGGCTTTCTGTGCACGACCTTCGTAATAGGCTGCTTTGGGGCGACCTGATTGCGAGCGCTAATGCTCGACTTCCGCAGCCGTTCGATCGCGGAAATCGAGTGGTCCATCCTTTTTCGCAAAAGTCCGTAAGCTCCATAAAACTCGAGAATTTCGCAACAACTCTGCTCCAATCGAGCCTGAAAGGCGGGATCACACTCGTGCCGAAACCAAAAAGTGTGGTGCTCCAGAAAGACCCTTTGAATTCGATATCCCTGCCAACGCAACCACGTGGAAATCGGTCCGTACGCTTCGGCAAAAATCTCGATGCACAGAAGTGGTCGATCGTTCTTCAAGAGGTGCATCGCGCCCTCGAGCACGTCACGCTCCATTCCCTCCACGTCAATTTTGAGCAACGCTACCCGTCCGGCGAAGTCTTCCGAGTCCAGCGTCCCAATCTCAAAGCCACTGCCCTCCCGGTCCTTGAGTTCAATAACACGGTTTCCTCCTAAATTGCCCTTCGAGACCTCTTCTAACTGGCCACGGCCCCTGCGTGCCCCCATAGCTCTGCCTCGAACTTCGACATGACCTTCCATTTTGTTCAGCGCGATGTTCTCACGCAGTTGACGCCTCGCTTCCTCTCCCGGTTCGAAAGCAACCACCGAAACGCTGCATCGCCGAGCCAAACTTAACGCGTGATTGCCGATATTCGCCCCGACGTCGACGACGAGGTCCGAAGCGGAGAGTTCACCAGCAAGCGCCTCAAGCACCTCAACTTCATATGGCATCGATGTCGCCGCGATCTTTCGTTGGATGAAATCTGTCTGGCGCAACGGAAGACCAAATCGAAGGTGATGATCCGGCTCAGGGCCAACAACTAGCTGGAATGGCTCCAACGGATATCCCAGGGCTTTTGGTTTTGATTCATAGTTTTGCGCGAAGGAGGGCAAGAGCGGAGGCTGGATCGGCGGCGAGACGTTCTTTTTTGGCCGGTAGCCAGTCGTCGCTATTCTCGCCCGAAAGCAGTCGCAGGTTCACGCTGCGAAGCAGGGCGAGGTTCATCAGGGCGTTGCCGTGATGCAGACGCGTGCTGTCTTCTCCGAGCGAGGCGTCGCGCCGCCAGTGATTGCGGTTTTCCACGCCCGCCCAGTGCGATCGACTCAAATTGATCCAGCCCTCCGCCGTACGCTCCCCCGGTTCCTGGCTGCTGAGGTAATAGCGATCTTCCACGCTGGCCTTCCCGCTCTTTTTATCAGTACGCGTGCTGTGAATGCGTACCAGCGCCCGGCTGCTGCAGAAGCCGGTGGCCATCGGTGTGGTTTCGCAAAGGCTTACAGCGCGCTCTTCGATTCGTCCGTGCCCGCAAGTGGTCTGAACAAAAGGGGGGAGCAGTTCGTTGCACTGCGGGCGTATTGAAACAGTGTGGGCTGGTTGGCTTTGATCTGCAGAAAGTAGTCACCCCCTTTGTCTACGATAATTCGCGCCGTCTCTTTCTGGCAGTGCAGCGGATCGGTGGTGATGGTCCTGCCATCGAGCGAGGGCATGTCGGAGAGGAGTTTCTGCGCAACCTTCTGTTCACAGCGTTGCGTGTTTTCCTTCTGATCCATTACGGCCATCGCCACCGGCGAGCCGTCCTCGACATCGACCAGACTGACCATGCCGATGATGTCACGGATCATCTTGCCATCGAGGGCCAGCGCGCCCGGCAGACTGCCTGCCTGCTCGCAGAGCCAGTCGCTCAGAAGCGCGGCGAAAGGTTCGGGGTCCATGCGGGTAAGCACGTCGTAGAAGACGTCATAGCTGGGCACTTCGTAAAAGCGTCGCGTGCCCTTCCTGATCGGCAGCCGCAGTTCGGCGCGCTGATTGGGTTTAAGACGGTTGGCAAAGCGGGCAATTTCGGAGATCTGCCGCGCTCCGCACAAGAGCGCCATGGCGGTGATGGTCAGCACCGGGCCGATGCGGAAGCGGGTGTTTTTCGCCCTCGGATCTGGGGCCTGTCGCAACAACTCGAGCAGACTGCGGCGTTGCTTTTGATCGACGGGCAGCACCCCGTGGGCGGCAGCCACCATCGCGCCCGCGTGTTCGGGGGCCAGCGGCACCGCGCACGCCTTCTTCCGGGCGCCGGCTTCGAGCTCTTTGAGCCAGAGCCGCTTCGGGCGACCATTGGGAACAAAATAATCGGCCCGGTGCCGGCTGTTTCCATCGCTCATTCCCACCGGTTGCCATCCCCCGGCCTTGTAGCACGTGCCGGCGTAGGCTTCCGGATCGGTAAAACTTTCTGCCAGAAGCGGCCGATAGCCAAAGCGCTCCTGCCACTGTGCCGGCAGGGCCCGGCAGGCCGCGGCCAGCGCCTGGCTGGCCAGATTCGGTTCCCGGCCCTTATCGTGGGGCAGCAGATAGCGACGGTTCTGCACTACCAACTTGAGGCGTTCGGCTGCCAGAGCCGGGTTCCAGCCGATCCACTTCTCACGGTCCTTGAGCTTGAGGGCGGCCGGCCCCCAGACCAGAAGGGCGACCCATTGCTTGTCACGCACGACCACCTGGCGCAGGAAATCGCCCACAGAGGGCGCCCGTCCGAGGTAATGCTTCGCCGCCAGCAATTCGTCGAAGCGTTCCCGCTCCAACGCTGTAACGACCTCGACTTTCAGTGATTGATCGGCCCGTAAAAGGCCGCTCCCGGCTTCTAAATCATCGACAAGAGATTTCATCCCAAGCCCACCACAACCCAAAACCACCAAATTGTCTAGTCCCGATTTCCGATCCTCAGGTTCAACCAACTACAAAATCACTATCAAGAGCCCTGACGGATATCCTGGGGAGGGTAAAGAGTCGCTTGCTGTCAACTGCCGCGACACTTCTTTCGCCTGTGACGGAATCGTCTCGTTTCGCCGCCATTCCAACAGTCCGAGAGGCAGCCTCCACTCGCGGCGGACCATACCGTTGTAGTCCTCGTGCCGTTTGAGCGCGCCTGCTCCGGTCGATTCGGACCGGCGATTTCTGGCATTCGAAGGCTTGACACAGGCCACCAATCACGGCACGAACACTGGAAAAAGTGAGCGATTATTCGCCAGTCAACAATCGGTTCATCACTTCTACGTGGTGGGTTAAACTGAGCTATCGCCCGATGTGCGAATCGATTGCCAGTTGGGAACAAGTTTGCCATATATTGAACGGAATCAGGGTCGATTACCCTCTCCTCGACGAACCGAAATACTGGGGGGCGAATTGCCACCGGGGAAAATCCGCAATTCGCCTAAATCAATTAGCGAAATCATCGATCGCCCGGGCAACGACGCCGCTGAATCAGCCGACGCGTGCGAACAGTGAATAACGAAGAACATGAACCGAGAACAGATCGCCGCGATTCTCCGCGCGCAACTTTGGCGAGATGAGGCGTATGATCCCAAGGGCAACGGATTGTGGGAAATTCCTACCATGCTCACTCGCGAAGAACGAAAAATGCTTTCTTACGTGGCCGAACATATGTTCCAAGGCCGGGGAGCGATCGTCGACCTCGGCTGCTTTTTGGGTGGTTCCTCCGCGTTTCTGGCGCATGGTCTCTCGCGGAATCCGAGCGGTCGCAATTTTCAGGTCCAGTCGTTTGATTTGTTCGATCTGGGTCCTTTCGAACGAAATACGCTACTTCCCCCGGCACAACTTGCCAATACCGGCTGACGGCAGGACGATTGGCATGTATCGAAACCACGTCCGCCCTTGGCGGGACATCATTCAGGTTAACGAAGGCAATTTACTAGACTATCACTGGCCGGGGCAGGATATCGAGATTTTGTTTGTCGACCTGATGAAATCGAAAGATCTATACAATCACGTCGTCGAACAGTTCTTGCCGTCGCTCATTCCCGGCGTGTCGATATTGATCTTGCAAGATTTCCTGTATGCATCCTCGGGGCCGTGGCATGCCGTCCTCGTAGAGAAACTTAACCACAAGCTGCTACAGGTGGGCCAAACCCGCTACAACAGTGCACTTTATTTGTGTACCGAAGCTATTACGCCGGAAGATCTAGCAGCGTGCAATTGGGACCAGGTAAGTTACGAGGAACGGATCCTTTGTTTGGCCCAAAACGCGGTGCGCTGGCAAGACCCGGAGCATCGCCAAATCATGGTGCAGATTCTGAACAATTATGTCAAAAACCGAATCCGTTACGATTCGCAAGACGTAGTCTACAACAAGATGCACCGCGCTGGTTAATCGTGCAGCAGAATACGCGCGGTTAATTGTCCATTTGCTCCCCTCCGATCCCCGTGGGCGAGCCGCCGCGCGGGTGATCAAAGCAATTTCCTAGGAACAACAACGTCCCGTAGCCCACTGTAATTTAAAAACCCAATATGAATGAGCAACAGATCAAGAAACTCCACAAACAGCATTGGCAACCCGGTTATGGATCAATTTCCTGGGAGGAAGCAATCTTCATCCAAGAGGTCGTGGAGACCCACCGTCCCGCCAAGGTAATAGAAATTGGCACAGCGACGGGATTGTCGTCTGGTTTCATTTGTCGCTTCATGGACGAATTCGGCGGCCAGTGTTTCACAACCATCGATCTTAGTTCCAAATTTTATGCTGATCCTACCAAAGTAACAGGCTTTTTGTTGCCAGCTATCTATACCGGATCGAACATTCAGGTGCAGCGAATCACCGGAAATATGGCCATTGACGTTGAGGGGCTAGACGATCCCCATGCAAACGTCGCATTCATAGACGCCAATCACCAACACCCGTGGCCCACTCTTGACACCCTGTTTCTATACCCCTTCATGATCCCCCCCGCTATCGTGCTGCATCACGACCTCGATTTGTATCGACACCAAGAACCAATCGTTTGGGGTATTGGTCCGAAATTCCTATATGATCAGACCCCTTCACAGCGGCGCTTAGCCAGAGCGACAACCGAACCAAATATCTACGGTATTGATCTTACCATGCCGAAGGCTGATTTTGAAGTGATGTGCGCTCAGGCTCTTCACCTGCCGTGGAGCGTCCGCCAACCACTGTCATTCCGCCTGCTGATCCGCATTCGTAACTTTCTGATCCAACACTACTCGCCCTCCCTTGTGCGGGCGTTCGAAAAATCGGTTGATCTGTACAACCGCGCAAACCCCTACTTAACTAGATAGTGTGATATCTGAATTTCTTACATTCCTGAACCTTGTCCGACCCCGCAGTCTCCCTCGCCGGATCAACACTTGGCCCGGAATGCCACCTTTCTGCGCGACGCCAAACATTCAATGACCTCAAACGCAAAGAATCCTATGGATTAGCTTCGATGCGATAAGTTCGACTGATACGAACTCGGGGATCATCTACTTTGGGGATATCCCTCTTTCGCTAAGACTGGACCGACACATTCCCGGCATTGTCCGACAATAGGTTAAACCGCTTATTTCCGATAAGAATCATCACGGGCTGACCGACGGAACTTCCTTCCAGGGAAACGTCTTGGTGCTGAGGGCGGCCGCCGCAACCTTCTTCCATGAAACGCTTGCAGCCGGTCTCGGATTCGAACAAGAATGAGTCAGGCGTGAAAATAACGACGAAACCAGTCTGTGGAGGCGCTTGTCTTGATCGCGTCGAATCTCTCATCGACGAGGGATTCTACCGGGCGAATGGTGGACGAGGCGACAGCCGCAGGGAGTTGGCGAAGCATTACCTCGACGAGGGCTGGGAGCAGGATTTAAGCCCAACCCCCCTCTTCGATCCTTCGTACTACCGCGAGTCTCTCAGGAAATGCGACTTGGAACTCCCGAGCAGTTCCCCGCTTCAACACTATTTAGAGAATCCCGACCAGTTGCTGGTGGATCCTCATCCCTTGTTTCGAACGTCGCACTACGCCCTGGAATCTCCGAACTGGGATACGACCATCGAGGCCGGACTCGAACATTATCTGAGGGTGGGTTCCTACAACGGACTTAGTCCGCATCCGCTGTTCGTCGCGGATCATTACCATTCGCAGTTCGGACTCTCCGACTATGTACATGAACCGGGTCTGTTGCACTATTTCAGCAGCTCTTCCAACAAAAGCCTCGATCCCCATCCGCTTTTCGATACAAAATACTATCTGTCCATCTGCGAAGCAGCCCGCGTCTCGCCATTGAGCCCGCTTGAGTTCTATGTGCGGAATTGGCAGCATTGCCTAGACAAACAGCCGTGCAAATTTCTAGACGCGAGCTTCCTACTCAAACAAGCCGCGGTGACCATGGAGGGACTCAGCCCTCTCGAGCAATATCTTTGGCTATCTCTCCACGATTACAGCCCGGCTCCGAATTCACTCTTCAATCCGAAATATTTCGCAAGGAAAAATCGGGATTCCCTTCATCCCGAAATATCACAACTTGAGTATTTCTCGAGGCGGGGTTGGAAAAACGGCATTTTGATCTCCCGGCGGATGACGACACTTGTGTTGCAAATGCAGGGTGCTGCCCAGGGTATCCATTATGGTACCTATCGCAATGCACGAATTCTAATCCTTCTCTTCGGACAGAACCACTTCTCTGAGCAGATGGAAGCGATCAAATCAAGAGTACGGCAACTGCATCGTAATTGCGATATCGTCGTTGTCGGTCCCCAAAACGCATGCCCGGAAAGGCTCCGGGATCTGTTCCTTCCATGGGAAATGCTCGAAAAGAGTGGAGAATTGTCCGTGGCTGCGCTGGCCACGCTGGTCCATGGAGCTTTTTCCCCCTTCAAACCATACCTGGTTGTTTCTGACATACCGGAGAAGCTTTCCCGAATCTGGGCCGAACCCTCATGCTCTCTCAATCAATTCCTTTCAAGCGGCATCATTCTCGACCAGCGCCTCCAAACGATCGCCGTTGCCGGTGGAAGGCGGTCGTTCAAGTCCGCCGGGCGGGGGCGCGTCGTGATCCCAATCACAGGCTGGCAAATCAGTGGAGTGAATCGATGGGTGGAAAATGTGAGCGAGTCGTTGAAAGATCGAGGTTGGGACGTGAAGTTATTAGCCACCGACGAGCTTTATCGGTTTGGCCAGCTCTTAGACCTGCCGAAAGTACCCAGTCGTACATCTGCGAGCGGTACGCACCGAACTGGAGCATTGGTTCGCTGGACTCCGAGACTATCTTGAAAGCTGCGCACCCGTAGTGGTCATTACCGCATACGACTTTCTTTCGAACTCCTGCGCACCGGTGATGAGTTCCTCCGTGAAGTTCGTTGGGGTGATGCACAGCGACGACCCGATCTACTATGAACAGACGGAGCGCCTTGGTATGGCCTTCGATCGCATTGTCGCGGTCTCCAAGTTCATTGCCGACAAGGTCCTATCCGCCCATCCCGAATGGAAGGCGAAAATCAAGGTGATCCCTTATGGGATTAAACCGGCAGATGTATCCCGGTCGGATACCCATACGCCATCCCAACGATCCCCTAAGGATCATCTACACGGGCAGAATAGTTCAGGAGCAAAAGCGCATATTGGACCTCATTGGAGTGGTAAATGCATTGAATCGGATTGGCGTTGATTTCCGGCTAACGGTGGTCGGAGACGGTCCGGAGCGACAGACGCTGGAAGTAAATCTCGCAGCCGAGATTGCGCGCAACCAGGTCGAATTCACCGGCCGACTGCGAGCAGGGGAAATTCACCAGCGCCTCGCGGCCTCCAACGTATTCATTCTCGTTTCGGAGTTCGAAGGATTGCCGCTCTCGCTCCTCGAAGCGATGGCGGAAGGTTGCATCCCGGTCGTGTCTGATATCAAGAGCGGTATCCCTGATGCCATTACATCCGGTGAGACAGGTTTCATTCTGCAGCATCGCGATTTCGACGGATACGCGCGTATTCTCCAAAGAATCGCGACTTCTCCGGAGCTGCGTGATACCATCTCCCGCAACGTGAAGACCAAGTATAATTCCAAGTTCACACGCGAAGCTCTTGCGGACAGCTATGACAACCTGTTGGATGAGCTTTTGAATAACGATCCATTAGAGATGGAGACAGCCGCAGGACGTTGGAGATTCTGCGCCGAGTCTCCATGGAGGAATCGCTCCAATCGATGGATTGGACAGATCCCCCTGTCATTTAAGGTCCTCAACGAATTAGTTTAATGAGATAGTTGGCTCAACAACGTGTCAGCCGTTTGAATAACATGCAGATTGTCGTAACAGGTCCTCGTCGCTCGGGTGCCTCTGCGCTTGCACGGCTTCTACACCTTTCCGGTGTCTACGTTGCGGCCTCGCTAGCTTCACCTCAGGATTCGATACAGGACGAATCGAGCCGTGTCTGGGAGCGGGTCGACCTTGTGGGCCTCAACGAGTGGCTCATCTCCAAAGCCGGTGCAGATGCCCTGGACGTCTATTCCTTCGATATCGATCTGCTCGGCCAAGCAGTGATGTGGGAGTTCCATCAACGGGCGGCGACTATTATCGAAGCAGTCAGTCCCCATCGTCCGTTCTTTTTGAAGGACCGCGATTCTGCCTCACCCTGCCGATGTGGGAGCCGCTGCTGGAGCAGCCCATCGTCATTTTTGTGCAGAGATCGCCTCTCGACTGCGCCCGCTCGTTGGCACGCCGCTCCGGAATCGCATTTTCCGCCGCGCTGGCCCTCTGGGAGTTCTACGTGAACCGATTTGCGTCCTGGAGCGGTTCCTCCGGCTCCCTCATCGTAAGATACGAAGATCTCGTTTCTGACCCTGGCGCCACACTTGCAATCGTCATGTCACGGCTCAGAGAACTCGGCGTCAGAGAACTGGAGCCACCTTCGGACGAATCGGTTTCGAAAGCTGTCTTTCGGCCCGCCCAATGTCCGGGTGAACCCTATTCGATGGCCCATATTCCGGAGAGCATCGAAAGGCTTTCCAAAATGGACTTTTCTGCCGAAGCGGTCCCAGAGCTTTCAGACGAGTCGAAGCACGAGATGCAGGTCTTCCACAGCTCGCGGATGGCAGATGCCCGATGGAGCCGCAGGCTCCGTCTCATCGAGGAGGAAAGCCTCCGCACGCAAATTGGTAATCTTCGGGACAGGCAGATCCACAATTTTAAGACCCAGCGTGACAAACTTAGAACCCGGAACGAGGAACTGCAAACCCGGAACGAGGAACTGCAAACCCGGAACGAGGAACTGAGAACAAAAAACAAAGAACTGAAAACGCGGTGTGAGGCCTTTATGCACGTCTTCAAATCGTTGGACCGTGAAATGTCGGAATTGAAAGCCGCTCCATTTTGGTCCGTAATGCGACTCAAGGGTGCGTTTCGAGTTCTAAGCAAAGGCGATCTCAAACGGGCTCAACGTGCCGTCTCGGCATTCAAGGAAGGTGAGAAGTCCAGATAGATACTACTGACTTAGCCCCAAACTATTCCCTATGCCAATCGCAATCCTAATAGCTCCGCAACGCTCCGGCACGCACGCGCTGAAGGAAGTTCTGAACTGCCATCCTAAGGTTGTCACGTATCCAGAGGTGTTCCATTCGGATAATGTGGAGATTCCAACAGAAATGTATTGGACCTTCTACCTGAAGGAAGTGAAAAGAAATCCGCGTAACGCGCTGCCCGATGCCCGGATCGGCTGCATTGAGCGCTACTTCGACATGCTGGAAAAGTTTCATCAGGGTGAAACGACAATCGTCGATGTCAAATATAACTCGCTCCATCACGGCGAGGGGTACTGGTCGCCGTATTCTGGACCGCCGAAGATGCTC
>CAWDWA010000016.1:0-40705 GCA_963805815.1 uncultured Verrucomicrobiae bacterium
CACACGGGTTGAAGAGCGTTTTCGGGAACTGCAAAAAAAGTGCATCGAGAACTTGAAGGTTGACATCGAGCACGTCTCGCTGAAGTCGGCGGCGGACGGGCTGGACACCTCCAAAATTGCGCTTCGGCGCGTGCTCGAACTAGGACTCGGCAATCAGTTGCATAGCAACGACACGCTACGAGCGCTGTTTTATGGCGCGGTTCCGCTGCCGGATTCGAGCCGATTTCTGGGCGCGCTGGCGACGGAGTCGCCGGACCAAGTAGTGCGGCTTGTTGGATTCTGTGACGAGGACCCTCAAGATTCTCGATGAGACGCTCGAGCCGGCGTTGAAGCAATTGAGCGCGGCTACCGGATTTGACCTCGCCGTTACAGAACGCGTGCGTCAATTGAAAGCTCTTCGGACGAGACTAGCGGGAAAAACCGCTACAGAAGCAAGATGAAATCAAGCGCCCGAATGGTTTGGGTAGCGGTTCCCAATCATCCGCCAAACAATCTTTTAACAATCGAGCACTATCACTCGGGTAGGGCGTCCCCCTGCCTCTTTTTATGAGGATTTGATTTTCGCGCTTTACACTTTTCCCGTTCGGCCACTCCAGCCTACGACGCGATTCAAGTGCCTGATAATTCGGCTTCTACGCACACAAAAGCACGGATTCTCCGGCTTCCAAAACGCGGTTTAAGCCCCTCCACTCCAGCTTTACACTTTCCGGCTCGTGTCGGTCCCGATCCAGGCGCTCAGGCGTTTGATGGTCGGGGCGGTGATCTGGGCGTCGGTCAGATGACCCGCCGGCCACTTATGGCCTTTACGAATCCGGCTCCGAACGGAAAGGGAAATATCGCGCCGGTGGCGGAGCAGCGCCGCGATGAAATGCCCGTAGAAATGCGGGCATGCACATTTCATCGACTCTTATTGCGATTGCTGCCGCTTGTGCGCTGAGCGGATGCGCCGGCATGAATCCGACGCGCGTCGTTGGCAACACGGTAGGCGCGGCTGGCGGGGCACTTCTCGGGCATACGCTCAGCAAGGGTGATCCGCTCGTCACCACGCTGGCAGCGGGCGGCGGCGCGTTGCTCAGTGAGTCGCTCCAGGCGGGGAGCAATGCCGCTGCGCGCAAGTCCTACGATGCGGGCTATGAAAAAGGACGGAGCGACGCCGCGAAGCAGCAATACCACGCTCTCAATGAGCGGCAGCGTTACGCGCCGCAACTGGACGACGCCAGCAACCTCAGCCTCTTCGAGGTGCCGCTGCCGGAGCGCGAAGACAACGGCGTCATTGCCAGCGCCCTCCGGCGCTGCCCTTCGGGCTGCCTGCGGTAGGCTGTCTCGTTCCACTCGGCTCTCGCGCTTGGGAGCCTGCTGAGATACTGGAACGGACCGCGCGTAGAGTCAGAAGGGCCGGATGGCAAGGCGTGAGCGACGAGCATACCCGCAGCGGTCTGTAAGGAGCGAACTACGCCGCCAGACGGTGCAAAGCACCCACGCCCGAAGGGTTGCGTCGCTTTTGGCGCTGGCCGGTGTTGCTCACTCGGGCGGTATCGTAACGGATACAGCCGCTTCGCTCGCGCCTTGGCCAGCGCCAAAATCGACAGCAACGCGGGGTGCATGGGTATTTCAACTGGCTCCCAAGGAGGTGTCGCGGGTGCATCTGGCTACTCACTACAAAACCTGCTGGGTGTGGCGGCACTCGCAGTCTGGCAATTTTGCTCACCGCAGCGGCCTCTTCCCGCGGGCGCCATGCCAAAACCGGAGGATTTTGACCATCTGCTTCCGCGAGTCCGCGCGGTAGATGATGAGATACGAGCCGAACGGGAAAAAGCGCGTTCCTGGTCTTTCAGGCACCGGCATGCCAATGTGGGGTGCACTTGCCAGCGACTCGGCTTGCGCGATCAAACCCAATCCAAAACGCTCCGCAGCCGCTGGATCCTCGCGCGCGATGAACTGCACGATCCGCCGCAGGTCGTCACGGCTGCGAATCGAAAATACTACCTGCCAGCCCATTTCCGCACCGACTGGCGAAGCTCATCGGCAGACAGGCCGTGTCCGCTGTCGAGCTCTTGCTCCGCCTCGTCGAGCGACGCCAGCAATTCGGCGCGGTCGTCGTCGCTCATCGAGTTCAGACCGAAACGTCGCGCCAGCAATCTCGACTCCAGCACCTCGCGCTCACTTGCCGACAAGCCCGCGATCGCAGATTCGATTTCAGCTACTTTGCTCATGCTGAATTTTTACCACGGTCTCGGTGCCGTTGCCAATCCTGCGGGAATGCCAGTGTAGCTCACGGAAACGTGAGTTCCACCAAAAGGCCGAGATCGCGAAGATCGATTTTTTGGAAACGCGCACGGATGCGGTGCTCACGCAGGTGAGCGGCCAGATCATTCGCAGCGTCGTCTTCCAGGACCGCGCCTTCAGCGAGGCCATGCCTTTCACCCTGAAGCTCAAGATGCTTCGCAACCCCAACATGGTCGAAAACGGCCGCTTCCCAACCGCCATCCAGGACTTCAAATATGAACCTGCTCGTTAAACTAACCATCCTCTCAGCAGCGCTGATCGCACCGCTCGGCCGCGCGGGCGAGTCACGCGTGCAAGACTTTGTGCTCGACGACCACAAAGTCTATTCCGTGCCGGTCTCCGCGAAACGCGTTACGACGATCAGCTTTCCTTCGCCCGTCGCCGCGATCGACGGCGCCCTCGTGACAGCGGAAGGAAAGACGCCAGCACTCTTCCAGGTCGCCCACACGAAGGGCACCGCTTACTTCTCGGTTCGCGCCCTCGCGAAGGAAGCAACCACCAATCTGAACGTGCGGTGGAACAATCGCACGTATGTCTTCGAGCTGCGGGAAAGCGCGGAACCTTTTTATTCCGTGGTTCTTCAGAGTCCGCCGAACAAGGACGAGAAGAAGGTTCGCCCGCTTACTCCGACTCGCCTTCTGGGATTGCTCGACAAGGTGAAAGCCTTTCCGCTCCTCCAGACTTATCATCCCTCTGCGGTCGCAGGAGTTGAGCATCGCGACCTCCGGACCGAGCCGCAGATCAGCGACTGTGGCGAATACGAAGTCCAACTCACCGAGGCTTTTCGGTTTCCCGAGCAGGACACGCTCGTCTTTCATGTCACCGTCAACAATCGGACGGATACGCCGCTCCAACACTCGCCCGAGTTGATCGAGGTGCGGGCTGGCGACCGCGTTTTCAATCCATCGCTAACCGATTTGGTCAGCGTCATCGGCCCCGGCGAGAGCGCATCGGGCTATATCGCGATCAGCGGCGGTCCGCGCGGTCAACGCAACGACGTTCGACTCAACTACGGGCGCTCATGACGACTGCCTCGGAAACCGATCCCGGACTCGTTCCGCTGCTTGCTATTGAAGCCTTCGCGGGCATCCGACCGGCTGAGGGTGAAAGGATCAGCTGGGAGGATATCGACTTCGAGGACAACGTACTTACCGTTCCAGGAGCAGCCGCGAAGACGGGACGTGCGCGACACATCGAAATGCATCGGGCTCTCCTTGCTTGGTTGGACTGGTTTCGCAAGGATCGAATCCCGAGCGGTCTGATTGCACCCGCGATCGGTACTCCGCTTCGAACGCGTCTCCGCGCCGTCCGAAAACTTGCCGGCATCATTCCATGGCCGCAGGATTGCCTCCGGCATACGTTCGCCAGCGCTTCACTCGCTAGTGAATGGCGCGACATCGGCAAGCTCTGCCTCGATCTCGGGCATACCTCGCAGGCGATGCTTCATCGGCATTATCACAGGGCGATGCGCCGGGCCGAGGCAGATGCGATCTTCGATGTGGTGCCGCCTGTTGTTCCTGGAAATATCGTGCCGATGCTGGCGGAGTAATTTGTCGCCGCTGCCCGGAGGGTCTAATTTACAGTCCAAATCTCAACTCAAACGGATTTGACATTTCGGCGTTCGACTCGTGGCGGGCGCAAAAACCCGGCCGATATAAGAACGTTTTTCCATGTGGGCGCGCATGCTCGGTGTCATGTGCGCTTCTTTTTTGGTGGTTTGAGTCGCACAGTCTTCTGGCGACGATTGTATTCCATTTCGGCAATGTGTGGTGCGCCCGGCGGCAGCTTATCCATTATTTCTTTTCCAGCTTTCACCATCCATTCGTCTTGGCGTGGAGCTTTGCGGTCATAGTCGGTGACACCGAAATTCGCAAGATCACCTGGCGCATTGTTCATTGCTTCTGCGGCGCGGTAAAATTCGGCATGGTCAAAGCCGAACTCACGCTCTATTTCCTTCAAAAATGTAGCGAGTCGAGAGGCGAACAATTCCACCTTGCCGTCTTTTCCGGCTGCACCGGCGACGCCTGCAATTGTCTTCGCAGCGTTAAAGGGACGAACAACCACTTCGACTCCCGGCACGCCAGAGCGTCGCAGGAATCGCAACTGTTCGAACGTGGCGCGAGTGTAAGGACTCCCATAAGCATTGAACGGTGCGACTTCCGGATCTCCCGCAAGTAGCCATTCCTTGGAGACCCCGGTAGCAATTTCAAGTGCACGTGCTTCGTGTTCCTGCAGTTCGCGATCCCCGCAGCTCACTTTCTTGACCCAATCGGGCTTTTTCCTAGTCATTCGAGCAATGGCCTGAATATTTCCAGCGTCCGAACCGAGGATTTCGCGAAGAACGGACAATGTAGTGCGCTTTTTAGATAGTGCCACCTGGCACTACTATTTGGATTAGAGGTGGTGTCAACTATTGCGCGTTCAAAAGTGCTTTGGAATGTTAAGACGCAATCCATTACGCATAGTTAAAATTATGAGCAGATTACTTTTAGACACACGCGAAATGGCAGACGTCGTTGGGATCGCACCCGGCACGCTCCGCCGCTGGGCAAAGGAACGTCGAGTTCCCGTTTTGAAGATCAATGCACGAACCTGGAAGTTTGATCCTGAGAAAGTCAAGAAAGCGCTAAACAGCTTCGAACAGAAGGCTGTTGCCTAACCATGCCGGACCTCCTTGGAAAGCCGCCAAGAAAAGGGCCGCACCGGGGGGGTGTTATCCACAAGAAACAACCGTTAACCAAAAAATGTGAATGAAAGAAAGACAATGAAAACGCTAACCCGAAATACAAACCCTAGTAGATACGGCGAAGCCCCGCTCGCAACGGGGCCTCGCGAAATATTAAATGACCAGCAGCAATTACAATTTAAACCTAGACACCAAACCTAAGGAGCGCAAGATCGTATTACATCCGTTGCACCCTCGGGTGCAATACTTTCTCGACACGCTGCCAGACCGTGGTGGTGGTCGAAACGTCGGCATTTTCAAAGCCGCCTGCGCGCTGAGTCGATACGAGCCGCATTTGAGCGATCACCGGATGCGGGAGATTCTCTACAAGCGCGCAGCTGGTCAACGAATCCAGCGCGGTGAGATTGAGCGCGCAGTTCAGCGCGCCAGGGCGATCGTCAGCGGCTCGCCCGGAGAACGAATAAGCCCACGGCCAAGCTGGCCGACAGTGGATCACGAAAAACGCGCTGGAATAATCTCAAAAGGCGCAGGTGTTGTCGATATGTGGGAAGCGTCTCCAATACGCTACACGGAGGATAAGCCGCACACCGAGGGGATCATAGACACTCTTTTCCCTTACGATCCGCTGCTGTGTGTCGGTCGCAGTAATTACAAGTTCGACACCCGCTCGCGGGAAGAGTGGCGGGGACAGCTCTCCGCAATGCAATTCATCGTGCCGAACCCGATGAGTGCGCGGACTGGAAAAACGCAGGACGGTAAGGATTCCGTACATTGCTTAAACAACACTGGCTCGCGTCGGTTTTTGCTGGTCGAGCAGGACATCGGAAGCGCTGACGATCAAGCCGCAGTCTTGCTATATTTAAAAGACATAGGCGCACCGCTTGTCATGGCTGTGCACAGTGGCGGCAAATCTATTCACGGTTGGTTCTTTGTTGCTGGCATGCCCGAGGATGAGCTGCGCAAGTTTATGTGTCACGCTGTGAGCCTCGGCGCTGATCGAGCGCTTTGGACCCGCTCACAGTTTTCTAGAATGCCGGACGGGTTGCGCGACAATGGAAAACGCCAGTCTGTTATGTATATGGACCCAGCTGTCGTCTGGGGAAGGGAGGTGACTTGATGAGTGGATTGCCACAAGCTCTCGAATCAGCAGAAGATCAGTGGGACGGAGTCTTTGAGAAAATAGATCCTCAGCAGTGTTGTAGCGAGGTAGAAACTTACTCAGTCGATCAATTCGCACAAATGATAGGAACTGCGGAGTCCACTGCCGCAATAAAAAACGGTATCGCGGAAAAGATCGAATTGACGGAGATGTCCAGCATCGACCGAAACAAACTTGTTGCGGTCATTCAGGACCGGTTTGTCGCGCTAGGCGAGCATAGGCCAACAAAGCCCGATGTCAGAGAACTGGTTTTTCCCGAAATGGAACGCGAGAGTAGCGAAGACAAGTTGCGCAAACTTGTGGAAGACTTCGGACACACCTTCTTCGTCAATCAGGACGGCATCTCTTTCGTTCGCGTGCCAATTCGTGACCATGTACAGATTTGGCCGGTGCTGTCTTCGAGGTATCGCACCTATCTCTCGAATGAGTTCTACAAACGCCACAATCAGGCGGCGTCGCCGACGTCGCTTCAGGCTACAATCGGCTCACTTGTTGGACATGCCGAAAACGAGTGCCCGAAGGTAAGAACGCACATGCGGATCGCGTGGGCGGACGAAGAGAAAACAGCGCTTCTGATCGACATGTGCGACGAGGATTGGCGCGTTATTGAGGTGACAGCCAAGGGTTGGAAGTTTCTCGCTGAGCAACCACCTGTGGAATTTGTTCGTTCCTCGCAATCACTCCCGATCCCGGAACCTGAGGGGACGGGCAACATCAGCGAGCTTCGAACGTTCATAAACGTCGAGGATGCACAGGTGATTCTTGTCTACGGATGGCTACTCAGCTGCTTTAATCCAGACGGGCCTTATTTTGTGCTGGATGTCTTCGGGCGACCAGGTTCAGCGAAAACCACAACGTGCGAAGTTTTGCGCCAATTGATTGATCCTCACGAAGATCCGTCGAGGTCCGCACCGAAAGACGAGGGCGACCTTATGCCACGCGCGGCATGCAACCATGTTATCGCGCTGGATAATCTTTCTTCGATTCCCGAATCGCTGAGCGACGCGCTGTGCAGAATCGCGACCGGTTCCGGTGCTATTTCGAAGCGGGCTCTTTACACCAACAACGAAGAGTTTTCGATCAAAGCGATGCGTCCGATCATTCTAAACGGCGTGTACGACACGGTCACGCGTAGCGATCTGGCTTCCCGATCAATTCAACTGAAGCTGGAGCCGATCGGGCAGGAAAAAGGGAGCCGAGTTTCAAGAAAGTATCTCGACACGAAATTCAAGGAGACCAGAGGCCGATTGTTCGCCGCGATTTTAAATGGATTGGTCAGCGCGTTGCGTAACCGGCAGGAGGTCGAGGATGCGTTGCCGTTTGAACCGCGAATGATTGACGCGGTAGTTTTTGCAGAGGCTGGGATACGGGCGTTCGGTTTTGAGCAGTGGGCGTTTCTCAATGCTTATCAAAACGCAATGAATGAGTCTGCTATGCTAGCTGTAGAATCGACACCGCTGGGGGCGGCGATTGTGGCACTGGTTGATTTGCATGGGAATTGGACCGGAACGCCTTCAGAATTGCTCAACGCGCTGTGTGAACTGGTCGAGGAGGACAAAAGGAAGGACAGAAGCCAGTGGCCGCAGAACGCGGTGTCTCTCGGCCGGCGAATGCAATACATAGCTGAGAACCTGCAGCAAATCGGCATCGACTACATCGAAGGTCAAAGATCCGGTAAACAGCGCACCGTCACCCTCAGATATCGCCGCTCGGAGTGACGAGTGTGACAAGTGAGCGCGATATTTAACCTCGTTTCCGCACACACATGATTTTCCACCCGCGCTCCCTCAACTTTGTTTTTCTCTCTACTCGGAGGAGAATAGGGTAAACTCGTCACACTTGTCACTCTTGTCACTCTTTCGTTGAGAAATGCCTGTCCAAGTGTGAATCGGGCTCCACATTGTCACCGCTTGAGGTCCTCGGCGATGGTGGCGAACTGGGAGAGGGCGGCTTCTAGGTCTTCGACGATTTCGGCGGCGATGATATCGGGATCGGGAAGATTCGCGCTGTCTTCGAGAGACTCGTCTTTAAGCCAGAAAATGTCGAGATTCACTTTGTCGCGCTTGTCGTCGATTTCGACGGGCTCGACGGCGTGAAGCCAGAGGCTGAAGAGGAGATCGAAGCGCACATTCTGCGTTCACTGGCCGTTACGCGCTGGCTCCGGGAAGCGAAACGCTGGAATCTTCGCGCCATTATCGAAACTGGCGGCGCAGGTCTTCATTGCTGGTTCGAGCGTCCGCCTGTCGAATACGTCGAACAACTCGCACGGATCGGCGAGAAGCTCGGCATCGATGCCGCTCCGCTCAGAAATCCAGTGCAACCTGTGCGATTGCCGGGATTCAAGCACCACAGTACGGGGATTTTTTCACGCGTGCTGTGGCTGAAGCCGATTGAAAATTGATTGAACGCGCATTTATTTCTCTGGCCACCTCGTAATTCCGGCGATTCGAGCTTCGAATTCGGCGATTTATTTTTCTCGGTGCCTTTCAGACGCTGAAAAAGAGGCCAAAAAGCCGCGGATTTATTTCTGGAGCCGCGAAAAAGCAACAAAAGCTCGCTTAAGACGGAAGTTCGCCTACCACGCGCAGGCGCGTGAAGCGTATTAAGATTATTGAGCAGCTTTGAGCAGCTTTATTTTTTCGAGTGTCTCGTAAAAAGCAGCGATGACGACGGGTTTTTCGAAGATTTATTTCAGGGCGCACTTTTCAAATTAATGAAAACGCGCCAAAACTGCCGGATTCGTTTCGCCAGTGCGGAATATCAACAAAAGCGAGCGAGAGACAAATGTGGCCCTTCGCGCACGCGCGCGTAAGGTGTATTAATTTTTTATATACAATGAAGGTCCGTCAGGAGATCAAAGACGAATTCGTAGACTTGATTAGGCACGGCTCGGACGTTCGAAAAGCCTGCCAAACTGTCGGTATTGGTCGAGATACGTTCTACAGATGGACGAGACGCGACTCCGCTTTTGCTGCACGCATAGCGGCTGCGAAAACTGCTTGGAAAGCCGAGAGAAAGCGCCAGCGCGAGCTCAATTGGGCGAAATCTCGCGCCGAAAAAGAACAGATACGGGCGGCGAAACAAAGCTGGCGGTCGGCCGCATGGTTTCTCGAGAAGCGATTTCCGAAGCAGTTCGGCTGGCGGCAATCCCGGCAAAGCGACGATTTCGGACTGTAATTCGTTCTAAAAATCGTCTGACTACTCCTACGAATCGCTCTCAACAGATGAGAACCATTTGATCGCATATGCTGGAAGAACTCGTGACGTTTTCTTCGTCATGGACGAAAAGAAGATTTCTCGCCGATCAGAGAAGCAATACAGAAATATTCATCGGTAAAGGATGGATGAAAAAATCATGAGTTTAACGCCCGAAGCATTTGATGACATGGCTCGGCAAATAGCCGAGAGAAACAACCTCGATTTAGAAACCGCAGGAAAATACATGGGAATTCTGGTGAAAATGAACGACTGCGGCTCAACCGATCTGGGCTCGACGAAGTATGACAACTCCTTTCGCTTTTCGATACCGTTCATTCGGACCTTGCGTTCCGTATTTACGGCTCGCGCCGCGAGGTTTTTCTCCGGTAACGTCCGCGGAAGCGCGGTCGAAAATGCCATCGTTTGACCGGCCCCAACATGTTTGAACAGGTCAGCCAGTTGGGCGACCGTTTCAACGGTGGCGTCGAACATCAGGGGCTGGCTACATCAACACCTTGGGCTGCGGCCTTCCGCAGAGCCACGCAGTGCAGCCTCCAATTCATCCGATGGTTGCGACACCAGTTCATCCGGAAGACTTCCTATAGACAAAGCCTGACCCAGCTACGGCCGCTCATGGAAAGCTATCTCTAATACTTGCCGGACACCGTTTCTGCTAAACAGTTCCATGCGCGCAACTGAGCCAAAGCCCGCTCCGAAGGGTGAGAGCGTGGTTTTCTCGGGAGTGCCCGTCAAATCAGATCCAGAAGCAAAATTAATTCTTGACCTTATCGCCGCGATGGACGCGACAAAACCGCCTGATCCGTCGCCCATCCACCCAACGGTTCGCAAGATCGCAGACGAACTCCACAAGGCGCACCGCATGGGTGTGCTGCCGGATAGCGAGGAAGATCGGCGCCAGCTGGCCAGAGCCATCCTGATGTTCGACGCCACCGTTGAGGGGGGCTCAACCACAAAAAGGGGCTGGATCGGGCGCGTCATTGTCACCGCTTGAGGTCCTCGGCGATGGTGGCGAACTGGGAGAGGGCGGCTTCTAGGTCTTCGACGATTTCGGCGGCGATGATATCGGGATCGGGAAGATTCGCGCTGTCTTCGAGAGACTCGTCTTTAAGCCAGAAAATGTCGAGATTCACTTTGTCGCGCTTGACCAGCTCTTCGTAGGTGAAAGAATTCCACCGTTCGCTTTCTTTCCGACTCGTCCGATCTTTGGCGGAGAAGCACTTCACGAAGTCGTCGAGATCGGCGCGCTTGAGCGGGTTTTCCTTGAGCGTGAAGTGCTTGTTCGTCCGCAGGTCGTAGATCCAGAGCTTCGTGGTCCATGCCTGCTTATCGGCGGCCGGTTTGCGGTCGAAGAATAGCACGTTCGCCTTCACGCCTTGCGCGTAGAAGATGCCAGTGGGCAAACGCAAAAGTGTATGGACGTCAGTCTGCTTGAGCAGTTCGCGGCGGATGGTTTCGCCCGCGCCTCCTTCGAATAGCACGTTGTCCGGTACCACGACCGCGGCCCGGCCGTGCTGCTTGAGGATAGTAAAGACGTGCTGGAGAAAGTTGAGCTGCTTGTTCGATGTCGTGGCCCAGAAGTCGTCGCGATTAATGATCAACGTCTCCCGGCTCGTCTCGCCCACTTCGTTGACAATCGTCACGCTACTCTTCTTGCCAAAGGGCGGATTAGTCAGAACCAGTTCGTATTCGCCGTGTTTGCCGGCCAGCGCGTCCTTTACCAGCACCGGAACGTGCGCCGCATCAGATCCGATGCCGTGCAGGACAAGGTTCATGCAGCAGAGCCGCGCGACACCGTCAACCAACTCGACGCCACGGAGTTGCTCGGTGTTGAGAAAACGAATCTGCGCCTTGTCAAGCCTGTGGTGGTTTCGGATGAACTCATGTGTTGCGAGCAGGAAGCCGCCAGTGCCGCACGCCGGGTCACATACCACCTCGCCTGGGCGCGGCTGCATCACCTCCACGATCGACCGGATAAGCGCGCGCGGGGTGAAGTATTGGCCCGCGCCGCCTTTCACGTCCTCGGCGTTCTTTTGCAGTAGCCCTTCGTAGGCGTCGCCTTTCACGTCGGTGTCGAGCGACGACCACTCCTCCTTGTCGATCAGATCTGCAATCAACCGGCGTAGCTTGGCGGGGTCCTGAATCTTGTTCTGCGCCTTGCGAAAGATGACGCCGATCAGTCCTGGCCGTTTGCCGAGTTCCTCGGTAATGAACTTCAAGATCATCGCCATCGAGCTTGATTAGCTTCTGCCATCCAAGCTCCACAGGGATGGGCGAGGTTCGGTTGAATGGCGGTTGCTCTTGTTCGTGCGCCATTTTCAAAAACAGCAAAAACGTGAGCTGTTCGACGTAATCTCCGTAGGAGAGGCCGTCGTCACGCAGGATGTTGCAATAGTTCCAGAGCTTTTGGACGATTTGTTGTGAGTGACTCATTGGAATTTTGGATTGCCTTTGTTCAGCGTCCGATGGGCGCGCGGTCCGCGTCAGCTATTTAAACCCGTTCTCCTCTTGATTTCGCCAGAACGCCCAAAGGATATACGGGGCACTTAATGACAATCATTCCAACTCAGCCTTGGTCTCTTGGAATTGGAGCCTAAAGAATCGTTCGGGCTGATCCATGTTTCGTCTTGGGATTGCCACAGTTTAGTCGCGTCCGGTTATAACTAATGTGCAGCCAAGGTGCACGTTAGCTAGATACGCGACTTCGCGCGCCGCTCGAATAATTTCGGCATTGACTCGCTTGCGTTCACTCTCACGAGCCTGTTGAGGAGTCGGCATTCTCCCTGTTTCGTGCTCGCCACTTTCTGCCGCAGACATCGGTTTGCCGAACTGCGCTAGTCCCGGAGTATTACGTCTCGCTATCCGTACAATTACGGACACAAGCTTTCTCAGAAAGAGAATCGATTCCTCTTGTTTCGCAAACTCGATTGATTTATGCAAATCCGCAGCAAATGCTTCGGAAGAAAACCCGCCTTCTAAGCGCTTTGGCTGAGAACACAGCCATACGTTCGAACTTCCAAGTTGATACGCCACGTGATGCGGGCGGTCATCAAGTTGACCAAGACGCGATGGACGAATATACCAAGACCGGTGGTGAACGCGCTGGGTCGTGAAGTGCTTGTCCAACTCGCTGACCGACGAGAAATCGGGCGTGGCATAGTAAACAAGCTTACCGGTCGCTTCTAGATCGAGAAGCAGTTTATGCTGATTCGGCCGTTTCGTTCGCAAATGCATTCGCAAGTAAGGCGTGATGAAGCCGTTCGGCATGAGATCACTTTGCCGGCGGACAATCTGCGGAATTTTAAACTGCAGAAATATGGGAACCGGATGGAGCGGAATCTTCACGTCATATCCTCCTCCACTTACACCCTCTGCAAAAAGCGAGGGAAAAACAGGAGCGTGGGGTGTATGGGGCAGTCCTGAATTGATGATGTTGTCAGTCATGGCATAACCATAACTAAACTCCGAGAACGATGCCGTATACATACGTGGTCTACGAAGATGGGATCAACCTTCCGGTAAAAGCGCGGCAAAGGGTGGACTTGCGGAGACGGGTGGCGCGCTGGACGTTGGCATCCACCAGTGCTTCAAGTTCCTCGATTACCGAGAGGCGGCGCTCCACTTCCGATAGTTGTTTCCCGCCGGAACCCTCTGCATCGCCCTTTATGGTGCAACTGTCGGCAAACTTGGAATTTTAGGAATTCAAGCAGCGACCAACCAGGCGGTCTGTGGAATCTTCCTGCCTCCCGAGGTCGACACTCAATTCTTGTTTCGGTTTTTGGAGTCGAAGAGACGGGAGTTGGTCGATCAGGGTAAAGGTGGGGCACAACCGAACATCAGCCAAGAGATAATCCGCAACATTTTGGTTCCCCTCCCGCAACTGGAAGAACAAGAGAGAATCGTGGCGGAGATTGAGAAGCAGTTTACACGGTTGGATGCAGCGGTCGCGTCGCTGAAGCGGGTGCAGGCTGCCTTGAAACGCTATCGTGCCAGCGTGCTCAAAACCGCCTGCGAAGGGCGCCTCGTTCCTACCGAAGCCGAACTCGCCCGCCGCGAATCCCGCTCCTACGAACCCGCCACCGCCCTACTCGCCCGCATTCTGGAAGAACGGCGTTTGAAGTGGAACGGGCGCGGCAAATATAATGAACCTGAAGCGCCCAATGAAAAAGCTATGCCTTCACTCCCCGACGGCTGGGTTTGGGCCACCGTCAACCAAATTGCGAGTGTAGTTCGCGGCGCGTCTCCACGTCCAGCCGGTGACCCCCGTTACTTCGGAGGCAGCGTTCCATGGATTACTGTCGGTCCCATTGCGGCCGATAAGACGCCCTATTTGCGGTGCGTGCCACAAACTCTCAACGAAGCGGGCCGGAATCGTAGCCGATATATCGAAGCCCACACGCTAATTCTTACGAACAGCGGTGCGACGCTAGGTGTGCCGAAAATCACCCTCATCGGCGGATGCATAAACGACGGTGTCGCCGCTCTACTCGATATACCTTACCCCCTCAAACTCTACATCCTCTACTTCCTCCACACACAAACCGACAGACTACGTGGCTTAAACCAAGGCGCTGCCCAGCCCAACCTAAATACAAACATTATTAAAGCGATTGCAGTACCATTGCCCCCACTGAGCGAACAAGAGCGCATCGTCCCAGATTGCCAAAGAATTGAAAGCAGAAAGCCCATGATTTGGCGGTATGGAAGCTATCTGACACAGGTTGGCGTGCTGTTCTCAAGAGCAGGCTGGCCACCTTGCAGGAGGAGAGGAATCGGCGACTTAACACACCGAAGACTGCGCAGATAGATGAGCTATTTCTGAAGGCACTGGGAATCCCCAAAATCTCGGACAATTGGCGTTGGCCAAAAAAGATGACGGTTGCCCGCGCTACGGCGAAATTGGACAAATTCGTGGAGACGCGGGGCAATCGCCCATCGAGGAGCTGCCTCAGACGCCGTTAGAAAAGCACAAGTCACGGATTACTTCACCTTTGTGAAGCGACTGGTTGGCCGAACCGGCGGCACTGTATATCGTCACGTGCGTTTACCCCCGTGAGATTGTGGAGGTAGGAAAGCGGAACAATACCACCGATACTAACGCGGCCGGGAGCGTCAGTTTGCCAATTCGAACGCGCTGTATCCGACCGCGTCGCCGAAACTGCTTTTCCTACCGGAGCAAGCGCTGGCGGGCTTCCTCCTCGCTCTTCCGGCGAGCTTCAAGCCACTGTTCTTGGAGTGGGATTACCTCGTCCATGTACGACTGCCGGAACTCCAAATACTCCTCCTCACTGGAAAAGAGTGGTGTCGCTGGCCGATCTTCGTCGGGGAGCAATTCGATTGTTTGTGTCATGGCTAACTCAGAGAATGCAGATTTGATTCCAAAAGTGAATACGAATTGTGGGTCGAAAGAGGATACGTCTGAAGTTGCTGTGGGCAGTTCAGGGCAGAGCCTAAATCAACTGCAAGCGACTCCGGAAGATGGCATGCAATCCATCCATCCGGCTCGTGGGCATTTCGTGTTGCATCCCATATGACCTCTCCAAGAATCTTTTTTTCCACGGCATATCCGCAACATTCAGCAATTTCGCAAATCCAAACGAAGTGCGGCATCGGGAGCGCCCGGTAGATTCTTTCAACCAACTCGTTTCCCATCCCCCTCTTTCGGAGTTTTCCTTTCAACGAGCGTGCCGAAGTCAAGAAGAGACGAAAAACGAGGCTCTTTCCAGTTAACGTAGGCGAAGTTGAAAGACCGACCCTCGGACTATTAAGAACGGCCTCGATCGCCGTCTGGGCCTGTTCTGCAGTCAGAAAGACCTTTTCGGGAAGTGGTACAATGAACTGGTCAATCATCCCGCCATAATACTGAGACTCTTCTCGCGCGTTCGGTCCCATTGCCAAGAGAATTTGGTAAGGAAAACAGTTGTCGTCACTGATAACGAAGGAGCGATTAAAATGCGACGAGTAGATAAACTGTTTATCTACCGTTGGCGCCGGAACCGTGTATTCGGATGCGTGTCCATACAAAACGACGACGTGACCGGGCAACGTTGCGAGCACCGGTAGACCCGACTCAATGTAGGTGTAGAGAAAATGATCGAAGCTTCCCGGAAACTGATCGCGACTGTAAACGATTGGGGAAAATTGCTGTAATCGGAGTGCTTCTGCGAGTTGCCATGAATAGAGCCCCGCGGAGGGATAGATTCTGCGCCCCGCCGCGTGATGATGGGCCAATTTTGTGATCTGAAATGGAAGAATCTCCGAATAAAGAGCATAGCGGTTACTGTAATAGCGGAATAGCATCCACAGCGCCGACTCGGCGCACACGGTCGCATCGCCATCCTGGCTGATGAACGGGAAGTCTTCGACCACTAATCGCGTTCCAAGTAGGTGCACTTTTTCCTCGCACGTGGCCAAATGAGCACCTATGTGCAAACGTAGAGAGTGCGCAAGAAGCGTCCGGCCTACACAATTTGGCTTCGTAGGCCGAATGACGCTATAGCCGAGATAGGCATTTTGAACCTCTTCATTCCCGCTTGCGATTTCTGCCTCCGTCATCGGTTTCGAGAAAAAGTGCATTCGAACACAGCGTGATAAGGGCGTGCTGAATCGCTTTGAATGGAAATGTGAGAAGGTGTCTCGAAAGTCACGATCGATGTATTCCCGTTCAACGACAACGCACTGGCACTTATCACCAAGCACTTGCGAGAGGCGGCACAGGCCACGCTGATCGAGGTGTCGCCCTGCAACCTTGAGCAAAGTGGGCCATGAATCGCTTCGATCGAAAGTAACGATAGGGAAAAATCCGTTCTCGCTCGTGATCATGTTTACTTGTATGTCGTTACGGCATTATTTCGAAACATTTTCCTGCATTGCTTGGCAGCCGGAAGAGCAACCACCACGCCATCCTAAGATGCAGCGTGGCGCGGGAACGTGTTCCGTGGAAACGCTGGATGATCATGAAGGGGGGTGCGACGAAGCCGGTGAACGCGGCCTGGCGGCAAGGATTTCGTGCCCTCATGCACGTTGATTCCAACTATTTGCCGTTTTTCGTTTCGACGTGTCAGTTAGATGTCAGTATCGCGACTTTGCCGATTCCTCAATTTTACGTAAGACGTTGCCGTTGAATGGAGCCGGCAGTCGGACTCGAACCGACGACCAGCTGATTACAAATCAGCTGCTCTACCACTGAGCTATGCCGGCAGTATTCGGAAGAAACGCACTCAAAGTATCTTTCGCAAGAATTTGTACACGCATCTTATTCACAGGAAACGATTATCATGTGAAGTTGATCCCGTAAAGACGAGCGTTCAGATCACATCTTGAGTGGCAACCTGTCGATAACGGGTGCTATGAAATTTCAATCCGCGGCGAGAAGGGGCCTCCTTGGCTGCAGCATTGTCCCAGAAATCACCTCAAGTCAAAGATCTATGGCTCGAATAAGCCGACTGTCATCGGAAAAGATGGAAATTTCTTCACCTGGTCGCCTTCGATTTCCCCCTGCGCCCACGGCGCAGACGCAGAACTGGGCGAGTCGAGACAGCGTCAATTACGACATCGGTCGAGCGCGAGTCGTTAGAACGGAACACGGTTGTGCTCGAAAAGGACTGGGAGTTTTACGTCCAACCCATCACCTGCACCGCCCGCAACATCACCGCAAGGCGGCACGAGCTCTCAATCGACGAAGCCATCACGGACCCGGCGCGCTCCAGAAAACGCTGGACCCCTATGAGAGCCCTGGCGGACATGCCGCAGGAGTAAAACCTGACTTCATTGGAGACTTCGTAAAATGCCTCACTCAGCAAGCTCTGCCCGCTCAGTTCCCGTCGCGATTTCCTTTGGCGGAGAACAGCGCGAACTCGTGAGCGTGATTGCGGAGGAGGTCGAGAAAACTCTGGCGCGGGACTGTCTTTTACGACGGATGGTTCAAACATTACCTCGCCGGTGACGATGCAGACCTGATCCTTCAAGAAATTTACGGGAAGAAGTGTGCGCTGGCGGTCGTCTGCGTTTCGGAGCGCTACGGTGGCAAGCCTTGGACGAAGGCAGAGCATCAAGCGGTTCGCGCCCGGAAGATGGAGGCTAGCGGTTCGGTCGACTCACGCGACCGCCTTTCCGTCCTGCCTATTCGCGTGGGCGACGGTGAGGGCGAAGGCATCCCGTTCAACGCCATCGTGCCGGACGTGCGGAACCGGAACGCAGCGGAGAGCGCGACGCTGATCATCGAAAGGCTCCGTCTTGTCGCCCCGGAATTAGTCCCTCGCAGTGAGTCATCCGGAAAACCCGAGGATATGGATTGGCGCGAGGCGCCGCCTCCGCTTGCGTGGCCCGTGGCCGACCACACTGGCGTCCGGGAGGCATTTGCTTTACTTCTCACTCTTGGCGCTCCGTGGCGCTATTTGCCGATCCGGGGTCCTAGCGAAAGCGGCAAGAGCCACATTACCCGGCAGATGCTCGGCAACGCCTTAGCCATCCCGAAACTCGCTTGCGGACGTTTCGACTTCAAAGGAACCACGACGATGGACTCCGAGGTCAGCGCCTTCGTCTTGGAGTTGGGTGTGCCGGCGCCTGCGACAGGCGTACCTTTGCAAGAGCATCAGGGCCAGATCCTTACCGGACTCAAGCAACAAGCCCGTCCTACGCTGCTGATCTTCGATACTTATGAAATGGCCGGAGAAACCGAGGACTGGATTGAAAAGGAATTACTTCCCAGCCTCGTCCGGGCGAGTTGGCTCTCCGTAAGTGGCTGGCGGCAAATCGTCCGGGTTCGTTTCGCGTATTGAGCCAGCGTGCAGCCGGGTATTTCGCCGCTGACAGCAGCCCGGCCGGTCGCATCGAGAGTGGATCTACCACCGCCTCTGTTCTGCCCCGGAAAAAGCCGCTACCGAGCTTGAACGCCTGGATCGGGAATGGTCCAGCAGCGCGAGGCCGGAGGATCGTCAGGCGCTGGCGGTCTCGCTGCGCGAGTTGGATGAGAGCGGGCTCGTTCGCGGTCGGGCGCAAGTGTGGGTCTTGCTTAATATTTCGTGGGCGCGAGTGTCGCGTGGCGAGAGTGCGAAATTGCGGTCAATTGCGAAAAAGATCTTGGATTTGGCTCGCAACGTAATCTGTTTCAGGATCGGCGGAGTTGTTCGCGGAAGCGCCGGAGGGCGGCTGTAGCCTCTTGACGGAGGCGTTGTTCTTCGGAGGGGGAAAGCGGGAGCGGCATGATCAGCTTAGAGGGAATGGGCGGAAACATATTCTCCAGAAACATGCAGGAGAATCCCCCCAGTATCCCAGCGAATCGACGAGGTGGGTGGCTCATTCGCCGGAGGCTTTGCCGCGGGTGAAAAGGCGGAGCAGCGCTGGCAACACCACGAGCGTGAGCGGGAGCTGGGCGATCAGGCCAGAGATGATGGCGATGGCGAGGGGCTGCTGCATGGCGCTGCCCTGGCCGAGGCCCAGAGCGAGCGGAAGCAAGGCGAGGATGGCGGCGAAGGTGGTCATGGCGATGGGGCGCATCCGGTTTTTGCCAGCGAGCGCGAGGCGGGCGGCTTCGAGGTCCTTGGCTTCCTCGTCGGTCTCAAGCTCGCGCACTTCGGAGATGTAGAAGATGGCGACCTCGCCGACGATGCCCACGATCATCGTCATGCCCATGATGGCGGTGATGTTAAGCTCGGTGCCGGTCGCCCAGAGGCCCAGGAAGACGGCGGGCATCGCGAGCAGCGGCGTGGCCAGCATGGCGAGAGCGACGCGGAAGCTTTCATATAGAAAGAGCAGCAGGACGAAGACGAGCACGAGGGCAGCGACGATGACGATAAGCAGTCCGCGAAAGGCGATGCGTTGCTGTTCATAAAGTCCGCCGAGGCTGTAGTAGACGCCTTTGGGAAGAAGATCGCCCCGGTCGAGTCTTTGCTTCACTTCCGCCACGGTGGAGCCGAGGTCGCGCCCGCTGATGCGCGCGGTCACGGCGGCCATGCGCTTGAGGTCCTCGCGGTCGATCTGGGGCTGGCCGGTCACGGTCTCGATGCTGGCGATGCGGCGCAGCGGTACGAGATGGCCATCGGGTGCGCGCAGATGCAGGGCGTGCAGGTCGCGCTCGGTTCGGCGGGTGGCCTTCGGTGCCCACACGCGCACGTCCACGAGCTTCGGGCCGCGCTGGACGTTGGTGGTGACGTTGCCGCTCAGAAAATCATTGAGCAGCGCGGTCACGGCGCCGGTGTCCATGCCTTCGAGCGCGGCCTTGATGCGGTCCACATTCACCACGAGCGCGTCGCCGGCGGGCACGATGCCGTCCTTCACCTCCACGACGCCGCCGATTTTGCCGATGGCGTCGGCAACCTTCGACGCGGTGTCGAGCAGCACCTTTTCATTGTCGCTGAAGATCTTGATCTCGATGGGCTGCGGCACGGCGGTGAGATCGCCGATAAGATCCTCCATGAGTTGGAGCAGCTCGACTTCGAGAGCAGGGACTGTCTCCTGGACTTGGCCGCGAATGTCGTCCATCACGTCGGATAGCGGGCGGCGCGGGAGCGGTTTCAGCCGCACGAAGAAGTCGCCGATGTTCGCCTCGCTCAAGCCACCACCGAGCTGGAGTCCGGTGCGGCGCGAGTAGGTGGCGACCTCGGGCGTCTTCTGCAAAATGGCTTCGACCTGCAGCAGCATGCGGTCGGTCTCGGCGAGCGAGGTGCCCGGCGGCGCGACGTAGTCGAGGATGAAGCCGCCCTCGTCTATCGAAGGCATGAAGCCGGAGCCGACGTGCGAATAGGCGAGCCAGCCGACGGCGAGCAGCGGCACGATGAAAAGCGCGACGAGCCAGGGGCGCGCGAGCACGCGGCGCATCAGGCGCTCGTAGCCTCGATGGACTCGCCGCGTGACGCCGCCGCCCTCCTCCTGGTCGGCGTCCTTTTGCCCCAGCAGCTTGCCGGCGAGGATCGGCACGGCGAGCCAGGCGATGAGGAAGGAAATGACGAGGCTGGCCGCCATCGTGAGCGAAAGCGCCTTGAAGAACGCGCCGGTGACGCCGCTCAGGAACGCGAGCGGCAGGAAGATGACGATGGTCGAGGCGGAGGAACCGGCCAGCGGCTTGGTGAACTCGGCGGTGGCGGCGAGGATGCGCTCGCGCGCGTGGCCCGAGCCCCCGCGCAGCCGTCGCACGATGTGCTCCACCATCACGATGGAGTCGTCGATGATGAGGCCGACGGCGGCCGCCATGCCGCCCAGCGTCATGATGTTGAAGCTCATGCCGAGCACCTCGAGCAGCAGGATCGTTGCGGCGAGCGAGGCGGGTAGCGCCAGCAGCGCGATGAGGGTGATCTTCCAGTTCCGCAGGAAAACGAAGAGTACCACGGCCGCCAGCGCCGCACCGATGAGGACGGCGTCGCGCACGCTGCCGGCGGAAGCGACGATGAGGTCGCTCTGGTCGTACCATTGCGAGATCTTCGCTCCGGCGGGGATCTTGTCGCCGAGGTCGGCGAGCATCCGCTTCGCGTCGGCGGCGATCTGCACGGTGTTCGCGCCGGGCTGCTGGTAGATCTGGAAAAGGACGGCGTCGTGGCCATCGGCGGTCACGCGTATGTATTGCGGCGCGGTCTCGTCGCGCACTTCCGCCACGTCCTCGACGCGCACCACGCCGTTCACGCCGGAGCGCAGAATGGAGTCGCGGATTTCCGCCAGACTCCCGAAGCGAGTGTCGGAGACGATGAGGTAGAGCTTGTCGTGATCTTCCATGCGACCGACTGCGGTGAGGACGTTCGACGCGGAAAGCGCCGTGGCCACGTCGCCGATGGTCATGTCGTAGGACTGCAGCTTCGCCGGATCGACGATAACGCGGTATTCCTGCGTCGCGCCGCCCTGCACGGTGATCTTCGCGACGCCGTTGATGGTCGAGAGGATCGGCCGGAGCTGATAGAGCGCGAAATCGCGCAGCTCGACGAGCGAACGCGTGTCGGAGGTGAGGCTGTAAGCGACGACGGGGAAGACCGTGGGGTCCATCCGCTCGGCCTCGAAGGTCGTGCCCGGCGGGAGGCTCGGCAGAATGCGGTTCACCTCGCTCTGCGCCTGGAGGAGCGCCTGCACCATGTCCTCGCCCCAGTCGAAGTTAACGGAGATTTCGTTGCTGCCGCGGCTGGTGGTCGAGCGTATGTGGCGCACGCCGGGGATGGCACGCAGGGCTTCTTCGACTGGATAGGTGACCTCCACCGCCATGCGCTCGGCGGGCCGGTCGCCCGCATCGACGCTCACGCGGACGCGCGGGAAATCGACATGCGGGAAAAGCCCCACGGGCAACTGCCAGCCGCTGACCGCCCCGCCGATGGCGAGCACGGCGAGAAGGAAGACGATGGATCGGGCGTGGGATTGCGCCCAGTGGGTGAAGTTCATTTTGAAACGTTTACCGCCATACCGTCCTCAAGCTGGTAGTTGCCCTGAACGACGACCTCGTCGCCGGGGTTCAGGCCGCCGCCGAGGACTTCGGTTTCCGTGTCGGTCTCCAGCCCGGTGGTGATCTTGTGCGCGACGGCGTGGCCGTCGCGCACGGTGTAGAGGACCGAGCCATCGGGGCCGGGCAGCACGGCGTCGCGCGGCACGACGAGAGCCTCCTTTTTTTCGACGACGATCTCGCCGCGCATGTAGCCGTCGAGCAGCAGCGGGGCGTCGGGCGGCACGGCGACGAAGGTGTCGATGAGGCGCGTCTGCGGGTTCACGCGGCGGGTGACGAGGCGGATTTCGCCGGTCGTTTCGACGCCGTCCTGATTCACGGCGAAGAGGCTCACCTTCTCGCCGACCTGCAGTCGGCCGGCGTCCTCGGGCTCGACGCCGAGTCGCACTTCGATCTGCCTTTCCGGGACGATGGAAAGCAGTGACGTGCCTGCGGCGACGATCTGGCCCATACGCGCGTCGATGGTGGAGACGATGCCGGCGAGGTCGGACTTCAAGGTGGCGCGTGCGTCGGCTCCGCGCTGCTGGAGGCTGGCGAGCTGGTCGGCGGCATCCTTCGCGGTTTGTTCGGCCTGCTGCAGCTCGGTGTTCACGGCGAGCTTTATCCTGAAGCGCTTTCTGGTTTCCTCGAGCTGCGACAGCGCGGAGTTCGCGGCGGTCTCGGCCTGCTGGAGCGCGAGCTTCGCGTCGGGACTCGGCTCGACCGCGATGAGGGGCTGCCCGTTTTCCACCGCTTGGCCGGCACTCACGAAGAGGTGGACTACCTTGCTTTCGTATTGCACGGAGATGCTTTCCAGCTCCCCGGGCTGCGCGACGACCGTGCCATAGGCGGTGACGGTCGTGGAGAGGGGCGCACGCTCGAGCTGTGCGGTCCGTACGGTGGCGGTGGGCGTGATCTCCTGCGAGGTGTCCGCGCTGGTGGAGCCGGACTTCCCGCAGCCGACGAGGGCGAGGGCGAGGAGAAGTGGGAGAGCGCGATTCATGGGGAAAGATGCCAGGCGGCGGCGGTCTCGAGGGCGACGCGGGCGGCGGCGAGCTGTTGCTTGAGCTTGAGGATGTCGATGGACTTTTGCGTGAGATTGTTTTGCGCGGTGTAGACGCCGAGCACGTCGGTGTTGCCCTGCCGGAGCGCTTCCTCGGAGACCTGCACGAGCTGGCGCCGCGTGGGCAGCGCGCGCTCGGCTTCGGCGATCTGGGCGTTGAGCCAGCGGATGTCGGCGAGCGCGGAGGTGATGTCGCTGCGGGCCTCGAAGACGCGGGCGGCGTATTCGTCGAGGAGGCGCTGCCGGGTGGCGCGTTCGATGGCGATGTTGCCCTGGTTCCGGTCGAAAATGGGGAGGTCGATGGTGGCGGTGGGACCGGCGAAATGGACGTCGGACTCGTTGTTGCTGCGGGCGAATCCGACGTTGATGTTCGGGAACTGCGCGAGGATGGTGGCACGGAGTTTCGCGTCCTCGCTTTCGTAGCCGCGCTTGAGGGCGAGCAGGTCGAGGCGGCGTTCCTCAAGGCCGTCGAGCAAGGTGGATTCGGAGGGCGGGTTGACGCGCGAGGGGAGGGCGACGCTGTCCTGCAGGCGAAGCTCCGTGCCGGCCGGGTAGCCGATGGCGCGGTTTAGAGCGATGCGGCGCTGGGCGAGTTCCTGCTGGAGGGCGAGCAGGATGGCGCGGGCGTCGTTGGCCGAGGCTTCGGCAGCTGCGGCATCGAGCACCGTCTTCTCGTGGGCGGCCTCGGCCTCTCGGAGAAGCGCCGCGTTCTTCGCGAGCCGGTCGGTCACTTCCTCGACCTGCGCGACCTGGTCGCGCAGTGCGGCGACATCGTACAGCGCTCGCTCGGCGGAAAGCGCGGTCAGCCATTCCTGCCAAGCGATGTCGAGATGGACCGAGCGCGCGTTGGCCTTCGCGGCGGTGACATCCGGCCCACGGGTGAGCAGCGCCCGCAGATCCCAGCTCAGCCCGTACCCAAACCCGGTCTGCGTGCCTGTCGTGACGCCGCCGATTACGTAGTCGATGTTCCCCGAGAGCTGGGGATTCGGGAGGATGCCGGCCTGGATGAGCTGCGCCTGCGCCTCGTCGCGCCGGTGGCGCGCGGCGCGCAGCGACGGATTGAGCACTACGGCCAGCACGGCGGCTTCGTCGGGCGAGAGGCCGTTGCGCGCATCGAGCCGCACGGGTCGCAGCAGCGGGTGCCTGATTTCGCCTACGGCGATGACGAGCGCCTCGCCGCCGGGCGGGCGGAGCTTCGCCTCGACGGCCTCGCCGGAGAGCGGCAGCCGGTGATAGATCGCGCAGCCGGGCAGAGCGAGCAGAGATCCGAGCGCGACGATCGCTCGCATCGCAAAGCATGGGAAGCTGGAACGGGGCATCATCGCAGCGGGCAGATTCTGAGGCACGGATGAACGGGCGTCCAAGGGAAACATGACGGAAACGTCATCTGCACGTGGCGGACACACCGTCGGTCGGCCGCTCCGTCCAGCTTGAGGCCGGACGGAGCGCGTGATCCCGGGGCTCGCTCAGTCTGTGCCCTCGTTATCGCTTTCCTTGTCCGCCGCGCCGTCTTGCTCGGCGCTCTCGTCCTCGACGCTCAGGACCTTGCCATCGGTCGGATCGAGGATCACCTCCATCACCTTGCCCTCCGGCGTCACGATTTCGACGGCGTAGATCAGGTAGCCGTCTTCGGACTCGAGTTCGGCCTTGACGGGCTTGCCAGCGACTTTTTCCAGCGCGGTGCGGATGGCGTGTTCGAGCGGGATTTTCGCCAACTCGACCATGCGCGTCTCGGCGACGTGATCCGTAGCCTCGATGCTTACCTTCCACTCCGGCTTGTCGTTTTCCTCCGCACCAACCATTTGCAGCGGTAGGGCGATGGCTGTCAGCGCGACGAGCGCGATTCCGGCAATGTTGTGTCGTTCTTTTGTTTTCATTGTTTCTTTCTGTGTTAAGGGCACGAATTCGGGGGCTACCCCTTTCGGACCCTGTTGTTTCCGTTCTATAACTGCGCCACAGCCTCGGGGTGGTCCGTGAACGCACTGCACAAGCGTTGATGACAAAAACGTCATCTTCTCATCCGCACTGGACGGGGAGCCGGAAGCGGAACTCGACGTGACCGGGCCGGTTCTCCGCCAGCTCGATTTGACCGCCGTGGGCGCGAATCAGCTCGCGGCAGATGCTGAGACCCAGGCCATGCCCGCGTTCGCCGCCGCCACGCGCTGGATCGCCGCGAAAGAACCGCTCGAAGATCTGGTCGGCCTTGTCGGCGGGAATGGCGGGGCCGGAATTCGCGACGGAGCAGACGCAGCCGTTCTCCGTGCCCTCCAGCGTCACGCGGATGCGGCCACCTGGCTCGTTGTACTTCACGGCGTTGTCGAGGAGGTTCAGCAGCACCTGGCGCAATCGTCCGGCATCGACCCGCATCGAGATTCCGGGCTGTAAGTCACGCTCCAGGGTGATACCCCTGTCGGCGGCGAGAATCTCGGCGTCTTCGAGGGTCCCCTCGACGAGTTGGGCGAAATCGACATTGCGCCGGTCGAGGTCGAGCTGCCAAGCATCGGCTTTGGCGAGGAGCAGGAGATTCTCGGTGATCCCGGAAAGACGAGTCGTTTCCTCCAGAATATCGGCGAGGAAGGTCTCCGTGTCGGCCACCGTACTTCTTCCGTGGAGGGCTTCCTCGATGCGCCCGCGGATGATGGTGAGGGGCGTCCTCAGCTCGTGCGACGCGTCGGCGGAAAAGCGGTTGGCGCTGCGGAAGGCGCGCTCGAGTCGGTCGAACATCCGGTTGAGGATGCGGGTGAGCCTGGCGATTTCGTCGTCGGTCGCCGGCTCGGGCAGGCGTGTGTCGAGCCGCTGCGCGGTGATCTCCCCGGCGGTGTCCGCGATGGCAGCGACAGGGGCGAGCGCCTTCACGGCGATCCACCACGCGCCGAACGCTGCCGCCAGCACGGCCAGGGGCAGGGCGAAGAGATAGGCCAGCATGAGATCGCCGACGATGTCCTCGACCTCATCGAGATCGACGGCGAGGGCGAGCCGGAATCCGGCTTTCTCGAACACCCCGAGGCGGGACGTCGCGTCGCCGATCCGCAAGGTGCGGAAGCCCACGCCTTCGTCGATGCCCGGTAGGGAATGATTCCGCAAATTGTCGGACCGATAAAGCACGCGGCGCGCCGGGTCCCCGTACCACCATGAAATGGCGCGGCAGCATGGCGAAGATCTCCCGGCTCTCGGCGCTCTCGAGCCAGAGGGCGGAATCGGGCGCGTCGGCGATCCGCTCGAGCAGGGGTACGGCCTCGCTCGCAAGTTGCTCGTCGAGCGCCTCGATCTGCTCGTAGTAGAGATTGATGGCAGTGCCGGTGGCGAAGAGCAGCAGCGCCGCGGCGACGACGCTCGCCGTGAGAATCTGAAGCTTGCGGCGTAGCGACCAAGTTTTCATGATTCGGACTGGAGGTAGTATCCGACGCCGCGCCGGGTCTTGAGCAGCTTCACTTCGGAGCCATCGTCAATCTTGCGCCGCAGCCGCTGGATATAGACATCGACGAGGTTCGTCCCCGGATCGAAATGATACTCCCACACGCGCTCACAAATCTGTGTACGGGTGAATATCCGGCCGGGTGCCCGCATCAACACTTCCAGCAACGAGAACTCGCGCGGGGTCAGCTCGACTCGACGCTCCCCCCGGCGAACTTCGCGGGTGATGAGATTCAGGGTGAGATCGCGCACCTTGTAGAGGCTGAGATTCTCCCCGCTCTGCCGCCGCAGTAGGGCGCGCAGCCGGGCGGCCAACTCCCCGATGGAGAACGGCTTGGCGAGATAGTCGTCGGCGCCGAGATCGAGTCCCTCGATGCGTTCGCTGGTCTCGCCGCGGGCGCTGAGGATGAGCACCGGCACCCTGACACGGCGATCCCTCAGCAATTTCAACACACTGAGCCCGTCTCGCCCCGGCAGCATGATGTCGAGTACGGCGAGGTCGAACGGCTGGTGTGTGAGCAGGTCGAGCGCGTCGTCGCCCCGGTTGCAGACATCGACGGTGAAGCCCTCCGCTCGCAGACCGTTGCGCACGAAATCCGCGATCTTTCTTTCATCCTCAATGACTAGCACATGCATGTCGTGGAACTGTGGCCTCAGCGCCGGGATCTTGCGAGTCCCGCGCGGTAACGTGGTGCATGACTCCTAGGACGGGTGCGGTCCAGGCTTAGCGGGTTCGCAGCGTCGGCAAGTAGTCGCCCAGCTCATCCCGCCGCCACCAATCGCCCGTGCGGTCGCGCTCTTCGCGGGTGGTGAAGTGATATTGATAGAGTTTCGCCCGAAAGTAGCGCGGGGCAGCGTCGGGAAACGGATCGGTTCTCAAGAGCGCCAGGACCGGCGGTGATCGCTCGGCCAGCCGCTCGAGGAAATTCAGGAACCAAGGATTGCCCCGCGGATCTCCCAGCGCGGCGAACCACATCTGCCAGTCGAGCCGCGGCATGTGCGGCTGCACCCAGTGCGGCGGTTCGTCGAGCGCGCCCGGCTTCCATTTGAAAACATACGGCTTCCAGATTTCGCCGTCGTTGCTGCCTTCGACGATGATTTCGGGCCGGGTGCGCGTCATCACGCGGAAGAGGCCGTAGCTATTCACCAGCCCGAACGGCGCGATCACGCGATACGGCGCGGCGACCCACGCGGGAAAAGTGGACGCCGGCCGAACCGCACTCCACAGTAGGAAAGGCGTGAGCAGCAGCACCATCGTGGCCACTGCGCCTGTCAGCCAGCCGGGTGCCGTTGCGATGCGCTTTGCTTTTTGCCCGAAACGCGCCAGCCAGCACGGCAGGGCGCCGTCGTCCAGGACCAGCACGCACAGGACGATCGTGAGCAGGTTGAAGAAGCCGTAATTGCCCGTGGCGGCGATTGCGAGTTGCAAGGCGACGAGCCACGCGAACGCGAAGACACGGACACGCCGCCGCGGCACGAAAATTAGGCAAGGCACCGCGATTTCGATGAAGAACATCGCCCAGACCTGAAAGCTCTGGAACGAAGGCGGCATGTGATGCGCATACCAGCCGAGCACCGTCGGTAGCGGCTGCGTCTCGAAGTGATAGGTGAGCGCCGACCCATCGAGCCATGCGGGATCGCCGCTCGTCAGCTTTGTGAGACCGGACATGACCATGAGCTTGAAGAGCAACAGGCGTAAAAGAAAAAGCATCGTGCCCGACGGCTCCGAGCCATGCCAGAAGCGGAACCGCCACGACATCGGTGCGAAGAAAATCGCGAGGAATCCCGTCTCCTGAAGCAGGATGTCCCATTGGAAACTAAGGAAGATCTGTCCCGCGACGGTGAGCGAAAGATAGACTGCCCAGAGCAAGGCGACGGACAGCGCCGGTGCGATCCCGGCGATCAGCAGGAGCGATAGCACCACGCCCGCGCCGCACATGCAATGGAGGGCGGCGTCGCCCGGCCACCACCACGCCAGAGTAGGGATTCGCCAGAAACCCCACGAGCCCAGCACCTCATGGGCGCGCGTCATGTAGGACTCGACCGGCAGAATGCCGCGGCTGCCAATCAGGCCGTCGATTTGCAACCAGAGCGAAAGGATCGCGATGAGGTAAACAACGCCGAGCAAGCGCAGAAACATCGCGCTCACCAGCCGATGACTCGGGCGCGCCACCGTTTCGCCCCAGATGAGGCGGGTGACTTTCGAAAAGGCGGCCCGATGCTGCGCCACGACCCCATAGGCGCCTTCCGCGATGGGTGCGAAGCCCGGTGCGTTCTCGTAGAGCCACCGTCCGATCTTGCGGTCCCGGCAGGCAAGCGAACGAAAAACGGCCTCCGCACCGCTCGTCACGATTCCATCCGGTTCGATCAGCTTCACCGCCGTCTCGAAAGCCTCGCGGGGAATCTCGGGAAAGCGCGGCGCAGCAGTCTGGAAAGGCTCGCAATCGACGGCATCGCCGGTCGCCTGCTGCCAGCGGGCGACCCAGCTCTTGCAGAAATGGAAGTCACCGTCAAAGACGAGCAGCGGGCGGGTGACGGCGTCATTCATCAACAACCAATCGCACCGGCGCCCGGTCGGCGCTGTTGAAAAATGACGGTTCCATTGAAAAGCGGGATGCAACGCGGCAGGCCGGGGAAACGCCTCGCGAGACGATGGAGGTTACCAGCACGACCTCTCGAGGGTGGATAGGTGCTCCGCCTATTTACGGTCGGGCACGGGGCCGATGTCGCAAGGCGTTGCGAGGTGCGAAACTGGTTCCGTCGTTCAACTAAATACCCATCACCTATTCACTACTATGAAAACCACGGGAACACTGCTACTAACCACCGCCTCGACGGCGGCGGATGAGCTTTGGACCAAGGCCTGTGGCCAAGACCGTTGGCTGGGGAAGTCGGAAAAGTTGGAGCAGGACCTTCGCCGCGTCACCGACGAAACCCTCTGGCAATTCCGCCTCGCCACCAGCGAATCGCTCGTGGAATACGCCCGTGAACGTCTGGCCCGGCACTATGCTGCTGCCGGCGCATCGTCCGAGACGGTTGAGGAGGCAAAACATTTGTTTGATCCCAACGCGTTGACCCTGGGTTTTGCGCGGCGCTTTGCGACTTACAAACGCCCCAACCTGCTGCTGCACGATCCGGAACGACTGCTCCGACTGTTGTCCAATCCGCAGCGACCGGTGCAACTCATCATCGCGGGCAAGGCTCACCCGGCCGACGTGGCGGGACAAGCGCTGATCCAGAAATGGATCCAGTTTATCCGCCGACCCGAGGTCCGGCCTCACGCAATTTTCTTGAGCGACTACGACATGCACTTGACCAGTCGTTTGGTGCAAGGCGTGGATGTCTGGCTCAACACGCCACGGCGACCCTGGGAGGCATGTGGCACGAGCGGCATGAAGGTGCTGGTCAACGGCGGCATCAATCTTTCGGAATTGGATGGCTGGTGGGCCGAAGCTTACACGCCAGAAGTGGGCTGGTCATTAGGCGACGGTAAAGAACCGGGCAGCGATCCGTCCTGGGACGCCGCCGAAGCCGAGGCGCTTTACGAACGGCTCGAACGCACGGTGATTCCTGAATTTTATACCCGCAACGAGAAAGGCATTCCCACCGCCTGGGTTGCGCGGATGCGGGAAAGCATTGCACGCTTGACGCCGCGCTTCTCCGCCAATCGCGCGGTGTGCGAATATACCGAGCAACACTATCTCCCGGCGGCGATCGCCTGCCAATCCCGCGTGACCAATAAAGGAGCAGCCGGCAAGCAAATGGTGGACTGGCGGCACAGTCTGGATCAGAAATGGTCCACGCTGCATTTCGGCACCGTAAAGGTGGCGACGCGCGACGGGAAACACATCATTGAAGTTCAAGTGGGGCTCCATGGCCTCGATCCCAAGGCGGTGCGGGTAGAGCTTTACGCCGACGGAATCAAAAACAGTCCTCCTGTGCGATTGGAAATGACCCGTCTTGACCCATTGTCCGACGAATCAGGCGGCTACGTTTACAGTGCGACTGTGCCAGCGACACGCCCGCCAACCGATTATACGGCGCGCGTGCTGCCCCAACACAATGGTGTTTCCACCCCGCTGGAAGACGCGCGAATCCTTTGGCAACGATGAAAAATACGCCGCAACGCAATTTACGCGATTATATTTCGGAGACCTCGGAACACGCCGAGGTTCGCGCCGGCTCTCCGCTGCCGTTTGGAACTCAGGAAAACGGCGGCGGGGTAAATTTTGCCATTTTCACCCGCAATGCCACCCGGGTTCGACTGGAGCTGTTTGAACATTCCGAAGACGCCGCGCCCGCGCGAGCGATTGATCTCGATTCAGCGCGCAACCGCACCGGCGACGTCTGGCATGTCTGGGTAAAAGGGATCGCTTCCGGTCAACTCTATGCCTATCGCATGGACGGCCCTTACGAACCAAATAAAGGACAACGTTTCAATTTCAAAAAGCTGCTGCTCGATCCCTTCGCCACCGCGATTTCGCACTTGCCGCACTGGGATTTCACGTCCGCGCTGGGATATGACCCATCGTCGCCGGAAAAGGATTTGACTCCCTCGAAACTGGACAATGCCAAGACGATGCCGAAATGCGTTTTTGTCAACGATCCGTTCAATTGGGCGGGAGACCAGCCGCCACGGCATCCGTGGTCGAAGACGGTCATTTATGAAACGCATGTGCGCGGCTTTACCATTCATCCCAAGTCGGGCGTGAACCATCCGGGAACCTACCGGGGCTTGATGGAGAAACTTCCCTATCTCACAAGCTTGGGGGTGACAGCGGTGGAACTGATGCCGGTGCAGGAATTCAATGAAGCTTCCGTCGCACGGCGGAATCCGCGAACGAACGAATTGCTCAAGAATTACTGGGGCTATGATTCCGTGACATTCTTTGCGGCCAAAGCCTCCTATGGCAGTTTGGGAGGTTTGGGCCAGCAGAAACTGGAGTTCAAAGAAATGGTCCGAGCATGTCACAAAAGCGGCATCGAAGTCATTCTGGACGTCGTGTTCAATCACACGGCGGAAGGAAATGAGCTGGGGCCGACGCTCTGCTTTCGCGGGATTGATAACGCCATCTTCTACACATTGGCGAGCGACGAACGCTACTACAGGGACTACACGGGAACCGGCAACACCGTTAATGCGAACCATCCTGTGGTGCGGGACCACATCCTGGCCGCACTCCGCTATTGGACGGTGGAGATGCACGTGGATGGCTTTCGGTTTGACCTGGCATCGGTTCTCGGGCGGGACGGAACCGGCAAGCTGCTCGCCAATGCCCCTCTACTCGAAAGAATCGCCGAGGACCCGATCTTGAGAGACGTGAAAATCATCGCTGAGGCGTGGGACGCCGCGGGCGCCTACGAGGTGGGTAGTTTTTCAGAGCGGCGTTGGGCGGAATGGAACGGCCGGTATCGAGATGATGTGCGGCGCTTCTGGCGCGGCGATGATGGAATGCTCGGTTTGTTTGCCAGCCGTATCTGCGGCAGCGCCGACATTTACACCAAGTCGGGCAAAGGCCCTGAGGGCAGCATCAACTTCGTCACCTGCCACGATGGCTTCACGCTGAACGATATGGTCAGCTATCGCGACAAGCACAACGAAGCAAACGGGGAAAACAACCACGACGGGACCGACGCCAATTTCAGCGCGAACTGCGGCGTTGAAGGAGGGACGAAGGACGCCGGGATCGAAGCCGTCCGAACGCGCCAGATCAAGAATTTCTTCCTGACGCTATTGGTTTCGCGCGGAGTGCCGATGCTGCTGGGTGGAGATGAATTCCGCCGCACGCAAGGCGGCAACAACAATGCCTACTGTCAGGACAATGAAACCAGTTGGATTGACTGGACCGATTTTGAACAGCATCAGGAAGTTTTTCGGTTTGCGCAGGGGATGATTGCATTCCGCCGCGCGCATCCGGTCTTAAGCAAGGAGCAATTTTACACGGATGCCGAGATTCAGTGGTTTGGTTCGCAAGGAGGATCACCTAATTGGACCGACCCGCGAGAAAAGCACTTTGCCTGTTTAATCCATGAAGATAGGCAGCATGCACTCAGCCTACTATTCAATGCAGGCACCGATGCGGTTGATTTCTATTTGCCTCCCCCACCGCACGGAGTTCAATGGCATCTGGCGGTTGATACCGCTGGCGCAATGCCACACGATCTATTTGCTGCGGGTGAGGAAACGCTTCTGGAATCTCCAAAGACGTTCCTCGTAAAACCACGATCCAGCGCGTTACTTCTGGCACGGAAGTAAGAATGCACCAAGGAAGGGGTTCGCAAGTGAATCAACGGGATTCTGGAATAACTTTCCACCCAATCTCCTTTTCGAGTGCCTATCCAATCGGCGATCTCGGGGAAGCGACTTTGTTTCTAAAAGAAGACCCGACGCTACTGACCGTGAAACGGGAAATACCAATGGAGGAAAACCCGCAATGCTGCGGAGTTGAATTACCTCGAGAAGACGCACGAATTCTTTCGCAACATGAATAACACGCCCGATCATTTAGCACCCGGCGCTCCCGGAATCGAACCACGCTGGACTTCCAGCGCCAAGACTGGCGTGCGTGGGCACGGCCCTAAGTAACAAGAGTCGCGTCTGGTTCACGCTAAGCCATGGAATTGTGAACGGCAGGAGACAGATGAAAGATAAGGCTCATCCAAACGGCAATAGCTTTGTCTATCTCGCCACAGCGGTCTCGGCCTTGGGCGGACTGCTTTTCGGCTACGACGTCGGAGTTATCTCCGGAGCCATTCTATTCATCCAGAAAGCCTTCGCTCTCACGCCAGCAGCAGAGGAAGTCGTCGTCAGCTCCGACTTGCTCGGATCGCTCGTCGGCGCTGTGATCGGAGGAACTCTGGCCGACCGCCTGGGACGCCGAAAACTGTTGATCATCACTGCCATCGTCTTCGGCCTCGGCGCCATCGGGGCGGCTGTCGCTCCGGGCACTGCATGGTTAATCACCGCCCGGATTGTAGCGGGTGCCGCCATCGGCATCGCTTCGTTCGTGGCGCCGCTCTACATTAGCGAGATTGCGCCGGTGGCCATCCGCGGAAAGCTGGTTTCCATCAACCAAGTCGCGCTCACCAGCGGCATCGTCATCTCCTAGTTGATCGACTATGCCTTTGCCGGTTTCGAGGCGTGGCGCTGGATGTTCGCCCCTGCGGTCGTTCCGGCCGCCGCATTTGGCATCGGCCTCATTTTCATCCCGAACAGTCCACGCTGGCTCGCTGCGCGCGGCCATTCGGATCAAGCCCGCGCGGTCCTGAAGCAGATTCGCGCACCCGATCAGGTGGAGAGTGAACTGAGCGAGATCCAGAAGAGCCTTTCCCAGCAAAAGGCGCACTGGTCTGAACTACTCGGCGCGCCCTTGCGAATGACGATGATTGTCGGCGTGGGCCTGGCCATCGCGCAGCAGATCACCGGCATTAACACCGTCATTTATTACGCGCCGACCATCTTCAAATTCGCTGGTCTCTCCTCCGTGTCCGTGGCGATTCTGGCCAGCGTCGGGGTGGGAGTCATCAACGTCGTTTTCACCCTGGTCGCCATGCAGTTGATCGATCGCGTCGGCCGTCGGCCGCTTTTGTTAGTCAGTCTCACGGGAATGGCGCTGAGCCTGTTCGTGCTGGGACTGGCCTTCTCGCTTCCGAACTTAGCCGGCAGCCTTGGCTGGATCGCGGTGGGCAGTCTGATGGTCTATGTCGGCTCCTTCGCCGTGGGACTCGGCCCGGTTTTCTGGCCGGTGCTTTCGGAAATCTACCCGCTGCGCATCCGCGGTCGCGCGATGAGCGTCGGAACCGTCGCCAACTGGACCGCCAATCTCCTCGTGGCCCTCACTTTTCTCACCCTCACACAAGTGCTGGGTAAAGCCGGCACCTTCTGGCTCTACGCGGCGGTAACGGCCGGAGCGTGGTTCTTTGCGTTTTATCTGGTGCCGGAAACCAACGGCAAAAGCCTCGAAGAAATCGAAGCACACTGGCGGGCAGGCAAGCACCCACGAGCCCTATGAAGCCAGCCAATCTTCGCGTCCTGACGATCAACGGCGGCTCATCGAGCATCAAGTTCGCGCTCTTCGAAGTCGGCGACTCGCTCCGACGAATTCTGGAAGGCGGGATTGAGCGGATTGGAGAGCCGGAGGCCGCCATGCGGATGAAAGGCTTGCGCCAAGCGGACAATTTTTCGCGGCTGGTCAAAGCGCCCGATCACACGGCTGCGGTGGACGCACTGATGGATGGAATCGAGGAACGCAGCGGGCGTGAAGCATTGGTCGCGGTGGGACATCACGTGGTGCATGGCGGACCGAAGTATAGCGAGCCGCAGCGCATCACTGCAGACATGGTGGCGGAACTGCGCGGGCTCAGCCCGTTCGACCCCGAGCATTTGCCGGAGGAGATTCTGCTGACCGAGGCGTTTCATCGCCGCTTTCCCGACCTGCCCCAGGTGGCGTGTTTCGATACGGCTTTTCACCATGACCTGCCGCGGGTCGCGAAGATGTTGCCGATTCCGCGGCGATACGAGGCGCTCGGCGTGCGGCGATATGGCTTTCACGGGATCGAACTGCATGAGTCGCGCAATGCGGAAACCGCGGAGGTGGTTTCTGCAGACTCCAGCCGGGTCACGGTTCGCGTGATGAAGACGGATGAGGAACTGATGATCGCGCGCTCGGTGTGCAGCACAATCGGAATCGGTCACCACACGCTTTGACCGAACCTCGCACCCCGAAGAGCGGAGCCGGTTGCGTATAGCCTGCGGCTATGAGGCCATTGCCGAGGAGGTATTGGCCGGATTGGCGGGCCTATCGGATATCTTAGTTCAAATCCAGAGCGAGCAGCCCATGAAAGATCCCGTCTATAAACTCATCGAACTCACCGGCACCTCGACCACTTCCATCGAGGACGCGGTAGAGAAGGCCATCAAACGGACGCACAAAACCACCAAGAACCTGTGTTGGTTCCAGGTGATCGAAACGCGCGGCAATATCGACACTGGGAAGGTTCAACACTGGCAGGTGACCATCAAGGTCGGCTTCACAGTGGAGGACTGAAAACGGACACCAATTCTATGAAAAGCTCTTTATGATGAATCACACCGATGGATGGATGAATGGTTGGATGGGCGGTGGCATGTGGATCTGGACAGTCATTGCCACCCTGGTGGTCGTGTTGCTGGTCGTCGCGATTATCAAACTGTCGAAGAAATGACTCAGCGCCCGCCACGGCTCCAAAGTGAACCTTCAACCAACAAAGCCAACCTATGCAAATCAAGTTACCTACTGAGAAAACCGTGAGTGAGGCCGCGGATGCCTTACAGGCTGCCGTTCAAGCGAATCATTTTGGCTGGTTCATAACCTCCAGGAAACCATGGTGAAGAAAGGCGTGGAGTTTGCCCACGAATGCCTGATCTTCGAGGTCTGTCAGCCGCAACAGGCGAAGAAGGTGCTCGATGAAAACATGAGCGTCTCCACGGCGCTGCCGTGCCGCATCTCCATTTATGAAGAGGGTGGGAAAACGGTCTTGGCGACGTTGAAACCGACCCAGCTGCTGGCGCTTTTCAACGTGCCTCAACTGGAGACGGTGGCGCAGGAAGTGGAGGAGACGATCCTCAAAATCATGAGGGAAACGGCGTAGGGGGGGATTGACTGGCCGATGAAGACCACCTTTGAGCACATCCACCAGCCATCGGCCCAGCGAAGACTATGCCGCCAGTCCTGAGTCGCGAGGTGCCGACCAATCCGGCTTGGTATCTGCCGTCCGGTCTCTGGCACCGCAAGACCACGATCATCGCGGCGCTTTCCATCGTGGGCATCGTGTTGCATCTGGTGCTGCGCTTTGGATACCGTGTCGCTGCGGGCTCTTACGAATTGCCTTTGCTGGCTACGCTCGTGGTCGGGGGGCTGCCACTGCTCTATGACCTGTCGCGGAAGCTCCTGAAGCGGGAATTTGGTTCCGATCTGCTCGGCGGCATTTCGATCATTACTTCCATCCTGCTGGGCGAATACCTGGCTGGCTCGATCATCGTCCTGATGCTCTCCGGCGGTGAAGCACTGGAGAGCTATGCGTTGCGCAGCGCCTCCTCGGTGCTTGCCGCGCTGGCCAAGCGGATGCCTTCGGTCGCCCATCGCAAGAACGGAACGGAAATGCTCGATGTGGCGCTGGCGGACATTGTGGTGGGCGACACGCTCGTTATCCATCCGCATGAGATCTGCCCGGCGGATGGCGTGGTGATTGAGGGCCACGGGGTGATGGACGAATCCTATCTCACGGGCGAACCATTCCAGATTACCAAGACCTCCGGTTCGACCGTGATCTCGGGCGCGGTCAACGGCGGGTCGGCGCTAACCATTCGCACGACCCAACTCGCGGCCGATTCGCGCTACGCGAAAATCATGGAGGTCATGCGCGAGTCGGAGAGCAAGCGGCCGCAGTTGCAGCGGTTGGGCGATCAACTGGGGGGCATCTACACGCCGGTGGCCCTGGCCGTGGCCGTTCTGGCGTGGGTGATCAGCGGTGAATCGATTCGGTTCCTCGCGGTGTTGGTCATCGCCACGCCGTGCCCTTTGCTACTCGCAATCCCCATCGCGATCATCGGTTCGATTTCTCTCTGCGCGCGGAGAGCGATCATCGTGAAAAGTCCCGTCGTGCTCGAACAAATCGCCGGATGCCGCACGGCGATCTTCGACAAAACGGGAACGCTGACCTACGGCGAGCCGAAGCTGACGGAACAAGTCATCGCGACTGGCTTCGACCAAAAGGAAGTGCTGACGCTCGTGGCGAGTCTGGAGCGTTACTCGAAGCATCCGCTGGCGCGGGCCATTCTTGCCGCGGCGAAGGACGCCGGGATTCAGCTTCCTGAGGCCACTGAAGTTGGCGAGCAACCGGGCCAGGGTCTGCGTGGAACCGTCTCCGGTCATCAGTTGCTCGTCACCAGCCGCAACAAACTAATCGCGCAGAAGGTTCCGGGTGCCGATCAACTTCCGCCACTCGCCGGTGGACTTGAATGCGTGGTGGTGATCGACCAACGCTACGCGGCAGTCTTGCGGTTTCGCGATGCGCCGCGCGCGGAGAGTCGATCCTTTGTCAGCCATCTGGGACCCAAGCATCACTTCGCCCGGGTGATGCTCATCTCGGGTGATCGCGAGTCGGAGGTTCAATACCTCGCCGAGCAGGTGGGCATCACCGAAGTCCACGCCCAGAAAAGTCCGGAAGAAAAACTCGCCATCGTCCGCAAGGAAACCGCGACCGCCAAAACGCTCTACGTGGGTGATGGCATCAATGACGCCCCTGCCATGATGGCCGCCACCGTCGGCATGGCGATCGGACAAACCAGCGACGTGACCGCCGAAGCCGCGGGCGTGGTGATCATGGATAACTCGCTCAAGAAAGTGGACGAGTTCATGCACATTAGCCGTCGGATGCGGATCATCGCGCTCCAGAGCGCGGTGGGCGGCATGGCGCTAAGTGTCATCGGCATGGCCTTCGCAGCGACCGGTCATCTCAGTCCGGTGAACGGCGCCATCACCCAGGAAATCATCGACGTTTTGGCTGTGCTGAACGCCTTGCGGGTCGCCTTTCCGCCGAAGGTGATTCACGACCTTTGATGCCCCACGAAAACCAATCCTATGAACCTATCCACCTCTCTCGCCTGAGTCTGATCGTCGTGCTGTGCCTGCTCGGCACTTCCCGCCTCGCAACAACCGCCATCGGCGTCGCGCTCGGCGCGGGCGGATTCGGCTACTCCGTCTTTTGGATGTGGGCCGGCTTTCGCGCCCCTGCGCTCGGGAGCAGCGGCGCCGCGAAAGAGTCGCTCAAGTGGCTCTCCATGCCGTCCTCCGGAGCCTTCGTCCTCGCCACGTGCGCCGTGCTCTTCGTGCTCCTCATCACCGTCATCCAGCGGCAGCAACTTAGCGCGGTGAGAAATGAGAATGCCTGAGCACCGAAAGCTGGCGGAACTCCACTCGGGAGAGCACGAAAAACGCCGTCAAAAACTGATCCGCCCTTCCCCGTAGTATGCCCTCCCCCAAAAGCAAAACGTCCGCCGCCGACGCGCTCGCCATCCTCTCGACGGTCGCGCTCACGTCCTTCGTAGTCGCGATGCTTTATTTCGCGAGCGCGATCCTCATTTCTATCGCCCTCGCCGCGCTTTAACCGAACCTCACGCCCCGAAGAGCAGAGTCGGTTGCGTATAGCCTGCGGCTATGAGGCCCTTGCCGAGGAGGTATTGGCCGGATTGGCGGGCTTATCGGATGTTCATCTCGGTTCAAATCCAGAGCGAGCAGCCCATAAAAGTTCACGTCTATGAACTCATCGCACTCACCGGCCCCTCGACCACTTCCGTCGAGGACTCCTCAGAGTGCGGGTCATCCACCTCGTCTCAATAAAATCCAAACATATGACCACTATACGCTCACACCGGAGCCAGTTCGCGAGTCGGATAGCTACGGCATCACGACGCTAACTCCTGAGATGCTTCACAAAATGGACGCCTACTGGCGGGCCGCCAACTATCTGTCCGTCGGGCAGATTTACCTTTACGACAATCCGTTGCTCAAGGAGCCGTTGAAGCTTTCTCACGTGAAGCCGCTGGTGGTCGGGCATTGGGGCACAACTCCGGGACAGAACTTCCTCTATGTGCATCTCAATCGCGTCATCAAGAAGTATGACCTGAACATGTTCTACGTCGCCGGCCCCGGCCACGGTGGCCCGGCGCTGGTGGGGAATGTTTACCTCGAAGGCACGTGGAGCGAGGTCTATCCGAACGTCACTCAGGATGAAGCCGGGTTGAAAACACTTTTCACGCAGTTCTCGTGGCCCGGTGGGATTTCCAGCCATGTGGCGCCGACAACGCCGGGTTCGATTCATGAAGGCGGCGAATTGGGCTATTCGCTCAGCCATGCGTTTGGCGCGGCGTTCGACAATCCCGATCTGATCGTCGCCTGCGTCGTCGGCGACGGTGAAGCGGAAACGGGACCTCTCGCGACGGCATGGCAGTCCAATAAATTTCTCGACCCCATTACCGATGGAGCGGTCCTGCCGATCCTGCACCTGAATGGCTACAAGATTAACAATCCGACCATCCTGGCCCGCATCGAGCCTGAAGAGTTGGAGCAGTTCCTTCCGCGGCTGCGGTTGGACTCCTTACTTTGTGGAAGGCGACGACCCCGGAAAAGATGCATGAACTCATGGCCACGACGCTGGACAAAGCGATTGAGGACATCCGCAAGATTCAAGAGAATGCGCGAACCAGAAACGACACGGCACGAGCGCGCTGGCCGATGATCGTCCTCAAATCTCCGAAGGGCTGGACGGGGCCGAAAGTCGTCGATGGTCTTCAGATCGAAGGCACCTCCCGGGTCGCACCAGGTGCCAATCCTGGTCGATGCCGCGCATCCCGATCATGTCCAGTTGCTGGAAAACTGGATGAAGAGTTACAAGGCCGAAGAATTATTTGATGAGAGTGGCCAACTCATGCCCGAGTTGGCGGAACTGGCACCAAAAGGCGACCGGCGAATGGGTGCCAATCCTCACGCCAACGGCGGACTGTTGCTCCGCGATCTGCGCATGCCGGACTTCCATGATCACGCAGTCCAGGTGCCTTCACCGGGCAGTGTTGAGGGCAAGGATACGATGGTGCTGGGTAAATTCCTGCGCGATGTCGCCAGGCTGAATCAAGACCGGCGCAACTTCCGTGTCTTCGGTCCAGATGAGACGCTCTCCAATCTTCTTGGCGCAGTGTTTGAAGTCACGAACCGGCAGTGGGACGCACGGGTAGAGAAGGAAGACGATTTTCTCGCGCCTGCCGGACAAGTATTGGACTGATGCTGAGCGAGCATCAGTGCGAGGGTTGGCTCGAAGGATATCTGCTGACTGGACGACATGGCCTGTTCAACAGCTATGAAGCGTTCATTCGCATTGTGGACTCGATGTTCAGCCAGCACGCCAAGTGGTTGAAGGTCACATTGGAATTGCCATGGCGGCGCCGATCGCATCGCTCAACTATCTGCTCGCCTCCCACGTCTGGCAGCAGGATCACAACGGCTTCACCCATCAGGATCCCGGCTTTCTCGACCATGTGATCAACAAGAAGGCCGACATCGTGCGGGTCGATTTTGCCGCCGGACGCCAATTGTCTGTTGTCAGTCTTTGATCACTGCCTCCGCAGCCGGCACTACGTCAACGTGGTGGTGGCCGGATTATGCCGCATTCCGGATTATGCCGACTTGGAGATGCGTCTCTTCTGAGAGCGGTTTGATCGACACGGCATAATCCGGTGTCATTCCCTCACAGATTTCGCAGGAAGTCCATGAGTCGATCATTGGGTTTTTAGCGGTGCGGGTTGCTTTTCACGGGCCGCGTTTTCGCGAGGATCTCTTCTTTGATCGCGAGATTCGCATCCAGATAGATCTGCGTGGTCTCGACCGATTCGTGTCCGAGCCAGATGGCGATCATCGTGCAGTCCACCCCGGCTTGCAGCAGTTCCATCGCCGC